>NZ_JBGFGM010000128.1:0-543504 GCF_041224635.1 Leisingera sp. XS_AS12
AAACAGGACCGTTGCGCCATTCTCACAGCGCGCCCGCCTCGTTCCATCCAACAGATGCCGCCGTCTCTCCAGCGCGTCCCACCGTCTCTCCGGCGTGTCAGCAGCGCCTCAGCGCCGCCGGTGAAGGGGCTTTTACGGACAGTTGCCGCAGGGCGCAAGGGCTATTTTCAAAAAAGATGCGTTTTTTGGGAACCCGGCAGTTTTCGGCAGTTTTCCATGGGTTTAAGCCCGATCCCGCCTTGCCTGCGGCGGCCAGCGCAAGCGCTTCATTGGCAGGCGTGTGGCGAGCAGCGCAACAACCGCAGCGAGGTAGGCCAATGGCTCCAGCTGGAAGCCCTTGGCCAGCATCACATAGTGCAGCGCCGCGAGGACCGCAGCGACATAGGCCAGCCGGTGCAACCGGTGCCAGCGGCGCCCAAGGCGGCGCATCGACAGGGTGTTGGATGTGGCCGCCAGCGGCAGCAGCAGCGCAAACCCCAGCATTCCGATGGTGATGTAGGGCCGCTTCAGTACATCCGCCACGATCTGTGCCGGGATCTGCACGTCGAGCACCAGCCAGACCAGGAGGTGGCAGGCTGCATAGAAGAAGCACAAGAGGCCGATCGCCCGGCGGAACCGCAACAGGTTCAGCCCCGTCAGTCGCCGCAACGGCGTGACGGCAAGGCTCAGGATCATCAGCTGAAGCGCCAGCTTTCCGTATTCGTGCTCCAGCGCCTCGATTGGTTCAACGCCGAGGCCGCCGGTCAGCCCGAGGTAAAACAGCCAAGGCGCGGGCAACGCCCCCAGCAGGTAGACGACCCAGACCGGCAGGCGGCGCAGCTGGCGGTTCAGATGCTCCATCCCGGCGCCGTCAAAAATGTCGGGACAGGTCCATGCCCTCGTAGAGGGCGGCGACCTCGTCGGCATAGCCGTTGAACATCA
Organism: Leisingera sp. XS_AS12; assembly: GCF_041224635.1. NCBI lineage: Bacteria > Pseudomonadati > Pseudomonadota > Alphaproteobacteria > Rhodobacterales > Roseobacteraceae > Leisingera > Leisingera sp. XS_AS12. The sequence continues at coordinate 922 of NZ_JBGFGM010000128.1, forward strand.
GCGTCGGCTGGCGCTTGGCAAACAGCCCGCCGCCGATGCGGCGCTCGCTGGCCTGGCTCCAGCGCGGGTGCGAGACCTCGGGGTTCACGTTGCTGTAGAACCCGTATTCGCGCGGGTTGGCCATGTTCCAGCTGCAGGGGGGTTCCTTGTCGGTCAGGGTGATGCGGACGATCGACTTGATCGACTTGAAACCGTATTTCCACGGCACCACCAGGCGCAGCGGCGCGCCGTTCTGATTGGGCAACGGCTTGCCGAATATGCCGGTGGCCATGATCGTCAGCGGGTGCATAGCCTCATCCAAGCGCAACCCCTCGCGGTAGGGCCAGTCCAACACCCTGTAGGCGGTGCCGGGCATTTCCGACGGGCGGTAGAGCGTTTCGAAGGCTACGTATTTTGCCTCCGCCTGCACGCCTGCAAGCGCCAGAAGATCGGCCAGCTCGAACCCCTGCCAGGGCACGACCATCGACCAGGCCTCGACGCAGCGGAAACGGTAGATGCGCTCCTCCAGTGTCATCTCGCCCAGGATCTGGTCCATCGAATAGCTGCCCGGCCGCTCCACCATGCCGCCGATTTCGACGCTCCAGGGTTTCGTCGTCATGCGGCCCGCATAGGCGGCGGGATCGCTTTTGCCGGTGCCGAATTCGTAGAAGTTGCAGTAGCTGGTGACCTCCTCCCAGCTGTTGGGCTCCAGCGCACCCTCTGCCGCGGCGCGGCTGCCCAGCGCACCCGCCAACCCCGCGCCCGCCAGCCCCGCGATGATTTTGCGGCGGTTCCAGAAGGCCGCCTCCGGTGTGGTATCGGCATGGGTCAGATCATTGCTCCAGCGGCGCGCCATCGGTGTCTCCTGCGGTTCTGCGTTCCCCTCAGCTAACCCTCAACGCAGGGAATCCCAAAACATATCCTGTCACGACTGCGCGAGAGCGCTGTAACCTTTGCCCACAGACCGGGGCCGTGACGGCGGAAAGCGGTAGTGTTGCCGTGGATTGTCGGGCAAAAATCAACAAAGGGATAAGGGGGATCTCGCATGAAACACGTCATCACCGCCGCGCTGCTTGCGCTTGCTGCGCAGTCACTGGGCGCCCAGGAGATGCAGAGCTACGACACCACGCTCAGCTTCGAGGATGTGACCTTTGGCCTGGAGAACGCGATTGCCAACCGCGGGCTGCGGCTGGAGCATGTCAGCCATGTGGGCGACATGCTGGAGCGCACCCGCGGCGACGTCGGCTCTGATGTGGTGCTATTTGAGAACGCCAAGGTGTTCTCCTTCTGCTCCGCACGGTTGTCGCGGCAGGTGATGGAGGCGAACCCGATGAACATCACCTATTGCCCCTATGACATCTTTGTCGCGCAGTTGCCGGACAGCGAGTCCGTGACCATCGGCTTCCGCCCCTACCCACCCGGCGACATGCAGCCAATCCAGGATCTGCTGGACAGCCTGGTTCGGGAAGCGATCGAGGAATAATCTGAGCAGGGCTCCGCCAGACGGAAATTTCCCCCCTGCCCTTGCGACACACAACCGATATGGTGACGGCAAAGATACGAACCGGCACGGGCTAACCTGAATGAAATCGCTACTGACTTCCCTGTTGCTACTGGCGGCTAGCTTGCTGAGCGCCTGCGCCAACGCACCGACCGCCAGCCGCGATGACGTCGCGGAGCTGTCTCAAGCGCTGCAATCGCTGGACCCGAGCGTCGATCCTGCAGAGGCACGTCGCGCGGCCGAGATCGCATATGAACATTCGGCAAGACTGGCAAAAGAATACAATGTCACGACCTCGCCCATCATTCACAACACCCTTGTGAATACGGGCGTCAAGGAACGCGGTATCTGCGTCCATTATGCCGAGGACATGCAGGCGCGGCTCAACCAGGAAAACTTCCGCACGCTGACCATGCTGCGCGCCATCGCCGAACCTCGCAATGAGTTCCGCATCGACCATAGCACCGCGGTGATTGCACCCAAAGGGGCTGACATCTACGGCGGCATCGTGCTGGATCCATGGCGCTACGGCGGGCGACTGTTCTGGTCTCCCACAACCGAAGACACACGCTATGACTGGGAGCCGCGCATGGAGGTGCTGCGTCGCAAGTACGAACGTCGGGTTGCGCGGGGAGAAACCGGCATATGAGCCACCACTCCCAGCTGCTTCAGCGCCACTGCTGAGCCCGAGACGCCACCATGCGCCATATGCTCATCCGTTTCTGTATCGCCCTGGCCGCGTATCCGCTGACGGCCACCGCGGAAACATCGGCACCTGCGGACAACAGTTGGGCAAAGCAGAAATGCGAGCTGTACCGGCGCGCTGTGGACGACGCGCTGGGTTATGTAGGGAGAGAGGGGATGCGCCCCGAGTTTCTGGCCCGCAACGAAGCATTCATTGCGGGCGGTTGCGTCGGTCGGGGGAATGTCTGCCCCGAGACAACACAGGAACAGGCGTTCGCCAACCTGCTCACCCTGATGACCATGAACGAGGGCATGGCCAGCACCTTTGTTCCTTTCGGCTGCCGATCCTGAGGACCGAAGGCCATGCCCGCCACCGACGGCGGGCACACAACAAGCCCTGACTAGAAAGGCCCGCCATTTCTGGCGGGCCAAGTGTTTCAGATTTCAAAGACGATCAGTGGACGACCGCATTGTCAGGCTTGGGGCGGTCAGTTGTTCCCAGCCGGTCCCCGATGATCAGCCCATCGGTCCCGGCGGTGACCGGTACCGTGTCACCATCCTTGATCTCACCGCTCAGCAGGGCTTCGGCCAGCGGGTTCTGCAAGGCGCGCTGGATGACCCGCTTCAGCGGTCGAGCGCCAAACACCGGATCATAACCTTCGTCGGCGAGCCAGGTCTTTGCCCCCTCGTCCAGTTCAAGGGAGATCTTGCGCCCGGCCAGCCGCTTCAGCAGTCGTGCCAGCTGGATATCGACGATACCATCCATATCCTTACGGTTCAGCCGGTCAAAGATAATGGTCTCGTCCAGGCGGTTCAGGAACTCGGGCCGGAAGTGCGCGCGGACCGCATCCATCACATCCCGACGGGCATCTGAAGCGTCTGCCCCCTCCGGCAACTGGCTCAGCGCCTGGGCGCCAAGGTTGGAGGTCAGGATGATGAGTGTCTGCTTGAAGTCAACCGTGCGCCCCTGACCATCTGTCAGCATACCGTCGTCCAGCACCTGCAGCAGCACGTTGAAGACATCCGGATGCGCCTTCTCTACTTCGTCGAAGAGAACCACCTGGTAGGGACGGCGCCGCACCGCTTCGGTCAGCACCCCACCTTCGTCGTAGCCGACGTAACCCGGCGGTGCACCGATCAGGCGCGCGACAGAGTGCTTCTCCATGAACTCTGACATGTCGATACGCACCATCGCGTGCTCATCATCGAACAGGAAGCCCGCCACCGCCTTGGTAAGCTCGGTCTTGCCGACCCCGGTCGGGCCAAGGAACAGGAAAGACCCCAGCGGGCGATTCTCGTCGTTCAGCCCGGCACGCGCCCGGCGCACGGCATTGGCCACCGCAGTTACCGCAGCATTCTGGCCGATCACCCGGCGATGGAGCTCATCCTCCATCCGCAAGAGCTTGTCGCGCTCTCCCTCCAGCATCTTGGAGGTCGGAATACCGGTCCAGCGTTCCACCACGGCGGCGATCTGCTCGGGTCTCACGGCCTCTTCGACCATCAGACCCTGTTCTTCCTTCTGCTCGGCATCCGCGAGCTGCTTTTCCAGCCCCGGAATGACGCCATAGGACAGCTCACCCGCCTTGGCGAGGTTACCCTCGCGCTTGGCAATGTCCAGTTCCGCGCGGGCCCGGTCCAACTGCTCCTTCAGATCGCGGGCAGAAGCCAGCTTGTCGCGTTCCGACTGCCACTGCGCGGTCATTTCGGCGGATTGCTCCTGCAGCTCGGCCAGTTCCTTTTGCAGCTTCTCCAGCCGATCACGAGAGGCGGCGTCCTCTTCCAGCTTCAGCGCCTCTTCCTCGATCTGCATCTGCAGAATCTGCCGGTCCAGCGCATCCAGCTCTTCAGGTTTGCTGTCCACCTGCATGCGCAGACGGCTCGCGGCCTCGTCGACCAGGTCAATCGCCTTGTCGGGCAGGAAACGGTCGGTGATGTAACGGTTCGACAGCGTCGCCGCCGCCACCAAGGCCGCATCGGCGATACGCACGCCGTGGTGCAGCTCGTACTTCTCCTTGATACCGCGCAGGATCGAAACGGTGTCTTCCACCGTCGGTTCCTGCACCATCACCGGCTGGAAGCGGCGGGCAAGAGCGGCGTCCTTCTCCACGTATTTGCGGTATTCATCCAGCGTGGTGGCGCCGATGCAGTGCAGTTCGCCGCGCGCCAGCGCCGGTTTGATGAGGTTCGCGGCATCCATCGCGCCATCCGCCTTACCGGCACCTACCAGCGTGTGCATCTCGTCGATGAACAGGATGATCTCACCAGCCGCCTCGGTCACCTCGGTCAAGACAGCCTTCAGGCGTTCCTCGAACTCGCCACGGTATTTCGCGCCAGCAATGAGCGCCCCCATGTCGAGAGCCAACAGCTGCTTGTCGCGCAGGGACTCCGGCACATCGCCATTGACGATGCGCAGCGCCATCCCCTCGGCAATCGCGGTCTTACCAACACCCGGCTCGCCGATCAGCACCGGGTTGTTCTTGGTCCGCCGACTCAGCACCTGCATCGAGCGGCGAATTTCCTCGTCACGACCGATGATCGGATCAATCTTGCCTTCCCGTGCAGCCTCGGTCAGATCGCGCGCGTATTTCTTGAGCGCATCATACCCTTCCTCGGCAGTGGCGGAGTCTGCGGTGCGCCCCTTGCGGATGTCGTTGATCGCTTCATTGAGTTTCTGCGCCGAGACATGACCAGCCTCCAACGCGTCCTTGGCCTTTGACTTCACCATGCAAAGCGCCATCAACAGACGCTCGACCGGCACGAAACTGTCACCGGCCTTCTCGGCAATCTTGGCCGCTTCATCCAGAACCTTGGCAGTCTGCCCATCCAGATAGATCTGCGCGGCATCGCCACTGACCTTGGGTTGTTTGGCCACAGCGGCATCGACCGCTTCGGCGACGCGCGCAGGCGCTCCACCGGCACGGGAGATCAGGTTGCTGGCCAACCCCTGATCATCATCCATCAGTGCTTTCAGAATGTGTTCCGGCACCAGTCGCTGGTGCCCTTCGCGCATGGCTATGGTCTGCGCGGCCTGCACGAAACCACGTGCACGCTCCGTGAACTTGTTCAAGTCCATCTTGCTCTCCTTTTTCAAGCGCCCAATGTGTCTGGCGGCGCCCGCCTTGCGGCACGCCCCGGTCCGGGCCTCAGGGTTCAATGTGGGAAGCATCCGGGACGCTTCAAGACCAATAAACCCCAAAAGGATGTGCAAATCCCTGACTTGGATCAACCTATCCGACGGAGGCAGCCATGCCGCCCGCTCCGGACTTGCCCCACATCGCCCCCTTGCGTATGAAACGCCAGTTTCACGCAAAACCTGCCAGTCTCATGAGGATCCCCGATGACCCAAGCCCCGCGCGCCGACGACCGCCTGATTGTTGCCATGGATGTCCCCAACGCGGTGGCAGGTCTGCAGCTGGCCGACCAGCTGGGCGATGCCGTGTCCTTCTACAAGATCGGCCTCGGCATGCTGACCGGCGGCGGCCTGGGGCTTGCCAATGAACTCAAGCAGGAACGTGGAAAGCGCATTTTCCTCGACATGAAGCTGTTTGATATCGGTGCCACGGTGGAAAATGCGGTGCGCGGGTTGGCACAATTCGATCTGGATTTCCTGACGGTGCATGGCGATCCCTATGTCGTCCGCGCCGCCAAGGAAGGGACAGCAGGCAAAGACCTCAAAATCCTCGCCGTTACCATCCTGACCTCGCTCGACCGGCAGGACCTGGATACCGCCCTGATCAAGGAGGGCGCGGTTCAGGATCTGGTTCTGGAGCGTGCCGGAAATGCGCTCGCCGCGGGCGCTGACGGTGTCATCGCCAGCCCTCAGGAAGCCGCCTTGATCCGCGCATTGCCCGAGGCGCAGGGCAAGCTGATCGTCACCCCCGGCGTCCGCCCGACGGGTGCGGCGCTCGGCGACCAAAAACGTGTCGCCACGCCGGCCAACGCCATCGCGGACGGCGCCGACCACATCGTCGTAGGCCGCCCGATCTGGCAAGCTCAGGACCCCCGCGGCGCTGCCGAGGCCATCCTGACGGAGCTGCGTTCGATCTGAAGCCTCCGCGGCCAGAACCCGCAAATGCGGGGCATACGGATGCCCCGCATCCGCAACATTGCGCGGCAGCGACCTTGGCGCGCGGGCTATCTGCCCAAAATTTAGGCGGAATAAAAAATCGATCTTAAATGCATCTTGCCCGCGTATCCCCCTCGGCGCGCGCCGCCTGACGTAAGGGCAAGGCGCTCATTTGCAAGATGAAACTGGGACAGCAAGGCACGGCTGCGCCAAATCGTCCTGTGCTGAAAATGGCACACCAATTTCGGCAGCCCGCCTCGGCACCTGTCGCTTTCTTTGCGAAACACCCGCGGGTGCGCGATTCTCGGGGTTGAGACACTCCCCAGACGGGCTGGACTTCCTGAGGCCCGTCACCTACCCCCGCCTCGCAGCGGGGGCTTTCTTTTCAGTTCGCCTTACGCGCCACCGGCCGCCAGATAGGCTCTCAGCTGTTCGGCGAAATGCGGCACCGCCAGGGGATGGGCGCAATAGTTCTGCGGCGACATCAACGCCCAGCTCTGCCCCTCGTCGCCCAGACGCACCTCCTGCGCTAGAGCTGCCGGCTGGTGACTCGCAAACATCCAGACCCAGCCACGTGGTCGGAGGTATGCGCAGGACCAGCTCAAGGCGGAAGCCGATAACCGCAGTCCCACTTCTTCAAAGGTCTCTCGCAGAGCGCAGGCCTCCGGACTCTCGCGTCCCTCTCGACCACCTCCCGGCAAATCCCAATGCCCCGGATAGGGAATGTCCGGCTTGTCATCACGCTGGATCACCAAAAGGTCGCTCCCAAGGAACAGTGCCAGTTTCGCCCCGGAAAATTCTGCTTTGGCAATCGCGTCCTTTGTCATGGTCTGTCACTTGGCCACGCGAGAGGTTAAAGACAACCCTTCCGCCAGCAGTTAGACTGGCCTCCGCCCTCGCCCCGGACAGAATTTGACGCGACATGCATGCCCTTTGCCGAGACTGCCTGAGCCAAATCGCGCCCGCTCGCCGCTGCCCCCAGTGCGGCAGCCCGCGCATTACGGCGCATCGCGAACTCTTCACGCTGTCCATTGCGCATATGGATTGCGACGCTTTCTACGCCAGCGTCGAAAAACGTGATAACCCGGAGTTGGCGGCGAAGCCTGTCATCATTGGCGGCGGCAAGCGCGGGGTGGTGTCCACCGCCTGTTACATTGCCCGCATTCGTGGCGTTCGTTCCGCCATGCCGATGTATCAAGCCCTGAAGCTTTGCCCCGAGGCCGTGGTGGTGAAGCCACGCATGGAGGTCTACGTCGAGGTCAGCCGCGAGATCCGCAAGATGATGAACGAGCTGACACCGGACATCGAGCCGCTGTCACTGGACGAGGCTTTCATGGATCTCTCCGGCACCGAAAAACTGCATGGCGCTCCGCCCGCGGTGATGCTTGCACGGCTGGTCAAGCGAATGAAGGATGAAATCGGCGTCACCGGTTCGATCGGTCTGAGCCACAACAAGTTTCTGGCCAAAGTGGCATCCGATCTCGACAAGCCACGCGGTTTCTCCGTGATCGGCGAGGCGGAAACCGCGGACTTCCTGCGCGAAAAACCTGTCCGCCTGATCTGGGGAATTGGCCCTGCTGCCCAGGCCAGCCTGGAAAAGGCGGGGATTCGCACGTTTAGCGACCTGCTTCGCTGGGACCGAAACGCGCTGAACAGCCGCTTTGGCTCCATGGGCGACCGGCTGTGGCACCTGGCCCGCGGCGAGGACCGGCGACGGGTCTCCGCCCATGCACCGATCAAGTCGATCTCCAAGGAAACGACCTTTTTTGAGGACACCGCCAACATCGAGGTGCTCGACGGCCACCTCTGGCGTTTGGTGGAACAGGTCGCGGACCGGGCCAAAGCCCGAGAGAAGGCCGGCCGGGTCGTGACGCTGAAGCTCAAGCGGGCCAATCATTCCGCCCTGACCCGGCGGTTGACCTTGCAGGCCCCTACTCAGATGGCTGACCGGATCTATCGAACGGCCCGCACCCTGCTGGACCAGGTCGGCGACGAGGGCCCCTATCGGCTGTTGGGCTGCGGCATTTCCGATCTGGTTCCCGAATCGCAGGCAGAAGACGGGGGAGATCTGCTCGACCCACGCGCCTCCCAACGCGCTGAGGCCGAACGGGCAACCGACGCGATCCGCAAGCGGTTTGGCCATGCCGCGATTCTGAAAGGGCGGGCCTTACGCTGACGTCTTGATAGACCCGCCCGTGTTGCCGCTCGTTTGCAGGTTACTCGGCCGCCAGTGGCATTTCCTCGCTCCCGATCGTTGCGATCTCGGCGATGACCCCCCGCAGCAGGCGCTGGAACGATTCGAAATTGGGGTTGGGACAGATATTTGCCTCATCCATATACAGTGCCCGGTCGATCTCGATCTGCACGGCGTGCTGGCGCCGCGAGGGGCGCCCATAGGTCTGCGTAATGTAGGCGCCCGCGAACGGCGCGTTGCGGGCGACCTTCAACCCGGCCGAAACGAAGGCCGCTTCGATGCGATCCACCACATCCGAATCTGCCGCCGCCCCAAAGCGATCCCCCAGAACGATCTCCGGTCGTCCACCCGACGGTGGAATCATCGAGTCGACCGCCTCATGCGGCATGGAGTGGCAGTCCACAAGAATCGCCTGCCCGAATGTCCTGTGGGCCTGTTCCAGCATCGCCTTGAGCGTCCGGTGATAGGGATGCCAGCACTCCGCGATACGGCGATCAGCCTCGGCCCTCGGCAATTTCCCCCGGTAGATCGCGCGGCCATTGGCCACGACGCGCGGAATCACCCCCAGCCCAGAGGCCACGCGCGGATTCTGACCTCGTTTTTGCACACCTTCGATCAACGCAGGGTCCAATTCCTCCGGCGAGCGATTCAGGTCCAGGTAGGCACGCGGCTTCAGCGCGCACAACAAGGGCGCGCCATAATCCGGCGCCGCTGCGAATAGCTGATCAACAAAGGCATCCTCGGAGCTGCGGATCGCCTTACGCCCCAGAATCGTCTGCGCCATGAAGGATTCAGAGTAATCTGTGCCACTATGCGGGGAGGCAAAGACCACGGCCGAGACCTGTTTCGCGGGCAAAATCACGGAAAACGCTGTATCTGGCATCCTTGCTCCGGTGCTTCTTCTGCAAGAAACAGCATATCGCGGAAATTTCTGGGGTCAAAAGCTCTTGCACCCCGCTGCGACTCTATTTATAGACCCCCTCACCGGCGCGGCACCCCGCGCTCCTTTGACTTCCAAGGGGCACGGACGGCGCGCAGGCCAGGTGGGCGATTAGCTCAGCGGTAGAGCACTTCGTTGACATCGAAGGGGTCACAAGTTCGATCCTTGTATCGCCCACCACCCCATTCACTGCCCCGGCTTCGGCCTCGGCACCCGCTAACCCAGGCGCTGGTTCGCGCCGCAGACAAGGAGAGAGGCCATGAAGGTCAAGAACTCGCTCCGCTCGCTGAAGAACCGGCACCGCGATTGCCGGGTCGTGCGCCGCAAAGGCCGCGTTTACGTGATCAACAAGACCCAGCGCAAGTTCAAAGCGCGCCAGGGCTGAGATCCGCAAAAGCGACATGCAGAAAACCGCATCATCCGATGCGGTTTTTTTGCTTTTGGGACGTCCGGTTTTCTCTCTTCACCGTTGATTGTCCCCAATTACCCCAATCGATTCGTCTCATTTGCACAGCGGCGCCCGGGCGATGGCACCGATGCGGAACCACGCGTCGGCGGCAACATTAAAGTATCCGATTTTTTCTGTCAGAAATCCTTTGCATCCGCCGGAAATTGCTTTAAGCGACTATTTCAGTCGGAAAATGAACCGCCAAGAAATATGGGACATGACATGCTGAAGACCACCACCATTCTGGCAGGCGCCCTTGCCGCCACGATCGCTACCTCCGCCTATGCCGAAGGTGAGCTGAACATCTACTCGTCGCGCCACTACGACACCGACGAAGCACTTTATACCGACTTTGAGGAAGCCACCGGCATCACCATCAACCGCATCGAGGGCAAGGCCGACGAGCTGATCGCCCGCATGTCCGCCGAAGGTGAAAACTCCCCGGCTGATGTCCTGCTGACCGTGGACACCTCGCGTCTGAGCCGCGCCAAGGAAGCTGGCCTGCTGCAGGAAGTCGACAGCGACGTTCTCGAAGCGCGCATCCCCGCCTACCTGCAGGATGAGGACAACCAGTGGTTTGGCTTCAGCCAGCGCTCCCGCATCATTTTCTACGACAAGGACGCCGTTGCCAACCCGCCGCGCACCTACCTGGACCTCGCTGACCCCGCCTACAAAGGCATGGTCTGCATTCGCTCCTCGACCAACACCTACAACCAGACCCTGCTGGCCTCGATCGTGACGCATCACGGGGCGGAAAAGGCCAAGGAATGGGCTGAAGGCGTTGTTGCAAACATGGCCCGCGAACCGCAAGGTGGCGACACCGACCAGCTCCGCGGCATCGTTTCCGGCGAGTGCGAGATTGCCGTTGGCAACAGCTACTACTTCGCCCGCTCGATCCGCAAGGACGTGAAAGGCCTGTCTGAAAACCGCGACCAGATCGGTTGGGTCTTCCCGGCGCAGAACGAAGAAGGCGCCCACATGAACCTGTCTGGCGGTGGCGTGGCCGCACATGCCCCGAACCGCGACAACGCCGTGAAGTTCCTGGAGTACCTGGCAAGCGATTCCGCGCAGAAGTACTTCTCGGCCGGCAATGACGAATACCCGGCTGTTCCGGGCGTCGGCCTCGCCCCCTCGATCGCGGCCCTGGGTCACTTCAAACCGGACGACGTGAACCTGTCCGAAGTGGCCAAGAACCTGCCGGAAGCTCAGAAGATCTTCGACGCCGTCGGCTGGAAGTAATTTTCCGAACAGGACCTGGAAAGGCGCGGCATCGTCCGCGCCTTTTTCTGTTTCGGCCATCCACCGTCTTGTAGTCCCGCCTGCCGCGAACCGTTTCCGCAGGCGGCCGAATTGTTTCCAGTGCAAGAACAACTAGACCCAGCTGCACAAGGTACCTATACGTTCCCAAAAAATTTGATTTAGGGGAGTGACTGCATGCAGTGTTGCGCATGTCGTGCCACGCGGTGGTCGTGGCTATGAAACGTATTCCAGTAACCATTGTCAGCGGCTACTTGGGGGCCGGAAAAACCACGCTGGTCAACCGCCTCCTGGCCGAGGACCACGGGCTGAAGCTCACCATCATCGTCAATGACTTCGGCGCGATCAATATTGATGAAGCGCTGATCCAGAACAAAGACGGCGGCACCCTCGCGCTGAGCAATGGCTGCGTCTGCTGCTCCATGGACGGCGAGCTTACAAATGCCCTGCAGCAGGTCGTTGAACAGGCGCAACGCCCGGATCACCTGCTGATCGAGGCCAGCGGCATCGCAGATCCGGTCTCCATTGCTAACACGGTCCTGAACCAAGGGGCTCTCAGCTATGGCGGCATCGTCACCTTGGTCGATGCGCAGAACATCGATGCCCTGCTGGATGATCCCGTGGTTGCCCCTCAGGCCAAACAGCAGATCCGGGCCGCCGACCTTGTGATTGCCACCAAGTGCGACGCGATCAGCTCGGAACTCGGCACGCTTTTGGAAGAGGTCGGTGCCCGCACCCCCACGGTGATAGACGGTCGCCCGGTGGCCGAGTTACTGTTCGACATCTTGCCCTTACCCAAGGGCCACATCGTATCGCCCCACCCGGCCTATACCACGTGGCACCACCGCAGCTCCGAGGTAATCGACCGCCGCCGCCTGGGCGACAAGCTGGCGCAGCGGCCTGCCGGGCTCTACCGGATGAAGGGTTTTGTGATGACAAATGGCGGCGCCTATGAACTGCACGTCGTGGGCCGCCATGTCGAAGCCAAGCGTTGCGACGCCGAGGAAACCCTGCTGGTTGCTCTGGGACCGGCCGATCGGGTCAGCCGCGACGACATCGAAGCCTGGTGGGCGGCCTGACCCTGATGCGGACAACCGGGCAACTTGTGTTTAAACAAGCGGCCCGCGGTCCCCGTCGCACCTAGCCGCGACGCCCGACCTGTCGGCAGATCAGGATCACCGGCAGCAATCCCACGGCCATAATCACCAGCGAAGGCACTGCCGCGCCTTCGAGCCGTTCATCCGCGGCCAGCCGGTGCGCTTGCACGGCCAAGGTGTCAAAATTGAAGGGACGCATGATCAGCGTGGCCGGCAGCTCTTTCATCACATCGACGAAAACGATCAGCAGCGCGGTCAGCAGACTGGGGGTCAGCAACGGCAGATGCACCCGACGGAGCATCCCAAGCGGCCCCTGCCCCAGCGAGCGCGCCGCTGCATCCACATTGGCATGCATGCTGGCCTGCCCGCCCTCATAGGCCCCCAGAGCCGCAGCCATGAAGCGCACCCCATAGGCCGCGACCAGCAACCAAATCGAGCCGGTCACCAGCAGACCGGTGCGGATCCCGAAGGTCTCGCGCATCCAGGCGTCCAGAGCATTGTCGAAGGCGGCAAAGGGCACGATCAACCCGACGGCGATCACACCGCCCGGCACCGCGTATCCCAAGCGTGCCAGGTAGGCCGCCAGCGCCGAACCCCGCCCCGGTCGCAGGCGCTGATAGAAGCCCAGGCAGACCGCAGCCGCAACCGTCAATACCGCCGCCGCAGCCGCCAGCGTCACCGAATTGGTGGTGAAGGCGATGTAACGACGGCTAAGCAGGTTCTGCTCCGATTCCAGGCTCATCAAGGCGAGGATGATCACTGGAAGCACGAAACCCAGCACCACCGGAACCGAACACAGGAACATCGCCAGAGCGGCCTTCGCTTTGCCGATTCGTGCAGGTGGCATCGGGTTGTGGTGCTTGCCCGCATGGTGATAGCGGGCGCGCCCGCGCGTCGCCCGTTCGATAACTGCCAAGGTCAGCGCAAAACTCAGAAGGCACAAGGCCAGCTGCGCGGCCCCGCCGCGATCCGCCAGAGAAAACCAGCTGGTGTAGATGCCTGTCGCGAAGGTCTGCACACCGAAATAGGACACCGTGCCGAAGTCCGCGATTGTCTCCATCACCGCCAGCAAGACACCTGAGGCAATGGCCGGTCGCGCCATCGGAAGGCTGACCCGCCAAAAGGCGGCCCAAGCGCTCTTGCCCAATGCCCGTGCGGCCAGAAAGGCCCCGGCGCTCTGCTGCAGGAAGGCCGCACGCGCCAACAGGTAGACGTAGGGATAGAGCACAAGCACAAGCATCAGTGCCGCGCCGCCGGTCGAGCGGACCTCGGGAAACCAGTAGTCGCGAGGCCCCCAACCGGTCACCTCCCGCAACGTGGCCTGCACAATGCCTGGATGGTCAAGCACGTGGGTATAGGCATAGGCCAACACATAGGCCGGGAAAGCCAGCGGCAGCACCAGGGCAATCTCCAGGAACCGCACGCCCGGGAACCGGGTCATCGTCACCAGCCAGGCTGCCCCGGTACCAACGGCCAAGGTCCCGATCGCCACCAGTGCGACCAGAAGGAGCGTGGTCAGGGTATATCCCGGAAGCACTGTCGCCGCGAGATGGCGGATCGTGTCGGTGCCGCCAAAAGCGGCCGCCAAGGCCACCGCCAGCATCGGAAGTACGCAGGACAATGCCACGCCCCACGCCAAGATGCCGAAAACCCCGCCGCCACTGCGGCCTGCGCGGCGGCGCCCATTGGGCGAATATTCAACGGTGTCGTCAGCTGCTGTCATGAATCCGGCTCGGGTTGCGCCCTGCCGTAATACGACTAAAGCTGTCGGAAATTCCAGCGCGAAAGCGCCGGATCACGCCCCCTGCGGCAATGCTGGATGCGCCAGAGCAAAAGGGGCGCCTCTCGGACGCCCCTCCACCAATACGGTCAGTCCCGTCTCGGCAGCACTCAGTCGTAGCTGCGCTGATCCTCGATCACCAGACCATCCTTTGGCAATGTCCCCGGTTCCAGCACCTCAACGCGGCCTTTCAACTTCAGCAGCTCAACAACCGAGCGGGCAAAGTCAGCTTCGTCGCCCCCCTTGGCCTCGATCCGGACCGTCATCACGTCCATTTCGCCGTCGCGGCTGGCAACGACCCGCGCCTTGACGATTTCATCATGCTTGTCGACCAGAGCCGCCACCTGCTCCGGACGCACGAACATCCCCTTGATCTTGGTGGTCTGGTCCGCGCGCCCCATCCAGCCCTTGATCCGCAGGTTGGTGCGACCGCAAGGGGACTGCCCCGGCAACACCGCCGAGAGATCCCCGGTGGCAAAACGGATCAACGGATAGTCCGGGTTGAGCGTGGTCACCAGCACCTCGCCCACTTCGCCCGGTGCGACCGGTGTGCCGGTTCCCGGGGTGACGATCTCGACGATCACATGTTCGTCGGTGATCAACCCCTCCATCGCCGGGCTTTCATAGGCGATATTGCCCAGATCGGCCGTGGCATAGCATTGCAGGCAGCTGATCCCGCGGTCGGCATATTCCTGGCGCAGGCTCGGAAACAGCGCACCGCCGCCGACGGCTGCCTTGGAAAACGACAGCTCAATCCCCATGGCATCCGCGCGATCCAGGATCACCTTCAGATAATCCGGTGTGCCTGCATAGGCGGTTGCGCCAACGTCACGTGCCGCTGTGACCTGCAACTCGGTCTGGCCCGTGCCGGCAGGCAGCACTGCCGCCCCCACAGCCCGCGCCCCGTTCTCGAAGATCATCCCTGCCGGCGTCAGATGGTAGCCGAAGCAGTTCTGCACCACATCGCCGGGGCCAATACCGGCAGCGTTCAGGAACCGGCCCATGCGCCACCAGTCGTGGTCCAGACCGCCCGGTTCATAGATCGGTCCCGGGCTTTGGAAGATATGCGCGAACCCCTGCGCGGGCTTGACCGTGAAACCGCCAAAGGGAGGGTTGGCGGCCTGCGCGCGGCTCAGCTCAGATTTGCGCAATACCGGCAGGGCAGCCAGATCGGCGACCGAGGTCACCTGTTCGGGGTCAACATCGTCCAGCATCCCGGCATAGCCCGGCGCCTGTTTGGCACGAGCCAGCTGCTGCGGCAGGGTCCGGGCCAGATCCGCGGCCCGTTCGTCACTGCTGCGGGTTTCAAGCGTGTCAAAGTAGCTCATAACATCACGCTCCTGCATCAGCTCAACCACCTCTTGCGACGGCGATACGAGCGGACGTCGCGGAAGCTTTTGCGCCCCTCGTCCGACATACCGAGGTAGAATTCCTTCACGTCCGGGTTCTCACGCAGCTCTGCCGCGGGCCCGTCCATCACCACACGTCCCGACTCCAGAATGTAGCCGTAGTGGGCATAACGCAGGGCGACATTGGTGTTCTGTTCGGCCAGAAGGAAAGTCACCCCCTCCTGCTCGTTGATCGACTTCACGATCTCGAAGATCTGTTCCACCAGCTGCGGCGCCAGCCCCATCGAGGGTTCGTCGAGCAGAATGGTTTCCGGTCGCGACATCAGCGCACGGCCCATTGCGACCATCTGCTGCTCGCCGCCCGACGTATAACCGGCCTGGCTCTTGCGCCGCTCCTTCAGCCGCGGGAAGTAATGATAGACCATTTCCAGGTCTTTCTGGATGTCGGCATTGCTGTCACCGCGGGTGTAGGCACCGGTCAGCAGGTTTTCCTCGACGGTCAGGTGCTCAAAACAGTGGCGCCCTTCCATCACCTGGATCACGCCCTTCTTCACCAGTTCCGCCGGGTCGCGCTCATGCACGTTCTGGCCACGGTACTTGATCGAACCCTTGGTCACCTCGCCACGTTCCGAATGCAGCAAGTTCGAGATTGCCTTCAGCGTGGTGGTCTTTCCCGCCCCGTTGCCCCCCAACAGCGCGGTGATCCCGCCCTTGGGCACATTCAGGCTGACGCCCTTAAGAACGAGGATCACGTGATTGTAGATGACCTCGATATTGTTGACCTCCAGCAGGGTCTCGGCCTGCACGTCGGAAGTGCCTGCGGGGGTGTTGGCTGCATCCAGCATCAATGCTTGTCCTCATGCGGTCGGGTCAGGCGCGGTTGGCGGCGCTGCCCCGGTCTGTTCCGGCTGGCGCGGCGGCTCCCCGCCGCGCCGGTTCTCGTGCCCCGAATCAGGGGCGGTCCGCGGTGTTACTCGCAGCGCGGCTCGATGTTGTTTTCGGAGGCGTAGGCAGCAGAGTCCTCTTCGATCAGCTTGCCAATCACCTCGCCATCGGTCGGCATGAAGTCAGAGATGGCGTTCCAAGTCTTGGTGGAGGCATCCCACTGCACGACACCGACAAGACCCGGGCCACCGTGGTTTTCGCAAGTGACCGTGAATTCAGGTCCGAAACCGGCCATGCCCAGGGATTCCATCTTGGCGTTGGTCATTTCCAGCGCCTCCATGCCATCACGCATCATCGCTGCGGTGATTTCACCCGTGCCATGGATCTCCTGAGCGGTCTTGGCGGCTTCGGCGGCCAGCATGGCAGCATAAAGACCACGGTTGTACTGCACGGCCCCCAACTGGTCGCCCGCGCCTGCGGCCTTGCCCGCATCAACGACATATTTCTTCAAATCGTCGTAGACCGGGTAGTCCATGCCCAGACCGGTGAAGGTCAGCGCCTTGTAGCCATCTGCCTTGGCGCCAGCCGGTTCGACGTCAAATTCGGCGCCGGACCACCACACACCAATGAAGTTCTCCATCGGGAAGCGGATGTTGGCGGCTTCCTGGATCGCCACCTGGTTCATCACGCCCCAACCCCACATCACAACGTAGTCAGGCTTCTCGCGGCGGATCTGCAGCCACTGGGACTTCTGTTCCTGACCCGGGTGATCCACCGGCAGCAGCGTCAGCTCATAGCCGTGCTTGGCGGACAGTTCCTCCAGCGTGCGGATCGGCTCCTTTCCGTAGGCCGAGTTGTGATACACCAGCGCGATCTTCTTGCCCTTGAGATCACCATCGTTGATGTCCAGCAGGTGGTTGATCGCCCCCGAAGCACCGTTCCAGTAGTTCGCCGGGTAGTTGAACACATGGCTGAAGACCTTGCCGTTTGCCGCAGAGGTCCGGCCGTAGCCCATGGTGTGCAGCGGGATGCCATCCGCGGTCACTTTCGGGATCAGCTGATAGGTAATGCCGGTGGACAGCGGCTGATAGACCAGCGCGCCCTCGCCCTTAGTCGCCTCGTAGCATTCCACACCTTTTTCGGTGTTGTAGCCGGTTTCGCATTCGATGACCCGCGCCTTGACGCCGCCGATGCCACCATCGCGCTCATTCAGAAGGGTGAAATAGTCGTTGTAGCCATCCGAGAACGGGATGCCGCCTGCCGCATAGGGGCCGGTGCGGTAGCTGAGATCGGGGAATACCAGGTCCGCCATTGCGGGACCGGCGGCCATGGCGGTGCCCAGCACCAGTGTGGTCAGTGTCTTCTTCATCGGCTTGTATCCTCCCTTGAATTTATCCGATGTACGCAATCTGCGTGGGTCGTCTTGTTTTTCCCACCGCGCTTGGCCACTGCCCGCATCAATGCGGGAAGGGCCACAGTCTCAGTTTTTCCTTGGCCACACGCCACAGCTGGGCCATGCCGTGCGGTTCCGCGATCAGGAAGACGATTATGAGCGCCCCCACGATCACCAACTGGAAATGGGCGACGATGTCCGTTGGCCAACCCAGGATGTCGACGCCAACCACCTTCAGGACCACCGGCAGCAGCACCAGGAAGGCCGCGCCCGCAAAGCTGCCGAAGATCGAGCCAAGACCGCCCAGGATCACCATGAACAGCACCAGGAACGATTTCTGGATGCCGAAGGCTTCACCCACCTCGACCGCGCCGAGGTAGACCGCAAAGAACAGCGCCCCGGCGATGCCGATGAAGAAGCCCGACACCGCAAAGGCGGTCAGCTTGGCCTTCAAGGGGTTCACGCCGATGATCTCGGCGGCGATGTCCATGTCGCGGATCGCCATCCAGCTGCGGCCCACGGTGCCGCGGGTCAGGTTGCGCGCCACCAGCGCACAGGCGGTCAGGAAGATCAGGCAGAACAGGTAGGTCGCCCAGGCAGATGCATTGGGACCGGTGATGATGATGCCGAAGGTATCGCGCTCCGGCGCGTTGATCTGGCCCGAGGCGGAGTAGTTGTAGAACCACGGCACCCGGTTGAACAGCCACACTAGGAAGAACTGTGCCGCCAGCGTCGCCACCGCAAGGTAGAACCCCTTGATGCGCAGGGACGGCAGTCCAAACAGCACGCAGACGCCTGCGGTGATGCCGCCGGCCAGCAGCACATGGATGAACATGCTGATCTCGGGAAAGGCGGTCATCAACTTGTAGCAGGCATAGGCCCCCACCGCCATGAAGCCGCCGGTACCCAGGGACACCTGCCCGCAGTAGCCGACCAGGATGTTCAGCCCGATCGCCGCGATCGAATAGATCAGGAACGGCAGCAGGATCGCATTGGCCCAGTAGTCGTTGATCAGAAAGGGGATGATCCCGAAGGCCACTGCCAGCACCACATAGTAGCGGACGCGGTCGAACTTGATCGGGAAGGTCTGGCTGTCTTCAGCATAGGAGGTTTTGAAATCCCCGGCTTCACGATAGAACATGTCTCAGATGCTCCCTTTCTTCTGCGGGCCGGGTTTGGCCCCGGTACCTGTCTTGAAATTTCCGGTTTCGGTGATCGTCAGACCTGCGCGCGCTGCGCCTCTGCCGTTAACCACTTCGTCAGAAACCCGTTCCTGGCCATAATTTGCCCACTTCTTTCTGCCACCCTGACCGCGGGTAGAGTGAGTGGAAACAATGACCGCGATTTTTGAGGAAATCCGGCGGCTAGAGGCCGCTCGGAAAAATGGCGCCATATCAGAGGCCGAGTTTGCCAGCGCAAAGGCGCGCGTGCTGGATACGGTGGAAGACGCAACTGTTCTGCCACCTTTCGAGACCGCTGCACCGCGGCCCCGGAGCGCCGCCAGCACCGCACCCGGCCCCTGGGGGCTGATGCTGTTGGGGCTCTGCGGCGCGGGTCTGCTGACCTTTCTGGCGGGGCAATTGATCGGCGATCTGACCATTGCCTTCACGCTGGTGGCCGCCTGCGTCGCTGCGGTGGTCGTCGCTGCCTTCCGCAAGTTGGAAGGCTGAGCGCTGCCAACAACCGGGGAGCAGATCATCTGAGCGTCAGACCCGTTCAATGATCTTCTCCCCGAACAGGCCCTGCGGGCGGAACACCAGGAAGATCAGCGCCAGAACATAGGCAAACCAGTTCTCGGTGGCGCCGCCGACCATCGGACCGATGGCGAATTCGAACAGCTTCTCGCCGACGCCGATGATCAGCCCGCCGACGATGGCGCCGGGGATCGAGGTGAAGCCACCCAGCATCAGCACCGGCAGCGCCTTGAGCGCGATCAGCGACAGCGAGAACTGCACGCCGGACTTGGTGCCCCAGACGATGCCGGCCACCAGCGCCACGAAGCCCGCGACCGACCACACCAGCACCCAGATGAAGTTCAGCGAGATGCCGACCGACAGCGCCGCCTGGTGGTCATCCGCCACCGCGCGCATTGCCCGGCCCTGTTTGGTGTACTGGGCAAAGCAGACCAGTCCGGCAACCAGCAGCGCCGCGATGACGGTCGCCACGATGTCCAGGTTGTCGATAAAGAAGCCGTAGCCGAAGATGTTGAAGGTGGTCTCGTCGATCCACAGGTTGATGCCCTGCGGCAGGCCCACGTCCAGCGTCTTGATCTCGGAGCCCCACATCAGGTCAGCGACCCCTTCAAGGAAGTAGGCAAGACCGATGGTGGCCATGAACAGGATGATCGGCTCCTGCCCGACGAGGTGCTTCATCACCAGCACCTGCACCAGCCACGCCAACAGCACCATGACACCCACGGTGAGCGCAATCGCGACGAAGGAGGGCACGGTCCAGCCAAAATGCGTGATATGACCGCCAAAGACCGCGTTGATCAGATGCGAGAACGGCACCTGGCCCTGCATGATCCCCACCAGGGTCATCGCCGCAAACAGCGCCATGACGCCCTGAGCATAGTTGAAAATGCCGGAGGCCTTGTAGATCAGTACGAACCCCAGCGCGACCAGCGCATACAGAACGCCCGCCATCAGGCCGTTCAGCGTCACTTCCATCGCAAAGATGAGTTGTTCAGGCATCCCGCTCTCCTTCTGCAAATTTCTCCGATGAAATCTGCCAAACACTTTCGAAATTACTTGGCCGCATCAGTCGCTCAGTCATGCGAAACCCCCAGGTAGGCGTCGATGACGTCCTGATTGTTGCGCACCTCGTCCGGCGTGCCGTCACCGATCTTCTTGCCGTAATCCATCACGACAACCCGGTCGGAGAGGTCCATTACCACGCCCATGTCATGCTCGATCAGCGCGATGGTGGTGCCGAACTCGTCGTTCACATCGAGGATGAAGCGGGACATGTCCTCCTTCTCCTCGACGTTCATGCCGGCCATCGGCTCGTCGAGCAGCAGAAGCTTCGGCTCCGCCGCCAGCGCGCGCGCCAGTTCGACCCGTTTCTTCAGACCGTAAGGCAGCCGCGCCACCGGCGTCTTGCGGATGTGCTGGATCTCCAGAAAGTCGATGATCTTTTCGACCACCTCGCGGTTTGCGGTCTCCTCCGCCTCGGCCTTGCCTTTCCACAGCGCCTGCGCAAACAGCCCGGTTTTCATATAGTTGAGCCGCCCGGTCATGACGTTGTCCAGAACGCTCATGCCTTCGAACAGGGCGATGTTCTGGAACGTGCGGGCGATGCCCTGGCGCGCCACTTCAAAGGGCTTCATCGGCGGGCGTTTCTTGCCATGAAACAGCACCTCGCCCTCTTGCGGGACGTAGAAGCCGGAGATCACGTTCAGCATCGAGGACTTGCCCGCCCCGTTGGGGCCAATGATCGCGCGGATCTCGCCTTCGCGGATGTCAAAGGAGATGTCCTTGATGGCCACCACGCCGCCAAAACGCAGCGTGATATTCTTCATTTCCATCACCACACCACCGATGGTGCGGCCGTCTTCGGTGACATAGCTGCCGGTGTTATCAAGCATGACAGAGGCCTCCCAATTGCGGGTGCTTGGAAAAATTAAGGTTTCCGTGCGACACTTGTGGACAACGAGCAGCAAGGAGATCGACACAATGTTCGGCGAACTTGAGCATTCCTGCCTTCTGAAGATGGCTCTCGAATGCAAGCGACTTGGGCTGACGCAATCCGAAAGCCTCGCGTCCCTGGTTGAACAAACCCACGGCTTCAGCCCCCATTTCAAGATTCAGCAGGTGGTCCACACGGTCTTTCACCCCGGGCAGAACCCCGACCTGGTCTGACCCACGCCCGCTCTGACGGGTGTAGCGACGCATCCTGCACGCGTTGATCGAGCTCATTCCGCGGCCACCTTCTGAGCGGCCACCGGTTGCACCTCGGCATCGACAATCGTCAGCGTGGCGCGGATCGATCCCTTGCGGCCGTCCTCATAGGTAACTTCCGTCACCGTCGAGACCTTTTCCGATCCATCGTAGAGCGCGTTGATGATGTCCGCAAATTTCTCCTCGACGATGCGACGGCGCACCTTGCGGGTCCGGGTCATCTCGCCGTCATCGGCATCCAGTTCCTTGTGCAACACCACGAAGCGGTGCACCTGGCAACCTGACAGCATCGGATCTTCGGCAACCGATTTGTTGACTTCGTTCACATGTTCCCGGATCGAAGCCAGCACCTGCGGGTGGCCCGCCAGTTCCTGGTAGGAGGCGTAGGCGATGTTGTTGCGTTCGGCCCAGTTGCCCACCGCCGTAATGTCGATGTTGATAAAGGCAACGCAGCGGTCGCGACCATTGCCGAACAGCACAGCCTCAAGGATGTCCGGGTAGAATTTCAGCTTGTTTTCAACGTACTTCGGCGCAAACATCGCGCCATCCGCCATCTTGCCCACATCCTTGGCGCGGTCGATGATCCGCAGGTGGCCAGACCCCTCCTCGAAGAAGCCGGCATCGCCGGTCGCGACCCAACCGTCCGCGTCCTTGGTCGAGGCCGTGGACTCCGGGTTGTTGTAATACTCCACGAAGGTGCCGGGAGAGCGATAGTAGATCTCGCCATTGTCGCCGATCTTGATCTCGACCTCCGGCGCCGGGACACCAACGGTATCGGCACGCACTTCGCCGTCCGGCTGGACGGTGATGAAGACGGTCGCCTCTGTCTGACCATAAAGCTGCTTCAGGTTAATACCGAGGCTGCGATAGAAATCGAAAATTTCCGGCCCGATCGCCTCGCCCGCGGTATAACCCACGCGGATCCGTCCATAGCCCAGCGTATCCTTCAGCGGGCCGTAGACCAGCAGATTGCCCAGCGCGTATTTCGCCCGATCCAGCAGCCCCACGGGGCGGCCGTCCAGAATGTCCCCGCCGACCTTCTTGGCGTGCGCCAGGAAGTAGTGGAACATCTTGCGCTTCAGCGCGCTCGCGTCCTCCATCCGGATCATCACATTGGTCAACTGGCCCTCGAAAACGCGGGGCGGCGCGAAGAAATAGGTCGGACCGATCTCGCGCAGGTCGGTCATCATGGTGTCGGCGCTTTCCGGGCAGTTGACGCAGAAACCGCACCAGTAGGCCTGCCCGATCGAGAAGATGAAATCCCCCACCCAGGCCATAGGCAGGTAGGACAGGATGTTCTCTGCCTGGGTGAGATTGTCAAATTCCGCCGAGTTCTTGGCGCTCTGAATCACGTTGCGGTTCGACAGCACCACACCTTTGGGCTTGCCGGTCGTCCCCGACGTGTACAGCATCACGCAGGTGCTGTCGTAATCCAGCTTGGCCTGCCGGGCGGTCAGTTCGCCGATCAGCTCGTCGCGGGCAGCGCGGCCCTGATCCTGAACATGACTGAACTGGTGCAACCGGGTGTGGTCGTATTTGCGCATGCCGCGCGGGTCGAGATAGATCATGTGCTCGAACTGGTGCAGCTGATCCTGGATCTCGATCACCTTGTCGGCCTGCTCCTGATCGCCCACGATCACGAAGCGCGCGCCGCAGTGGCCCAGCACATAGGCCATCTCCTCGGCCACCGCGTCCTGGTACAAGGGCACCGGCACCGCGCCCACCGCTTGGGCTGCGACCATCGACCAGTACAGGTAGGGACGGTTGCGGCCGATGATGGCGACGAAATCACCCTCGTTCACACCGAGGTTGAGCAGGCCCAATGCCAGCGCCTCGATCTCCTTTGCCGCCTCGGCCCAGGTCCAGCACTGCCAGATCCCGAATTCCTTTTCCCGATAGGCCGGCGCATTGGCATATTGCGCCGCATTGCGTTGAAGCAGCGCCGGCAGGGATCTCAACCCTTCGGCGCCCATCTGCATCTGAGCCAAATTTCTTTCCTCCCTTTCCGGCGTTGCTGCCGGACCGACCGCTGTGCGCGGCTCTGGTCCCGATTAGGGACGTCCACATCCTAGCGCGTCAACTTTTTCCTGATGTTTTCGCAAATCTTACCAATTGTAACAGCGTATTTTTGTATATAAATCATTTGGTTGCGCAGCGCATTCAGCAGGGCACTCCCCGCATCTGCAACCCTTTTCCCTCATGCGAGGGCTCCCGATCTCCCATTCTCCCCCATGCTTTTGACGGTAACGTGAATGCATGGCCGAAAGCTCGAATCGACATTGCCGCACAATGGCGGTTTGCCAGCATCGTGCGGCAGTGCTAGCCATGCCTGCGGGGGGAATATGGACAGAAACCGCAAACAACGCGCCGCGATGACCACCGCCGGGCTGAACCTGATTGCCCAGGCCTTGTCGATCTACGACAACGATTTGCGGCTCGCCGTGTGCAACCGGCGTTTCCAGGAGATGTTCAACCTGCCGGACCATCTGGTCCAGCCCGGAGCCGCGTTCGCCGACACTATCCGCTATCTGGCCGAGGCGGGCGAATACGCTCCGGAAACCGATATCGAGGACATCGTCCGCACCCGTGTCGAACAGGCGCTGGCCTTTGTCCCGCATTACCTGGAACGCCAGCGCCCCAACGGACAGATGGTCTCGATCGAAGGATCACCGCTGCCGCAGGGGGGCTGGGTCACGGTCTATACCGATATCACCCGGGCCAAGCGTGCCGAGCAGCTGCTGCGTGCTCGCTCCGAGGAGATGTCGGAACGGCTGATCGCCCATACCGAAGAGCTCACCGCCGCCAACCGCAAGCTGGCGGCCACCAACACCGCGCTGGAAGAGGCCAAGCGCCAGTTGACCGAAATCGAAGGGCGCACCCGACTGACCACCGAAATGATGCCAGCCCACATCGCGCATGTGGATGCCGACGGCTATTACACCTACACGAACCGCCGTCTCAGCTCAGTGTTTCCAAGTCGCCCGTCGGATATCCTCGGGATGCATATTGCCGATGCGCTTGGTCCTGCTTCTTTTGAGCGGATCGAACCTCACCTGCTGGCCGCCTACAAAGGCGGCAGTCCGGTCTTCGAGTTCACCGAAAGCCACGCCAGCCGCCGCATCCGGGTGGCCTTCACGCCCGACCAGCAAGGCGGTGTCTATATCCTGTCGATGGATGTGACCGAGGAGACCCAGGCCCGTGTTGCACTGCAGCAAGCGCGGCGCCGGGAAATGGCGGCCCAGATGACCAGCGGGCTGGCGCATGATTTTTCAAACCTCCTGACCATCATTCTGGGCATGCAGGGCAAGCTGGAAAAAATGGACCTGCCACCAGAGGCGGCCGAGCTGGTACAGGGGACCCTTTCGGCCGCGCGACGTGGTGGACGTTTGCTGAACCGGATCGCCGAGATGACCGGCCAGCGTAGCCTGCGCCCCCAGGCCACCGACATGCACACCTTGCTGGAGGAGCTGAAAATCCTCGCCTCCCCCTCGTTGCCGCAGGGAATTGGTCTGAGCATCCTCGACCACATGCCGGACGAGATGCTGCTGCTGGACAGTGGCAAGTTGCAGGATGCGCTGCTGAACCTGATCCTGAATGCCCGGGATGCCTGCGGCACCTCTGGCCAGATCACGGTGAGCGCCCATGCAGTCGGCCAGACCTGGGTCGAGATCACCGTGACGGACACCGGCCCAGGCTTCTCGCCCGAGGCCTTGGAAAAGGCGCTCAACCCGTTTTTCACGACCAAGGGCAGCGAAGGATCCGGTCTCGGCCTGCCGATGGTTTACGACATGGCCAAGCTCGCAGGCGGTGACATGCGGATCGGCAACGGGGTAAGCGGTGCCGCCATCACCCTGCGCCTCCCCTACCGGCGCGCGCCGGATGCCGATGGCGGTCTGGCGCTGCTGGTCGAGGATAGCGCCGAGCTGCGGGCCGGGTTTCGCGACATGCTGATCGATCTCGGCTACTCGGTGATCGAAGCCACCAGCGTCGACGAAGCCAGCGCCCTGACTGCCAACCTGCCGGACATCGCGCTGGTGCTATCGGATATCAAGCTGGAAGGGACCGCCACCGGCATCGACCTCGCCATGCGGCTGGATGGCTCGGGCCCGCCGTGCATCCTGATGACCTCACTGCCGACAAGCGACCCGTTGTTTCGCAAGGCATTGAAATGTGGCCCTGTTCTGCGCAAACCTTTCACAACGCACCAATTGTCCGAACTGATCCGGCCGGAGCCCGCCAAATGACATCACCCCTGGTCACCATTCTGGATGACGAACCCGAAATCCGCCAGATCCTGACCAGCACGCTGGAGGACGCGGGGTTTCGCACGCAAAGCTTTTCGCGCGCCCGAGAATTCGAGGCGGCATTGAAACGAGTGACCCCGGACGTGTGCCTCGTGGACCTGTCGCTCCCCGATACCGACGGGCTCGCGCTGGTGCATCGGCTGGCACTGGAGCAGGGGGCCGCGGTCATCATCATTTCGGGCCGCGCGCAGGTGCAGGACCGGGTGACCGGTCTTGAACTCGGCGCCGACGACTATATCACCAAACCGTTCGACCCAGCCGAAGTGGTCGCCCGCATCCGCGCCCGCCTGCGAAGCGGCCCGCGCCAGACGGCCCCTGCAAGCGACACGGCACGGTTCTCCGGGTGGACGGCCCATTTCGACCGCTATTTGCTTGAGGACGAAACCGGCGCGCAGACCCCGTTCTCCCACGCGGAGGGCGAGGTGCTGCGGCTGTTTCTGGACAGCCCCAAACGGCTGATCTCCCGCGCCCAGATGCAGGAAGCACTTGGCGGTGCGGCCGGTGACAGCTTCGACCGTGCCATGGACGTGCGGATCTCGCGGTTGCGCACCAAGCTGCGCGAGGACCCCAAGAACCCTCGGCTGATCAAGACGATCTACGGTGCCGGCTACATCTTTCTGGGCGACGTGGATTGGGTTTGACCGCCCAAAAGTAGAAAAAGCAGCCGAAAACACTACGCTTTCTCTTATGAGATGGAGGAAAGCGTGATGTCACAACTGCAATTTTTCACCGTTTTGTCCGCACTGTGGTTGGCGCTGGCCTGGGTGCCCTATATCCTCGACCGGATTCTTGTCCGCGGCCTGATGGGCGCGCTGGCCAACCCAAGCCCGCAGGACAAGCCGCAATCGCCCTGGGCACAACGCGCCCATCGCGCGCACATCGTCGAGGTCGAACTCTTTGTTGCTTTTGCACCACTGTCGCTGCTCGCCTCGATCCTGATGCCGACAGCCGACCATCCCGGAGGTCTTGGGGCGGCTTTCTTTTTCGGCATGCTGATCCACTATATCGTCTACGTGCTGGGCATCCCGGTGGCGCGCACCGCCGCGTTTGCGGTGGCCGCCATCTCGTCCATCTTGCTCGGGTTGTCCCTGCTGACCATGGGATAGCGCCTCTTGCCCGGGCAAACCGCTGGCGGTAGAATCACCCGCATGACCACCTGTCTGCTCTATCGCCAAGCCCCCGCGCGCCCGTCGCGGTTCTACCGCATAGAACTGGCGATGAACCTGTTTTCCGAGGTCTCGGTACTGCGGGAATGGGGGGTGGCCGGCAGCAATGGCCAATGCAGTATCAACATCTATGACAACCTGCGCGAAGCGTCGCTTGCTGCCGACAAGCACCGCAAAAGAATGCTGAAACGCGGATATAACCGGGCCTGAACACGCCAGTGGCGTACCGCCCACCTGTGACGCCCCCTCAGAAAAATGCCCGCAAGCCGTCCGAAGCTCGGACGTTTCAGGTTGCCAGTCGCCGTGCAGCCTGGTCCAGCACCCGAAGCGCCAGAACCAGATCTTCCTCGGCGGTGTCCTCGTCAAAGGCGTGGCTGATGCCACCGATCGACGGCACAAACAGCATCCCCGCAGGCATCACCGTGGCCAGATTGGCCGCGTCATGCAGCGCGCCGGAGGGCATTTTCTGCCACTTGCCCGCCGCCAACCCCTCTGCCCCTGCGGCCAACGCGGCCTGAAACCCCGGGTCCATCGCCGCGGGTTCGATGCCCAGCACCTCGCCCAGCTCCACCTCGACACCGTACTCGGCCGCGATTTGTGCCGCCGTCTCCGCGATGATCGCCTGCATCCTCGCCAGCCGCTCGGGGTCGGCGTCGCGCCACTGCATCGAAAACTCCACCCGCCCCGGCACCACCGAGGCGGCATTGGGGTGCAACGCCACATGGCCGATGGTCCAGACCGTGGCTGGGGTCACCACATCGGCGAAGCGGTTGTTCAACACCGTGTTGAAGGCTGCCAGCGCCTGAAACGCATCCCGACGCAGGTGCATCGGCGTGGTGCCCGCGTGGTTCTGTCGGCCTGAGAAGCTGATCCGCATGTCGCGGATGCCAACGATATCGGTCACCACGCCCAGCGTCAGGCCGGTTTCCTCCAGATAGGGGCCCTGTTCGATGTGCATTTCCAAGAAGCCGCTGAACCGGTCATGCGGCAGGAAATCCCCTGCCAAATCGGCCATCTGCCCGCGCATCTCTGCCAGTGTATGGCCGCCGGTATCGGTAAATGCATCCGCCAGCTCCAGCGACAGCTTGCCCGTCCAGATGTCAGAGCCGGTCAGCACGCCGAAACGGCCCTCCTCGTCCTGAAAACTGACGCAGGAAATCTGCGGGCCGCCGTCCTCCCGCGCGGCACGGGCGACCTCCAGCCCGGCGATCACCCCCAGCGCCCCGTCCAGCCAGCCACCCTCGGGCTGGCTGTCGCAGTGCGAGCCAACCAGCAGGCTGCGCCCCTGCGTCAGGCCGAACAGATTGCCCAAAGGGTCGAAATGCGGCTCTAACCCTGCGGCATCCATGCGCACAGCCAGCCATTTGCGCGCTGCAATGTCAGCCTCGCTGAAGGCCTGCCGCACCACGCCCTTGCCAACACCCGCAGCGCCAAAGCTGCGCAGCTGATGCAGGTCTTGCAGAAAACGTTGCGGGTCAAGCGGCATGATCGGTCTCCTTCAGAACTGGCGCAACCCTGCGCCAGCACACGCATGGGTACAATCCCTCTCTTTTCACTGCCCGCAACCTCGCCTAAGACTCCCGCGACACCCAACGGAGCCGCCCCCATGTCCCACATCACGCTGATCCGCCACGGTCAGGCCAACACACAGGCCCGCGACGAGGCCAGCTACGATGCGCTCAGCGATCTGGGGCATCAGCAGGCGGCTTGGCTGGGGGCCTACCTGCGCGACACTGGCAGCCATTATTCGCGCATCTACTGCGGCACCCTGACCCGCCATATCGAAACCGCCGCCTCGATGGGC
Organism: Leisingera sp. XS_AS12; assembly: GCF_041224635.1. Taxonomy (NCBI): domain Bacteria; kingdom Pseudomonadati; phylum Pseudomonadota; class Alphaproteobacteria; order Rhodobacterales; family Roseobacteraceae; genus Leisingera; species Leisingera sp. XS_AS12. The sequence continues at coordinate 29,668 of NZ_JBGFGM010000128.1, forward strand.
TGCGCCGATGTCGTGCAGGACCCCCGACTGAACGAGATGGAGTATTTCACCCTCGCCGAAGCCATGCGTGACCAGCACGGGCTGCCGATCCCGCAGGAGCGCGAGGGCTTCATCGACCACCTGCCCCGCGTCTTTGCCGCCTGGGCAGCAGGCGACATCGCCGACCCCTACGAGAGCTGGGAAGCGTTTGAGACCCGCACCCAACAAGCCCTCGCCGAGATCGCCGAGGGCGAGGGACCGGCGCTGGTCATCACCTCCGGCGGGCTGATTTCCATGGCGATGCGGCAGTCGCTGGCGCTGAACACCACTGCCATGGCCCGGTTGGCGCTGGCGGTGATGAACACCTCCATGCACCGGCTGTTCCCGATCGGCGGCCACTTCAGCCCGGTGCTGTTCAACGCGGTGCCGCATCTGGACACGCCAGAGCGGCAGTTTGCCCAGACCCACCTTTGATCTGCGAAAGGACCGACGACACATGCAGCTCTACTATGCCCCCGGAACCATCTCCGTCGCCGTGGCCATCGCACTGGAAGAAACCGGTCTGGAGTATGAGGCGATCAAGATCGACTTTGCCGCCAAGGAGCAGACCGGCGCAGCCTATGCCCAGATCAACCCAAAGGGCCGGGTGCCCGCGCTGGCGGTGGATGGCGGCATCCTGACCGAAACCGGAGCGCTGCTGGAATATATCGCGGATCTGGCCCCGGACGCAGGCCTGCGCCCCGCCGATCCGCTGCTACAGGCCCGCATGCGCGAAGTGATGTTCTACCTGGCCTCGACCATGCATGTGAACCACGCGCACAAGCTGCGCGGCTCCCGCTGGGCCAGCGAGCGTTCGAGCTGGAAGGACATGCAGAAAATGGTGCCGCAAACCATGGCCGCCAGCTGCGAGTACATCAGCCGGTTTGGTCTGCGCGGCCCCTTCGTGCTGGGATCAACCGTCAGCCTCGCAGACTGCTACCTCTACGTGGTTTGTACCTGGCTGGAGGGCGACGGGGTGAAACTGGCAGATTTCCCAAGGATTCAGGAATTCATGACCGCAATGGACCAGCGCGCCTCGGTGCGGGCGGTTCACACCAAAGGCATGCTTTAAAGGACATCACACATGACACATCTGTGGGTACGGGCTGAGCAGCGCCCCAACGAAGACCGGGTCGGCCTGACGCCCGAGGGCGCCAAGGCGCTGCTGGACGCAGGCATCAAGGTCACGGTCGAGGAGAGCTCCGTGCGGGCAATCCCGCTGCAGGGCTACATCGATGTCGGCTGCGAGATCGCGCCGGAAAACAGCTGGCCCGCCGCGCCTGCGGAAGCCATCATCTTTGGCCTCAAGGAGCTGCCCGAGGACGGGACCCCGCTGCCGCACCGCCACATCATGTTTGGTCACGCCTTCAAGGGCCAGCACTCGGGCAAGGCGCTGCTGGAGCGGTTCAAGGCGGGCGGTGGCACGCTGTACGATCTGGAATACCTCGTCGACGAAACCGGCCGCCGGGTCGCCGCCTTTGGCTACTGGGCGGGATACGCGGGTGCCGCTGTGACGCTGAAGACCTGGGCAGCCCAGCAACGCGGTGAAATCTGCGGACCGGTGGGCGTCTACGGCGGCAAGGATGCGCTGCTGGCGGAGCTCGGAGCCGAGCTGGACGCGCTGTCCGCGGATCGCCCGACCGCGATCGTGATTGGCGCGCTCGGCCGGGTCGGCACCGGTGCGGCGGACCTTTGCGAGGCGATGGGCGTCAAGGTCACCAAGTGGGACATGGCGGAAACCGCCCGCGGCGGCCCCTTTCCACAAATCCTGGAGCATGACCTGTTTCTGAACTGCATCTTCGCCCGCCCGGGAACCCCGGTGTTTGTTCCCCGTGAAGCAATGGCCGCGGACCGCAAGCTGACCGCCATCGGCGACATCGCCTGCGACCCGGACAGCGATTACAACCCGGTGCCGGTCTATGACCGCGCCACCACCTGGGACCAGCCCGCCCTGCGTGTCGCCGAAAGCCCCGTTCTGGACGTGATGGCGATCGACAACCTGCCCTCGATGCTGCCGGTCGAAAGCTCTGAGGATTACGCCGCACAGCTGCTGCCCTCGCTGTTGACCCTGGCCGATCTGGACGGCGGCGTCTGGGGCCGGGCCAAGGCAACATTCAAGGAGCATCTGCCCAAATGATCACGCCGTATATTGGCTATCTTGCCGCCATACTCGGTACCATCTGCTGGCTGCCGCAGGCTTGGAAAGCCTGGGCCACCCGGGACACGGCCGGATTGTCGCTTGTCTCGAACCTGATGTTCCTCCTCACGGTTCTGCTGTGGTTCGGGTACGGGCTGCTGATCGGCGACTGGCCCCTGATCCTGGCAAACTTCTGCGCCATCCTGATCGTGCTCAGCATCGTCGCGGCCAAACTGAAATTCGGATAAGGGAGAACACCCATGACAATTCACTGGTGCGGCACCGGCCTGTCGGCCATCCCCGGCCTGCGTCGACTACTGGAAGCGGGCCATGATGTTGCGGTCTGGAACCGCACGCCGGAAAAGGCACGCGAGGCGGTGGGCGATCTGACCACCAACATCCACAGCTTCAGCCTGTCCAACCTGGGCCAGATGCTGAGCCCGAAGGACGTGGTTGTCTCGATGCTGCCCGGCGATTGGCACGTGCCGCTGGCCGAACTGGCGATCGAGCGCGGCGCGCATTTCGTGTCCTCCTCCTACATCGCGCCGGAAATGCGCGCACTGGACCAGAAGGCCAAGGATGCGGGCGTCTGCCTGATCAACGAAGTCGGCCTGGACCCCGGCATCGACCACCTTATGGCCCATGCGCTGGTTGCGGATTACAAGGCTTCCGAAGCTTATGATGCCGGCAATGAAGTCAGCTTCATCTCCTACTGCGGTGGCATCCCCAAGATCCCAAACCCGTTCCGGTACAAGTTCAGCTGGTCACCGCTTGGTGTGCTGAAGGCTCTGCGCTCCCCCTCGCGTTCGATCCGCGACTTCAAGGAACTGGATGTCGCCCGCCCCTGGGACGCGATTTCCTCATACGAGGCGCCGCTGCCCGAGGCCGAGACCTTCGAGGTCTATCCGAACCGCGACTCCCTCCCCTTCATGGCGCAGTACGAGTTCGAACCGGAGTGGAAGGTCAAACAATTCGTCCGCGGCACCCTGCGCCTGAACGGCTGGGCCGAGGCCTGGAGTGACGTCTTCCGCGAGGTCGAAACCCTGAGCGGCCCCGAAGGCGATGCGCGGCTAAAGGAAATGTCGGACCAATTCTGGGAGGAAAACGCCTACGACGAAGGCGAGCCGGACCGCGTGGTGATGTGCGTCGGCCTGAAGGCCGAGAAGGACGGAGCCGAGGTGTGGCACAAGACCTATGTGATGGACGCCTGGGGCGACGACCGCGGTACTGCCATGGCCCGGCTGGTATCCTTCCCGGTTTCCTTCGCAATCGAAGCGGCGATGAACGGCAAGATCAAAGCTGGGGTGCATGCTGCTCCCAGCGATGCCACGCTCGTGGACAGCTGGCTTTCTGAGGTCGGCAAGCTAGCGCAGCATCTGGCCATTGTGGACCACAAGGGCTGAGCGTCACCTACAGATCCTCAAAAACGCCAAGGGGCATCCGGTCAGGATGCCCCTTTTTTGTCGAAGGTAGAAATCTGGCTGAGCGCTAGGGTGCGAGACGGCCAATCACGTCGTCCTCTACGTCCTGCACGTCAATGCCCAGCGCCTCCAGCCCCGCCTCGAGGTTGTCGGCCAGATGCGGGGTGCCGAGCAGGTAATCGGCGGTCGGCGTCGTGGCCTCCTGACGGGCAGTGTAAATCGCTTCCGCCAGTTCCTCCGGCTCGAAACTGCCCCGACCGATCCACATGATGGCGACCAGTTCCGCCTGCTGGTCTTCGCTCATCCTGTCAATGAAAGCGCGCAGTTCACCCTCGGCTCGCCCCAGTTCGCGGGCCATCATCGCCACCTGTGCCACCTTGCGGGCCGAGATTTCCAGCATCGCTCCACTCCTTCTGTCGCTGCCAGCATATCAAACCGTGCGCAAAACGCCTAAGTCTTTGATCTGCGGCAAACACAAGGCCGGGTCAGACGGGCGGTTTGCCGAACAGGGCCAGACCACTGCGCCGCCCGCGCAGAACCTCGGGTGGCAACGCCATCCAGCCATCCCGCGTCGCCGCGACCCCGGCCGCATCCAGCAGCGTGGCGGATACAATCAGCTCCAAATCATGGGCGCGGGTCACCTGCTCCAGTCGAGCAGCCGTATTCACCGTGTCTCCAAAGACCGAGTACTCCAACCGTTGCTGCGTGCCTGTCACACCGGAAAACACCTCTCCCCAGTGGATACCGATGCCGACTCCCAACGCCGTCTCGCCTGCGGCCTGTCGGTCCTGTCGCCACTCCGCCATGGCTTTCTGCAGCCGTTCGGCGCACTCCAGCGATCCTGCCGCTGCACGCTCGCCCTCGAACAGGATCATCGCGGCATCGCCAATGTATTTGTCGATCAACCCGTTGCACTGGCCGACCACGGCCTCCACACGCCCCCGGAAGTCGGTTATCAGCCGGCTGACCTCCTGCGGTTCACGGCCTTCGCACCAGCTGGTGAAGCCGCGGATATCGATGAACATCACCGCCATTGTCTGCTGGCGACCTTCCTGCAGCGTCTCCAGACCGCCACCGGCCAGACGGCCCGCCAACTGGGCCGGCAGATAGCGTGTGAGATTGGCCTTCTGCCGGACTTCCTCCAGCAGGCGGTTTAACAGCGCGCGGGTCCGCAAGGCGGCCACCAACAGCACGAGGCCCGCCAGCGACACCATCAATACCCGCATCAGATTGGGTGGCATCCCGTGCGCCAACTGCACCCGCCTTACGGCTTCGACCGACACCACCGGCGGCTCCCACGTCACCAGCCACAAAAAGCCCGCGGCCACCAACAGCACCTGGTATGCCAACAGCAGCGGATTGAACCGCAGCACGCCGAAGGCAAGGATCAAAGGTGCCATCCAGGCCGATGGCATGGTGAATACCAAATCGCCCGGAAGACCGGAGTTGCGCAGAGACAGCCAGGAATTGAGAAACAGGAACACGCCATCGGCGGTCACCGCAGCCCAGATCATCCAACGCCTGAAGACACCGCGCCAGATCGCGGCAAAGGTCAGCACCCCAACCGCCATGTAGGAGAACAGCGTCGCTGCAGCCAGGCCAAGCTGTTGCCACAGGTAGATTTCATCCACCATCGGCAGGCCGTCCAGGGCAAGGATCAGCGCCATCAGAAGCCCAACCGACACCACGATCCGCAGGAGCGCAACGATCCGTTCAGCATCCACTTCGGCCGCCCGCAGCAACGGAGCCACCGAAGGGTTCACGGGCTTTGGGAAGCGCATCTACTCGTCCGCCAGCAAGGCGACCTGGCGTGGCTCGGTCTCGACGTGACCGGGATCCTCCAACGCCGCCCCCTGCGGCACCACCCCCATCGCTTCGAACTTCCGCGCAGAGGGAAGCACGCGGGCCTCCAGCGAGCCAACGGCCTTGTTGTAATTGTTCACCGAGGAAGACAGCGACTTGCCGACCGAGGCCAGGTTCTTGGAGAAGGTCGACAGCCGGTCATATAGCTCCTTGGCGGTCTTTTGGACGGCCACCGCGTTTTCGGCCATCTTCTCCTGCTGCCAGCCATAGGCGATGGACTTGACCAATGCCATCAGCGTCGTCGGGGTCGCGATCAGCACGCGGTTCTCAAAGGCATATTCGATCAACCCCGGATCTGCCTCTGCGGCCGCCGAGACGAATGTTTCCCCGGGGATGAACATGACGACAAAGTCCGGCGTTTCCGCCAGCGCGCTTTGATAGGCCTTGGATGCCAGCTGCTTCACATGGGTTTTCACATGATTTGCATGGCGCGCCAACGCCGCGCTTTGTGCCTCGGGGGTTTCGGCCTCCAGCGCGTCCAGATAGCCCTCCAAAGGTGTCTTGGCGTCCACAACGATGCTCTTGCCACCGGGAATGCGCACCACCGCATCGGGACGGCGCAGCCCTTCGTCGGTGCCGACGCTTTTTTCCAGTTCGTAGTCCACATGCTCCGCCATGCCCGCCATCTCGAAGACCTGGCGCAGCTGCATCTCGCCCCAGCGCCCCCGGGTCTTGGGCGCGCGCAATGCCTGCACCAGTTTGCGGGTCTCTCCGCCCAGCATCGCCTGCCCCTCGGCCAAGTGCTTTACCTGTGCCTGAATGGCACCGTAGGCCTCGTTGCGCGCCTGTTCGATCTCCTTGATGCGCTCGCCGAACTGGCCCAGCTTCTGATCCAGCGGTTTGACCAGATTTTCGATCGCGGCGTGACGCTTGGCCAGATCCGCATCGGCGGATTTGCTATGCGCCTGGAAGCGTTCGCTGACCAGACTCAGGAAGTTCTCGGAGTTCTGTTTCAAAACTCCCGAAGCGAGGGAGGCAAACTTGTGCTCCAACTGCTGGTTCATCTGGTTCAGTTCTTCCAACCGCGCCGCGTGCTCGGCTTTCAGCGCCTGCACCTGCGCCTCTGCCTGATAGCGGGCGGCGCGCTCGTTTTCGCTGGTCCGGCGCAGGGTCGCCAGCTCATCCGTCAATGCGGGAAGACGGGCGGCCTCGGCCCGCAATCCGGCATTGTGACTGCGCAGATCGCTGTTGAGCTGCTCCAGATGACGGGCATGCGCCCGCAGCCGCAGCGCCGCGACCCCCAGCACAACGGTCACCGCCGCCAACGCGTAAACGGCCCATTGGGCCTGCTCCATAGTCACTGCTCTGTCTCCCCTGTTGCGGGTGTATTGTTCAGCTGCGCCCGAACAGGCGCTCGATATCCGCCAATTTCAATTCCACATAGGTGGGGCGGCCGTGGTTGCACTGACCGGAATGGGGCGTCGCCTCCATCTCGCGCAGCAGTGCATTCATCTCCTCGCCCCGCATCCGACGACCAGAGCGGATCGATCCGTGGCACGCCACCCGGCTCAGGATCGCCTCCACCCGCGCCTGCACCAGCTGGCTTTCCCCCTGGTCCGACAGTTCGTCCAGAATATCCTTGATCATCGCTTCCGCGTTCACTTCGCCCAGGATTGCCGGGGTTTCACGCACCGCAATCGCGTTTCCTCCGAAAGCCTCGATGCCGAGACCGAATTTCGCCAGATCGTCGACAACGGCCAGCAGGGTCGCACACTCATTCTCGCTCAGCTCCACGATCTCCGGGATCAGCAGAGCCTGCGCGGCCACCCCGTTCTCGGCCATTTGCCGCTTGAGCTTTTCATAGACCAGCCGTTCGTGGGCGGCGTGCTGGTCAACGATGACCATGCCGTCAGCGGTCTGGGCGATGATGTAGTTTTCATGCACCTGGCCGCGCGCCGCCCCCAGCGGCAGGGCTTCGGCCCCGGGCGCGGAGGCCTCAGGCGCATCCGACGGTTGACCCGGGGCCATCGGTGCCTCCGGCACCTCGGTGACCCGACCGCTGTAGGCGCCTGCGAATTCGGCAAAGCCCGGCGATGGCGGCGCATCCGCCGAGGGCGCCAGCGGCTGGCCGGGGGATTGCGCCGCGTAGGACGCGCTGCGTGCGCCCAGAGAGGGGCGGTCCATCTGATAGACCCGCTGCGCGCCGGTGGCCGTCGGGTGCCCGCCCGTTGGCTCGGGCCGCATCGCCCCCAGCGTTGCCCCGGCAACCGTGGTCGAGGCCCGGTGCCCGGCTTCCGCCAGCGCCAGCCGCAGGGTGGAGACGATCAGCCCGCGCGCCAGCCCCGGATCGCGGAACCGCACCTCGGACTTGGCCGGATGCACGTTCACGTCCACCGCCTGCGGTTCACAATCGATGAACAGCGCGGCCGCCGGATGGCGGTCACGGCTGAGGAAATCGAAGTAGGCCGCCCGCAACGCCCCGGTCAGCATCTTGTCCTTCACCGGCCGGGTGTTGACGAACAGGAACTGCGACACCGCCGCGCCGCGCGAATAGGTCGGCAGCGCCGCATAGCCATACAGCCGGATGCCTTCGCGGGTGGCGTCAATCTTCAAGGCGTTCTCGGCAAACTCGCGCCCCAGCACCGTGGCCAGCCGCCCGTGCAGCGCGTCGAACAGATCGCCGGACAGGGGATCGGCGCGGAAGGTCACCCGCCCCTCGCCGCCGCCGGACACATCACGCAGGGTGAAGCCGACCGAGGGCTCCGCCATCGCCAACCGCTTCACGGTGTCGGCAATTGCCTGTGATTCGGCGCGGTCGCTGCGCATGAATTTCAGCCGCGCCGGGGTGGCAAAAAACAGATCGCGCAGCTCGACGATGGTGCCCGCCCGCAGCGCTGCGGGCTTTACCGGTTCCTGACGGCCGCCGGAGACCCGGATCTGCATCGCCTCATACCCGGCGGCGCGGCTGGTGATGGTCAGCCGCCCCACCGCGCCGAGGCTAGGCAGCGCCTCGCCTCGGAATCCGAAAGTGTGGATGTTCAAAAGATCCGAGCCGTCGATCTTGGAAGTGGCATGGCGGCTCAGCGCCAGCGGCAGGTCCTCCGGCGTCATGCCGCAGCCGTCATCAGTGACCCGGATCAGCGTCTTGCCGCCGTCCGCGATCTCGATCGTGATGCGGGTGGCGCCGGCGTCGATGGCGTTTTCCACCAGTTCCTTGACCGCCGAGGCGGGACGTTCCACCACCTCGCCCGCGGCAATCCGGTTGATGGCGCTGTCGTCCAGCTGGCGGATCACCGGACGGCTGTCCGGACCACGGTCCGGGCGGCTCTCAGAGGGCGTATTTTCGCTGATATGGGGTTCTGCACTGCTCATACCGCTAAATTTAGCATGTGAGCCCGATTCTGCCACCGGAATGCGCACCGCTTGCGCTTGGACATTCGTAAAACAGGAACCCGCCCGATCCGTGCAACCATGTTCCGGCAAGTTGCCGCAAAGGAACCCCTCCCGCGCCCGTATTTTTTTGTCCATTCAGTCAAAAAACCGCCTGCAGGCCGGGACCGTTTCTTGCCAAAATGCCGCACCCATGCAACCTTCACCCGGAATTCTGCTGAGGATCTCCCATATGGAACGCCAAATCGCTGAACGAAGCGCGCAACTGCCGCAGCTGACCGAGCCGCGCAATCCCGGCATGGCGCTGGACCTGGACTGGGTCGCCTCGGTGCAGGCCAATACGTCGGCCATCGAGCGGCGCTGCGCCACGCTGCCGGGCCGCCGCAGCGTCAAGAAGGACCACCAGGCCGCCTGGCTGCTGAAGGCGATCAGCCTGATCGACCTCACCACGCTGGCCGGCGACGACACCGAAGGCCGCGTCCGCCGCCTGTGCGCTAAAGCGCGCCAGCCAGTCAGCCCCGGCCTGCTGCGCACCCTGGACATGGAGGGGCTGACCACCGGCGCCGTCTGCGTCTACCACGACATGATCCCTGCCGCAGTGCAGGCGCTGGCCGGCAGCGGCATCCCGGTGGCGGCGGTCTCCACCGGCTTCCCGGCCGGGCTCTCGCCGTTCCACCTGCGGGTGGCCGAGATCGAGGAAAGCGTGCGCGCCGGAGCCGAGGAGATCGACATCGTGATCTCCCGCCGCCATGTGCTGACCGGCAACTGGCAGGCCCTCTATGACGAGATGAAGACCTTCCGCGAGGCCTGCGGTGAGGCGCATGTCAAGGCGATCCTCGCCACCGGCGAGCTGGGCAGCCTGCGCAATGTCGCGCGCGCCTCGCTGGTCTGCATGATGGCGGGGGCGGATTTCATCAAGACCTCGACCGGCAAGGAAAGCGTCAACGCCACCCTGCCGGTGTCGCTGGTGATGATCCGCGCCATCCGCGACTATTTCGACCGCACCGGCTACCGCGTCGGCTACAAACCCGCGGGCGGCATTTCCAAGGCCAAGGACGCGCTGGTCTACCTCAGCCTGATCAAGGATGAGCTGGGCCACCGCTGGCTGCAGCCCGACCTGTTCCGCTTTGGCGCGTCCTCCCTGCTGGGCGATATCGAGCGCCAGCTGGAACACCATGTGACCGGGGCGTATTCCGCCGGCCACCGCCACGCCATGGCATAAGGCAGGACCAAGAACATGACCATCAAAGAGATCTTCACCACCATGGAATATGGCCCCGCCCCCGAAAGCGCTGCCGAGGCGCTGGCCTGGCTGGTCGATCAAGGCAGCCGCTTCGGCCATTTCATCAATGGTGAATTCACCGCCCCTGGCGCCGGCTTCGACAGCAAGAACCCTGCCACCGGCGAAGTGCTGGCAAGTTTGACACAGGCCAGCCAGGCCGACGTCGACGCCGCCGTGCAGGCCGCCCGCAAGGCGCAAGGCAAATGGGCCGCGCTTGGCGGACCGGGCCGGGCGACATACCTCTATGCCATTGCACGGCTGCTGCAGAAACACGCGCGCCTCTTTGCAGTGCTGGAGACGCTGGACAACGGCAAGCCGATCCGCGAAAGCCGCGACATCGACATTCCGCTGGCGCAGCGGCATTTCTACTATCACGCGGGCATGGCGCAGCTGATGGAGGCCGAGCTGCCGGAGGCCGAGCCGCTGGGCGTCTGCGGCCAGATCATCCCGTGGAACTTCCCACTGCTGATGCTGGCGTGGAAAATCGCACCGGCCATCTCCATGGGCAACACCGTAGTGCTGAAGCCTGCGGAATACACTTCGCTGACCGCACTTTTGTTTGCCGACATCTGCCGCCAGGCGGGCCTGCCCAAGGGCGTGGTCAACATCGTCACCGGCGACGGCGCCGTGGGTGAGATGATCACCGCGGCAGACGTCGACAAGATCGCCTTCACTGGCTCCACCTCGGTCGGCCGCCGCATCCGCGAGGCCACCGCCGGCAGCGGCAAGGCGCTGACGCTGGAGCTGGGCGGCAAGTCGCCCTACATCGTCTTTGACGACGCCGACATCGACAGCGCCATCGAGGGCCTGGTGGATGCGATCTGGTTCAACCAGGGCCAGGTCTGCTGCGCGGGCTCGCGCCTGCTGGTGCAGGAAGGCGTCGCCGACCGCTTCCACGCCAAGCTGAAGGCCCGCATGGACAAGCTGCGCGTCGGCAATCCGCTGGACAAATGCATCGACGTGGGGGCCGTGGTGGACCCGGTGCAGCTGAACACCATCCGCGAGATGGTCGCCGCCAACCGGGCTGGCACGATGCACCAGGCCCAGGTGGAGATGCCGACCGAAGGCTGCTTCTTCCCGCCGACCCTGATCGAGGGGCTGACCCCGGCCGATCCGCTGATGCAGGAAGAGATCTTTGGGCCAGTGCTGGTTTCCTGCACCTTCCGCACCCCGGCTGAGGCGGTGGAGCTGGCCAACAATACCCGCTACGGGCTGGCCGCCACCCTGTGGACCGAGAACGTGAACTTGGCGCTGGACATGGCACCGAAACTGGCCGCGGGCGTGGTCTGGGTCAACGGCACCAATATGTTCGACGCTGCCGCAGGCTTTGGCGGCGTACGCGAAAGCGGTTTTGGCCGCGAGGGCGGCTGGGAAGGGCTGGCGGCCTATACCCGCCCCAAAACCAAGGCCAAACCACTCGCCAAGGTCGAAGCCTTCGGCGGCGATGGTGCTCCGGCGGACGGGCTGGACCGCACTGCCAAACTGTATATCGGCGGCAAGCAGGCGCGCCCGGATGGCGGCTACAGCCGAGGGATCCATGGCAAATCCGGCGCGCTGCTGGGGCATGTCGGCCTCGCCAATCGCAAGGACGTGCGCAACGCGGTCGAAGCCGCGGCAGGTGCCAAGAGCTGGTCCAAGACCACCGGCCACCTGCGCGCGCAGATCCTGTACTATATCGCCGAGAACCTTTCGGCCCGTGCCGATGAATTCTCCGCCCGCATCGATGCGATGACCGGCCGCAAGTCCGGCAAGGCAGAGGTGGAGGCCGCAATCCAGCGCCTGTTCAGCGCGGCGGCCTGGGCCGACAAATACGACGGGCAGGTGCATGGCGTGCCGATCCGCGGCGTTGCATTGGCGATGAAAGAACCGGTGGGAGTGATCGGGTTGCTTTGCGCCGACGAATCCCCGCTGCTGGGGCTGGTTTCGGCCATGGCACCCGCGATTGCCATGGGCAACCGGGTGGTGCTGGCCGCCTCGGAGCCCTTCCCGCTGGCGGCCACCGATTTCTACCAGGTGCTGGAAACCTCGGATGTGCCTGCGGGCGTGGTCAACATCCTGACCGGAAGCCATGCCGAACTGGCCAAGCCGCTGGCATCGCATCTGAACGTGGATGCGGTCTGGAGCTTCTCCTCCAGCGATGTCTCCGCCGAGATCGAGGCCGCTTCAGCCGGAAACCTGAAACGGACTTGGGTCAACAATGGCACCGCGCCGGACTGGACGCAGGACCAGACCAAGCGCTTCCTGCAGGAGGCGACAGAGGTGAAGAACATCTGGGTGCCCTACGGCGAATAACCGCGATCGGCCCACACGACAGACAGGCGGGGCGTGCTCCCGCCCGTCTTCGATCTTGCGATCTTATCCCGTTGGGCCGGGCGCCGCTGGCGCGGCGCGCCAGTGGAACCTACGTTGATCGACTTGGAGGCTTGGTCGCCCCTCTCGAGGCAATCGGGCCGGGCATTTTTAAGCCGCAAACGCCGTTACCGCCCCCTCTCAGCAGGAGAACCACCCGTGCGCAGCACGGGCCACGCCCAAGACCGCGAACCGTCCGGCGCAGCCGGGGGGCTTGCGGACGCGGGAGCGTTGCCCCGATGACCGCCACCTCGGCGCCCTCTGTGCAAGACAACAAAAAACGCCCGCTCCTTTCGGAACGGGCGCTGAAAATCCGGATAAGCGCGGATCAGCGGCGGATACCCAGGCGCTTGATCAGGTCCTGGTAGCGGGCCTCATCCTTGCCTTTGGTGTAATCCAGCAGCTTGCGGCGCTGAGCAACCATTTTCAGAAGGCCACGGCGGCCGTGGTTGTCCTTCTTGTGGGTTTTGAAGTGCTCAGTCAGGGTGTTGATGCGCGAGGTCAGGATTGCAACCTGGACTTCCGGCGAACCGGTGTCGCCGTCCTTGGTTGCGAATTCTTTCATCAGGCGTGCTTTTTCTTCTGCAGTGATCGACATCGGGGTCTCCTTCATAGGTTAGAGTGGATGGCGCAGGCCGGGATGTCGTCCAGCACAGGCCCATGGAGAGATCTGCCACGGAATCGCGGCAGATGCGGGCGTATAGGATGTTTCAGCCGCAAAAGCAAAGCCTAACTCATCCGCCCCACCTCGCGAGCTTGAGAAGCTTGGTTGTAGGAGCCCAAATCGCAGCATTGCCAGAGCGGCTGCGCGGTCAGGCGGTTCTAGTCAGGCGGTTCTAACCGGGCAACAGCCCAGCCTGTGCGGCGGAGGCGCTGTCCGTCACGACAAGATCCGCCGCCGTCAACCCAGCGGCCCCCGTGAGACGCACGGCGGCCACGCCATCAACGAGTATCAGCTGCTCACCTTCGGCGTCCGGGTTGGGCTGTATCTCCACCTCGGGCTCAGCGCCAGGGTCGAAGTCCCAGACGAGAACCAACTGATCCTCCGCGGCATCGAAATCCATCAGCCGCAGGGTTGTGTCAGCCCCGGTCCAATCACCGACGGTGAAACTATCCTCACCGGCACCGCCGGTCAGGACGTCACCGCCACCGGCAATCAGGGTGTCCTGCCCATCGCCGCCATTCAGATGATCCGTCGCACTGCCATCACCAGCGCCGTCAACAACGTCATCCCCTGTCCCGCCAAACAGCGCGTCCTGCCCCAGACCGCCGTTCAGGCTGTCACCCCCATCGTTGCCAAGGATCAGGTCATCGCCGTCTCCGCCAGACAGGCTGTCGTGGTCCTGGCCGCCATACAGGACATCCGCGCCGTCACCGCCGTGCAAGCTGTCGTTACCGAAGTGCCCGTACAGGCTGTCTGCCCCCGCTCCGGCAAGAAGAGTGTCCTCACCGTCGTGACCGTGCAACAGGTCATCACCCTCCCCCCCGGAGAGCTGATCGTCACCGCCATTGCCGTGCAGCACGTCATCGCCGCCGTCGCCAAACAGGCTATCCTCGCCTTCGTACCCGCCGATCTGGTCGTCGCCGCCCCCACCACGAAGGAGGTCCGCCGCGTCGGAGCCAACGAGGATATCGTTCGCATTGGTGCCGACCTGTTCCGACTCATGGGACGCGCCCGAAGTGTCGAAACCGAAATCTGAGCTGGCATCATCGCTTGAGGGACTGGCCGTCTCCTCCTCATCGCTGTCGTCTGTGTCAGGCGGATCGGCGAGCTCAAAGAACCCTTCGCCGAGATCTTCGCGGCCGCGGCTCCCCTCCGCTATGTCCCCGCCCGAGGTGACGTCATCCTCATCGTCTTCGGGGGGAACCTCTTCGACCAGAACCGCACTGCCAATCGCCATCAGCCGCAGGACACTCGCCAACCACAACATGACCACCAAACCCTCGATACAAATCACCGATCATATCGCAAGCATGGCACATGATGTTTGTCACGCCAAAACAAAACGGGAACATGGGTTAACAGCTGTAAACCGGTTCTTCCGGCTCCCAGACGATGGGCTGCTGACTATACGGAATATACAGGGGATGCTTCGGGTGCCCGGCCTTGCTGAGACCGAGGTGATACAGAGGCTGCCCGGTCGCCCGCAATGCCGCCGCCACGCGCGCGCCCTGACCGCGATGGACCCCATGCGTGCCCCAGGCGCAGACGACCATGTCCGCCCATCGCGCCCCTTCCAGCACCACATTCAAATTGTCCGGCCCTTCCGGATGCTTCAGCCTTCGCATCTCGCGCGGGTCCGTCACCCGGCAGGCAAAGATGTTGGTCGCCCGAAAACTGCCGAATCCCAGCGCCCGGGCCCGCCGCTCACAGCGCTCAATCGTCGGGTCGTTCTGAACCTCGGTGGCCGTCGAGGGGTTGAGCATGACAAACATCACCCGCCGTCCAGCCGGGTCCCAGACCCGTGTCAGGCTGTAGCGATAGGTCTCGCAATCCGAATAGACGGCGGTCGAGGGCGCATCGCCCTTGGTATGGCTGCGGGTAATCATGCAGGCTCTCTACCCCGCCGAGACAGCGTTTCCAAGCCGACGGCACCCACCGTGGAACACACGGCAGGAGTTCCAACGGCGGTATACTGCACAGCTGAATGGATCAGCGTCACTGACCAAGTGGTTCGCACCCGAAACTTCTGGTCAGTCCCGTTGCCGCGAAAGCATGATGTGGAGCGCGTTGGCCGGGCTTAGTCCGCCTGCGTGGCCGCGGCGTGATTGAATACCCGGCTGGGGTGCAGTTCACCGGCCTTGTAGACCCCAACGGCCACCGCCTTGCCGTCCATGGACGCCCAGGCTTCCTCGCCGTATTCCACGTCGGAGGCCATCACCATGCCGGGGTTGCCATTGCGCAGACGCACCGCCCCTTGCGGGGTGCACTTCAACTCCGGCAGGTCAGCCAGCCCCTCCTCGAGAGGGCGCAGATACTGGTCCAGTTCCGGAGTCTTCGCCAACTCGTCGATTTTCTCCAGCGAGATGCCATCCTCTGCATCGAATGGGCCGGACCAGATGCGACGCAGCTCTTTCACATGCCCGTGGCACCCCAGCGCAGCCCCCAGATCGCGCGCGATGGAGCGCACATAGCCGCCCTTGCCGCAGGTCATTTCCAGCACGACATGATCCGCGTCCGGACGATCCAGCAAGATCAGTTCCTCGACCCACAACGGCCGCGCGGTCAGCTGTACGTCTTCACCGTCCCGTGCGAGCTTGTAGGCCCGCTGGCCATCAATTTTGACCGCCGAGAACTTGGGCGGCACCTGCATGATTTCCCCAAGGAACGGCAGCAGCGCGTCCTTGATCTGCTCGTCGCTGGGCCGGGCATCGCTCTCGGCGATCACCTCGCCTTCGGCGTCATCGGTGTTGGTGGCCTGACCAAGGCGAACGGTAAAGGTATAGGCCTTCAGTGCGTCGGTGATATAGGGCACGGTTTTGGTGGCTTCGCCCAGCGCCACTGCCAGAACACCTGTCGCCTCGGGGTCGAGCGTACCTGCATGACCAGCCTTCTTGGCATCCAGCGCCCAACGCACCTTGTTCACGACCGCGGTCGATGTCAGCCCCGCAGGCTTGTCCACCACAAGCCAGCCGGAAATATCGCGCCCTTTGCGTTTGCGTGCCATGCCCTGTCCCCATGTGTAAGTGAGGCGGGCCGGTTACCGGATCGCCGGGACCGTGTCAATTTAGCAAATCCAAGGCCCGCGCGGAATACCACTGGCAACGCGGTCGGCAACCGCCCCCGCTTGCCCCCGCGCGTCACTGGCGCTAGGCACACACATATGGCCCCATCGAGCGAATACACCCCGCCGCAGGACCCGTTGGACATCCTGCACCACGACGCCCAGATTCTCGCCGTCAACAAGCCGGCAGGACTGTTGTCCGTTCCGGGCCGTGGAGAGCACCTGTCCGACTGCCTGATCAGCCGCGTGCAGGCCATCTTTCCGGAAGCGCTACTGGTACATCGCCTCGACCGCGACACCTCCGGCGTGATGGTGTTTGGTCTCAGTCCGCATGCACAGCGCCATCTGTCCATGCAGTTCGAGAAACGCACCGCCAAGAAAGCCTACGTGGCCCGTGTGGCCGGTCGGCTGGAGCCGCGCACCGGTACCGTCGACCTGCCGCTGATCGTCGACTGGCCCAATCGGCCACGACAGATGGTCTGTCATGACACCGGGAAACCGGCGGTGACGGATTGGCGGGTCATGAAGTACGAGGACGGCGCCACGCGGGTGCGCCTCACTCCCAAAACCGGCCGCTCGCATCAGTTGCGGGTTCACATGCTGTCGCTTGGGCATCCCATATTGGGCGATCCACTATACGCAACCGGTGCTGCACTCGACCACCCGCGTCTGATGCTGCACTCTGAAGAACTGCGCATCAAACACCCCGACAGTGCTGAATCCCTGAAGTTCCGGGTAAAAGCCGACTTCTAGCAGATCTGCCGCAAAAGCGGCGGGCCACCACGGTGTCTTGCGATGCAAGACCTAACGGGCCCTGAACGCGCGAAAGCCGCCCCGAAGGACGGCTTTCCAATCAGCACGATATCGCTGCCTGCCGGGTTTATTCGACAGCCCAGCCGCCGACGGCCTTCACCTCGAGGAAGTCCTCGATCCCCCACTTGCCGCCTTCGCGGCCCTTGCCGGACATTTTCATGCCCCCAAAGGGGGAGCCGGCAGATCGCGACTTGCCATTCATCTCAACCATGCCGGAGCGCAGCGCACGGGCCATACGATTGGCACGAGCGCCGTCCTGGGTCTGCACGTAGTTGGTGAGCCCGTAAGGCGTGTCGTTGGCGATCTCGATGGCTTCCTCTTCGGTTTCGAAGGGCAGGATCGCCAGCACCGGGCCAAAGATCTCTTCGCGTGCGATGGTCATCTGGTTGTTCACATCGGCGAATACGGTGGGCTTCACATAATAGCCCTTGTTCAGACCATCCGGGCGGCCCGTGCCGCCGACCACCAGCCGTGCCCCTTCGTCGATGCCTTTCTGGATCAGATCCTGGATCTTGTTCCACTGCAATTCATTGACCACCGGTCCGATGTGGCGACCTTCGCGATCCGCCGGGCCGACCTCGACCTTGGAGGCCACTTCCGCAGCCTCAGACACCACCCGGTCATAGATGCTCTTCTGCACCAGCATACGGCTCGGAGCGTTGCAGCTCTGGCCGGTGTTCTGCATCATGTGCAGGACGCCACGTTTGACGGCCTTTTCATCCGCGTCCTCGAAAATCACGTTGGCGCCTTTGCCCCCCAGCTCCAGGTGGACCTTCTTCAGGGTCAGCGCGGCATTCTGGCTGATCGCGATGCCTGCGCGGGTGGAACCGGTGAAGGACACCATGTCCACATCCTTGTGGCCGGTCAGCTGCGAGCCGACGCCCGGACCATCCCCGTTTACAAGGTTGAACACGCCGGGCGGGAAGCCTGCCTCGTCCATCAACTCGGCAAAGATCATCGCGTTCAGCGGGCTCTGCTCCGAGGGCTTCAGCACCATGGTGCAGCCGGCAATGGCCGCCGCGCCAACCTTGAGCGTGACCTGGTTCATCGGCCAGTTCCACGGCGTGATCAGCGCGCAGACGCCGACAGCCTCGTGGATGATGCGATCGTTGGGAGACTCGTCATTCAGCGGCGCGTCGAACTTGAACTCCTTGGCCGCCTTGATGAAACCGCGCAAATGCCAGCTGCCCGCCCCGACCTGAGAGGTCCGCGACAGGCTGATCGGCGCGCCCATTTCCATCGACATCGCCTGGGCCAGATCCTCGGCGCGCGCCTCGTAAACGTCGACCAGCTTTTCCACCAGCGCGATGCGCTCTTCCACCGGGGTGGCCATCCAGCCCGGCAGCGCCGCCTTGGCCGCCGCAACGGCCGCGTTGGTGTCGGCCTCGCCGCCCAGCGAGATCACCGCGCAGGGCTCCTCTGTCGAGGGGTTGATGACCTCAAAGTCGTTTGCAGCTGCAGGGGCGACCCACTGGCCGTTGATATAAAAATCGCGTTTCTCGATCATCTCGGGGATCTCCCATTTCAGACGTGTTTTACCGACTGTCTGGCCGGTTTTGCGCCACTGTGTCACCGGGCCGGACGCGGGGCAAGGGGCATTGGTGCGTAAATTTGATCAAATTATGAGGCCCACTGTCAACCCGAGCCGCCGCCCCTGTGCAAATCCTTGCCCGGCAAGGAATTTGCAGTTTTCCCGTGGCATCGCCACGCGGGGGCTGTAACGTGGCAGCAGAGCACCTAGGTAGCATTCGAGGCGACTCAGGCCGCCGCCGGGCGGCGAACACCCTGACACGACAACCTGACTTAGGAGGACACTGCCATGAGTTTGCGCATCAACGACGTGGTACCCGATTTCACCGCCGAAACCGACCAGGGCAGCATCTCGTTCCATGACTGGATCGGGGACAGCTGGGCAATTCTGTTTTCCCACCCCAAGGACTTCACTCCGGTCTGCACCACCGAGTTTTCCGCCGTGGCGCAGCTGTCCGAGGAATGGGCAAAACGCAACACGAAGGTCATCGGCGTCTCTGTCGACGGGGTTGAAGAGCACAAGGGCTGGAAAAAGGACATCGAAAGCTACGGCAATGCTTCGGCGGGTTTCCCGATCATTGCGGACGGCGATCTGAAAGTCTCCAAGCTTTATGACATGCTGCCCGCAGAGGCCTACCTGCCCGACGGCCGCACCCCCGCCGACAGCGCCACCGTACGGTCGGTCTTCATCATCGGCCCCGACAAGCAGCTGAAGCTGTCGATGACATATCCGATGACCGTGGGGCGCAATTTCGCCGAGATCCTGCGCGCTCTGGACGGGCTCCAGATGAGCGCCAAGGGCGTCGCGACGCCGGCCAACTGGGTGCCCGGCGAGGACGTCATCATCCCGCCCTCGGTCTCCGACGACGATGCCAGGGCGAAGTTCGGCGAATTCGAGGCGATCTTCCCCTACCTGCGCAAGACAAAAGCGCCGGAGTAAGGTTCAGGAGGCCGCCACTTCCGTCTTCTGGTGCGCCTCAACCATCCTATCAAGTCTGCGGGCGCTGTTTGCGATCATGCTTTCAGCGTCCGCGTTGTGCGATTGCCAAATTGACGACAAGAAATTCGGACTGTGGCCACAGAGATAAGGTGAGGTGGTCAGAATTCGCAAATCGCGTTTCTGTTCCAGGTATCGGTCTACCGCTCCAGTTCGTTTATCCAGAACTGCCCAATCCCACTCTGCCATGGCTTTCAACGCCGCTTCGCGATAGTAGCCGAAGACCAGCCCAACCAACTGATCCAATTGAACATACGTCACACCATCACGCGTTTCGACTTTTTGGATCTTTGCTGCGGGTGCCAGATCGCTAATCAGGCCAGAAAATACGTCCCATGTTCCGGCGTTCTCTTCAAGGTAGCGGTCAACCTTCAACTTCTTGGCAGAAAAGTCTGCCGGGAAATAGCAATCGTCTTCATACACCTGCAATTGCTCGACGGAGGCCGCCAACGCTTTGCGAGCCATATACCAGTAACTCAGGCCACAACCTTTCCAGCTGGGATTGCGCCGAAGCCCCGGGAACAGTTCGTATCCGTCAAGTTTGCTCTCCTGGCACCACGCATACCGATCGGTTTCTTCCGGCATCGAAAGCACCAACTTATCCGAAGGTAGCTCGTACCATGCGGTCAGACGTTCGAATTCTTCCGGGCTCAGCACTCCAATCCCAAGGAGCACCCGCAAAACCATGAATTTGGTTTGCCTGTAAATCGCCGGGTCTACAGTCAAAGACCGGTCATCAACGAGTGCGGCCTCAACGGCCTGAACCATTCCCTCTACGTCGCCCTGAGGGACAAACGATACCATCGACGCAAGGGCGCCATGGTGTTCTTGATCCACTGCTGTCTCCGAAACCACGCGCGTTCCTTCACTGAGACATTCACAAATGCGCGTTGTCTCCAGTAATGCAGTTTCATAGGCATGAATGTTGACGACGACCTTGGCCCGGCGGATCTTTTTCAAGACCTCGTCACCGAACGCATTCGTCACCACTTCGACCTTAAAGGACTGGCGCAGTCTTTCTATGTACTTCTGACGTCGACCAAAGGAAGCATCGCCGTAAAACAAGACATCAATGTCACGGTCGCCAGTGGCGGAGGCCTCAGGCGTCGGCATCGGCGCGAGAGGAACGAAATAGAGTGTCTTCAACTCCAAGTTACGCTGCCGCAATACGGAAAGGTTGCGTATCGAATAATCGATGACAGCGAGGGTCTCTTGCAGTTGATCGAGATACTCATCGGTGAACCAACGGTCAGTGGTAGACTGTTCCACTTGAAAGGCTACCGTCTTCTCTCTTGGTGGCAGAGTATCATGGTATTGAGGGGCAATAACCACGTACAGATCAGCGGAATCTTCACAATACTGCTCCACCACGTTCACCGTGAGCCTTGTCTCGCTCAAGCACGACTTCAACAAGCGGGCAATGAACAGAGTGTGCGGAGAAGCAAGAACGGCCAGCGTTTTCACCTGCCCGAGTTCGCCGCTCTCGATAAGTGCATCTCGCTGCGTGAACCAGGCCTCCAATTGCTGGGAGCTTCTTTTCTTATAGGCCCGCGCCATCCAAGGTGCGAAGGCTGATTTTGGATTGCCCTCTTTGTCTGTGACCAAGAAACGCAACGGCCCCTTCGGGCGGCGCTCTTTGTCAAATAGCAAGGCCCGAACCCAGCCGCGTGGTTTTTGATTTGAATGAAAAGCCAGGCCCTTAATCCGCTGCTTCACAGTTTTCATCATATCTCTCTTTTCTTTTTCAGCCCGCTCCAAACACCGGCGACCAGCCCGGCCTGTTTAGCTCTCTTGCGAGGAGAAAACAGAATCAACGGAGACAACAATCCACCGGCAGCGTGGGCCAGGCACCTAATGCGAGCGAGAGGCCGACCATGTTTTTGCATGGCGTAAACGCGTGAGACGCCCAGGTGATAGGCCTTGAAACGGGTGATTTCGGGGTCACGGCCTGACGAGTGACCAGCCATGTGGACAACATGAGCGTCCGGCACAAAAACCAGTTTGCCGCCAGCCGCCCGCACCCGGAGGGACCAATCATCGTCTTCGTGATACATGAAGATATTGGGGTCGAACTGCACGTCGGCGAAATAGGCACGTCGCACAACGATGGCAGCACCTGAAACCACCGGCACTTCACACTCGACCTCAGGCCAGCCGCGCGGGAGCCACTCTCGCCGTGGCAGCAGCACTGAGCGCCGCCGAAAATTGGGACTGCCATTGCTGTTAGCGATGCGCGGTGTGAAGGCCGTCTGCGGCGGATGGCGTCCCGCGGCGGCCAGGAAAGCTTCCACCGTACCGGATTGCACCACGCTATCGGGATTAAGGAAAAACAGGAACTCGGTGTCAGCTTGACTGGCGCCAAAATTGCAAGCGCGGCCAAATCCGAGGTTCCTTTTGTTCCGCAAAATCTTCACTGCCGGAGACTGAGCCAGTTCATTCAGGGCAGCACCGTCAGAGCCTGCATTGTCCACAATGATAGTCTTGACGCCGTTAGGCAGCGAAGAGAGCATCTGCTTCAGAACAGGCGCGCTATTGTAGCTGACGGTTATAACGGTAACGTCTGAAAGAGTATGTGGGGAGCTCATGCTAGTTCCTCGGATCGCCCGGCACCAAGGCTGGGCGTCGTCCGGCGGCAAATCGCCCATCCACACAGGCGGAACGACTACCAACTTAAAAAATAAAGGGACGCACCCCCAATGAGGGGATGCGTAATGTTGAGGAAAGACCCGCTTATTCCGCGCTTTCTTTCTTCTCCGGCTGGATTTCCTCGCCGGTTTCCTGGTCGACAACCTTCATCGACAGGCGGACCTTGCCGCGGTCGTCGAAGCCCAGCAGTTTGACCTTCACTTCCTGACCTTCCTTCAGAACGTCCGAAGGATGGTTCAGGCGACGGTTTTCGATCTGGGAGACATGCACCAGGCCGTCGCGCTTGCCGAAGAAGTTCACGAAGGCGCCGAAGTCGACGATCTTCACGACCTTGCCGGTGTAGATCGCACCTTCTTCCGGCTCTGCCACGATCGAATGGATCATGTCATAGGCCTTCTGGATGGCGTCACCGTTCGGGCTGGCGATCTTGATGATGCCGTCGTCATTGATATCGACCTTGGCGCCGGAGGTTTCCACGATCTCGCGGATCACCTTGCCGCCCGAGCCGATCACTTCACGGATCTTGTCGGTCGGGATCTGCATGGTTTCGATGCGCGGAGCGTGGACCGAGAACTCGTTGGTCTCGGACAGCGCCTTGCCCATCTCGTTCAGGATGTGCAGACGGCCATCCTTGGCCTGGGCCAGGGCTTTCTCCATGATCTCGGGCGTGATGCCTGCAACCTTGATGTCCATCTGCAGCGAGGTGATGCCGTTTTCGGTACCTGCCACCTTGAAGTCCATGTCGCCCAGGTGGTCTTCGTCGCCCAGGATGTCCGACAGGATCGCGTAGGAGCCGTCATCTTCCAGGATCAGACCCATGGCCACACCAGCGACCGGCGCCTTCAGCGGCACGCCTGCATCCATCATCGACAGCGAACCGCCGCAGACGGAAGCCATCGAGGAGGAGCCGTTGGATTCGGTGATCTCGGACACCACACGGATGGTGTAGGGGAAGTCGGTCGGGGCCGGCAGAACCGCCTGCAGCGCGCGCCAGGCCAGCTTGCCGTGGCCGATTTCACGACGACCGGGCGAACCGACACGGCCCACTTCACCAACCGAGTAGGGCGGGAAGTTGTAGTGCAGCAGGAAGTTGGATTTGAAGTTGCCGTGCAGCGCGTCGATGAACTGCTCGTCATCACCAGTGCCCAGCGTGGTCACCGCCAGCGCCTGGGTTTCACCGCGGGTGAACAGGGCCGAGCCGTGGGTCCGCGGCAGAATACCGGTTTCGGCCACGATATCGCGAATCTCGTCGGTTTTGCGGCCGTCGATACGCTTGCCGGTCTTGACCACGTCACCGCGCAGGATGCCCGCTTCGAGCTTCTTCAGCGCGGAACCGAGGTTCGCGTCTTCCAGCTGCTCTTCGGTCAGTTTTTCCTTGATGGTCTCACGTGCGGCGGCAACAGCGGCGGTGCGCTCCTGCTTGTCGGTGATCGCAAAGGCGGCGCGCATCTCGGCTTCGCCCGCGGCCTTCACGGCCTCGTAGAGCTCGGAGTAGTCCGGCGGGGTGAAGTCGAAGGGCTCGTTCGCTGCTTCTTCGGCCAGCGAGATGATCAGGTCGATCACCGGCTGGATCTGCTCGTGAGCGAATTTCACCGCACCCAGCATCTCGGCTTCGGACAGCTCGTAGGCTTCCGATTCCACCATCATCACCGCGTCCTTGGTACCGGCAACAACCAGGTCCAGGCGCTGCTCGGGGTTCAGGCGCAGGTCCTGCATGTCATCGACGGTCGGGTTCAGAACGTATTCACCGTCCTCAAAGCCGACACGTGCGCCAGCAATCGGCCCCATGAAGGGAGCGCCGGACAGGGTCAGTGCAGCGGAGGCTGCGATCATCGCCACGATATCGGGGTCATTGACCAAGTCGTGGCTCAGCACGGTGCACATCACCAGCACTTCGTTCTTGAAGCCGGGTGCGAACAGCGGGCGGATCGGACGGTCGATCAGACGCGCGGTCAGGGTTTCTTTTTCGGTCGGGCGCGCTTCGCGCTTGAAGAAGCCGCCGGGCACCTTGCCCGCAGCGTAGTATTTTTCCTGGTAGTGGACGGTCAGCGGAAAGAAGTCCTGGCCGGGCTTCTGCTGACGGGCAAAGGTCACGTTGGCCATGACGCTGGTTTCACCCAGGGTGGCAATCACGGAGCCATCCGCCTGGCGGGCAACCTTGCCGGTTTCCAGTGTGAGCGTTTCTTCGCCCCACTGCATCGATTTTTTCGAAACGTTAAACATCTAGCGTATCCTGTATGGGAGCGCTCCCGGCCCTCCGGGTCTCCCGTTTGCGTGGCGGCCCCATTGCCGCCGGCCCCATCTATCTTGCTTTCGCGTGCCAGGGCCCGGGCACATCGTCTCAGATAGGCCGCCCTTACATGAGTTTGGGGAAAAATGAAAGGGTGCGCGCAGGGGCTGACCGCTTTCAGCAGCCCTGCGCCTAGCGATACGGGGCCGACGGCCCCGCATCATTCAATTGGTGGTTTCCAGCCCAGCAGGCCGACCGACAATGGTGAAATGCAGCCCATCGGGATCCATGAAACGCGCCGCAAAACTGTTCAGCTGCTCCAGCGTCACCGCGTTGATGCGATCATTTCGGGTTTCGACATAGCTGATCGGAAGATCATCCATCTGCATCCCCGTCAGAATCGAGGCTATGCGACCATTGCCGTCAAAGCGCAGCGGGTAGGCCCCGGTCAGGTAGGTCTGCGCATCGCGCAATTCCTGTTCGCTCACCCCCTCCTCGGCCATCCGTCGCCATTCGTCACGGATCACCTGCACGGCCTCTGCCATCTTGGCATTATCAGACGCAACCGACCCCATGTAGACCGCAGCCAGATCTCGCGGCACGAGGTACGAATAGATCCCATACGTCAGCCCGCGTTTTTCCCGCACCTCGGTCATCAAACGCGATTCAAAGGAGCCGCCGCCGAGAATCTGGTTCATGACATAGGCGGTGAAGAAATCTGGATCATGCCGCTCGATGCCTTTCTGGCCGAAGATGGCAACCGACTGCGGTGTGTCGAAATCCACCACGGTCACGCCGCCCTTGATCTGCACCTCTGCCGGACCGGGGATCGGCGCGCCAGTCTCTGGCAGCTGTCCCAGCAGCTCGTCCAGCAAGACCTCCAACTCCGCTGCGGAGATGTCACCCACTGCGCTGATGAACACGCGATCTCTGGCAAAGACAGCCTCGTGGGCGTCGAATATGTCCTGTCGGCTGAGCGCGGAGACGCTTTCGATCGTCCCCTTGCCATCGCTGCCGTATGGATGATCGCCAAACGCCATGCGGGCAAAGGCACGGTTGGCGATCTGATTGGGGTTCTTCGCATCGGCGCGCAGCCCGGCCAGGATCTGCGCCCGCACCCGGTCCAGCGCATCCTGATCAAAGCGTGGCTCGAACAGGGTCTGGCGCAACAGGGCCATGGCCGCATCGCGATTCTCCGTCAGGAAGCGCGCGGAAATCGACACGGCATCCTTGTCCGCATCATACCCGATGTCAGCCGCCAGGGACTCCAGCGCGCGTGCATATTCCTGCGCCCGCAAATCGCCTGCCCCTTCCTCCAGCAGGCCGGTCATCAGATAGACGGACCCTCGCTTGCCCGGCGCATCAAGCGACGTGCCGCCGCGAAACCGCAATTCGAGAGCGGTGAAGGGAATCGTGTGATCTTCGACCAGCCAGGCGGTGAAGCCACCCGGAGAGGTCACCTCCTGGATCTTCACCCCGGCCAAGGCGGGCAATGCGATCCAAATAGCAATCAGCGCGGCAGCGACCTGTTTCAACGCCTTCATTGCGTGACCTCCACATCGCGGGACATCCAGCCGGTAACCGAGGTTTCCGGGCGCAGCACTTCTTGCGCCGCTGCGATGATTTCATCTGCGGTAATCGATTGCAGGATCTTGGGCCAGTCCTGCACATCCTGCACCGTGAGACCAATGCTCAGCGCCCGCCCGTAGCGGTTGGCGATGCCATTGACGTTATCCCGGTCATAGATCTCGGCCGCGCGCAGCTGCAACTTGATCCGCTCCAATTGTTGCGGGTCCACGCCTTCGCTCAGGAAACGGGCAATGCTGGCATCCAGCGCCGCCTCGGCCTCCTGCATGCTGACCCCCTCGGCGGGAACGATCAGGAAGGTAAAGGTCGTGTCATCCAGCGTGCTGCCGGAGTAGAACGCGCCGGTGTAAACCGCGACCTGCTGATCGAATTGCAGGGCATCAGCCAGATAGGACGTGTTGCCTCCCCCCAGCAGCTCGGCCAGCAAATAGAGAGCGGCCGCCTTTTCCTGTGCGCCACTGTCGCGTTCCGGGGCCAGATACGAACGCTGCACATAGGGCTGAGCAACCCTGGGATCGGTAAAATTCAATCGCCGTGCCGCGGTCTGGGGCGGCTCCTGGCTGCGGAACCGTGGCGGCAGGTCCGGGTTTGGGGGAATGACGCCATAGTATTTCTCTGCCAGCTGCCGCACCTCTTCGGGATCGACATCCCCCGAGACGATCAGAATGGCGTTGTTGGGCGCGTAATAGGTCCGGTAGAAGGACAGGGCGTCCTCCATATCCAGGCTTTCCATCTCATGGCGCCAGCCGATCACCGGCTGGCCATAACGATGGTTGAGATATTGCACCGCCTGCAGCTGCTCGCGAAAGAGGGCCACCGGGTCATTGTCCGTGCGCTGGCTGCGTTCCTCGAGGATAACTTCGCGCTCTGTCTCGATGTCCTCGGGATTGAGGCGCAGATTGGTCATGCGATCGCTTTCCATCTGCATCATCAACTCCAGCCGGTCAGCCGCGACGCGCTGGTAGTAGGCGGTGTAATCATAGCTGGTGAAGGCGTTGTCCTGACCGCCATTGGCGCGCACGGTCGCCGAGAGTTCCCCAGGGGCCAGCTTGTCCGTGCCCTTGAACAGAAGATGTTCCAGGAAATGAGCCACCCCCGACTGTCCCGGAGGTTCATCCGCCGAGCCTGCCCGGTACCAGACCATCTGCTGCACCACCGGCGCGCGGTGATCCTCGATCACCACCACCTCCATGCCATTGTCCAGCGTAAACGCCGTTACAGCCTCATCCTCGGCCCTCAACGGGCCGGTCAGGACGGCGACAAGCGCCGCCATGGCCAAAGTGATCCTTTGGATCATCCGGCATCCTCCAATCTCTGCACCTTGCGCCTGCCCAGCGCGGTGCGCTTTTTTTTCTGCTCATGCCCATCGCGGCCACGGCGTGGCTTTTTGAGGCCGCGGGCGCGATGAATGACGTAAAACTACGCTGCTGCTGGCGTCTTGCAAGACCGGCTGGCAGAAATGTGAGACTCAGGAACCATCAGCGGGCGGCGCGGAGGGCGTAGGAACCCCGGCGCGGCGGAACTGCTGGTTGACCGCGTGCGGATCCAGCGTCTGACGCTTGTAGGCGTCGCTGTAGCGGTCCACGTTGAACAGCTTGAAGCGCGCGGTCCGGTTCTCCCGCTTGCGGAACGCGGCATCCTCGGCCGCCAGCGACTCGCGGATATCCGGCTGCACGCCATAGCGGCCAGAACTGCGCACCAGCGCCAGATCACGTTCCGGCACGGCATCTCCCGCGGCCAGCAATGCTGGCGAGCCGCCCAGCGCGGCCACGGCATCGGCATTGGGGTTAGGGTCGGTTATGTTGGCGCCACCCGGCGTCGGTACCGGCAACTGCGCATAGCTTTCGGGCTGGCTCAGCGGTTTGGCGGGCAGCACCAGAAATTCATCCGGCCCGGTGCCGGGCTTCTGAAGCTCGCGCAGACCACCCTTGGAGCAGCCGGCCAGCGCCACGATACCTGCCAGAACGATCACACCAAACGGGATCTTCATGCCCCAAACTCCTGCCTGTTTCCCGGCGCTTTTAACGTATTTGCAATCCAAGGTCTACGCAGGGTTTTTCGATCGACCCTCGAACAGGATCAGGCCAGCGGCCCCTGCAAAAATGAAGATGTCCGCGACATTGAAGACGAAGGGATTACGAATGCCGCAACAGGACATGTTCAGGAAATCCAGCACATAGCCATAAAGCAAACGGTCAACCACGTTGCCAAGCGCTCCGCCGATTACGAGACCGGCGGACAGCGGCATCATCCAGTGACCGTGCTTGCCGCGGCGGATCCAGACCACCAATGCCACGCAGATCACCAGCGACAGCCCGATCAGGATCCAGCGCGCGGCATCATCACCGCCGCCGAACAGGCCGAAATTGATTCCGGTATTTTCGCCGTAGCGAAAATTCAGAATGGGTGGCAGCACGTCGATCCGCAGGCGCTGGTCAAGCGCCATCCAATGTACGACCAGATACTTGCTGACCTGATCGGCCAGCAGGGACAGGACCGCGCCCCAGATCATCAAACGTGCTGCCATGTCTTGTGATGCCCTGCTCAGTGGCGGAAGTGACGCATGCCGGTAAAGACCATCGCAAGGCCAGCGTCATTCGCCGCCTTGATGACCTCATCGTCGCGCATCGAACCACCCGGCTGGATCACGCAGGCCCCACCTGCCGCCGCAGCCTCGAGCAGGCCGTCCGCAAAGGGGAAGAAGGCGTCGGACGCAACCGCGCAGCCCTTGGCAAGGCTTTCCTTCAGACCCAGCTCAGCGGCCATGCGACCTGCCTTCGCAGCGGCAACATTGGCGCTGTCAAGACGGCTCATCTGCCCCGCCCCGACGCCCACGGTGGCGTTGTCCTTCACATAGACGATGGCGTTGGATTTCACGTGCTTGGCAACTTTCCAGGCAAACAGAAGATCCTGCATCTGCGCGTCGGTCGGCGCCTTGTCGGTGACCACTTTCAGGTCATCCATGCTGACGTAGCCCACGTCCTTGTCCTGAACCAGCATGCCGCCGGCCACTTGCTTGTAGGCGACGATGGGCTGACGCGGATCCGGCAGACCGTCGGTCAGCAGCAGGCGCAGGTTCTTCTTGGCGGCGAAGATTTCCTTGGCTTCCTCGGATGCGCCCGGGGCGATCACCACTTCGGTGAAGATCTCGGTGATCTTCCTGGCGGTGTCCGCGTCGAGCGGCTGGTTCAGCGCCACGATGCCGCCAAAGGCCGAGGTGCGATCGCAGTCGAAGGCCTTCTGGTAGGCTTCCGCCAGGGTCGCGCCCTTTGCGACGCCGCAAGGGTTGGCGTGCTTGATGATCGCCACCGCAGCGCTTTCGGCCGGGTCGAACTCGGCGACGAGCTCATAGGCCGCGTCGGTGTCGTTGATGTTGTTGTAGGACAGCTCCTTGCCCTGAAGCTGCACCGCGGTGGCAACGCCGGGGCGGCCCGAGCCATCGGTGTAAAACGCCGCTTCCTGGTGGCTGTTCTCGCCATAGCGCAGCGTCTGCTTCAGCTCACCGGCGAAGGCGCGGCGGCGCGGGGTCTTCTCCTCCAGGGCCGAGGCCATCCAGTTCGAGACCGCGGAGTCGTAAGCCGCGGTGCGGGCATAGGCGTTCTGCGCCAGCCGCTGGCGGAAGCGGTAGCTGGTCTGACCGTCGTTTGCGTCCAGTTCACCCAGCAGTGCCTCGTAGTCCTGTACGTCGGTCACCACGTTCACGAAGGCGTGGTTCTTGGCTGCGGCGCGGATCATCGCCGGGCCGCCGATGTCGACGTTTTCGATCATCTCGTCATAGCCGGCACCGCGCGCCAGCGCCGCCTCGAACGGGTAGAGGTTCACCACCAGCAGGTCGATGGCGCCGATGCCGTGCTCGTTCATGGCCGCAACGTGGGTGTCATTGTCGCGCAGCGCCAGCAGGCCGCCATGCACCATCGGATGCAGGGTTTTCACCCGGCCGTCCATCATTTCGGGAAAGCCGGTGACCTCGGCGACGTCTTTCACGGTCAGCCCGGCATCGCGCAGCGCCTTGGCGGAACCGCCGGTGGACAGCAGCTCGACACCGCGCGCGGCCAGCGCCTTGCCCAGCTCGATCAGGCCGGTCTTGTCGGATACGGAAAGCAGCGCACGGCGTACGGGGTGAAGGTCGGTCATGGCAGGGCGGTCCTTTTCAAAGGCTCAGTCAAACGTCTCGGGTTCGTCCCGGTTCAGGTCTCGCACGGCAATCGCAGTCTCCTGCGCCTTGCTGAGCGTCCACCGGACGCGGGTGGCATACTGCATCGCCCGCCCGGATAAAACGATCTGCATTGCCGCACGCGGCTTCAAGCGGGTCTTTTCCAGGTAAACGCTTGGCTCCAGCCGCAGCTGACAGGCGCCATCATGGCGGAACACCCAGATTTCCCCGCTCTTGAGCGCCATGGATACCGCCGCGCCGCCCAAGTCAAGGGTTGCATCCACATCCGGGTGCAGATGCAACCGAATATCAAAGGCAACACCGCCCTCCGGGCTGGTTTTGCAGATCTTGTCGAAACGACGCTTGGCGGCGTCTTCCAGCGCCACCAGCATGTCTTCGCCGCTCAGGGTCCGCCCATCGAAGGACAGGTCCAGTGTCCGCGCATGGGTGAGGCCAAACTGGTGCACATAGCCGTTGTGCCCGCCCTGAAAGCGGCTGCCGTCCGCCAGGTCGCTCAGCTCCAGCGGCACATCATCCGGGGCCTCGATCAGCTGCTCGTGGCCGGTGGTCTTGTGCGGGGGCGCCAGGCGGGCGCTGGAGTGCCCTTCGATGCACAGGGTGGTATGCGATGGCGTCGCGCGTCCGGCCCGACGCCATTCGACACCGAAAGTTTCCCCCGAGCCGCAGTTGACGATCAGCGGTCGCCGTCCGGAGGTCAGTTCGAACGCCAGTGTCGACGCATGACCGGAATTGGACGCCCGCCCGCTAGGTGGCGCCGAAGCATCGACAATGACGGAGGTACGCCGCGCCGCCAGACGGGCATAGCCCATCGCGAGACCGTCAGCCTTGCGGGCGGGGATCTGGCTGGCGGCCAACGCGTGATCCAGCCGGCCTTCCAGACCACGCCCACCGCCGTGGAAACGCGCCAGACCACCATCGCTGTGTCGCAGCGTGCGCAGGGTCGGCGCAATCCGTTCGATCGCAGCGAGATGGGCGGCAGGGACGGTACGGCCGGCTTCACGTAACGCGGCGGCCGCCCAGATCAGCAAGGTAAAGACCTCTAGCAATTCCTCGGGGTTGCGCGTCGGCACCCCGCCCTGCAGATCGATCTGCGCATCGCATTCCGACGCCAGCGCCCGCACCGCCGGGTCCGCCAGCTCCTCGCGGCCCTGCAAAGCGAGGCCCGCATAGATCAACCCGCAAAGCGCCTCGAACCGGGGCAACCCCGGCGCTGCCCCCTGCCAGCGTTGGGCCAGGTACCAGGTTTGCCGTGACAGGGACCGATAGAAGGCTTCGGTTTCCGCCCTGTCCTTGCCGCTCAGCAGAAAGAGCGCGTGGTTGATCCAGCGGATCACCCGCCGCCCCGTGAGATCCGGCAGCCAAGCAACACCGCCGCCGGTTCCATGCTGCTCTATCCAGCCCCAGACCCATTTCTGCGCCTTGGCGCGGGCTTTGAAATCCCCGACCGCTGCCAGATCGTCCAACCAGGCAAACCCATGTCGTTCACAGTCGAAGGCGGCATCCGGGGCGGCGACTTCCCACAAGCCGGTATCCGCCGATTCCACCAGGTAACCGGCAAAAAGCAGGTTGCCCGCCACGAGCTGACGACCGCGCGCAAAACTGCCGATCGTGCGCGGTTCGGGTTGCGACACAAAGCCTGTCGCCGCCGGTTCCTTGCGCGCACGCCAAGCATAATACCGGTTCAACAGCCGGGTGCCTCGCCCCGCCAATCTGTCATATGTGGACATGCTCTATCTGCCTCACGCCAAAGCCTTTCGGGGGCGTTTTGGCGAAAGCATAGCGCGCAGCGAACGGCAAGTCACCGGCGAATGGTCAGGCTGTCCGGTGGCTCAGCCGGATTTGCGCAGAAGCGCCATGTAGAAGCCGTCCATGCCGCCGCGATCAGACCAGTAATCCGGGCGCAGCCGCAGGCCGCCCTCTTCGGTGATCCAGTCCGCCTCAACCCCCGGCACGGCCAGCGCGGCGCGGTCGGCGGTCATGTCCGGGAACATCTCCAACGCGTCTTCCACCTGGCACTCCCCCTCGTCCGGCAGCAGCGAGCAGGTGCAGAACATCAGCCGTCCGCCGGGTTTCACCAGGCTCCAGGCATGGGCCAGCATCTGCGCCTGCAGTTCGATCAACGCGCCGAACTCGCTGCCGTCCTTGGCGTGCGGCAGATCCGGGTGTCGGCGAATGGTCCCCGTTGCGGAACACGGCGCGTCCAGCAACACCGCATCATATTGGCCGGTCTGCTGCAGCGCATCGCCGACAATCAGGTCTGCCGACAATCCTGTCCGCGCGAGATTCTCCTGCAAGCGCGCCGCCCGGGACGCCGAGGCGTCCACTGCCGTGACATTGGCGCCAGCCGCGGCCATCTGCATGGTCTTGCCGCCCGGCGCGGCGCAGAGGTCCAGCACGCGTTCCCCCGGCTGTACGTCGAGAATGCGCGCAGGCAGCGCCGCGGCGGCATCCTGAACCCACCAATCCCCCGCAGAATAGCCCGGCAACGCCGAGACCTGCCCGGCAGTGGCCAGCCGGATCGAGCCGGTGGGCAGGCGTTCGCCTCCCAGCGCAGTCAGATCCGCTTGCGGCTTGCCCGTGATGTCCAGCGGCGCACCGGCCAGATGCGCGGCCTCGATCGCCAGCATGGTCTCCGCCCCCCAGGCTTGGGCCAGGGGTTTTCGCAACCAGTTGGGCAGCCGCGGCACCCGCAGCTTGGCCCATTCCGCCGCCCCCTCAGCCGCCACTTTGCGCAGCACGGCATTGACCATGCCCTTCAGCTGCCCATGGCGGCGATGCCCGGACACCAGTGCAACCAGATCGTTGACCACGCCATGCGCCGCACCGCCGGCACAAAGCTCCACCGTGCCCAGTCGCAGGACATTCATCACCGTCAGCGGCGGAGCCTTCTTCAGGTACTTCTTCAGAACCCGGTCCGCCCGCTCCAGGCTGCGCAGGGTCTCGACCGCCAGCCGCTGTGCCCGCGCGCGCTCTTCGGGCGCCAGCTTCTCCAGCGCGCCGGCAGCATAGCATTCAGCCAGCAGGCGCCCCTCTCCCAATACCTGGTCAAGCAGGTAGACCGCGGTACGACGGGGGGTGTTGGCGTTCGACATCAGGCAGCTCCTCAGGGCGCGGGGTGTTTGCACGGCACAGGTTGTTTGCGCGGGACAGGGGCGTATATCATGCACGCAGCATAAAGGAACCC
Source organism: Leisingera sp. XS_AS12 (assembly GCF_041224635.1). Classification (NCBI taxonomy): domain Bacteria; kingdom Pseudomonadati; phylum Pseudomonadota; class Alphaproteobacteria; order Rhodobacterales; family Roseobacteraceae; genus Leisingera; species Leisingera sp. XS_AS12. Next base: position 62,954 of record NZ_JBGFGM010000128.1, read on the forward strand.
GCGATGAGCGAAGACACCAAAGTCAATACAGCCCTGCCCGCCGCCGCCCAACGCGCCCTGGCAGAGGCCGAAGAACGCCGCAAGGCCGCCGCCCAGGAAACGCCCGCTCCCAAGGAATTGGGCGGCCGCGACGGACCCGACCCCGCGCGCTATGGCGACTGGGAGAAAAAGGGCATCGCGATCGACTTCTGAGCGCACTGGCGGAGGGGCCGCCTCCGCCTTGCGCGGTCAGCGTATCAAAGACCAGGTGAAGGGCGGCCGGGCGCGCCTAGCGAGCCCGGCCGCGGCCAACCCCTCGATGGACGGGTTTACAGCCCCAGAACATCCACCATGTCGTATTGCCCCGGGGCCTTGCCTTGCCCCCACAGCGCCGCCTTCAGCGCGCCGCGGGCAAAGATTGCACGGTCCGTGGCGACGTGACGCAAAACGATCCGCTCGCCTGCGGCCGCAAACAACACGTCATGCTCGCCGACGATGTCTCCACCGCGAATTGCGATGAAGCCGATGTCACCGCGCTTGCGCGCCCCGGTAATGCCGTCACGCCCCGAGTCGCGCACATCCGCCAGCTTGACCCCGCGCCCCTCGGCTGCGGCCTCGCCGAGCATCAGCGCAGTCCCGGAGGGCGCATCGACCTTGTGATGGTGATGCGCCTCTATCACTTCGATGTCGAAATCTTCATCCAATGCCGCCGCAACCTTCTTGGTCAGCTGAACCAGCAGGTTGACCCCCAGGCTCATGTTGCCGGCCCGGATAATGGCGGTCTGGCGCGCCGCAGGCTCCAGGTCCGCGATTTCCTCGTCGCTCATGCCGGTGGTGCCGATCACATGTACCACGCCTGCCTCGGCGGCCAGCTTGGCAAAGGCCAGTGTCGCCGCAGGTGCCGTGAAATCGATCACCGCCTGGGCACCGGAAAAGGCAGCCTTGGCGTCCGCCGTGACCTTCACACCCACCGGAGTGCCGCCCATCGCCTCGCCTACGTCGCGACCGATCCAGGCGTGGCCCTCGCGTTCCACCGCGGCGACCAGAGACGCCCTGTCGCTGTCCAGCACCGTCTTGATCAGCATCTGTCCCATGCGGCCCGAGGCGCCGGTAATCACGATCCCTGGTTTGTCAGTCATTGACCCATTCCCTTGTTCAAGCTGGTTTTGTCCTACAATGCCGGGCAGCGCTTGGCAAAGGCGGCGATCCGGCTTAGATCGGAAGCATGGCAAAGAACAAATTCCACGATGGCCCCGGCCCCTCGCAGCGGCAGCTTCGCGTCGGCGAACTGATCCGCCGTACCCTTTCGGAAGTGCTGGCGCGTGGCGACGTGCATGACCCCGACCTCAATCGCATGTCGATCACCGTCGGCGAAGTACGTACCTCGCCCGACCTGAAGATCGCCACCGCCTTTGTGCTGCCGCTCGGCGGCAAGGGGCAGGAGGACGTGCTGAAGCTGCTGGCCCGCAACAAGGGTGAGCTGCGCCGGGCGGTGGGCAAGAAGCTGGGACTGAAATTCACACCTGACCTGCGGTTCCGCCTGGACGAAACCTTCGACCAGATGGACGACACCCGCCGGATGCTGAGCCAGGACGCGGTCCGCCGCGACGTGGAAGAGTGATCCGAAGGGCGGCGCTTGCACTGGCCGCCTGGCTGGCGGCCTCGTCCGCCGGGGCGGTGGAATGCAATAACGTCTCCTATGACGGCAACCGCTACGCGATCTGCGAGGTGGACGCCTCCGAGGAACAGCTGCAGCTGTTCCTGCGCAACGACGACGGGCAGGTCATCGGTCATTTCTCGACCCTGGAGAAACTGCTGGCGCAACAGGGCAAAACGCTGCCTTTTGCGACCAATGCAGGCATGTACCACAGCAGCCGCGCGCCGGTCGGCCTCTATGTCGAGGATGGCGCGGAAGAGATGCGGCTGGTGACGAATGCAGGCCCCGGTAATTTCGGCCTGCTGCCCAACGGCGTCTTCTGCATCCGCGAAGATCGTGCCGACGTGATGGAAACCCTCGCGTTTCAGAAGGCCGCGCCTGACTGTCGGCATGCGAGCCAGTCCGGCCCGATGCTGGTGATCGACGGCGAGCTGCATCCGCGCTTCCTGCCGGATTCTGACAGTCGCTACATCCGCAACGGCGTCGGCACCTCGGCTGACGGACGCCGCGTGGTGTTCGCAATTTCCCGTAACGCGGTGAGCTTTCATCAGTTCGGCAGCCTGTTTCGCGACCATCTGCAACTGCCCAACGCGCTCTATTTCGACGGAAACATCTCGCGCCTGCATGCGCCTCAGCTGGACCGCAGCGATGCCGGTTTCATGATGGGACCGATCGTCGGCGTGGTCGAAAAGACCGAAACCTCCGACTGAGCCGTTACTTCCCCGCGCGGCAACAGCATTTCCAAAAATCCCCAACAAAAAACGGCCCCGGAAATCCGGGGCCGCAGGGCATTGGGGTGCGGTTGCGCCTCAGGCTTCCAGTGAGCGGCGCAGCATTTCAACGTCTTCGGCGATCTGCCCATCGGTGAGCTTCAACTCTTCGATGCGCTTGACGCCGTGCATGACGGTGGTGTGGTCACGCCCGCCAAAGCGGCGGCCGATCTCGGGCAGCGAGCGGCTGGTCAGCTGCTTGCAGAGATACATCGCCACCTGCCGCGGACGCGCATAGGAGCGCAGGCGCTTGGGGCCGATGATGTCGGACATGCGGATGTTATAGTACTCCGACACCTTGCGCTGGATCTCCTCGACCGTGATCTTGCGCTCGGAGGCGCGCAGCACGTCGGCAAGGCAGTCCTGGGTCAGGTCCATGTCGATCTCGCGGCCAACCAGCGACGCAAAGGCAAACAGCCGGGTCAGCGCGCCTTCGAGCACGCGCACGTTGGTCGAGATCCGATGTGCCAGGAACTCCAGCACGCCGTCGGCGATCTGCAGGTCCGGATAGGTCTCGCGCTGCTGCTGAACCTTGGTCTGCAGGATGCCCAGACGCAGTTCGTAGTCGGTCGGATGCAGGTCCACGACCAAGCCGCACTGCAGGCGGGATTTCACCCGATCCTCCAGATCCTTGATCTCGCCCGGCGCGCGGTCGGCGGAGATGATGATCTGCTTGTTCTGATCGACCAGCGCGTTGAAGGTGTGGAAGAATTCCTCTTGAGTGGAATCCTTGCCGGCGATGAACTGAACGTCATCCACCATCAGAACGTCGACCGAGCGGAACAGGTGCTTGAAGTCCATCATGCGACGCTCACGCAGGGCCTGCACGAAACGATACATGAACTGTTCCGCCGACAGGTACAGAACATTCAGCGACGGGTTCTTCTCTTTCAGCTCCCAGGCGATGGCGTGCATCAGGTGGGTCTTACCCAGACCCACGCCGCCATACAGAACCAGCGGGTTGAAGGTGACCGGGCCACCCTCGCCGACGCGACGTGCAGCGGCGTGCGCCAGCTCGTTCGGCTTGCCGACCACGAAGCTGTCAAAGGTGAAACGCGGATCCAGAGGCGCCGCCTGAAAGGCCTCCAGCGTTTCCTTGCCCGGCGCGGAGCCGGAAGCGGCCGAGTCAGCCGTCTCCGCCACGGCATGGGCAGGGTGTGCCGCCGTCGCCTCGGCCGGGCGCGCGGGAGCGTTCGCAACCACCCGGAACGCCAGGCGCTGTACCGCCTCGCCGGACATCGTCAGCTCATGCAGGATCAGATCTGCAAAGTTCTGGCTGACATAATTGCCCATAAAATTCGTCGGCACCTTGAAGACGGCAACACCGCCGTCCACGGCATCAAACTCCAGTGGCTCGATCCAGGTCGTGTAGTTGTTTTGGCCAACCGTTTTCAGCAGCCGGTTTCTGACCTGTCCCCATTTTTCTTCCGTCATGCAGTGCCTCTCGCATCCCCAAAAAAGCAGCAGCCCATTTGCAAGGCCAATTCTCTCGTTTCCCCGCCGCCGCGGGGACGACCACTCAACAGGAGATTGTGTGCGGACCGCATGGCAGCCGCATTGCCCGAAGGCAGATCGTTCGGTTGGAAACAGAAAAAACACCGCTCAAAGCGGCGCACCTGCCGTCACGAACCCTATCGTACACAATCAGGACATGGCTGCTGTTAACGCTTAACAGCAGTCGGAGCTGGCCAGAACCTGCATTAAAATGCGGTCTGTCCAGTCAACTCGGCAACCTTGATGCCCGTCAAGGTTGCCCTAGCAGCCTGTCCCCCCAGCGAGTGAATCGCTGATATAGTGGTAGCAATTTGCAGGGGGGGGCAGCAACGAAACTATGATGTTGACTCTGCCTTTGGGGATAAAGAATCCCTCCGCCGATAGCGCGCCCTGACAGGCTTTTCCCAAAAAATCAGGGCGCTGCAAACTGCAACGCCCTGACAGGTTTTTCGGTTGTTCGAGTCGCTCCCGAAGGGTCGATCCTCAGCCCAGCGCTTTGACGCGAGCGGACAGGCGGGAGATTTTCCGCGAAGCGGTGTTTTTGTGGTACACGCCCTTGGTGACACCGCGCATCAGTTCCGGCTGAGCTGCGCGCAGGGCTGCGGTTGCAGCTTCCTTGTCACCGGACGCGATGGCTTCTTCTACTTTACGCAGGAAGGTACGGATGCGCGAACGACGGGCTTTGTTGACGGCAAAGCGCTTTTCGTTCTGACGTGCGCGCTTCTTGGCCTGGGGCGAATTTGCCATGGTGTCTGACCTTATCTTCGAGTTCTGTTTCTATCGGACGCAATGCCAGCCGAACCCGGATCGGACCACCGGTGTGATTCTAGCCTTGGCGGGCTGCACGCGCATGTATGACGGCGGCGTTTATCCAACTTGGGGCCTGAATGCAAGAGCGCCGTCCCCGGAAAGGAAAACGGCGGGCCAGACGGCCCGCCGCTATCCCAACTTCAAATGGTCCGGCGTTACTTGTCGCGGAACTGCGCTTCGCGCTTTTCGAGGAAAGCAGCCATGCCTTCCTTCTGGTCCTCGGTGGCAAACATCGAGTGGAATACGCGGCGCTCGAACAGCATGCCTTCGCTCAGCGGCACTTCGTAAGCGCGGTTGACCGATTCCTTCACCGCCATCGCCGTCAGCAGCGATTTTTCGGCGATCTTCTGGGCCGCCGCGGTGGCTTCCTCGATCAGCTTCTTGGCCGGAACCACGCGCGACACCAGGCCTGCGCGCTCGGCTTCCTCTGCGTTCATGAAGCGGCCGGTCAGGTTCATGTCCATCGACTTGGACTTGCCCACGAACCGGGTCAGGCGCTGGGTGCCGCCGATGCCGGCCACAACGCCCAGGTTGATCTCCGGCTGGCCGAACTTGGCGGTCTCGGCGGCAATGATGAAATCGCACAGCATCGCCAGCTCGCAACCGCCACCCAGCGCATAGCCTGCCACCGCCGCGATGATCGGCTTGCGGATGGCGCTGATGCGGTCGTTGGCCTCGGCAAAGAGGTTGGTGGAGTAGACCTCGGTAAAGGTCATCTCCGACATCTCCTTGATGTCGGCACCGGCGGCAAAGGCCTTTTCCGAGCCGGTGATCACGATGCAGCGCACCTTGTCGCTTGCGTCGGCCTCTTCCAGGGCTTCGCAAAGCTCTCCGAGAAGAGCCTGATTGAGCGCGTTCAACGCTTCCGGGCGGTTCAGTTTAATAAGGCAAACGTGGTCCTGCACATCGACGTTGATCGTCTCGTAGGCCATGGTTTCTCTTTCGGTTGTTCCGTTCAGATCCGAGTCCTTACCAAAAGGGTTCCGTGGATCAAGCTATCTTTGGCACTTTACACAGTAGAAGCTGGAGCGTCCGGATTGGGTGATTCTCGTCACTGTGCCGGTACATCCCTCGCGCCGACAGGGGGCATTTTCGCGGCCGTATACATCAAAGGAGTGCTGGAAATAGCCAAGCTCTCCAGAGGCTTGCCGGAAATCCTTGAGCGAGGAACCGCCTGCGCGGATCGCGTCCTCAAGCACGGCGCGGATGATCGGCACCAGCGCCGCCACCCGCGTCGCCGAAATCTGCCCGGCTTTGCGCCGCGGCGAGATCCCGGCCCGAAACAGCGCCTCGCAGACGTAGATGTTACCAAGGCCGGCGATGATTCCCTGATCCAGTAATGCCGATTTCACCGGCGTGTTACGCCCCTTGAAGGTGGCGATCAGGTGGTCCTCATGGAAGTCATTGCCAAGCGGCTCCGGCCCCAGCACCGCCAGCAGCTTGTGCTGCTCGGCGGTTGCCGTGTCCAGCAGGTCCATCGCCCCGAAACGGCGCGGATCGTTGAAGGTGATGCGCGCGCCATTGTCCATGTCGAGCACCACGTGATCGTGTTTTTCCGCCTGCGGGTGATCATGCGCGAACTGGCCCAGCGGGTCACCCGACACCGTCATCCGGCCGGACATGCCCAGATGGATCAGCAGCGTCTCGCCGCTGTCCAGGTCCGCCAGGATGTATTTCGACCGCCGCCGCAACTGGTTGACCCGCGCACCGGTCAGCCGCTCTGCCATGCGCTCGGGAAACGGCCAGCGCAGGTCCGGCCGGTTCACCGCGGCACGGGCGATCACCGCGCCCTCCATGGCGGGCGCCAAACCGCGTTTCACAGTCTCGACCTCGGGCAATTCTGGCATTACACCCCTCCTGAACCAACGGGCCGCATTGTGCCTGCCCTCCAGCGCCTTATAACAAGGGCGAAACTCAGCAAACGGCAAGTGGCATGAGCAACAGCAGCGAAAACACCACCCATTTCGGCTTTGAAACAGTGCCGGAGGGCGAAAAGGCCGGCCGGGTGCAGGGGGTCTTCAACTCCGTCGCCTCGAAATACGACATCATGAACGATGTGATGAGCGTCGGCATCCACCGGGTCTGGAAAGACGCGATGATGGACTGGCTGGCGCCGCGCCCCGGCCAGCGGCTGCTGGATGTGGCAGGTGGCACCGGCGACATTTCCTTCCGCTTCCTCAAACGCGCGGGCCACGGGCATTCCACCGTACTCGACCTCACCCGCCCGATGCTGGAAGAGGGCCGCAAGCGGGCCGAAGCGGAACAAATGGCAGGCAGCCTCGACTGGGTGACCGGCGACGCGATGAAGCTGCCGTTCAAGGACAACACCTTTGATGTCTACACGATCTCCTTTGGCATCCGGAACGTCACCCGTCCGCAAGAAGCGCTGAACGAGGCCTACCGGGTGTTGAAGCCCGGCGGTCGCCTGATGGTGCTCGAATTCTCGCAGCTGCCGAACGACGGGCTGCAGAAACTGTATGACCTTTATTCCTTCAACGTGATTCCACGCATGGGCCAGCTGATCGCGGGCGACTACGACAGCTACCAATATCTGGTGGAATCGATCCGCAACTTCCCGGACCAGGAAACCTTCCTCGGCATGGTGAAGCAGGCCGGGTTCGAGAACGCCAAATACCGCAACCTGTCCATGGGCATCGCCTGCCTGCATTCCGGCTGGAAGATCTGACCCATGCGCGGCCCCCACAACATCCTGCGCCTGATCCGAACCGGCGCGACCTTCGAGCGGACGGGCGCCATGCAATCGGTGCTGGAAGCATTCGAGGCTCCAAAACCGATCCGGGTGCTGGCCCGGTTGCTTGGCTGGCCCTTCAAATGGCTGGGCTACAAGGGCGATCCTGCGATGCCTCCGGAAACCCGCGCGCTGAACGCATTGGGACCGGCCTATATCAAGTTCGGCCAGGTGCTCTCCACCCGCCCGGACGTGGTCGGCAAGGATCTGGCCAACCAGCTGCGCGTGCTGCAGGACAAGCTTCCACCGTTCTCGCGCGCCGAAGCCCTCGCCGAGGTGGAGCGCGAGCTGGGCCGCCCCGCCTCCGAGATTTTTTCGGATTTCAGCGATCCGATCGCCGCCGCCTCGATCGCGCAGGTCCATCGCGCCACCCTAGCCGAAACCGGCGAGGACGTGGCGGTGAAGGTGCTGCGTCCGGGCGTCGAGCGCGCCTTCAACCGCGATGTGGACGCCTTCTATTTCGCCGCGCGCATTGTCGATCTGTTTGCCCCCGGCGCACGGCGGCTGAAACCGATGGACGTGATCGAACATTTCGACGGCGTGGTCCAGGGCGAGCTTGACCTGCGTCTGGAAAGCGCCGCCGCCTCGGAGTTCGCGGCCAATACCGCTCAGGACGAAGGCTTTCAGCTGCCCGAGATCCGCTGGGCCTACTCTGCCCGTCGGGTGATGACGATGGGTTGGGCCGATGGCATCCCCCTGGGCGACAATGATGCGCTGGATGCCGCCGGCCATGACCGCAAGCTGCTGGCCAACAGGGTGCTGTCGCTCTTCTTGCGCCACGCCCTGCGCGACGGCTACTTCCATGCCGACATGCACCAGGGCAACCTGAAGGTGGCCGCCAATGGTGACATCATCGCCTATGACTTTGGTATCATGGGCCATATCGACGAATACACCCGCCGGGTCTATGCCGAGATCCTCTATGGTTTCATCAAACGCGACTACAAGCGCGTGGCCGAGGTGCATTTCGAAGCCGGATATGTGCCCGCGAACCAGGACGTCGATGAATTCGCGCGCGCCCTGCGCGCCGTTGGCGAGCCGATCTTCGGCATGGACGCCAGCCAGATCTCGATGGGGCGGTTGCTGAACTACCTGTTCGAGGTCACCGAACGGTTTGGCATGGAAACCCGCACCGAGTTGATCCTGCTGCAACGCACCATGGTGGTGGTCGAAGGCGTCGCCCGCTCTCTGGATCCCCATATCAACATCTGGGAAGCCGCCCGCCCCGTGGTCGAGGATTACATCAAGAAATCCATCGGCCCCCGTGCGGTGGCCAAGGATCTGCTGGAAACCGCCCAAGTGATGGCCCGGTTCGGCCCCCGGCTACCTGCACTTGTGGAACAGGCTCTGATTGCACAGGCGCAACAGCCGCAGCCGCCAAAACGCAGCAGCCACTGGGTGCTGCCCGCCCTGTTCGGTGCCGTCGGTGGAGCCGCGACAATCAGCATTCTGGCACAGATATTGTAGGTCTCTCAAAGGTCTTCCCGTCCCAGGCAGCTGCGCCGGTGGCGCGCAGACCTCGTACGAGGCGATGAATGTCGCAACGCTGAGACGATCATCGCCACAACCAAAAGATGTTCAGGCTGGCCACTTGGAGGTTTGCCACGAGCGCATCCATCGCGCTATGCATGGTTATGCTCAAGGCGGTTTTTCAAAGTCAGCTGAGTTTGCGGCTCATTGTGGCGTCGCTGGTCATCAGCTCCATCCTTTCGGTCTTTTCGACCGGCGTGCAGCTGTACCTGAGCTACGAAAGTCAGAAACGTGACGCCGCTGCCGGGCTGCAGCTGATCCGGGAAACCGTCTCGACCTCCCTGGCGCGCGGGCTTTGGGAATTCAACCAGGACATCGTGCAAACCATTCTGGAAGGTGTCCTGACCAGCGATTTCATTGACGGCGTCGCTCTCAGCACACCGACGGGAAACTCCTGGGAACTGGGCCGGAAGCAGCCGGACCAATATGACGAGGACATTCCGCTGACCTATACGCTTTCCACCGCCGAGAGCTTCCCGGTCGGCACGCTGAAGGTGTCCCTGGATTATTCCCGAATCCAACAACGAATCTGGAGCCAGTTGTGGACCACATTGGCCTCGAATATCGCCAAGGCCTATTTCGCTGCGCTGGCTCTGCTGCTGGTCTTTTACACGTTGGTGTCCCGTCATCTGGTTCGGGTTGCCGCGCATATTGATGCAAGCGACTCGGACGAGACGCCCCGCAAACTCACGCTGGACCGCACGCCACCTGCCATGCCGGACGAACTGGACACGCTGGTTGCCGCCTTCAACGACTACGAAGCCCGCATCGCACGTCAGATGGATGCGCTGAACAACGAGATTCGCGATCGACGCCGCGCGGAAAAAGAACGCGATGCGCTTTCAATTCACTCGGCCTTTCTGACCACGGTGAGTCATGAAATCCGCACCCCGCTGAATGCCATTCTCGGCCTGATGCATCTGATTGAACTGGCACCCGACAATCCGCCCAAGACACGACAGCACGCGCGCACGGCCCTGGCTGCGGGGCAGAACCTGCTGGAAATGCTGAACAACACGCTGGAGGCCGCGCGGCTGGAGGCCAAGGAGGTCAAGGTCAATCCCGTGAAAACGAACATCCGCGATCTCGCCGCCTACTGGTTGGAAACAACCCGCGCCGCAGTGCATCGACGCGGCAAGAGCGACAAGGTCGAGGCAACGTTGCACGTCGCGGATGATCTGGCACAATACTACCTGCTGGATGGCGCGCGCCTGTCTCAGGTGGTGGGCAACCTGACCGACAATGCCGCCAAGTTCACCAACGAGGGCGAAATACGCATCTCCGTGGAACTGGAGGAAGCCCCCGACGGCGCCTCTCCCCTGCAACTGCAGGTAAAGGTTCGCGACACGGGTGGCGGAATAGAAAAAAACGCGCAGAAGATGATATTTGATCGCTTCAGGCAAGTTGACCAAGGGTTGAAACGCCAGCATGATGGAGCGGGGCTTGGGTTGGCAATTTCCTCCGAAATCGCAGAACTTATGGGTGGGTCCCTGGAGCTGACCGAAGTCCCCAGAGACGGTTTCGCGACCGAATTCCTGTTTCTGATTCCAACCGAAGCAATAACGGAACCGGCCGATGAATAATCCGCGGAAAGTCCTGCTCGTAGAGAATGACGAATTCACGCGCTACATGATGCGCGAAATCATCCTGGCCCTTGGCGTCGACGTCGAGATCGCCGTGGATGGCCAGGAAAGCCTTGATATTCTGACCAAGACTCCCGATGCGTTTGGCCTGGTGTTGATGGACCTGCATATGCCGCGGGTTTCCGGCATCGATGCCACTCGACAGATCCGGGGCACCCGCTCGGATCCCCCCCGCAACGTCCCGATCATCGCCGTGACCGCAGATGTCGCGTACCACGACGATTCGATCGTCCGGGAACTGGGGATGAATGGATTCGCCTCCAAACCCGTTACACCGGGGCAATTGTTGAACTTGATCGACAAGTTCTGCCCGGCGGCCTGACAGGAACGGCATTTTCGGGAACCGGCCTCGGCTTTGACAGACAACTGACTGCATCCGGGCAGTAGCGGGGAACGAGTAAGGACAGGTTAAGCATGGAAGACCATAACCGGAACGAAGGCGCAGATCCTGCCGCGGGCGAGCAGGCAGAGCGTCCCGAGGGTGGTTCGCGCAACACGCTGGGGTATCATGTTGTCGGCATCGCCGCTTCCGCAGGCGGGCTGGAGGCCGTGTCGTCGCTGGTGCAGAACCTGCCCCGCTCCGCGGCGGCCATCTATGTTATCGCCCAGCACATGTCACCGACCCACAAGAGCATTCTGACCTCGCTCATCGTGAGCGAAACCACGCTGCCGGTGATCGAACTCTCCGGTGAGGTCACGCCGCAGGTCGGCACGATCTATGTCACCCCGCCCAACACCGATGTGATTTTTGACAGCGGCAAGCTGCGCCTGCGCAATCCCGCGGGGCATCCCGCCACGCCCAAGCCCTCGGCGGACCGCCTGTTCAAGAGCATGGCCGAAGCGTGCGGCGAAGATTGCGTGGGCATCGTGCTTTCCGGCACTGGCAGCGATGGCAGCTACGGTGTCCAGGCCATTCGCGAAAGCGGCGGCATTACCATCGCGCAGGAACCCGCTTCGGCCAAATACGACGGCATGCCGACCTCGGCTATCGAGACCGGCTGTGTCGACCTCACCCTGACGCCCGAGAAAATCGGCAAGCACTTCGAGAAAATCCTGGCCCAGCCGCGCAATCTGGAGCGGCTGCGCACGGTACCGCATGAGCCAACGAAACTGGGCGAACTCTTCGGGATCCTGCTGGCGCGGACACAGGTGGATTTCGCGAACTACAAGGAAAACACCCTGAACCGTCGCATCATGCGGCGGATGGCGGCCCTAGGCATCGAGGACTACGAAAGCTACGTCGACTACTGCCGCTCGAATGTCGAAGAGGTCGACGCCCTGCACCGGGACCTGCTGATTTCGGTCACCCGTTTCTTTCGTGACCCCGACCAGTTTCGCAAACTGTACGAACAATTGGAAAAGCAGCTGGCAATTCGCGCGCCTGGGCCGATCCGGGTCTGGGTGGCGGGCTGCGCCACCGGTGAAGAGGCCTACTCCATTGGCATCCTGATTGCCGAAATCCTCGGCGGCATCCAGGAGTTGACCAAGAACAATGTGCAGATTTTTGCCACCGACATCGATCAGAACGCCATCGAAGTCGGCCGCAAGGGAACCTACCCGCTTGCCGCGGCAGAAGATATTCCGGCGAATTACCTCAAGGAATATTTCATCGTCGGCGAAAACGACATTACCGTGCGACAGGAGCTGCGCAATGTAACCCTGTTTTCGCGGCACAACGTGTTCCAGGATCCTCCGTTCATCAACGTGAACCTCGTCACCATCCGGAACGTCCTGATCTATTTCAACCTGGCCCTGCAAGAACGGGTCCTGACCCGGCTGCACTACTCGATGGCGGCGGGGGGGCTCCTGTTTCTCGGAACCTCCGAATCCGTCGGGGAAATGGGCCTCTACTTCGATGCCCGGCAAGGCGCGGACAAGATCTTCGCAAAGCGGCGTGGCATCTCCGGGGAACTTACGGTCACTCCCAGCAATGCCGGTACCGGGTATCTGCGGACGCTGCACCAGCGCAAATCCCCGCAGCAAACAGCGAATGACCAGGCAACCCAGGCGGATCTTTCGCTCGCACGCGCCGTCGCCCCCAACGGGATGATCTGCACCCGCCACGGTGACATCATCGAGGTGCTGGGCGACATCAGCGCCTACAGTGAAATCAGGGCCGGCATTTCCACCTCCTTGAGTGTGAAAATGCTGATCGAACCCTTGCGCAGTGAGGCGGCAAGCCTGATCGCCATCGCCATTCGCAGCGAGACCCGCCGCGACGGCCGATGGCACCAGGTGTCGCTGCCCACGGGCAACCGGGTGCAATTGCAGGCGTTTCCCTTCTACCACCATCGCGGCGGCGAGGTTCACTGCCTGTTGGCGATCAATGCCAAGTTCGAAGAGGAGAAGGCGCTCAGCCTCGATCAGATTTCCGATAGCGACCAGCGGGAGTACGTCCAGCGCATGGAGCTGGAAATCCGCTCCACCCAGGAAGCATTGCAACAGACGATCGAGGAGTTGCAGACCGCCAACGAGGAGCTGCAATCCGCCAACGAGGAACTGCAGTCCACGAACGAGGAATTCCAGGCCACCAATGAGGAGTTGGAAACCTCCAACGAGGAATTGCAATCCACCAATGAAGAGCTGCTGACCGTCAACGAAGAGTTGCAGATCAGTTCAGCCGAACGCCAGGCGCTGGCCTCCGAGCTGGAAGCGACGCTGGCGTCGTCGCCCTACGCGGTGGCACTGGCCGACCAGGCACTTATCATCCGGCGACTGTCGCGGGTGGCGCTGGATGTCTTCGGCATCTCGGAACTGCCACCGACAGGCCTGCATCTCAGCCAATGCAACCTGCCGCGTGGTTTCCCGGCGCTGGCCCCGATTGCCAATGCCGTTCTGCGGCTGCAGGAAACCCGCCGCATACCGGTGCTGTCCAATGGCGACTACTTCACCCTCGTCATGTCACCGGTGCTGGATCAGCACCAGAAGCTGATCGGCATATCGATCACCATCACCCGGTACGACAACGAGCCCTTCAACAACGTCCTGCGTCTTGTCAGCAAGGTGGCGCGAGTCGGCTTCTGGACCCACAATCTGGATACCCAGGAAAGCTACCTGTCGCCGGAGACACACACTGTGCTGGGCATCGAAAATGCGCCGAAGGACATGACCTTCGAAGACATCCTCGCCCGTGCGCACCCCGAGGACCAGCCAGCCTTGCGCGCGGCGATCCAACAGCTGATCGAGCAAGGCGGCTCTTTCGAATTCGAGACCCGATTCTTTGATGACGCAGGCAGTACCCGCAAGCTCAATGGCAGCATGATGGTCTTCCGCGACTCATACGGGGACACTGTGCAGCTCATCGGTGTGTGCTGGGACCAAGCCAAACAGGATGAGCACAAGTTGATGCTGGATTGCAGCGCAACGGTTCAGGAACATCTGGGAATCGGTGTGTTCTCCTATGACGTGATCAACAATGTTCCGATCTGGAATCCCGGGATGTACGATATCCTGGATTATGACCGCAGCATCGAGATCTCATCGATAGAATTGCTGCTGCAGCGCATCCATCCCGAAGACCAGGGCCGGATCAAGGACCAGTTGCAGGGGACGCTGGTGCAGGGAACTCCGTTTCAGTCACAAGTCAGGCTGCTGAATGGCGAAGGATCGATACGGGCGGCAACCCTTGTGGTGGAAGCGAACCAGGACGACCACGGCAAGGTGACCCATGTGTTCGGCGGCCTGCAACTTTTCCCGGCAGCAGCCGGATGAAGCGTCCGGGCCAGCCAACAGCGGGAGCCGCCGCATGAAAACAGCCCTCTGCACATCGCCTCGCGATGCACGTCATCCAGGGCCGCGGCCGGGCCCGATGGCAACCGTATCCGTCAATGGCGACTGAGAACGAACAGCTCGCCTCCGATGTGTTGGGCAGCGCCTTCTTCGCGTCGCCCTACGCATCCATGATCCTCGACTGGGGAGGCCGGATCCTTGTCGCCAACAGGCGCGCGCAGCGCAGCTTCCACCCCTCTGCTTCCGCCACGGATCGGGAGCTGGCAGGCTTGCACCTGAGCGAATTGACCCGATGCGACGCAGACACCGTCCTGTCGCGCCTGCGCAAGGGTGCCGCCTCGGGCAACACCGGTTTTCCGATGATCGGCAATTCTGCGACCATACTCGCCCCGGAGACCGAATTCCGGGTCTCCCTCCTCCGTGCGGCGGCCAAGGGTGAACGGTTGATGTTGCTGACGCAGGATCAGCTAAGAGCGAATGCAGAATCGCTCCGCCAGATGAACGAATTGCGCAGCAAACTGCGCGGTGAATTGCGGCAGGCCCGCGAAGATATTCTGAGCCTTCAGGAAACCCTGCTGACCATGCAGGCCTTTGCCCGGGCAGCCTCCCACGATCTGCGCACCCCGATCGGCACGCTGATCGGATCGCTGCAGTTCTTTTCCGACAACTACGCCGACAATCTTCCGGGCAAGGCCCTGGAGTTTCTGCAACACATGAGCCGTGCCGCCCGGCAGATGGATCGATTGACGACGGAACTTCTGGACCACTCCGTTTCGACTGCCGCCGAGATGAAGTTGCAGGATGTGCGGCTTGAAGACGCCATCAAGGAAGCCTGCGACAGTCTCGAACAGCAATTGCAGACATGCGGGGCGCAGCTGGCGGTAACGGGCAAAAGCTGCCTTGTCTATGCCGAGCCGACGCTGCTGCACCTGGTGCTGACCAACATATTGTCCAATGCCATCAAGTATCGGGATCCGGCCCGGCCACTGGAGATCGAAATCGCGATGCAGGGCCGCGGCAGGGAGCAATGGTCGCTGTCGATTTCCGACAATGGCATCGGGTTATCCGAGGCCGACCGATACAAGATATTCCAGCCGTTTCATCGGGTGAACCCGGATATCGAGGGCAGCGGCATCGGCCTGTCCACCTGTGCCGAGATCTGCCGCCGTCACAAATGGGCTTTTGAGGCGCACGGCGAGCTTGGCCGCGGCGCCGTCTTCACGATTTCGGCGGGCGCTATCCGTCAGCCCTCAGATCCCGAGATTTTCACCGCCTGCTGAAGGCAGCCCGGTCACCTGATCGCGGCAATTCGCGGTGTCGTGGTGGACTGAGCGGTATCACTCGCACCCAATCGGCCGGTAACGTGGTCCACCATGCTCAGCAAATCCGGCAGGGCCACGGGCTTGCGCAGCACCCATCGGATGTTCTGGCTCAGGCCGAACAATTCGCCCCCCGTGAAAAGACGGCTGCCAGTGATGTAGACCACCGGCGCGTCGGGACAGCTCAGCGCGGCGTAGTCGGCGACGGGCAGCGAGGTTTCCTCGCCGATTTTCAGATCCAGTACCAGAACAGTCGGCGACATCTTCGACAGCGCGGAAATCGCCTCAGTACAGTTCGCGACCGCCGTGACCTCGTACCCAGCGTCTCGCAACGCAATCTCAAAGGTGAAGCGTGCGCCGACGTCATCTTCCAAAAGCAGGACTGTGGATGCCAAACTGCCCTCCAATCACACAGCTGCCCTGTGCTTCTACTGCGACAATCGCACTTTTTACGGTGACCCCATCAGCCACAACACAGATAGGCGAAAACAGCCGCAACGGAGCGACGAGCGGGAATCGCTAGTTTTCCACTGTGATATTGTATTCTACCTTAAATTGTCATTTGGGCACATAAAAACCTCATAAAGATTCGCAAACGCGTCATGGCGCCGGAAAACCCGCCTGCCGACGATCAGCCGACAGGTCGTTGCTGTGCTCGCCGCCCCCGGCGGGCGACGCGGGGAGGTCGTGGCCTGTGCCAACGCCCCCCTCAGTCGATTTTCGCGAGGAATGCCGCCTGCGTTAGAGGCGCTCAATAGCCAGCGCGATGCCCTGCCCGCCGCCGATGCACATCGTGATCAACCCACGACGGCCGCCAATGCGTTCCAGTTCATACAGCGCCTTCAGGGTTATGATGGCACCGGTTGCCCCGACCGGATGCCCCAGGGCGATGGCCCCACCGTTCGGATTCACCCGCGCGGGATCCAGCCCGAGTTCCTGGTTCACCGCCAGCGCCTGCGCGGCGAAGGCCTCGTTCGATTCGATGACATCGAAATCCGAAACGGCCAGACCGGTGCGTTCCAACAGGTTGCGGACCGCCGGAACCGGGCCGATCCCCATGACCTCCGGGCGCACGCCAGCATGCGCATAGCCGAGAACCCGTGCCTTGGGTTTCAACCCGGCCTGTTCAGCTGCTTGCGCCGTCGCCAGGACCAGTGCCGCCGCACCATCGTTGATGCCGCTGGCATTCCCGGCCGTGACCCGCCCATCCTTCTGAAACACCGGGCGCAACCCAGCGAGAGCTTCGGCGCTTGTCGCCTTTGGATGCTCGTCCACCTCGAAGGGCACGAGCTCGCGCTTGACCTTGACCTCCACCGGAGTGATCTGGGTTTTGAAATGCCCCGCCTCGATCGCCGCGGCGGCACGGTTCTGACTGGTGATGGCAAAGGCATCCATCTGTTCGCGGCTGATACCATGCTCATCAGCGACGTTTTCGGCAGTCACCCCCATGTGCCCGGTGCCAAAGGGGCAATTCAGCGCCCCCAACATCATGTCGAGCGCCTTCACATCCCCCATCTTGGCGCCCCAGCGGCTCTGCTGAAGGATGTAGGGGCTGCGCGACATGTTCTCTGCCCCGCCCGCCAACGCAAACTCCGCATCACCCATTGCCAGCGACTGATAGGCCGAGATGATGGCCTGCACGCCAGAGCCGCACAGCCGGTTCACATTCATCGCGGGCACCGCATCCGGCACCCCGGCCTGCATCGCCGCCACGCGGCTCAGGTACATGTCACGCGGTGCGGTGTTGATGATATGGCCGAACACCACATGACCGATCTGGCCGCCCTCGACGCCGGATCGCTCCAGCGCCGCGCGGGACACGGTGGTGGCAAGGTCAATCGGCGCAGTGCTGGCCAGCGCGCCGCCAAAGGTGCCAATGGCCGTGCGGGCGCCATCCAGGATCACGATGTCACGCATTGTCTTTCTCCTCATCCGGTTTGGCGACACTATGCACCCGCAGCATCAACCTGTCTGCCGGGACGTACCGTCACGCGCGCCCGCGCCGTGGCCCCGCCGTGTGTCGCGGCAATTGACAAACCCGGCCCGGCAGCGCAGAGAATCCGTCATGACGGAAAACACAGACGATATCCTGACCCTGCTTCCCGCGCGCCTGAAAGAGGCCCGGCGTGCCCAAGGCCTGAGCCTTGAGGCCGTGGCCAATCTCTCCGGTGTCAGCCGCTCCATGGTGAGCCAGATCGAACGCGGCGAAAGCTCGCCGACCATCGCAACCCTCTGGAACCTCACGCGGGCGTTGCAGGTGGATTTCGCCGGCCTGCTGGAAGCCGGCGACATGCAGGACCGGATCGAGGTGTTGCGCGCTGCCGATGTGCCGAAGATCGAGAACATGGGCCAGGGCTGTCGCATCCGCATCTTGTCTCCACCCGAGGATGCCGGCGGGCACGAGGTTTACGACATCCGTTTTGATCAGGGGGGCGCGCTGAACAGCCAGCCCCACACACGCGGCACCGTGGAACAGCTGACCGCGCTCGAAGGGACGGTCACGGTGGTTTCCGGCAAGGCCCAGGACCGGCTGCAAGCAGGCGACACGGCGCGCTATGCCGCCGATGTTGCCCATGCAATCACCGCACCAGACGGGCCAGCGCGGGTGTTCCTGATCGTCAAGAACGCCTGACGCCCAGACAGGCAGTTTTAGATTTCCTCTTGAACGACTCGGGACCAAGCTCCATATGTGGGGGGCTTACGTTATTCTTGTCGATCCACTGTCTCCCGTTTCTACGGCGTTATCAGTCTCTCGATCCAGACCGACTACGCCAGGCTGCCGCACCAACGCGGGCAGCACAAACTAGGAGACTACGGATATGGCCACTGGCACCGTAAAATGGTTCAACACCACCAAAGGCTACGGCTTCATCGCACCCGAAGGCGGCAGCAAAGACGTGTTCGTGCACATCTCTGCTGTGGAACGTTCGGGCCTGACCGGCCTGGCAGACAACCAGAAAGTAAACTTCGACATCGAGCCCGGCCGTGACGGCCGCGAGTCGGCAGTGAACCTGGAACTGGCATAAGCCAGGCTGCCTTTCGCAGTATTGCAGCGCGGTCCCCGAAAGGGGGCCGCGTTTTTCGTTGCAGCAGCCTCAAAACCCTCAACTGCCAGTCAGATCGGTCCAGGGCTGCGGCTGCCACAGCTCCACCTTGTTGCCCTCCGGATCCATGATCCAGGCGAACTGGCCATTTTCATGGCTTTCCGGCCCCTGCAGGATTGGGACACCCGCTTCCTGCAGCTGCGCGACCATCGCCGCCATGTCATCAATCCGGTAGTTGATCATGAATCCCGCCGTGCTGGGGCTGAACCAGTCGCCATCCGGCGCTGCCGTGGCCCAGACCGTCAGGCCGCCGTCCTCGGCCCGGTCCTCCTGCCAACTGAGGACAGCGCCGCCGAAGTCGGTCAGCCGCATCCCCAGATGATCGCGATACCACTCCGCCAGCGCCTGCTTGTCGCCGCGCGCCTTGATGAACACCCCGCCAATTCCCGTGACCCGCGCCATGGCTGCACCCTCCCCGCTGCTGCGCAGGAACTTAGCCCGTCTGGGCGATATTTCACCGTCACCTCCAGTTTTGCGGAATTTTTTCCGGGATAGTGAAATCCCGTATTTCGGAACTCAATCCGTTATGCTAGAAGCTCGACTCGGAACACATGAGGGAGCTTGCGCATGTCCACTGCATTTCTGACCGACATCTCCAACACTCTGACCCAGATCGAGGGCGAAGGACTGTACAAGCGCGAGCGAATGATCACCTCCCCGCAGGGGGGCGAGATCACCGTTGGGGGCCGGTCGGTGATCAACCTGTGCGCCAACAACTACCTTGGCCTAGCCGACCACCCCGACCTGATCCGAGCTGCCCGCGACGCGATGGAGCCGAAGGGATTCGGCATGGCCTCCGTCCGCTTCATCTGCGGCACCCAGGACATTCACCGAGAGCTGGAGCAGCGGCTGGCGAAATTCCTGGGCAAGGATGACTCGATCCTGTTCGCCGCCTGTTTCGACGCTAACGGCGGGCTGTTCGAGCCGCTGTTGGGGCCGGAGGACGCGATCATCTCTGACAGCCTGAACCACGCCTCAATCATCGACGGCATCCGCCTGTGCAAGGCCAAGCGCTACCGCTACATGAACAGTGACATGAACGATCTGGAGGCCTGGCTGAAGCAGGCCCGCGAGGATGGCGCGCGCCATATCATGATCGCGACCGACGGCGTGTTCTCCATGGACGGCTACCTGGCCAAGCTGCCGGAGATCCGGGCGCTGGCCGATAAATATGACGCCGTGGTGATGGTGGACGACTGCCACGCAACCGGCTTCATGGGGGCGACGGGTGCGGGCACGCCGGAACACTTCGGAGTGGACGTGGACATCGTCACCGGAACTTTGGGCAAAGCACTTGGGGGGGCCATCGGCGGTTATATCGCCGGGCCGCAGCCAGTGATCGACCTGCTGCGGCAGCGGGCGCGGCCCTATCTGTTCTCCAATTCGCTGCCGCCATCGATTGTTGCTGCCGGGCTGGAGGCGATCCGACTGGTCGAGGAAGGCGACGGGCTGCGCGCGCAGCTGTTCGAGAATGCGCGCTACTGGCGCGCGAGTCTGGAAAAGCTGGGCTTTGACCTCCTGCCGGGTGAGCATCCGATCATCCCGGTGATGCTGGGGGAAGCACAGCTGGCGCAGGACATGGCCGCGCGGCTGTTCGACGAGGGCGTCTATGTCTCGGGCTTCTTCTTCCCGGTGGTGCCGCGCGGACAGGCGCGGATCCGCACGCAGATGAACGCGGCGCTGACCCGCGAAGAGCTGGATCGGGCCTTGGCCGCCTTTGGCAAGGTCGGCAAGGATTTGGGGGTGATCTGATGAGCCGTCCGAACACGATGAAGGCGCTGGAGAAAAGCCATCCGCAGGAGGGCCTGTGGATGGTGCAGGCGCCGGTGCCGGAAATCGGCCCCGACGAGGTGCTGATCAAGGTGAAGAAGACCGGCATCTGCGGCACCGATATTCACATATGGAACTGGGATGATTGGGCGTCGCACACCGTGCCGGTGCCGATGATCACCGGCCATGAGTTCGCAGGCGAGATCGTCGAGATCGGTCGCAACGTTACCGATCTGGCCGTGGGCCAGCGCTGCTCCGGCGAAGGGCATCTGATCAAGACGGATTCGCGCCAGAGCCGGGCCGGCAAATTCCACCTCGACCCCGGCACCCGCGGTATCGGGGTGAATGAGCAGGGCGCCTTTGCCGAGTATTTGAAGCTGCCCGCCTTCAACGTGGTGCCGCTGCCCGATGACGTGCCGGATGAGATCGGCGCCATCCTCGACCCCTTGGGCAACGCGGTGCATACGGCGCTGAGCTTTGATCTGTTGGGCGAGGATGTGCTGATCACCGGCGCGGGTCCGATCGGCATCATGGCAGCGGCGGTGGCAAAACACGCCGGCGCGCGCCATGTGGTGATCACCGACATCAACCCGGACCGGCTGAAGCTCGCGGCCCATGTGGTGCCCGCCGTGCGCACGGTGGATGTATCCAAGGAAGAGCTGCCGGATGTGATCCATGAGTTGGGCATGAAACAGGGGTTCGACGTCGGGCTGGAAATGTCCGGCAGCCAGGCGGCGCTGGACCAGATGGTCGAGGCGCTGGTGATGGGCGGCCGGATTGCCCTCCTGGGCATTCCGCCGGGGAAGTCGCCGGTCGACTGGTCGCGCATCGTCTTCAAGGCGATCACCATCAAGGGCGTCTATGGTCGCGAGATGTTCGAGACCTGGTACAAGATGATCGCGATGCTGCAGAACGGACTGGATGTCAGCCGGGTCATCACCCACCGGTTCGGCGTTGATGATTTTGCCGAAGGATTCGCCGCGATGAAATCCGGTGCCAGCGGCAAGGTGGTGCTGGACTGGACCTGACCTGCGTTGAGGGGGCGCTGCCCCCTCGCGCCGCCTGCAACGGACCCCTCTTTCCAGAAGGAAACCGGCTTACGGGGTGAGCGGCTGGCGCCCCTCCTCCGTCAGCAGCCAGCAATCGCGGCCTTCGAAAACGGCCACGGTCAGCGGATGGCCGTAGCCGGCCCCGGTGTCGAGGTTGACCCGGTTGCCGTGATGCTCGGCCCGTTTCACATGAGTATGGCCATGCACCACCAGCCAGGGGTGGGCGCGGGTGTCCGTCAGGAACTCCTGCCGGATCCAGACCAGATCATTTTCCACCTGCTGATCGAGCGATACCCCGGGGCGGATACCAGCGTGGACGAACAGCAGCTCGCCCTCCTGGTGGAACGTCTTCAGACCATCCAGAAACATGCAGTGCTCCGATGGAACCGCAGCGCGGGCGCGATCGTGAACCTCGTGGATACGTTCCCGCTCAGCCACGTCGACGCCGTAGGATTGCAGGGTTTCTACCCCTCCAATGCGCGGATGCAGCCAGTGGTATCCGACCAGCAGCCGGTCATCGTTGCGCGGATGATCCTCCATGAACATGGAAAACATCCGGTCGTGATTGCCCTTGATGCAGACCCAATTGCGGCCGGCAGCCATTCCCTGCGCCAAGCAATCGACTACTCCGCGGCTGTCGGGCCCACGGTCACAATAGTCACCGAGGAAGACAACCCGCGCGTCAGGTCCGCCGTCGGCTTCGATCCGCTGCAACGCGTCGTCCAGCATGGCGCGCTGCCCATGAATGTCACCGATGGCGTAGATTGGGGCGGTCATCAAAACCTCCTATGGCGTGGGTTTGCAGCGTAGATGCCGGATTGACGGAGAGGGCTCAACCCTTGCTGGTTCACAACCGGACTGGCCGACGCAGGAAATCGGCCCATTTCAAGACAATGCTTATTTTGCATCCACAAAACCCGGAGGGAAGAGTGATGAAGGGAATTGCACGCTGGTTCATGCTGCTTGCGCTGATTTCGGTTCTGGCCGGCATGGTTTGGGGAATACAGATGTCTGCAAGCAAGGATCACCTGTTGTCGCCGGCCCATGGGCACCTCAACCTGCTGGGCTGGGTCAGCTGCTCGATCTTCGCGTTCTACTATCACGTGCTGCCCGGCGCGTCCGTCGGCCTGCTGCCCCGGCTGCATCTGGCAGGGTCGGTGCTGACATTGCTGCTTCTGGTGCCCGGCATTCCGCTGGCAATCCTTGAGCGCACGGAAGTGCTGGCGCAGATCGGATCGCTGGTTGCACTGGCGTCGATGGCGATTTTCGCCGCTGTCGTGTTGCACGGCACCCCGGCCCAATCACGCGAGACGGTGCCGCAAGGAGGCTAAAGACGGCAAACGCCCCCGCAGCGGACTGCGGGGGCGCTCGCATCGTTGCCGGGTCGAGGTCAGGCGACGTCGAACTGCAGCGGTTTGATCTGGTTGAACATGCCTGTCTCGGCCAGCTTGGCGCGTGCTTCTGCGGGGACAGGTTCGTCCACGTACAACAGCGCGATCGCCTCGCCACCGGCAGCAGCCCGACCCAGCGTGAAGTTGGCGATGTTCACACCATTGTCGCCCAGGGTGTTGCCCAGGGTGCCGATGATGCCGGGCACGTCCTCGTTGGTGGTGTAGAGCATATGCGCGCCCACATCCGCCTCGATGTTGATGCCCTTGATCTGGATGAAGCGCGGCTTGCCATCCGAGAACACCGTACCCGCAACCGAGCGCTCGCGCTTGGAGGTGACGGCGGTCACCTTTATGTAGCCATCAAAGGCACCCGACTTGTCCTGGTTGGTGGTCGAGATCTGGATGCCGCGCTCCTTGGCGACAACCGGGGCAGAGACCAGGTTCACCTCGGGGTTGGAGCGTTTCATGATCCCCGCGATCACCGCGCAGTTCAGCGCGTCGAGGTTCATGCCGGAGGCGACCCCGTCATACAGGATGTTGATCGCCTGGATCGGCTCATCGCTCATCTGGCCGACAAAGCTGCCGAGGTGATCGGCCAGCTTGATCCACGGCCCCATGACCTTGGCTTCCTCGGCGGTAACGCTGGGCATGTTCAGCGCGTTCTCGACGGCGCCGGTCAGCAGGTAGTTCGACATCTGCTCGGCCACCTGCAGGGCAACGTTCTCCTGCGCCTCGGTGGTGGCAGCGCCGAGGTGCGGCGTGCAGACCACGTTGGGCAGGCCGAACAGCGGGTTCTCCTTCGCGGGCTCCTCCGAGAAGACGTCGAAGGCGGCGCCTGCCACATGACCGGAGGTCAGCAGTTCGGCCAGCGCGGCTTCATCCACCAGGCCGCCACGGGCGCAGTTGATGATGCGCACGCCCTTCTTGGTCTTCTCCAGGTTTTCCTTGGACAGGATGTTGCGGGTCTGCTCGGTCAGCGGCACGTGCAGGGTGATGAAATCAGCCCGCGCCAGCAGCTCCTCCAGCTCGACCTTCTCGACACCCATCTTGTCGGCCTTTTCCTGGCTCAGATAGGGGTCATAGGCCGCAACCTTCATCTTCAGGCCGCGGGCGCGGTCGCAGACGATGCCGCCGATGTTGCCGGCACCGATCACGCCCAGCGTCTTGCCGGTCAGTTCGACACCCATGAACTTGGACTTCTCCCACTTGCCCGCGTGGGTCGAGGCGGAGGCCTCCGGCAGTTGGCGCGCGACAGCGAACATCATCGCGATGGCGTGTTCGGCGGTGGTGATCATGTTGCCGAACGGCGTGTTCATCACGATGACGCCGCGCTTGGACGCCGCTTCCTTGTCGATGTTGTCGGTGCCGATGCCGGCCCGGCCGATCACCTTCAGGTTGGTGGCATTCTCAAGGATCTTCTCGGTCACCTTGGTGGCGGAGCGGATCGCGAGACCGTCATACTGGCCGATGATTTCTGCCAGCTTTTCCTTGTCCTTGCCCACGTCGGGCTGAAAGTCGACCTCGATGCCGCGGTCGCGGAAGATCTGGACGGCAGCTTCAGAGAGTTTGTCGGAAATCAGAACTTTGGGAGCCATGAGTGTGGTCCTTCATGTGCAGAGGCCGGGGGTACGGCCTGAAAATGGAGAGGGTCTGGCGCCGCCCGGCAGCTGGGCCGGGCAGCGGGGATCAGGGATCAGCCTTGTGCGGGGATCTCGGCCTCGAAGGCCCATTCGAGCCAGGGCAGCATTGCCTCGATGTCGGCGGTCTCAACCGTGCCACCGCACCAGATGCGCAGGCCCGCAGGCGCGTCACGATAGGCACCGACGTCCAGCGCTACCTCTTCGGCCTCCAGACGCTTGGCCACGGCCTTGGCAAAGGCGGCACCGTCCTGGATGCGTGCATCGGTGAACTTGAGGCACACCGAGGTGTTCGAGCGGGTCGCCGGATCTTCGGCCAGATTGGCAATCCAGGGCTTGGCGTCGCAGAAGTCAAACACCGCCTTGGCATTGGCGTCGGCACGGGCGATCAGCCCTTCCAGACCGCCGACCGAGCGCGCCCAGTCCAGCGCCAGCAGGTAATCCTCGACCGCCAGCATCGACGGCGTGTTGATGGTGGCGCCCTTGAAGATGCCGTCGATCAGCTTGCCGCCCTTGGTCAGACGGAAGATCTTGGGCAGCGGCCACGCCGGGGTGTAGCTTTCCAGCCGGGCCACCGCGCGGGGGCTCAGGATGATCATGCCGTGCGCCGCTTCGCCGCCCAGCACCTTCTGCCAGGAGAAGGTGGTCACATCCAGCTTGTCCCAGGGCAGGTCCTGCGCGAAGGCGGCAGAGGTCGCATCGCAGATGGTCAGACCGGCGCGGTCAGCCGCGATCCAGTCACCATTGGGCACACGCACACCCGAGGTGGTGCCGTTCCAGGTGAAGACCACGTCATTGGCGAAATCGACGCTGGCAAGATCCACGATCAGACCGTAGTCGGCGGTTTTCACCTCGGCGTCGATTTTCAGCTGTTTGACCACATCAGTGACCCAGCCCGCGCCAAAGCTTTCCCAGGCCAGCATCTCGACCTTGCGCTCGCCCAGCAGGTTCCACATCGCCATCTCGACCGCACCGGTGTCGGAGGCGGGCACGATGCCGATCTTGTAGTCTGCGGGGATGTTCAGAAGCTCACGGGTGCCTTCGATCGCAGCCAGCAGCTTGTCCTTGCCCACCGCAGCGCGGTGCGAACGCCCCAAGGGCGCGCCGGACAGTTTGACCAGATCAAAGACGGGGGGTTTGGCGCAGGGGCCAGAAGAAAAACGCGGATTGGCCGGCCGCGCGGCCGGTTGTGCAATAGCCATCAATGCTACCCTTCCAGATAAGCGCCCCTCGTTGGGGAGGGGTGTCCCGCCGTCAGAGCTAGAGCGCCGCATCGCGACTCGCAATACGGAAAATTCCCTCAAAGCGGCCAATCATCGAATTTTTGCGACATGAAATTCCACCATCGGAAACAGCCGCACCGATCCGACGCCACCGCGGGCCACCCCGGGCCCGACCGCGGCCTTGCGGCCATTCTGCCGCGTCTCGCGCTCTGGCTGTTTGCCGGACGGGCCGCTATGACACTGGGGAACAACCGATGCCACGGAGCCGCCGATGTTTATCGCCACCCTGCTTTGCAACCCTGCCAATCCGGTGCTGGACCCTGCCCTGCCCGACTCGCTGCGCAACGCCTGGGGCGGCGGTGCGGTCACCTGGCTGGCTCCCGGCATCGCCGCCGAGTTTCCGCTCGCGGAGATGCCCGGCAACCGCTGGGACGTCTGGGCCGACCTGCAAGACAGCGGTGTCGACCTGGTGGTCCAGCCGCAGGAAGGGCGGCGCAAGAAGATGCTGCTGGCCGATATGGATTCGACGATGATCCAGCAGGAATGCATCGACGAACTGGCCGAGGAGGCCGGCGTCGGCAGTCGCGTCAAGGAAATCACCGCCCGCGCCATGAACGGAGAGCTGGATTTCGAAGGCGCGCTGATCGAACGGGTCGGCCTGCTGAAGGATCTGCCGGAAACCGTGATCGCCAAGGTCCTGAAAGAGCGCATCACCCTGATGCCAGGCGGCGCGCAGCTGCTGGCAACGATGAAATCCGCGGGCGCCTATGCGGCGCTGGTCTCGGGCGGCTTCACCGCCTTCACCGCGCAGGTGGCGGCGAAGCTGGGTTTTGACGAGAACCGCGCCAACACCCTTCTGGTGCAGGACGGCAAGCTGACGGGCGAAGCCGCGCGGCCGATCCTTGGTCGCGAGGCCAAGGTGGAGGCGCTGGAGCAGATCACCGCCCGGCTGGGCATCAGCGAAGCTGATGTGATGGCCGTGGGCGACGGCGCCAATGACCTGGGCATGCTGAAGCGGGCGGGCGCCGGGGTGGCGCTGCACGCCAAGCCTTCGGTCGCCGCGGAATGCGACATCCGCATCAACCACGGCGACCTCACCGCGCTGCTCTATATCCAGGGTTACGCCCGGGATGAGTTCAAAGACGCATCCAAAGGCTGACATCACATGCTGGAAGTGGGTTTCGAAACCCTGCTGCTGCTGTTGGCAGCCGGGTTCGTCGCGGGGTTCATTGATGCGGTTGCGGGCGGCGGCGGGCTGATCACCGTGCCGGTGCTGCTGCTGGCGGGCGCTTCGCCTTTGCAAGCCTTGTCGACCAACAAGGTTCAGGGTCTGTTCGGCGCGGGTACCGCAGCGCTCAGCTATGCCCGCGGCGGCCATGTGGATCTGCGCGCGCAGGCGGGGCCGGCGCTGCTGGCCTTTGCCGCCTCTATCGCGGGGGCGCTGCTGGTCTCGGTGCTGCCGACCGAGTGGATTCGCATGGTGCTGCCGGTTCTGCTGGTGGGTATCGCCATCTTCTTTGCCACCAAGAAGGGCTTGGGCGATCTGGACCGGGCGCGGCGGCTGTCGCCCGCGCTGTTCACCGCCACGATGGTACCGCTGTGTGCCGCCTACGACGGGCTGCTGGGGCCGGGCGCGGGCAGTTTCTACATGCTCGCCTTCGTCAGCCTTGCGGGCTACGGCATATTGAAAGCCACCGCGCATACCAAGCTGCTGAACTTCGCCTCCAACGCCGGCGCGTTGCTGGCCTTTGCCTTTGTCGCGACACCCTGGTGGATCACCGGGCTGTTGATGGGGCTGGCACAGATCGCCGGGGCGCAGACCGGGGCGAAACTGGCGCAAAACAAGGGCGCGCGGCTGATCAAGCCGCTCTTGGTGCTGACCTCGGTCACCCTGGCGGCAAAGCTGCTGTGGGACATGACCTGAGCGCCCCCGTTGGGCCCGGCGCAGCACCCATGGTGCTGCGCCGGGCCCAACGGGAAGAGGCCTGTTTTTCAAACAGGCCGATGACGGGCGGGAGCCCCCCCCTTGGCGGTTGCCATTTTCCGGCCCAAACTTTTTCTTCCATTATTTAACAAAAATGTTAATAATGGCGCATGACCACGCTGCAAAAGTCCTTTGCCGCCCTGGCGGACGACACCAGGCTGGCGATTGTCGAACAGCTGATTGCCGAAGGGGAATTGCCTGCGGGTGACCTGGCACCGGGCGCGGGGATTTCCCCGCCTGCGATCTCGCGTCATCTGAAAGTGCTGCGCGAAGCCGGGCTGGTGCAACAGCGCGCCTTGGGGACGCGCCGCCTGTACTCTGCACGACCGGAGGGATTGCGCAGGATCGCCGACTGGACCAATGCACGGCGCGATTTCTGGCAGGGCAGCCTGGATCGGCTGCAAACTGCCCTGATGGCCGCGGAAGACTGACGGCCGGACATCGAGAAAAGGAGAAGACAGCATGAGCGATCTCCACCTGCGGCGCATCTTTCCGATCAGCCCCGAGCAACTGTTTGCCTGGATCACGCTCCCGGAGCATCTGCTGAAATGGTGGGGGCCTGAGGGGCTGCACATCCCGGACCATGCGCTGGACTTCCGCAACACCGGCCCGTGGCATTCGGTCATGGAAAACCAGCAAGGCGAACGCTTCCACGTCTCCGGCGAGGTCACGCATGTGGACGCGCCCAGATCCATCGGTTTCACCTGGGCCTGGCACGGCGAAGACGGTCAGCGCGGCGACGAGAGCCATGTCACTTTCACCATTGCGGCCACCACGGAAGGGTCGATGCTGATGATCGATCACCGCGATCTGGGCACAGAGGAAATTGCCAGCCGCCACGAGGAAGGCTGGAGCTCAACCCTGCGCAAGCTGGAGGCGGTGCTGGCAGATCTTTCCTGAACGACCAACCGCAGTAACCAAAGGAGAACACCAATGCCTCAATACATTTTCGCCTACCACGGCGGCAAGAAGCCGGAGACCGAAGAAGAAGGGGCAAAGGACATGGCTGCCTGGATGGCCTGGTTCGAGAAGATGGGAGACGCCGTGGACATCCCCGGCAACCCCGTCGGCATGTCCAAAACGGTCAGCGCGCAGGGCGTGGCCGACAATGGTGGTGCCAACCCGCTGTCCGGCTTCACGGTCATCAAGGCCGACAGCATCGAAGCCGCCTGCGAGGTCGCCAAAGGGTGCCCGATGGTGGCCGATGGCAGCGGCTCCGTGGAAGTCGCGGAAGTGATCGAGATGGAGATGTGAGCCCCCGAATGCCCCGGTCTTACGCCGGGGCACTCTGTCTCAGAACAACAGCTCGGCCGCAGGGCGAATGGCCCCGCATTCCAGACCGCGGCGGCTGTACAGCGTCTTGTTCATGTATTTGCGGGTCTCGGGATGATCCGCCTCCAGTACGCCGAGGCTGACCAGCAGCGCAGCAATGGCGCATTCGCTGGCGCGCGTGGCCCCGTCGGTGATCTTTAGCGCCACGCCCAGTTTCTGCTCCGGCAGGATGGCGATGAACACCGCCTCGGCGCCCGTCTTGACCGCCACCTTGCCACCCATGGCGCGCATCAGGTTGGTGCAGGCGCGCGTCTCTCCCGCCACCAGCTCGGGATGTGCCGTCATCGCCGCCACCAGCTGCTGCGCCGCCTGCGAGGCGCGGTCGGACCGGTCTGCGGCACTGGCAAACCACGCCACCGCGCGCGCCAGACCGGAAACCGTAGTTGCAAAATTCGGCGCCGAGCAGCCATCGATGCCGTAGCCGGGGCTGTCCTGGCCAGTGGTCTCCTCGAAGGCGGCCAGACAGGCCTGCTGCACCGGGTGGTCGACCTCGATGTATTCCGCATTGCCGCCCAGGTACTGGTTCAGGGTCAGAAAACCCGCGTGTTTGCCGGAACAGTTGTTATGCACCTGGCAGGGGCTGCTGTCGGTCTTGATCAGCTCGGTGCGGGCCGGGATGTCATTGGGCAGCTGCGGCCCGCAGCGAAAATCCTCATCTCCAAGCCCGAGCTGCGCCAGCCAGCTGTTGACCCGATCGGTGTGGATATGGGCGCCGTTGTGCGAAGCACAGGCCAGCGCCAGCTGTTCGGACGTGAGACCATAGCGGGCCGCGGCGCCCGATGTGATCAACGGCAGCGCCTGGATCATCTTGGCCGAGCTGCGTGGATAGATCACCGCATCCGCATCGCCCCAACTGCGCAGGATGTGGCCGCTGGCATCGCAAATAACCGCGTGCCCCAGATGCAGGCTTTCCAGCAGCGGACCGCGCCAGACTTCGGCCATCGGCACAGGATTCGGCATGATCTCTCCCCTTGTGTTCTGTGGGCGAAATCCTGCCAAAACGCACTTTCACCCGTGGTGCTAGTTACGTTAGTGTGATTGTGTAGCGCAAGCGAGGGGATCGGCACAGACAGCGACTGAAACGCTGCGGACCCTTTGATTGAACTTGAGGTGAAACGAACAGTCTTGGAGTCGGGACAAATGGCATCGAAACTCGCCCGCGTAGCTGCGGGCCTGTGTCTGGCAGCATTCGCAACAACCGCATCAGCGCAAGCGACCTCGACCAATCGGGTGGCGGCGAACGTGGATTGGAGCGTCTTTGAAGGCGAGAATCCGAGCGAATGCTGGGGCGTGTCTGCTCCCAAAGAGACGGTGAACACCCGTGACGGCCGTGTCGTGGCGGTACGGCGCAGCGCGATTCAGCTTTTCGTCACCTTCCGTGGCGAAGCAAACCCCAAGGGCGCGGTCAGCTTTACCGGCGGCTACCCCTTTGCGCCCGGGTCCACCGTGAACGTGGAAATCGGCGATTCCGAATTCGAGATGATCACCGATGGCGAATGGGCCTGGCCCGTAGAGGGTGAGGACGCCAAGGTCATCACCGCGATGAAGCGAGGCGCCACGGCAGTGCTGACCGCCCGCTCCGCCCGCGGCACCCAGACCAAGGACACGTTCTCGCTGCTGGGTTTCACCGCGGCGATGGATGAAGCGGAAAAACGTTGCACGAAATAAGCCATTTGCGGCTTTGACAGGAAACCCCGGCCCGTGCCGGGGTTTTGCTTTTCATCCGGGTGCAGGGCTGAAGACACCGCAGCGACCAAGATCGCTTCAGGATTCCCTTTTGATCTTCTGGCGAAATCCTATATAGAGCCGCATCCGCCCACCAGCACCGAGGCTCATGCCATGACCGCCAGCGCGCCGATTACCCAAGACGTATTGACCCTGCCCCGCAAGGAACCCGAGGGCGGCAAGATCAATCTTGTCGGCTTGACCCGTGACCGCATGCGCGAGGTGCTGATCGAGCATGGCACCCCGGAAAAGCAGGCCAAGATGCGTGTCGGGCAGATCTGGCAGTGGATCTACCAGTGGGGCAAGCGCGACTTCGCCGAGATGACCAACCTGGCCAAGGCCTATCGCGCCCAGCTGGCAGAGCATTTCGAGATCCGCATCCCCGAAGTGGTGAGCAAGCAGGTGTCCACCGACGGCACCCGCAAATACCTGGTGCGGATCAACGGCGGCCACGAGGTCGAGGTGGTCTATATCCCCGAGGATGACCGCGGCACGCTCTGCATCTCCTCCCAGGTGGGCTGCACGCTGACCTGCTCCTTCTGCCACACCGGCACCCAGAAGCTGGTCCGCAACCTGACCCCGGCCGAGATCATCGGCCAGGTGATGATGGCGCGCGACGATCTGGAGGAATGGCCCACCCCCGGCGCCCCCAAGGACGAAACCCGGCTGCTGTCGAACATCGTGCTGATGGGCATGGGCGAGCCGCTCTATAACTTCGACAATGTGCGCGACGCGATGAAGATCGCGATGGACCCCGAGGGGATCTCCCTCAGCCGCCGCCGCATCACCCTGTCGACCTCCGGCGTGGTGCCGGAAATTGCCCGCACGGCCGAGGAAATCGGCTGCCTGCTGGCGGTGTCCTTCCACGCGACCACGAATGAGACCCGCGATGTGCTGGTGCCGATCAACAAGCGCTGGAACATCGACGCGCTGCTGCAGGCGCTGGCGGACTATCCCAAGGCGTCGAACTCGGAACGCATCACCTTTGAGTACGTTATGCTGGACGGGGTGAACGACAGCGACGAGGACGCCTACCGGCTGCTGGACCACATCAAGCGCTACAATATCCCGGCCAAGATCAACCTGATCCCGTTCAATGAATGGCCTGGCGCGCCTTACAAGCGGTCGTCGAACAACCGCATCCGGGCCTTTGCCAACATCATCTATCAGGCCGGTTATGCCTCGCCGATCCGCAAGACCCGCGGCGATGACATCATGGCCGCCTGCGGCCAGCTGAAGTCGGCCACCGAACGTGCCCGCAAGAGCCGCAAGCAGATCGAGGCTGAAGCCGGGATGAAATGATCCCGGCACGCCGCCTGTATTGCGCGGCGCAGATCAGACGTAGAAGAACTCGACGGGCTGGAAGATGAAGTCGTCGGCATCCAGCGCGTCGGCATAGCCCGCCAGCTTGATGCTCAGGCTGCCGCCGGTAATGAAGGTGCTGCCGGACTGTGTGGTCAGCGTGAGGTCCTCGAACCCGTCGAGGTTCAGGATCCCGTCACTGAGATCAATGAGATCGCGCCCGGCTTCAAAATCCCGAATGACGTCTTCGTAACCGATATCGGCCCAGCTGAAGACAAACACGTCAGCCCCATTGCCGCCGGTCAGGAAATCCCGGCCGCGGCCGCCGCTCAGTAGATCATTTCCGCTGCCGCCTTTCAGCACATCGTTGCCGCCATCGCCGTACAGCGAATCATTGCCCCTGTTGCCGAACAACCGATCCCGGTCATACCCATCGGTTCCCGCCGTGCCGAAATCGCCGATCAGCAGATCGCCCCGATCCCCGCCGCGCAAGGCATCGCGCCCGGAACCGCCATAGAGCGTGTCCCGCCCATTTCCGCCCAACAGCGAGTCATCTCCCCCCCCGCCGTAGAGCGTATCGTGCCCGGACCCACCGTCCAAAGTATCGGACTCACTGCCTGAATAGCCGCTCTCGCTGGTTCCTCCCAGCAGCCGGTCGTTGCCGCCATTGCCCAGCAAGTGATCGTTGCCGATACCACCTGTCAGGCTGTCGGTGCCGCCGCCGCCCAGAAGTTCATCATCGCCTTCCCGGCCCAGCAGGGTATCAGCCCCACCGCGCCCCAGGATACGGCTGTCTTGTGCCGGTGCCAGAATGGTATCCGCGAGGTCGGCGGCCTCGATCCGGACACCGCCATCAAGGGTCGTGCCAAAGGTCCAGCCAGCGAACTGCTCATCACTGCCGTAGATATGCCGCAGCGCATCATAATCCAGCCGACCTGGGGCCTGCGCAAAGCCTCCGCTGAAATTGTAGGTCATTACCGTCTGGATGTTGTTGTCCAGATCTTCAGCAAGGGTCAGCTCTCCTTCGTGGGGATGTGACAGACCGAGGCCATGGCCGATCTCATGTAAAATGACCTCGTAGTTGAAAGTACCCGGCGCAACGGAGGTGACGCCATACTGGTCCAGTTCGACCACGATGTCGCCGCCGCCAGCCTGCTCCAGGCTCGCCCAGGGGTAATGCCCCCACCCCGCTATGCCGTTGGCAAAAGACGGGCTGCCGTAAAGGTTGATCATCGCAGGACCGTCGACCTCGACAAAGCGCAGGCCAATGCCCTGTTCAAACTGGTCAAAGGCCGCTCGTACGTAGGATCTCTGCGCCTCGGAGAACGCGATATACTCACTGGCGCCATACGGGTCATCCCAAGCACTGCCCAGCGCGTCGCCCTCGGTGAAACTGTAGGTGACCACCATGCCCAATCCGGCATCGACGCCGCTGTTCCAACGGAAGCTGTCATCTTCCAGCATGGCGAGAATGGCAGTGTGGTCGCGGACGACGGGCATATCGAGGACGCCTCTGGTACTGGCCAGCGGGACACAGCCCTGCGGTGACCGTTATCGTTATGTTGGATGACTAGGATGCGGCACAAGGCAGCGCCGGGCAAGACTCCAAAACATCTTGCCCCGCGCTAAGAGGCGCAATTCCCACCACGGGCAGGCCGCTTAACCTTCCCGACCGGGAATGCTGTCGCGCGGCGGTGCCGGATCCCAGTTGTCGATGATGTCGACAGCTTCCTTGGCCGTATCGACAAAACGGAACAGGTCCAGATCCTGATCCGAAATCGTGCCCGCATCAGCCAGGGCATCCCAGTTGATAATCTTCTCCCAGAACGCCTTGCCGAACAGGAGGAACGGCACACGCTCCATACGGCCAGTCTGGATCAGGGTCAGGCTCTCGAACAGCTCATCCAGCGTGCCAAAGCCGCCCGGAAAGACCGTGATCGCGCGGGCGCGCATCAGGAAATGCATCTTGCGGATGGCGAAATAGTGGAAATTGAAGCTGAGATCCGGCGTCACATAGCCGTTGGGCGCCTGCTCATGCGGCAGGACGATCGACAGGCCGATCGAACGACCACCGGCATCATGCGCACCCCGGTTGCCTGCCTCCATCACGCCCGGACCACCGCCGGTCACCACGACATTCTCGCGGCCACCACTCTGCTTGGACTTCTCCGTCATCAGCCGCGCGAATTCACGCGCTTCGTCGTAAAAATGCGACAGGTCCGCCAGCGTCTGGGTCCGGGCCTGATCCTTGTGCTTCGGATCGGGGATGCGCGCGCCCCCAAACATCACGATGGTGCTGTTGATGCCATGTTCGTTCAGCAGCACCTCGGGCTTCAAAAGCTCCAGCTGCAAGCGCACCGGGCGCAGCTCTTCACGGCACAGGAATTCCTCGTCCGCAAAGGCCAGCCGGTAGGCCGACGCCTGCGTCTGCGGCGTGGCGGGCACGTGCTCGGCCCGGCTGCGATCGGAATGGGCATCGCGGAAACGGCTGTGGCGATCTTCGGTCATGGTCAATCCAAACAACAATATCAGGACTTCCCTTGTAGCCTTCCTTGCCGACATACGCCAATCAAGAATGCAGGAAAGGCGACAGGCTTGCGCCCCGCCGTCACCGCGTTAAGCTTGCGCTTCATAAACAATTTTTGCAGGAGCGCTGATGGACTGGCAGGCACAGATCACGGCCGCGGCAACGCGGATTCGCCCGCATGTGCAGCAAACCCCGGTGATTGAGACGCAGGGTTTCGGCCTGACCTACCCGGTGGAACTGAAGCTGGAACACCTGCAGCACACCGGCAGTTTCAAGGCCCGTGGTGCCTTCAACACGCTGCTCAGCCAGCCTGTGCCCGACGCCGGGCTGGTTGCGGCCTCGGGTGGCAACCATGGCGCCGCAGTTGCGCATGCCGCCCACCAGCTGGGGCACAAGGCGCGCATCTACGTGCCGGAAATGGCCGGCCCCTCCAAGATCGCCCTGATCGAGCGAACCGGCGCCGATCTGCAGGTTGTCCCCGGCGCCTATGCCAATGCGCTCGAACTGGCCCAGGCCTACGAGCAGGAAACCGGTGCCATGCAGGTTCATGCCTATGACGCCGCCGCCACGGTCGCGGGACAGGGCACCTGCTTTGCCGAATGGCAAAGCCAGGGATTGGCGGCCGACACGCTGCTCGTTGCCGTCGGCGGCGGCGGGTTGATCGGTGGCGCGCTGGCCTGGTTCCAGGGCCGCAAGAAGATCGTTGCGGTGGAACCGGAAACCTCCTCTGCCCTGCACCAGGCGCTGGCGGCTGGCGCCGCGGTCGATGTCGAGGTGTCCGGCGTGGCCGCCAACGCGCTGGGAGCGCGACGGATCGGCGACATCTGCCTCGGGCTTGCCCTTGCACAGGACGTCACATCCGTGACCGTGCCCGACGAGGCGATCACGGCGGCCCAGACGGCCCTGTGGCGCGAACGGCGCATACTGGTGGAACCGGCGGGCGCGACCGCGCTGGCGGCGCTGACCTGCGGCGCCTACCAACCCGCGCCGGGCGAACGTGTGGCGGTGCTGATCTGCGGCGGCAATATCGCGCCCGACCCTCTGGGCTGAGCCTGCCGGGGATAACTCTTGCAGCATCACACCGGCAGTTGTATCGCCAAGGGCATGTCCGCAACCATTGCCGATACGATTTACAATGCGCTCAGCGAGCGCATCATCACCGGCCACCTGGCCGCCGGTGAGAAGCTGCGACAGGACCACATCGCCCGCGAATTCGACGCCAGCCACGTCCCCGTCCGCGAAGCCCTTCTGCGGCTCGAGGCGCACGGGCTGGCCCGTTCCGAACCGCGCCGCGGCACCCGGGTCAGCGCCCTCGACCCCTCGGAAATCCGCGAGGTGATCGAGATGCGGGTATCACTGGAAATCCTCGCCCTCTCCCACGGCTTCGCCCGCTTGACCGACGCTGACATCGAGGCCGCCGAAGCCGCCCGGGTCGCCTGCGACGCAGCGGAGGACATGGCCAGCTGGGAGCGGTTGAACCGCGCCTTCCACAAGGTGATTCTGGCCCCCTGCGAGATGCCGCGCCTGCTCGCGGCCATTGACGACCTGCACATCGCCTCGGCCCGTCACCTGTTTGCCAATTGGCGGCACCAGTGGACCCGGCGGGTGGACAGCGACCATGCCGCGATCGTGCAGGCCCTGCACCGCCGCGACGCCGCCGCCGCCTGCGACATCCTCAGACGCCATCTGCGCCGGGTGCGTTGATCGGCCAGAGATCGTCAAAACGCCGTCAGGCGCGGCATTTTGGACGCAATACGGGCATGACCTGACGGCGGATTGCAGCTATGTAACCCCGAATCTAACCGACGCCGGAGGAACGACCCCATGTCCAACGCCCAGCTGGAAGCAGCAATCGAAGCCGCCTGGGAGGCGCGCGACACCATCACCCCCGCCACCACCGGTGAACAGCGCGACGCCATCGAAGACACCCTGAATGCACTGGATTCAGGCAAACTGCGCGTGGCCGAAAAGCTGGAGAACGGCGACTGGCACGTGAACCAGTGGGCCAAGAAGGCGGTGCTGCTGGGCTTCCGCATCAAGGACATGGAACTGCAGTCCGGCGGCCCGCAGGGCTCTGGCTGGTGGGACAAGGTCGACAGCAAGTTCGCAGGCTGGGGCGACAGCCAGTGGAAGGAGGCCGGCTTCCGCGCGGTGCCCAACTGCGTGGTGCGCAAATCCGCCTACATCGCGCCCGGCGTGGTGCTGATGCCCTCTTTCGTGAACCTCGGCGCCTACGTCGATGAAGGCACCATGGTCGACACCTGGGCCACCGTCGGCTCCTGCGCGCAGATCGGCAAGAACGTGCACCTGTCCGGCGGCGTCGGCATTGGCGGCGTGCTGGAACCGATGCAGGCCGGCCCCACCATCATCGAGGACAACTGCTTCATCGGTGCGCGCTCCGAGGTGGTCGAAGGCTGCATCGTGCGCGAGGGCTCGGTGCTGGGCATGGGCGTCTTCATCGGCAAGTCGACCAAGATCGTCGACCGCGAGACCGGCGAAGTGATGTACGGCGAAGTGCCGCCCTACTCGGTCGTGGTGGCCGGCTCGATGCCGTCCAAGAACGGCATCAACCTCTACTGCGCGGTGATCGTGAAACGCGTGGACGAAAAGACCCGCTCCAAGACCGGCATCAACGAGCTGCTGCGCGACTGATCCGCGCTATTCTCGGAAATCATCGCAACGCGCCCGCTAGCCGGGCGCGTTTTTCTTTGTCGCGCGCCGCCCGACAGCAAGACCCTTGCCGCAGGTTAAACCTGCCGTTAAAGATATTATACCTAGACATAAGAGGGTCAAATGCAGACAATTCATGCCCGACGCGCCCGCCTGCCCCAGGGGTGGGCAGAGGATCTCCGCCTGACGGTTGCGGATGGTCGAATCAGCGCCCTGACCACCGGCGTGCCGCCGCAGGAGGGCGACACCCGCACCGATGTCCTGCTGCCGTCACTGGGCAATCTGCATTCGCACAGTTTCCAGCGCGCCATGGCCGGCATGACCGAGGTCCGCGCCGCGGGCAAGGACAGCTTCTGGACCTGGCGCGAGCTGATGTACCGGTTCATGGACCACATCACCCCGGAGCAATACGAAGCCATCTCCGCGCTGGTCTTCATGGAGATGCAGGAGGCTGGCTATGCCTCTGTTGGCGAGTTCCACTATGTCCACCACCAGCCGGGCGGCGCGCATTTCGACTCGCTCAGCGAGCTGAGCGAGCGGGTGTTTGCCGCCGCCAGCCAGACCGGCATCGGCCTGACCCATCTGCCGGTGCTCTACACCTATGGCGGCGCCGGAAAGCAGGCGCTGAACGGTGGCCAGCAACGCTTTGGCAATTCAGTGGCAGAGTTTGCACAGCTGGTCAGCCGCGCCCGCGACCTCGCCGCCCGCGACCTGCCGCAGGACGCCAGGGTCGGCATCGCACCGCATTCGTTGCGCGCCACCTGCCCCGAGGATCTGGCCGAAGTGCTGCAGATCCAGCACGGGCAGCCGGTGCACATCCATATCTCCGAACAGCCCAAGGAAGTTGCCGACATCTCAGCCTGGCTGGGCGCGCGCCCGGTCGACTGGCTGCTCGACAACGCCCCGGTGGACGGCCGCTGGTGCCTGATCCACGCGACCCACATGACCGCGTCGGAAACCGCCCGCATGGCGAAATCCGGTGCCGTCGCGGGCCTCTGCCCAATCACCGAGGCCAACCTGGGCGACGGGCCTTTCAACGGCGTGGAATACCTTCAGAACGGGGGCGCCTTCGGGATCGGTTCAGACTCTAACGTGCGGATTTCGCTGGTCGAGGAGCTGCGCACGCTGGAATATTCTCAGCGGCTGCGCGACCTCGCCCGCAACGTGCTGGTACCCGGCGAAGGATCGGTCGGCGAGACCCTTTACTTGGGCGCAGCCCACGGCGGCGCGCAGGCACTGGGACGCGATGGCGGCCGGATCGAGACCGGCGCGCTGGCAGACCTGGTGGCCATCGACAGCGAGGCCGCGGCGCTCTGCGCGCTGGCACCGGAACAGCTGCTGGACGGCCTGTGCTTTGCCGCGGGCGACGACACCGTCACCGACGTCTGGAGCGGCGGCCGCCACATGGTTCAGCACGGCCGTCACATCCACCGCGACCAGATCGTTTCCGGCTACAAATCGGCCATCAAGGCGCTGATGGAGAGCCTGTAATCAGTCTCTAACTGGGAAAAAACGCACCAAGATCACGGCGCCGTCTGCGGAAACCCGACCGCGGGCGGCGCTGTCCAGTACCAGCCCTTCACCGCAGGCAAATCCGCCGATCCCGTCAAGGACCAGGCTGCCCGCCGCCACAAACAGCGCCTGCGGCCCGGACTCGCCGACCCAGTTGCCGCCGCGCAGCACGCTGGCCTGCGCGCGGGTGGCCCGTGGATCGTAAATCACGTTAAACGCCCGGCAGGGCCCGTCGCGCAGCTGGCAATCCAGCGCAAGGCCGCCGTCAAACGCCAAGGGCTGCATCGGCTGCGCCGCGAGGCTCACGCCATCGCCTGTCAGCCGGTGCCCGGCCCCCGCCACCACTGTGTGAATGCGCGACAGGCCGGGAAAGGGCGAAAAGGGACCGCTCTGTGCGATATCCGCCAGGCTCAGCCGCCAGACCATCTTTCCGCCGTCCTCGTGCAGCGCCAGCTCGCGCGTCACCCCGCCGCCATTTTTCCAGGCAACAGGCCGGGCAGTGTCAGCAGAAAAGCGCATGGAAGGATCCTTTGGCACCGGGTTTATGCCTAGACATAATGCCAGCGCCGCGACGACCACAAGCCCGTGATCGCTGAACAGGATTGACCCCCCACACCCCCGGCGCTATGGCGGCGCCATGGAAAAGAAGAAACCCTCCCGCCAGCAAGTCTACACCCTGCTTGTCCAGATCGGTCGCAAGGACGGAGACGGGCTGCCTGACGGCGCCACCGGTGCGGCGCTGATGATCTATGCCTCCGGCGTGGACGAGGCCGAGGCCGTGCGGGAAACAGTGGCCATCCTGAAACAGGCCGATACCGCGCCGCTGGATGTGACAGGCTACGGGACCCTGGCCGAGCGCGAAGCCGAAGGACATGAAATCGGCGAAGAAGAGCGCCAGCTGATGCAGCGCGCATTGGACGAAAACGCCGTGATCGTCGCCCAGATGACCCCGTTCTTCGATGGCGAGGAGCCGGTGTTTCACTGAAGCCCGACCCGCTGGGGTGCAGCCGGACACAACACGCTTCAGTCGCGACTGCCGAACCACTCGCGGTACAGTGCGTCATAACTGCCGT
Organism: Leisingera sp. XS_AS12; assembly: GCF_041224635.1. NCBI lineage: Bacteria > Pseudomonadati > Pseudomonadota > Alphaproteobacteria > Rhodobacterales > Roseobacteraceae > Leisingera > Leisingera sp. XS_AS12. The sequence goes on from NZ_JBGFGM010000128.1 coordinate 102,933, forward strand.
CTTCCTGCACGGCCAGCAGCGCCTGGTTGACGTCCTCGACCAGCGGCGATCCTGACGGGAACACCAGACCGTAGTTCTCCCTCAGGAACGGCTGGCCGATCGTATGGCCATAGCGGTGACCGCCCTTCTGGGCGTAGTAGTTCAGCACCGGCGCATCAAAGACCACCGCCTTGACCTCCCCCTCCTCGAAGCCTTCCAGCATCGCATCCAGCCCCGGATAGGCGGCATAGTCGATCTCGCGGCGGTCCAGGAAACCAGCCGCGGTGGACCCTTCGATGGTGCCGACCGGCTTGCCATACAGATCGTTCACCGAATTCACCGAGCCGCTGATCGCCTCCACGGTCATTACCGCGGTGATCTTGGCCACGAAGACCGAGACGATGAACAGCGAGGACACCACCAGCACCACGCCGAACATGCGCCCCACCGGCGTGCGCGGCACGCGCTCCTCGAAACCGCCGTTGACCACCAGGTTCAGCGCCCACCAGAACGAGGGAAACCAGGCCTCCTTCAAAGGCCGGTCGAAATAGGGCTGGGCGCGACGCTCGAACATCCACATGAACATGCCGCCGGTGAACAGCAGCAGGAAGGCGATGCCGATTGCCGCCGCCAAGTCCCAGGAGAAAAGCGCCCGCAGCAGCGAGGGTTGCCGGATCTCATCCGCCTGCACCATGATCTGCAGGCCACTTTCAAAGATCGGATGGCTGAAATCCATCTCCACCTCGCGCGCCGCGGTGATGGAGATATTGGCCACCGCCAGATCCGCCTGCCGCTCGCGCACGCTCTGCAGCATGTCCGCGAAACTCTCGCTGCGTTCGATCTGGTACTCCCAGCCAAGCCGCTCGGACAGCAGCCGCAACAGCTCGATCGAGAACCCGGTATCCCGCCCCTCCTCAACCATAGAGAACGGCGGACGGGTGACGGTCTGTACCGTCAGAACTTGGGCAGACAGCAGCTGCGCCCAGAACAGGAACAGGGCGGCGAAGGTCAGGCGGACGTACAGCACGGAAATACTCGTGTTGGGCCGGGTGACGGCAACTGGCTACCAGTCCTTAGGCGCTTCCCCTTTTTCACGCAAGCGTGATTGAGGCGCAGCCGCGGCGACGCTGGCATTTGCGCCACGGCGGTCCTGCCACGCCTGTGAATTGCGCCTTGCCGCAATCCACGCTAGGCCTTGGCCAAGACGACATTCAGGAGCCCGCAATGCCGCAGACCGACCCCGCCCGCCTGACCGCTGACCTGATCCGCTGCCCATCCGTCACCCCAGAGGAAGGCGGTGCGCTGGTGCTGCTGGAGCAACTGCTGAGCGCTGCCGGCTTTGACTGCCAACGGGTCGACCGCGGCGATGTCAGCAATCTGTTTGCGCGCTGGGGGGCCAAGGGCCACGCCCGCACCTTCGGCTTCAACGGCCATACCGACGTCGTGCCCCTCGGGGATGAGGCCGCCTGGACCATGCCGCCGTTCGGTGCCGAGGAGAAAGACGGCTACATGTACGGCCGCGGGGCCACCGACATGAAATCCGGCGTAGCCGCCTTTGCCGCAGCCGCCATCGATTTCGTCAAGGACACGCCGCCGGACGGGGCCATCATCCTGACCATCACCGGCGACGAGGAAGGCGATGCGGTGGATGGCACCACGGCGCTGCTGGACCATATGGACCAGACCGGCGAACAGATGACCGTCTGCCTGGTGGGAGAGCCCACCTGCCCCAACGAGATGGGCGAGATGATCAAGATCGGTCGCCGCGGCTCGCTCACCGCCTGGTTCACCGTGACCGGCGTGCAGGGGCATTCGGCCTATCCGCACCGCGCCAACAACCCGCTGAACGCTATGGCGCGGCTGATGGACCGGCTGGCGAGCCACGAACTCGACCAGGGCACCGAGCATTTCGACGCCTCGACCCTGGCCGTGGTCACCATCGACACCGGCAATCCGGCCACCAACGTGATCCCGGCGCAGACGAAATCCACGGTGAACATCCGCTTCAACGATGCCCACTCGGGTGCCAGCCTGACAGACTGGCTGCAGGCCGAAGCCGACAAGGTCGCCGCCGAGTTCGGGGTCGAGATCGGACTGAAGATCCAGATTTCCGGCGAAAGCTTCATCACCCCGCCCGGCGCCCTGTCGGATCTGGTCTCTGCCGCGGTGGAGGCCGAAACCGGCCGCAAGCCGGAGCTGTCGACCACCGGCGGCACCTCGGACGCGCGTTTCGTCAAGAACCACTGCCCGGTGGTGGAATTCGGCCTCGTCGGCAAGACCATGCACCAGGTCGACGAGCGGGTCGAGGTGGCGCAGATCCACCAGCTGAAGTCGATCTATACCCGTATCCTGCGGGATTTCTTCGCATGAGCCTCGCGATCTCGATCACCGACGACCTCGACGCCTGTCTCGCGCTACGGTTTCAGGTATTCGTCGATGAACAGGGCGTGCCTGAAGAGGAAGAACGCGATGCGCTGGATGCCACGGCCACGCATCTGCTGGCCGTTCGCAACGGCGCGCCGGTCGGCACCGCGCGCATCGTGTTTGGCGAGGACACTGCAAAGATCGGCCGGGTCTGCGTGCTGCAATCGCAGCGCGGCACCGGGCTCGGGGCGCAGCTGATTGAGACCGCCGTGTCGATCGCGCGCCAGCGCCCAGGCATCAAGCGTGCCAAGCTCGGCGCGCAGCTGCATGCGATCGGCTTTTACGAGAAGCTGGGCTTTGAGGCCTTTGGCCCGGTTTACGATGACGCCGGCATCGACCACCGGGACATGGTGCGGAATTTCACGTGAAACGCACCCTGATCGTCATGGTCAAGGAACCGCGCCCCGGTCGGGTCAAGACCCGGCTGGGCCGCGACATCGGCGTGATCCCGGCCACTTGGTGGTTCCGCCATCAATCCGCCCGGCTGCTCCGCACCCTTCGCGATCCGCGCTGGCAGACGCTGCTGGCCGTGGCACCGGATCGGGCGGTTGCCTCCCGCGTCTGGCCCGCCGATCTGCCCCGACTGCCGCAGGGCAACGGCGATCTGGGCGCACGTATGAAACGGATGCTCAGATCCGTCGGCAATGGCCCCGTCTGCCTGATCGGCGCCGACATTCCCGGCATCCGCCCTGCCCATATCGCCCGAGCCTTTGCCGCCCTCGGCAGCCATGACGCGGTCTTCGGCCCGGCTGCGGACGGCGGCTATTGGTTGGTCGGGGCGAGACATCCCGCACGCCTGCCGCAGGGGCTGTTTTCCGACGTGCGCTGGTCCAGCGAACACGCGCTGGCCGACACCCTGGCCACCCTGCCGGGATGGCGCATCGCTCTGGTGGACACACTGCGCGATGTCGACACGGTCGCCGACCTGCCGCGACATTCATCTGCATCTTTTCACCATGACGCCGCGCCTTCGCCGTGCTAGGGCGGAAAGCATGAGCCGTATACCGACCAAGGCCGAGATCCTCGACTGGATCTCCGCCAACCCGACCCACACCTCCAAGCGCGACATTGCCAAGGCCTTTGGCATCAAGGGGGCTGCCCGGATCGACCTCAAGCGGATCCTGAAGGAGCTGGAGGCCGAAGGTCACCTGCAAAAGCGCAAGAAGACCTACCGCGACCCGGAACAGCTGCCGCCGGTCACCGTGGTGCAGGTGAAGGCCCCGGACGAGGACGGCGATCTCTACGCCCGCGCGCTGGAATGGCACGGCGAGGGCGAGGAGCCCCGTATCCTGGTCCTGCCCCGCGCCTCCGATCCGGCCCTGGGCGAGGGCGACAAGCTGCTGGTCAAGCTTCAGAAGATGCAGGGCGAGGACCACGATTACCAGGCCCGCCTGATCCGCCGCATCGGCAGCAACCCCAAACGGGTGCTGGGCATCTACCGCGAAGGCTCCGAAGGCGGGCGCATCGTGCCGATCGACAAGGCCGCCTCGAACGAATGGATGGTGGCCTCTGATGCCGCAAACGGCGCCCGCGACGGGGAATTGGTGGAGGCCGAACAGGTCGGCCCCAAGGGCCGCATGGGCCTGCCGCGCGCCCGCATCGTCGAACGCCTGGGCGACCCCTCCGCGCCGCGGGCGGTGTCCTTGATCGCCATTCACCAGCACGGCATCCCGGACCAATTCCCCGACAAGGTGATGGCCGAGGCCGACGCCGCCAAGCCGATGGGCCTGAAAGGGCGCGAGGATTTGCGCGACCTGCCCCTGGTCACCATCGACCCGGCGGACGCACGTGACCATGACGACGCCTGCTATGCCCATGCCGACGACGATCCCAAGAACCCCGGCGGCCATGTCATCTGGGTGGCGATTGCCGATGTTGCCGCCTACGTGCGCCCCGGCTCGGCGCTCGACCGCGAGGCGCGCAAGCGCGGCAACTCCAGCTATTTCCCCGATCGGGTGGTGCCGATGCTGCCGGATCGGCTGTCAGGTGACCTGTGCTCTCTGCACGAAGGCGTGCCGCGCCCCTGTATTGCCGTACGCATGCAGATCGACGCGGATGGCAACAAGATCGGCCATCGCTTCGTGCGCGGGCTGATGCGCTCCGCCGCCTCTCTGCACTACGCCGAGGTGCAGGCGGCGATGGATGGCGACGCAAATGAAAAGACCGCGCCCTTCCTCGACGACGTGATCCGCCCGCTGTACGCCGCCTACGAGGCGCTGACCCGCGCCCGCGCCGCGCGCGAGCCGCTGAACCTGGATCTGCCCGAGCGCAAGATCGTGCTGGACGACGACGGCTCCGTGGTCTCGGTTGCGTTCCGCGACCGCCTGGACGCGCACAAGCTGATCGAGGAATTCATGGTGCTGGCCAATGTCGCCGCAGCTGAAACCCTGATCAAGAAGCGCTCGCCGCTGCTGTTCCGCGTGCATGAGGAGCCGACCCAGGAAAAACTCGAGGCGTTGCGGGAAACCGCCCGTGCCGCCGGTCTGAACCTGGCCAAGGGGCAGGTGCTGCAAACCCGGCATCTGAACGCGCTGCTGAATCAGGCCGCAGGCACGGATGACGCGGAACTGGTCAACATCTCCACCCTGCGCTCGATGCAGCAGGCCTATTACAACCCTGAAAACTTTGGCCATTTCGGCCTGGCCTTGCGCAACTACGCGCATTTCACCTCGCCGATCCGACGCTATGCCGACCTGATCGTGCACCGCTCGCTGATCTCGGCGCATGGCTGGGGCGATGACGGGCTGACCGCCGAGGAAATCGAGCGGCTGGAGCAGACCGCCACCCATATTTCCGACACCGAGCGGCGCTCGATGATCGCCGAGCGCGACACCACCGACCGCTATCTCGCCGCCTATCTCAGCGAACGCGTCGGCAGCGAATTCACCGGCCGCATCAGCGGCATCGCGCGCTTTGGCGCTTTTGTGAAGATGGACGAAACCGGTGCCGACGGGCTGGTGCCGGTGCGCTCCATCGGACGGGAGTTCTTCCACTTCGATGCCGAGGCCGCGACCCTGACCGGCAGCGAGACCGGGATGCAGCTGGGCATCGGCCAGCGGGTCACGGTCCGCCTTGTGCAGGCGGCCCCCGTCACCGGCGGGCTGGAGCTGGAACTGCTGTCGATCGAGGATCAGAAGCTTCCGGGTGGTGGAGGCGGGTCCCGCAAGGGCGGACGTCGCAGCCCGGCTGGCCGGACCGTGAAACGCAAGGCCGCCAAATCCAAGCTGAAGGCCGCCAAGGTCAAGCGCAAGGTGGAACGCAAGCGGCGCAAATAAGCGCCGCCACCCCTTCCTGCACGCGAAACTGGTCGTCCGGACGCGGCACAGGCGGCAGTCCGCACATCCGACGGATGCGCTCTTTACCCGCCCTGCTGCAGCGATACACTGGATCCGAGCAGTCAAGAATGAGGTGCAAGATGCGCAGTTGGGTGATGGCGTCGCTGATCGCAGGCGGCGCGGCGGTGGCGCAGGCCGCTCCGGACTCTTCGCTGAGGCCCGCGCAACGACCAGAGGCACTGAAACGGGCCGTCGCAACGGATACCGCACAGCTCGCCGCGGCGCTGCGCCCGGCGGCGCGACCGCAGGCGCAAGCGTCGGATCAGGCGGAAGATCCCACCACCGAGGTCGGTTTCCAGAACTGGATCCGAGAGTTCCGCGCACGGGCCATGGCCCAGGGGATCAGCGCCGGGGTGCTGGATGCCGCCTTTGCCGGTGTGCGACTGGATCCGGAGGTGATCCGTCGGGACCGCAACCAGTCCGAATTCACCAAGACGATCTGGGATTACCTCGACAGCGCGGTGTCCGACCTGCGGATACGGAACGGCAAGGCCGCCCTGCAGGCACAACAGGCCCGGCTGGAACAGATCGAGGCCCGGTACGGCGTCGAAAAGGAGATCGTTGTGGCGATCTGGGGGCTGGAAAGCAGCTATGGCAGCTTTCGCGGCAAGGACGACGTGATCCGCTCTCTCGCGACGCTGGCCTACGAGGGACGCCGTGCGACCTTTTTCGAGGGCCAGCTGATTGCGGCCCTGAAGATCCTGCAGGCCGGTGACGTCGAAGCGCGGCGGATGACGGGCAGTTGGGCCGGCGCCATGGGCCACACCCAGTTCATGCCGACCTCCTATCTCGAGTATGCGGTGGATTTCACCGGCGACGGCAAGCGCGACATCTGGTCGGACAACCCGGCCGATGCCCTGGCCTCAACCGCCGCCTACCTGAAGAAATTCGGCTGGGTCAAAGGCCAGCCCTGGGGCGTCGAGGTGACACTGCCCGACGGGTTCGACTACCGGCTGGCGGATCGCAAGATCAAACGCACCGCTGCGGAATGGGCGGCGCTGGGGATCCGCGCCATCGATGGACGCCCGGTGGCCGACCATGGGCCCGCGTCGATCCTGCTGCCTGCGGGCAGCAAGGGCGCGGCATTCATGATCTTTGGCAACTTCGCGGTTTTGGAGCGCTACAACTCCGCCGATGCCTATGTCATCGGGGTGGGCCATCTGGCCGACCGGCTCCGCGGCGGCGATGCGCTGCAGGGTGGCTGGCCGCGGGGCGACCGGGCCTTGACCCTTGGCGAACGCGAGGAAATGCAGCAGCGGCTGACCCGCGCCGGGTTCGACACTGACGGCATCGACGGAAAGATCGGCCCCAAGACCATCAGCGCCGTGCGCGCCTACCAGGTGGCCAATGGCTTGACGCCGGACGGCTATGCCTCGTTGCGACTGCTGCAACGGCTGCGCTGATCGCTGGCCTCGGCCACGCGCCCGACGGCGCAGGGAAACAACCGCAAACAAAAAAGGCCCCGCATGCAGCGGGGCCTTGTTGTTTTCAGCCGATGCCCAGCCTCAGCTGGGGGACATGCCCCGCAGCCGCTCGGAACGGCGGCGCAGCAGTTCGACCGTCGTCAGCAGGGCGATGGAGATCGCCACCAGGATCGTCGCCACCGCAAGAATGGTCGGCGAGATCTGCTCGCGCAGGCCAATAAACATCTGCCACGGCAAGGTCTTCTGGCTGGCGGAGCCGACGAACAGCACCACCACCACCTCGTCGAACGAGGTGATGAAGGCAAACAGACCGCCCGAGATCACCCCCGGCAGGATCAGCGGCATCTGCACCCGGAAGAAGGTGGTCACCGGATCCGCGCCCATATTGGCCGCCGCACGCGTCAACGAACGGTCAAAGCCAACCAGGGTCGCCGTCACGGTGATGATCACAAAGGGAATGCCCAGGGCGGCATGCGCCAGCACCACGCCAAGGTAAGTGCCCTGCAGACCAATGCGGCTGTAGAAGAAATACATGCCCGCAGCCGAAATGATCAAAGGCACGATCATCGGCGAGATCAGCACCGCCATGATCGCCCGGCGGAACGGCACATGCGGCTGGCTGAGGCCAATGGCGGCCAGCGTGCCAAACGTCACCGACACCAGCGTCGCCATCGGCGCGATCTTCAGAGAGTTCCACATCGCCGATTGCCAGGAACTGTCGCCGAAGAAGTTCCGGTAATGCTTGAGCGAAAAGCCCTCGGGATCAAGCCGCAGCATCTCCGGCGTGAAGGTGAAGAAGTCCTGCGCATTGAAGCTGAGCGGGATGATCACCACGATCGGCGCGATCAGGAAGAAGAAGATCAGCCCGCAGATCACCCGGAAGGAATAGTACCAGATCCGTTGGCCGGTGGTTGCATAAGGAGGAAGTGCGCTCATGTCCGTTACCCCAGCTTCACGTTGTCGATGCCGACGATCTTGTCATAGACCCAGTAGAGGATCAGAACGACGGCCAGCAGGATTGCGCCCAGCGCCGCGCCAAGTCCCCAGTTGCCCGAGGTCGAGATGTGATAGGCAATCAGGTTGGAGATGAAGGTGCCCTTGGTGCCGCCAACCAGCGCAGGCGTGATGTAGTAGCCCACCGCCAGAATGAAGACGAGGATCGAGCCCGCGCCGATGCCCGGCACCGATTGCGGGAAATAGACCCGCCAGAACGCGGTCCAGTTGGTCGCCCCCAGCGATTTCGCCGCGCGCAGGTAGGAGGGGTTGATGGTCTGCATCACCGAATACATCGGCAGGATCATGAACGGCAGCAGGATATGCGTCATCGCGATGATGGTGCCGAGCTCGTTGTTGATGAGAACCAGCCGGTTGGCGTCGTCCACCAATCCGATCCAGACCAATGTGTCATTGATGACCCCCTGCTGCTGCAGCAGGATCTTCCAGGCCGAGGTCCGCACCAGCAGCGAGGTCCAGAACGGCAGCAGCACCAGGATCAGCAGCAGGTTAGCCTTGCTGGTGGGCAGGTTTGCCAGCAGCCAGGCCACAGGATAGCCCAGCAGGATACAGCTGAAGGTGATGATCAGGGACATCCGCATGGTACGGATCAGCAGCGTGTTGTAGATGCGCTCGTTCTCGGGCCGAACCTCCACGCCATCAGCGCCGAGTTTCAGGTCCACGGCATTCAGAAAATAGCCGGCCGTGCGGGGCGCCGAATAGGTCTTGATGGTGCGCCACAGTTCGATGTCGGCCCAGCCTTCGTCGATGTCGATCAGCTTTTCCTTGAACGGCGCGTCGGCATCCATGTCCCACTTGCGAACCTTGCGACCGGATTTGCGAAACACCGAGGAAATACCGGGGTTTTCATAGTTCAGCCGCTTGCCGACCCGCGTATGCACCTTTGCTTCCGCAGCCTCCTTGAGGTCGGCGGCAAGGGCCGCATAGACCGCCTCGTCGGGCAGCTGATTCAGGCTGGCGTCCCATTCCTCCAGCGCTTCGACAGTGCGCGGCAGTGTATTTTCGACAATCCGGTTGTCCACCGACCGGTACAGCATGTCGGCAACCGGCAGGATGAAGGTCAGAAGAATGAACAGCAACAGCGGCGCGATCAGCATCAGCGCCCGCAGCTTCTGCATTCGCAACGCCCGCGCCAGACTGCGCTTCAGCGGCGTGCCGTCCGCAGCCAGCACCGGGCCGGAATGGGTGGTATCGCTCATGGGGTTCCCCGTCGGACTTTTATTTTTTGGGGCGGGGGCCACCGTCACGGTGGCCCCCGCCGAACACTTGGATCCAGGTCGGGATCAGATCACTTGGCCAGCCATGCCTGGAACTTGGCGTCCAGATCATCGCGGTTGTCGGCCCACCACTCGTAGTCGTAGGTGTGCACGTTACCCGCGTTGGCCGGGTCGGTCGGCATATGCGGTGCCATTTCGATACCCAGTTCGGCATGCTTGCCGACCAGCGGAGCCGAGGAGGCACGGGCCGGACCATAGGAGATGTAGGCGGCCTGATCGGCCAGGCGCTGGGTGTCGGTGGCGAACTTCAGGAAGTCCATCACGCGCGCCTTGCGATCCGCAGGCAGACCGGCGGGCACGACCCAGCCGTCGAGGTCAAAGGACTGCATGTCCCAGAGCATGCCGATCGGCTGGTTCTGCTCGGCAATCGCCGAGAACAGGCGGCCGTTGAAGGTCGAGCCCATCACGACTTCGCCATCCGCCAGCAGCTGCGGGGTTTCCGCACCCGCCGACCACCAGACCACCTGGTCCTTGATGGTGTCGAGCTTGGCCAGGGCGCGGTTCACGCCTTCGTCGGTGCTCAGGACGTCATAGATCTCGTCCTTGGCGACACCGTCGCAGTACAGGGCCCATTCCATGTTATCGATCGGGCGCTTCTGCAGCGCGCGCTTGCCCGGATACTTCTCGGTGTCGAAGATCGCGCAAACCGAATCCGGCTTGTCGATCAGGTCGGTGCGATAGCCGAAGGTGGTCGAGTAAACGATCTGCGGCACGAAGCAGTCGCTGACGATCAGGTCGCCGAAGTCTTCGCTGGCCGGGGTGCCATCGGGCGCGGGTGCCAGCACTTCGTCATGGTCCAGCTCTTCCGCCAGACCCTCGTCGCACAGGCGCATGGCGTCCGAGGCCACCGCGTCGACGAGGTCCCAGGTCACGTTGCCGGCTTCGTTCATCGCACGCAGCTTGGCCACGGCTTCGGCCGAGCTTTCGTCCCAGACGATTTTGACCTCGGGGTTGGCCTCCAGGTAGGGCTCCACATAGGCCTTGTTCTGGCTGGCCTGGTAGGCGCCGCCCCAGGAGACCAGCGTCAGTTCATTGGCCATTTCCTGTGCAAAGGCCGACGGCGCGCACAGCGCAGTTGTCACCGCCAGTGCAGACATCTTGCTGAGTTTCATCGAGTATCTCTCCTTGTTGATTTCACGTGTGTGAGACCCCCGGTCGTTGTCATGCCGGGGGTTCGGCGCGCGCGGATCAGGCGTCCAGCGCGCGGCAATCTTCCGGCAGCCAACCGATTTCGATTTGCTGACCGGGCTGCAACCGGACCTGGTCCGGGGCATTGCGGGTCTTGATGATGAACTCATCGTTGCCCGCCACTCGCAGGCGGGTGCGGAAGATGTCACCCATGTAGATGAACTCCAGCACTTCCGCCTTGAGCGTATGTACGCCTTCCTGAAGGCGTTCACGGTTGTACTCCACCCGCTCGGGGCGAATCGAGACGCGCGTGCGCTCGCCGGGCTTGGAAACGTTGACGGGCTTGCAATCAATCAGCTCGCCATCGTCCAGCTGCACCAGCGCGATGCCGTTGTTGATTTCCTTCACCGTCCCTTCGAGCGTGTTGTTCTCGCCAATGAACTGAGCCACGAAGCTGTTCTCCGGGCTTTCGTACAGCTGGTCCGGCGGCGCGATCTGCTGGATGCGCCCGTCGTCAAAGACGGCCACCCGATCCGACATCGTCAGCGCTTCGGTCTGGTCGTGGGTCACGTAGACCGTGGTAATGCCAAGCTGGTGCGCAAGGTGGGTGATCTCGAACTGCATCTTTTCACGCAGCTGCTTGTCCAGCGCGCCCAGAGGTTCGTCCATCAGCACCAGTTCCGGTTCGAACACCAGCGCCCGGGCCAAGGCGACCCGCTGCTGCTGCCCGCCGGACAGCTGCGACGGACGACGTCCGCCGAAGGCACCCATTTCCACCATGTCGAGCGCCCGCTTCACCTTCGCCTCACGCTCGGATTTGCCGATCTTGCGCACTTCCAGCGGGAAGGACAGGTTTTCCGCGATCGTCATGTGCGGGAACAGGGCGTAGTTCTGGAACACCATGCCGATGCCCCGTTTATGGGGCGGAATATTGTTGATCGATGTCCCCCCGAGGCGAATGTCGCCATGGGTTGCGGTTTCAAATCCCGCCAGCATCATCAAACATGTTGTTTTGCCTGAACCTGACGGGCCAAGCATCGTCAGGAATTCGCCCTTGGGCATGGTGAGGTTCAGGTCTTTGACAACGAGATTTTCGCCATCATAGCTCTCTTGGACGCGTTCGAATTCAACGAACGCATCAACATTAGATGCATCAGCCAAAGCAGGCTCCCCGTGTTTTGTCAGTCCGGCAGATTAGCTCTGCACTTATCTGGAGTTAATCACACCAGCGGCAGTCAGCGCTAGATGAGAAAAAATATTCTTTCCAAGGCGGGTTACTGACACTTTGCGTTTGTTATGCCGCCATCCGACATCCCCACCCTAACGTGATCTTAGGACCGATTTCGAGGGCAGAATCAGACTTTTTGCGGCGCAGTCGGGATGTTTTGCGCCACTTGGGCGAGATGCACGACATATCTTGAGGCAACCACCCGAACTGAAGAAAGAAAAATACCCGACCCACAGGGGCCGGGTATCCTCCGAATCGGTACCAGGACGCGTCTTGGCGGGCCCTGTTTTTCCGCACGCGCGGACGAAAATCAGGCGCTGTGCAAAAGGTCCTGTTTCTTCAGTTCCGCGTGGCATTCATCCAGAGACCGGGTCGCCCGTTCGATGAGGACATCGATCTGCTCCGGCGTGATCACCAGCGGCGGCGCAATGATCATCCGATCGCCGACATGGCGCATCACCAGGTTGTTGGCAAAGCAGCGCTCGCGGCAGATATAGCCGACGGTCCCCGTATCCGAGGCAAAGGCGGCCCGGGTTTCCTTGTTCGGTGTCAGCGCAATCGACCCCATCATGCCAACGATCTTGGCCTCGCCGACCAGCGGATGATCGAGCAGCGATTCCCATTTCTGCTTCAGGTACGGCGCCGCCACGTCGCGCACATGGCCGAGGATGTTTTCCTCTTCCAGGATACGCAGGTTTTCCAGCGCCACGGCCGCGGCCACCGGATGGCCCGAATAGGTGTAGCCATGGTTGAATTCGTCGCTGGCGATGACGCTGGCGATCTCGTCGCTGACAATCGAGCCGCCGATCGGCGCATAGCCAGAGCTGAGCCCCTTGGCGATGGTCATGATGTCGGGGCGGATGTTCAGGGTTTCACTGCCGAACCAGTTGCCGGTGCGCCCGAAACCACAGATGACCTCATCCGCGATCAGCAGGATTTCATACTTGTCGCAGATCCGCTGGATTTCCGGCCAGTAGCTGGCGGGCGGGACGATCACGCCGCCTGCGCCCTGCACCGGCTCGGCGATGAAGGCGGCAACGCGGTCCTCGCCCAGTTCCAGGATTGCCTCTTCCAGCTCGCGTGCTCGCTGCAGGCCGAACTCTTCCTCGGGCATGTCGCCGCCTTCGGCCCACCAGTTCGGCTGGTTGATATGGTGAATGTCGGGAATCGGCATGCCGCCCTGCGCGTGCATGCCGCTCATCCCGCCGAGGCTGCCGCTGCCGACAGAGGAGCCGTGATAGGCATTCTTGCGGCTGATGATGATGGATTTCGACGGTTTGCCCTTCAGCGCCCAGTAATGGCGCACCATGCGGATGTTGGTGTCATTGGCCTCCGAGCCGGAACCGGCAAAGAACACGTTGTTCAGATCACCCGGGGCCAGTTCCGCAATCTTCTTTGCCAGCGCGATCGCCGGAACATGGGTGGTCTGAAAGAAGGTGTTGTAATACGGCAGCTCGCGCATCTGGCGGGCGGCGACCTCGGCCAGCTCGTCGCGGCCATAGCCGATGTTGACACACCACAGCCCCGCCATCGCATCGAGGATCTGATGCCCCTCGCTGTCGGTCAGGTGCACCCCGCTGGCACGGGTGATCACACGCGCGCCCTTCTGGGACAGTTCGCCGTTGGCAGTGAACGGATGCATGTGGTGGGCGGCATCCAGCGCCTGAAGCTCGGCCGTCGGCATGTGATTGGTGATCACGGTCATGGGAGGCACTCCTGCGAAAATCAAACTGCGCCTAGAATATGATCAAATTGCCCCATGTCAATCGAATCAGTTGGCGACCTGCAATCCCTGCGCGACCTGCTCCATGCCCTGGCAGACGTCTCTTTCCATCGCCAGTGCCGCCATATCCGCATCCCGGCGCCGAAGTGCCTCCAAAATGTCCTTGTGCCTATCTGGGAAGCTTTGCGTGCCCAGGCGCCCGCTCACCACCCGCAGCGATGGGCCAAACCGCAACCACAGCCGGTCGGCGATATCGGTCAGAATAGGGGCTTCGGCATGGGCATAGAGCAGCGAATGGAAACTGTAGTTCTGCACCAGGTAGCCCGCGACATCGCCCGTGTTGATCGCAGTATCCAAGGCGGTATCGATGGCCGTAAGCTGCGCAATCACCGCTTCGGTCACATGCGGCGTGGCCCGACGCGCAAGCTCGCATTCCACTGTTTTTCTTACGAAAATAAGCTCTTCAAGATCTTGCGCGCCCAGCACGGGCACCGACACGCGCCGGTTGCCCTGAAACACCAGCGCGCCGTCCGAGATCAGACGCCGGATCGCTTCGCGCACCGGCGTCATGCCCGCGCCCAGCGTCTCCACCAGCCCCTGGATCGTCACCGCCTGCCCCGGCACCAGGTCCCCAAACAGAATCTGCGAGCGAAGTTTCTGGTACACGATCTCATGCGCGGGCAGTTTTGTCGGGCCTTCCTGCGCGCTGCCAGCCGCTGAATGCGTCTCTGTCACCTGTGGATATCCTCCTTGATTTTCGCCAGCTTGCACCATCCAGAGGCAAGTGAAAACATAAAGAGTATTGCCGAACGCGGCAAAACTTGATCAAATCCTTCCACGGCCGGACATTGAAGCCGGCACCCACAGGGAGAACTTCATGACACTGAAAAAGCTGACCATGACCGCCGCCGTTGCCCTGGGCACTGCAGCCGTCGCTTCTGCCGAAGAGGTGCGGGTCTACAACTGGTCCGACTACATCGACGAGAGCCTGCTGGAAAAATTCGAAGCCGAAACCGGCATCGACCTGATCTACGACGTGTTCGACAGCAACGAACTGCTGGAGACCAAGATGCTGGCCGGCGGTTCCGGCTATGACGTGGTGGTGCCCACCGGCACCTTCCTGCAGCGCCAGATCGCCGCGGGGGCCTTCCAGAAGCTGGACATGTCCAAGCTGCCCAACCACGAGAACATGTGGGACGTGGTCTCCAGCCGGACCGAACAATATGATCCCGGTAACGCCTATTCGATCAACTACATGTGGGGCACCACCGGCATCGGCGTGAACGTTCCCAAGGTCAAGGAAATCCTCGGCGAGGACGCGCCCATCGATTCTCTGGAACTGGTGTTCAACCCGGAGAACATGGAAAAGCTGTCCGCCTGTGGCGTGCATTTCCTCGATGCCCCGGCCGAGATGATCCCCGCCGCGCTGAAGTTCATCGGCGAAGATCCCAACAGCCATGACCCGGACGTGATCGCCAAGGCCGAAGAGGTCTTCATGCCGGTCCGCCCCTACATCCAGAAGTTCCACTCCTCGGAATACATCAACGCGCTGGCGAACGGCGACATCTGCGTGGCCGTCGGCTGGTCCGGCGACATCCTACAGGCCCGTGACCGCGCTGCCGAGGCCGACAATGGCGTGGAAATCGCCTATCACGCGCCGGTCGAAGGCGCCCAGATGTGGTTCGACCAGATGGCCATCCCGGTCGACGCCCCGAACCCGGACGGCGCGCACAAGTTCCTGAACTTCATCATGGATCCCGAGAACATGGCCGCGGCCTCCAACTACGTCTACTATGCCAACGGCAACAAGGCGAGCCAGGAGCATCTGGCCGAGGACGTGATCGGCGATCCGGCGATCTACCCGGATGAAGCAACGCTGAACAACCTCTACACCACCACGCCCTACCCGCCGAAAGTGCAGCGGGTCGTCACCCGGCTGTGGACCAAGATCAAGTCCGGTACCTGACCGGCCTCACCCCTCTCTGCGGGGCGGCGTCAGCCGCCTCGCCTCCCGAGACATCCGATTCCGCCTGACGCGCCTGACCATCCCGGGCGCGGCCAATACCGAAATGCTTGCGACACTTCGTAGAAGAGGCCCGGCTTGACTGCTTCCGTATTCGAACCCTGGAACGATCCCGAGGCTAAGCCCTTGATCCACTTCCAGAACGTCACCAAACGATTTGGTGAGTTCACCGCCATCGACAATCTGACCATCGACATCTACGAGCGGGAGTTCTACGCGCTTCTGGGTCCCTCAGGCTGCGGCAAGACCACGCTGATGCGGATGCTCGCCGGTTTCGAGACCCCGACCGAGGGCAAGATCTTCCTCGCAGGCCAGGACATCGCCCCGGTGCCGCCGAACAAGCGGGCGGTGAACATGATGTTCCAGTCCTATGCGCTGTTTCCGCATCTGTCGATCTGGGAGAACATCGCCTTTGGTCTCAAACGCGAAGGCATGGCCAAGGCCGACATCCAGCAACGGGTGGAGGAAATGCTGCGGCTGACCCGGCTGGAAAAATTCGCCCGTCGCAAGCCGCACCAGATCTCTGGTGGCCAGCGGCAGCGGGTGGCGCTGGCGCGCTCGCTCGCCAAGGCACCGAAACTCCTGCTGCTGGATGAACCGCTGGGCGCGCTGGACAAGAAGCTGCGCCAGGACACCCAGTTCGAGCTGATGGACATCCAGGAAAAGACCGGCACCACCTTCGTGATCGTGACCCACGACCAGGAGGAAGCGATGACCGTGGCCTCCCGCGTGGCGGTGATGGACCACGGCAAGATCATCCAGGTGGCGACTCCCGACCGGATCTACGAAACCCCGAACTCCGTCTATGTCGCGGACTTCATCGGCGATGTGAACCTGATCGAAGGCACCGCCAGGCCAACCGGCAGCGATACCTATGCCATGAGCTGGCACGAGGGTCTGCCGCCGCTCAGGGTACAATCGCCCAACAGTCTGAGCGACGGACAGAAATGCCATCTGGCGATCCGGCCGGAAAAGGTCGCGATCAACGCCGAGAAACCCGCCGACGCCGACAACGCCGTGCAGGGGCGCATTCTCGACATTGCTTACCTCGGCAATATCTCCACCTACCACGTGGAGCTGCCGACCGGCGCGGTGATCAAGGCGCAGACCGCCAACACCCGCCGCATCGCCCGCCGCGCCTTCACTTGGGAAGACACTGTCTGGCTGTCCTGGACCGCCACGGCAGGCGTTCTGCTGGCTGAATGATGCGCCGTTTTTTCCTGATCGCCATCCCCTATGCCTGGCTTCTGGCGCTGTTCCTGGTGCCCTTTGCCATCGTGCTGAAGATCTCGCTGTCGGACTATGCGGTGTCGATCCCGCCCTATGTGCCGCAGTTCGACTGGGCCGAGGGCATCGGCACCTTTATCGCCCAGCTGGATTTCGAGAATTTCATCTGGCTGACTGAAGACGACCTCTACTGGAAAGCCTATCTCAGCTCGCTGAAGATCGCGCTGATCTCGACCTTTCTGACGCTGCTGGCGGGCTATCCCATCGCCTACGGTATGGCGCGCGCCCCGGATGAATGGCGCCCGACCCTGATGATGCTGGTGATCCTGCCGTTCTGGACTTCCTTCCTGATCCGCGTCTACGCCTGGATGGGGATCCTGTCGAATGAGGGCTTCCTGAATCAGTTCCTGCTGTGGACCGGCGTGATCTCCGAGCCGTTGACCATCCTCAACACCAATTCCGCGGTCTATATCGGCGTGATCTACACCTATCTGCCGTTCATGATCCTGCCGATCTACTCGGCGCTGGAACGGCTGGACGGCTCGCTGATCGAGGCGGCCGAGGATCTGGGCTGCTCGCGGCTGTCGGCCTTCTGGCTGGTCACGGTTCCGCTGTCGAAGAACGGTATCATCGCCGGCAGCTTCCTGGTGTTCATCCCGGTGCTCGGTGAGTTCGTGATCCCCTCGCTTCTGGGCGGTTCCGACACGCTGATGATCGGCAAGGTGCTGTGGGAGGAGTTCTTCTCCAACCGCGACTGGCCGGTGGCTTCGGCGGTGGCAGTTGTACTGCTGCTCTTGCTCATCATCCCGATCGTGCTGTTCCAGCGCAACCAGCAGAAACAGCAGGAGGCCGAACAATGAAACGCCTGAGCTGGTTTAACGCCGTGTCGCTGACGCTTGGCTTTGCCTTCCTCTACATCCCGATGGTGATCCTGGTGATCTTCAGCTTCAACGAAAGCAAGCTGGTCACCGTCTGGGCCGGGTTCTCGACCCGCTGGTACGCCGAGCTGATGCAGAACGAGGCGTTTCTGAATGCCGCCTGGGTGACCATCAAGGTGGCGGTCTTCTCCTCGACGCTGGCCACGGTGCTGGGCACCCTTGCGGCCTACGTTCTGGTGCGCGGCGGACGGTTCATGGGGCGGACGCTGTTCTCCGGCATGATCTACGCGCCGCTGGTGATGCCAGAGGTGATCACCGGCCTGTCGCTGCTCTTGCTGTTCATCGGCATCGGGCTGGACCGCGGCGTACTGACGATCGTGCTGGCGCATACCACCTTCTCCATGTGCTACGTTTCGGTCGTGGTCTCGTCGCGGCTGGTCAGCTTTGACCGCTCGCTCGAGGAAGCGGCACTGGATCTGGGCTGCTCCGCCGCCGAGGCCTTCCGGCTGGTGACCCTGCCGATCATCGCGCCCGCGGTGATCTCCGGCTGGCTGCTGGCCTTTACCCTGTCGCTGGACGATCTGGTGATTGCCTCCTTCACCTCCGGCCCCGCCGCCACCACCCTACCGATCAAGATCTTCTCGGCCGTGCGCCTTGGGGTCAGCCCCGAGATCAACGCGCTGTCGACGATCATGATCGCCGTGGTCACCGTCGGCGTCATCACAGCCTCGCTGGTGACCAAGCATCAGGTGGCCCGCCAGCGGCGCGAGGAGATGGAAGCGGTGCGCAGCTGATGCGCCGGATCTACCCCGACTACGCCTACGGGCCTGGTCCCCGCAGCAACTGCTGGTGGGACGAGACCATCGCCGCACCGGACTGGCCCCGCTTTGACGGCGGGGCCAGTGCCGATGTGGCCATAATCGGCGGCGGCTTTACCGGCCTGTCAGCCGCGCTGCATCTCGCAGAAAGCGGTGTCCAGGTGGCGGTGCTGGAAGCCGGAACGCCGGGCTGGGGCGCCTCGGGGCGCAATGGCGGCTTCTGCTGCCTCGGCGGGTCGAAACTGTCGGGCGCCGCGATGCGGCGCATCTTCGGTGCCGAGGCCGCCGAAACCTATGAGGCCAGCGAAAGCGCGGCCATCCAACTGGTGCGCGGCCTGCTGGACAGGCATGGCATCGATGCCGATACCCATTCGCACGGTGAAACCCAGATGGCGCACAGCCCCAAGGCGGCGCGCCGCCTGGAGGCGCAGGCCGACCAGCTGCAAAAAGCAGGGGAGGCCGCGCAGTTCGTCTCCGGCGACCAGCTCGCCGATCACGGGCTGAACGGTGGCTTTCACGCCGCTCTCACTACTCCGGAGGGCTTTGCGCTGAACCCGCGCAAGTACCTGTTCGGGCTCGCCGCCGCGGCGCGGAAGGCCGGCGCGGCCCTCTATCAGCGCAGCCCGGCCCGGAATGTGCGCCCCGTCAACGGTGGCTTTGAAGTAGAGACTGATACTGGGGTTTTGCGGGCCTCCCAAGTTATCATCGCCACCAACGGCTACTCCTCCGAGGATCTGCCGGGCTGGCTGGCGGGCCGCTACATGCCCGCGCAGTCCACCGTCATGGTGACCCGCCCGCTGAGCGATGCAGAGCTGTCCGCGCAGGGCTGGTATTCCGACCAGATGGCCTATGACACCCGCAACCTGCTGCATTACTTCCGGCTGATGCCGGACCGACGGTTCCTGTTCGGCATGCGCGGCGGGCTGCGGGCGTCGCCCCGCGCCGAGGCGGCAATCCGGCGCAAGCTGCGGCAAGATTTCGAGGCGATGTTCCCGGCCTGGCGCGACGTGGCGGCCACTCATTGCTGGTCCGGTATGGTGTGCCTCTCGCGGAATCTGGTGCCCTTCATCGGGGCGGTGCCGGACCAGCCGGGGCTGTTCGCGGGCCTGTGCTATCACGGCAACGGGGTGGCCATGGGCAGCTATTCGGGCCGGTTGCTCAGCGATCTGGTGCTGGGCAGGCAGCCGGAGCTGCCGTATTCGACCGCGGTGCAGAAGATGCCGCGCTTTCCCTTTGGCCGGGCGCGGCGGATCCTGATGCCGCCCGCCTATGCGGCCCTCGGGCTGATGGACTGAAGCGCGGCGCACTCCAGCGCCAGCGCCTGCCGGTCGGCCCCGCTGCCCTGCTCCATCCGCCACTGGCAGTAGGCGGCCATGCGCCAGTGATACCAGGGGCGCAGGGCCAGATAGCGCCCGACGATCCGCGGGTCGGGGTATGCCTGCAAAAAGGCGTCCTCCTCGCTCCGGCTCAGCGGCGCGCCGCGGTACGTCAACTGCATGGCCGGTGACAGAAACAGCGCCAGATCCTCGGCCGGATCACCGATTTGCGGGCACTGCCAGTCGATCAAGGTAAGCGTCCCGTCATGGGCCAGCAGATTGCCCGGCACTGGATCACCATGAATCAGCACCGGCTGCGGTACCGGCGGCACACGTCCCAGCGGGCGCAAATCCGTCAGCCAATGCCCATCCCGGCACTGCCGGAGAATGCCCGCGACCTGCGCCTCCAGCGCCAGGCTGCCGTTCACGCCCGGCGGCAAACCTGCCGGCGGCGCGCAGTCATGCAGCCGCCCCAACACCTGCGCCACATGACCCGGTGCCTGTCGCCAGGGCTGGCCGTTGATGTGGGCATAACTCAACCATTGCCGCCCTGCGAACGTCCCGGCCTGCACCAGCGGTGGCACCATGCCGGTGCCCGACAGCGCCGCCAGCACCGCACGTTCCCGTGCCGGATCATTGGCAAACAGCGGGTTGCCCGCATCAGCGGCATAAAGCTTGATGACAACCGCTCCGGCGCGCCAGACATGATTGGACCGCCCGCCGGCCAACCGCCGGGGCGCCGGGACATGCAGCCCCTGTGCCGCCAAATGGGCAAAGAAGCGGGCTTCGAAATCTTCGGACAGGGTTTGCAGGGCGGCCTCCGGTGTCTGACCGCCCCGTTCTAGACCGTTTTTCTAGCGACGCCTATCGGCCAATCAGGACTTCGGATCGCGCAGCGCGCTGACCGACGAGGCGAGCACAACCGAGCCACCTTCGGTAATCAGGCCGACGTCGCCGCCCTGCATCCGGGTTTCATTCACCTTGAAATAGATCTCGGCATATTCCTGCAGCAGCACGTCGTCGCCCTTGCGGCTCTCCACCATGAAGGAATATTCGCCGACCTCGAGGCGATTGCCATCCTTGTCCACGCCGGTCCACTCGTAGGGTTCGGCAGAGACCGGCAGGCTGACACGCTGGACTTCCTGGCCATTCTTGTCCTGTACGACCAGCGAAACGCTATCCGCCGCCGCGGCCGGGTTCGGCGCGATCGTAATGCTGTTGCTGCCGTCGTAATACCCCGGCGCCACCGCTCTGGCTTCCATACCGACCCAGCCGGACAAGGCCGCCATATTCGCAAGCCCCAGCTGCGACTGAAGCCCCTCCAGCAGCGTGTTGCTTTTGGTTTGCTGCTCCACCATCGAAAACTGCGCCAGCTGCGCCGCATATTCCGTCGAATCCAGCGGCTCCAGCGGGTCCTGATTCGTCGCCTGCGCCGTCAGCATCTTGACGAAGGTCTCAAAGTCCGACGACAGGCCAGAGGTTGTTCCGGTAGCGGTGGAACGTGTCTGCGACTGCTGCAGCGGATTGGTGTTTGCGGATGTGACTGCTGTTGTCATGGTCTCAGACCCTCATGTCCAGCCCGGCAGCGCCCAGCTGCAGGTTTTGCGTGATGATTTCAGAAGCCGGGGCCTCCCCGTCGCGGAGCGATTCGCCCGAGCCGGAAGATCCGTCGGCCGCCGCATGGTCCGAGCCGTTGCGGCTCTGACCACCTTCAGCTTCGCCGCCGCTGAACTCGAACGAGATGTCCTCGTAGCCCATACGGCGGAACTCCTCGGCCAATTCATTGATGTGGCGGCGCATCAGATCCCCGGTTTCCGGCCGTTCGGTATGAATGATCATGGTGATCCCGGTCTCGCTGGTCGCAACGCGCATCTTCACCCGCCCCAGCTCCTGTGGGTTCAGCGAGATTTCGACCTTCTGTTCCCCCTTGGCAGCAAAGGCCTCGGCGATCTGCGCTGCGATCATGCGAGGCGTTTCGGGGCGGTGCCCGGCCCCGGTTCCGATGACAGCCTCGGTCAGCATCTGCGACAGCCCCGGCATCTCATTGAACCGCTCCAGCGAAGCATCCAGAAGGTCGCCGGCTTCACGCTCCATCACCCCGCCGGCCAGCATCGCTTGCGATGCGACGGACGTGGACTGCATGGCAAGGGTGCCGAGGGCGGCGGCGCTGCTGCGCAGCGCATTCGCCCTGGCATTCGATTCGGCTGCCCGGATTTCCTGCATGGCCACATCCAGGTCGGCTGCGTCTTCGACCCTTGCTTCCGTGATCGCTGCAGTTTCCTGTCGCTGGGCCGCTGCGCCGACCTTGGGTTCACTCAAGGACTGGCGCACGAAGGCCGCCTGCAGCGTCTCCGCTGTTGCGCGGGCGGTCGCCTGGGGCGCACCGGTCACGTTGTCCTGCTGGATA
The DNA here is from genome assembly GCF_041224635.1 of Leisingera sp. XS_AS12. Classification (NCBI taxonomy): domain Bacteria; kingdom Pseudomonadati; phylum Pseudomonadota; class Alphaproteobacteria; order Rhodobacterales; family Roseobacteraceae; genus Leisingera; species Leisingera sp. XS_AS12. The sequence goes on from NZ_JBGFGM010000128.1 coordinate 125,134, forward strand.
TCGGTCGCCTCGGCGGCCGCAGCCCGCGCAGACGCCGCGGCAGAAGTCTCCATGGATCCGCCGGACTGTGCACGCCCCGCCGCTGCCACCTGCGCGGATGTCACGGAGGCTTCACGGCCAAATGCGCCCGCCGCGGCTGCCTGCTGCGAAAGCTTGCTATCTCCGGAACCCGCGTTTGGGGGCACGAAGGCCCCATCGGCTTTGCCAGTCGTGCTTTCCTGACCGCCAAGCGGCAGCGATGCCATGTCGGCCATGCGGCCCGATGTTTCCGCGCCAGCAGATGCCTGGACAGCCGGACTTGCCGCCGTGGCGCCAGCGCCGCCCAGTGTGCGACTGCTTGTCAGATCACCGGCCCGGGTTGTTGGCTCGCCCGCCATTGTGCGAGTGGTCCCGACCGCCTCAGCTGGTTTCGCGACCGGACCCAGGGGAATGTCTTTGTCTGATGTGGCCGACGCCCGATTGATACCCCCCTCCATGGGAAGTGCGGCGTCCGCTCCAGCTCCCCGCGCTACGCTGGAAGAAATACCATTCTGCGAGCGACCAGATGCGCTTCCGGATGCCGCTTCGGATGGTTCGATAGCCTTCGACGCCCGGGCAGCTTCCGCAGTCGTGGTTTCCGCGACGGACCCGAAACCGCGCGTCGGCAGGGAGGCAGAAAGATCCTCTTTCTTGTCTCCCTCCATACCGCCCGGGCGCGATGTCCCGGCCTGATCAACAGCCAGAGCCGCAGACACGGCGGTCTCGTCGATCTCGGCAGTATCGGTCGTCTCCGGCTCGCCGCGTTCTGTTCTCGACGTTTGCGAGGAATCGGAAACGCTTACGACTGTGTCTGAACCGTCTGCATGGCGCGCATCCTCCAGACGGTCCGCACCTTGCTCGACGTGTGCCTCACCAAGCGTTTTTGCGTGTTCGAGGGATGAACCCACAGATCTGCCACCCACAGTGGAGGTCCGGCCAGCGAACTCAGCGTGCCCGCTGGCTTCGACGTCACTCTGACTCACGGCATCTGAACCGGTCTCAGCGCCTTTTACGCTTCGGCCCTCTTCCTCGGCAGCCACCTCGCCCGGCTTTGCCTGCGCCGGAGAATCACCTGGCTGCTCCTGTGCAACCTCCGGGTCCGGCACCTGTGTGGCCGATTTTTCACCAGCCGCCAGAACGTCCTCGAACCTTCTGTTTTTGCTAGCGTTTTCCACGTCGTTCACGGAAGGCGATCGCGCTTTTCCGATTGGGCCTGCTTCCGGGCCAAGGAGGGGATTCATCATCATGATCGGCTTCCAGATATTCTATCTCGACCCGGTCAGACTTAACGCAAAGCGGTTACGGCAATTTTAACCGGTTCCACGGCAAACTGTAAAAACTCGATGAAGTTCGATGAACAACCGGAGAACCGGACATGTCAGATCTACTGACCACACATATGCAGACCGCTCAGTCATATACCCCGGTCCGCAAACCACCCGCCGACCCATTGCGTGAGGCCGCGGTGGAACTGGAAGCATCCTTTCTGGCGCAGATGCTGAAATCGGCGGGCCTTGGCGAATCACGCGAAGGGTTCGGCGGCGGTGCAGGCGAAGATCAGTTTTCCAGCTTCCTCGTTCGCGAACAGGCCAACCAGATCGCCCGCTCGGGCGGCATCGGCCTCGCGGAATCCCTGTATCACGCATTGAAGGAGACCCAAGGTGACTAAATCCGAACCTCAGCAGCTCACGGATGAGCTGGACCAGATCCTGGACCGCGAACGCGCCGCATTGATGAAAGGCGACCTTGGCAAGCTGGAAGACCTGCTCGCCAAGAAAGAGAAGATCATCGCCAAGCTCAACACGATCTCGGACCTGGAGCGCGACACGCTGGCCAGGGTCCAGACCAAGGTGTCGCGCAATCAGGATCTCCTCGACAGCGCCATGGAAGGCATCCGCAGCGTCGCTGCACGCATGGCCGAACTGCGCAAGATCCGCAAAGGCCTGGATGTCTATGACCAGAGCGGTCGTCGCACCCGTTACGGCACCCGCAACACCGGAAAGCTGGAGAAAAAAGCCTAAATGCAATTTGGAGAAAATTCTACGGAAGCAAATCTCCGCATTAGCACTCCCTTAGCAACTGTTGGGCCAATGTCTCCTTGCACCTGATGACGGGTGGCGCGGAAGCCGGACGGTGGAACGCACAGTCAGAAAGACGTCACAAAACGCCCCCTGAGGGCACAGAATAATAGGGGCCAAAGTGCTCCGCAGCTAAAGGAAAAAGCTATGACCAGCATTCTGACCAACAACGGCGCAATGGTTGCTCTGCAGACCCTGAAGTCGGTCAACAGCAACCTGGAAGAGACCCAGAACCAGATCTCCACTGGTAAAGAAGTTGGTAGCGCCAAGGACAACTCCGCTGTCTGGGCCATCTCCAAGTCGATGGAATCGGACATCCAGGCATACGTAGCCGTGTCTGACGCCCTGGACTTTGGTGAAGCCACTGTTGCTGTTGCGTCCTCGGGCATGGAACAGATCGTTGAAACCCTGAAAGACATGCGTGAACTGGCAGTCGCAGGCGTTTCGCAGAACGTCGACCACGACAAGATCGAGGCCGACCTGGCGAAGAAGCGCGAGCAGATCGAATCCATCATCGACTCCGCTTCGTTCAACGGCGCCAACCTGCTGGATGACAACGTCACCGCGCAGCTGGACGTTCTGGGCGGCCTGGACGCGGCCAGCGATACCATCACGATCACCGGTATCGACAGCGCGTCCAGCCTGAACACCGCCGGCATGACCTCGCTGACCAGCGCCAACGCGGCGACTGTTCTGTCGGAAATCGAGACCATGCTGTCCTTCGCAATCGACAGCGCAGCCCAGCTGGGTGCCGACAGCAACCGTCTGAGCGACCAGAACGACTTCGTGTCGAAACTGAACGACTCGCTGAAATCCGGTGTCAGCACCATGGCCGACACCAACATGGAAGAAGCGTCGGCGCGACTGAAAGCACTGCAGACCCAGCAGCAGCTGGCGGTGCAGTCGCTCTCCATCGCGAACCAGGCGCCTTCGACCCTGCAGCAGCTGTTCCGTTAACAGCTCCAACCGGGGCGCTGACGGCGCCCCGGTCTTCCCCTCTCAGAGAATCTGAAGAATAAAACGTTAGGAAAACACGTGAATGCCCTTCTGAAGGCGAAGAGTGCCTATTCGGCGGCAAAGGCCCCGACCCGGACAGCAAAGAATTTCGAATACGAAGTGATCGCCCGCATTACGCGTCGAATGATCACATCAGCGCAACAAGGCCGCGACGGGTTCCAGGATCTGGTTGCCGCCCTGAATGACAACCGCAAACTCTGGTCCATTTTCACAGCCGATCTTGCCAACAAGGGAAACCCCTACCCGGACGAGTTGAAGCTGAGCCTCTTCGAACTGGCGGAATTCACAAGACAACACACCAGCAAGGTACTGCAGCGCAAGGCCAACGTACGCCCGCTGGTGGAAATCAATACGGCCATCATGCGTGGCCTCCGCAGCGGAGCATCCTGAATATGAGCGGACTTGTCCTGAAACTCGCCCCCAAGGAGCGTGTCCTTGTGAACGGTGCGGTGATCGAAAACGGCGACCGTCGCAGCCGCCTGTCGATTGTCACCCCGGACGCCAACATCCTGCGCCTGCGCGATGCAATCCATCCGGAAGAAGCCAATACCCCGGTGCGCCGGGTGTGTTACGCGGCGCAGCTGATCCTTTCCGGCGACGCCGACCCCGAAGAAGAGCGCCTGCCGATGCTGCGGCGCATCGAGGAGCTGAGCCAGGTCTTCACCGACCCCGACAGCCGCGCCTCCCTGGCCGAGGCGACCGAAGCCCTGATCGGCGACAATCACTACCGCTGTCTCAAGGCACTGCGCACGCTTCTGGCCCGCGAAGACCGCCTGTTTGCGGTCCGCCCTTCCTGATCCATGACCTGGCCGCGGCCCCGCGCCGCGGCGTCGATGCGGCCTCAAACGCCCGCCATGCGGGCGGCCCATCTGAAACATCACAAGGCTGGTCCGAAAGAGACACAGGGCTTGGAACAAGCCCCCGAGACCTTTCACCTTCCCTTGAAGATCCAAATTGAAAAAGGCTCCCAGAATTGACTGGGAGCCTTTTTCATTTCAGCGAACGCCGCAACGTTTCAATGTTGCCAGGGGCAGGGGCAACCTCAGCGCCCGGCCTTCGCGCGGCGCATCAGCAGCAGCAGGCGGTTGAAACTGCTGGTGATGCCCTCCGGGTCTTCACGACCGAAGAACGCGTCCAGCTCGGGCCACAGCTTGACCGCCTTGTCCAGCACCGCATCGTTGCCCTCGGAATACAGGCCCGCCCGGATCATCACCTCGGACTGCTCATAAGCGCCGAGGAACTTGCGCACATCCTGGATCACCGCGTTCTCTTCGGCGGTCGCCGCGGCTGGCAGGCTGCGCGAGACCGAACGCGAGACATCAATGGCCGGGAAGCGACCACGTTCGGCAATTTCCCGGTTCAGCACGATATGGCCGTCCAGCACGCCGCGCAGGATATCCGCGATCGGCTCATCCATGTCGGAGCCCGCCACCAGAACGCTGAACACGGCGGTGATGTCGCCCTGATCGGCGCTGCCGGGGCCCGCGCGTTCACACAGGCCGGTAATCAGCGGCGTCACCGAGGGCGGATAGCCGCGCAGGGCCGGTGCCTCGCCCGAGGCCGCGGAAATCTCGCGATGGGCTTCGGCAAAGCGGGTCACGCTGTCGGCCAGGAACAGCACGTGTTTGCCCTGGTCCCGGAAATGTTCCGCCACGGTCATCGCCGACCAGGCACAGCGGCGGCGCACAAGGGCGGACTGGTCCGAGGTGGCCGCGACGACAATCGCGCGGCTCATGCCCTCCGGTCCCAGCACGTCCTCGACGAAGTGATTCACCTCGCGCCCCCGCTCGCCGACCAGCGCCATCACCACCACATCGGCTTCCATGCTTTTGGCCAGTTTCGCCAGGAGCGACGATTTACCAACGCCGGAGCCGGCAAAAAGCCCCACGCGCTGACCGCGCACGATGGGGAGAATCGTATTCAGAACCGCCTGCCCCGTTGCCAGCCGCTCTCCCAGCGGTCGGCGTTCGGCGGCCTTGGGCGGCGCGGCCATCAGGTCGCGCGGCTCCGCCCCCGGCAGCAGCGGCCGCCCGTCGAGCGGCTCGCCGAACGGGTCAATCACCCGCCCGATCCAATGATCACTGGGCGCGAAATCCGGCGACGGGCGCAACAAAACCGGGTCTCCGATTGCGACACGGTCCGGCGCGCGATCAGGTAACATACTGATACTGCTGCCGTTAATCTTCAGGACCTCGCCGTGCAACTCGTCACCGGGGCCACGTCGCAGGATCAGTCGATCACCGATGCGGGCAACCGAGGCCAGCCCGGAGATTTCGATCTCGCCACCGGCGATCCCGGCGACCCGACCCATCTGCGTGGTCAGCCGCTTGCCGGCAATCTGGCGGGTCAGTGCAGTCAGTTCTGCTTTCATTGCGGCGGTCTCCGTTGGCGTCCTGAAAACAATTTCTAAAGGAATCGGGGTTAAGCCTTGATTGAAATCGATCAAGGGAGAAACCCTGGTGTTCACAGAATTGAACGTATTCAAAATTGCCTATTCCATGGCAACCCATGCCGGCACCCGCCAGGCACTGGTGTCACAGAATATCGCCAATGCCGACACGCCTGGCTACCACGCCAAGGACATCAAGCCCTTCACGGAAGTTTTCGCCGCAGGCGCACGCCCCGGCAGCATGATCGCCACCCGCGACAGCCACCTCAATGGCAGCGCAGGCAGCGGCATGGATTGGGCGATCACCAGCTCTGATGCAGGCAGCGACCCCAATGACAACTCCGTCTCGATCGAAACCGAGATGCTGAAGGGGGTCGAGGTGGCACGCCAGCACAAGCGGGCGATGGCGATCTACAAGTCCTCCATGAACATCCTGCGCGCAAGCCTGGGCAAACCCTGAGGAGGAGCTGATCGATGAGTGAATTTTCCAGAGCCCTTTCCGTCACGGCCAGCGGTCTCAAGGCCCAGGCCGCCCGCCTGCGTCACGTATCGGAGAACATCTCCAACGCCGACACCCCCGGCTACCGCCGCAAGACGGTCCCCTTCGAATCGGTGCGCGAGCTGCAGACCGACGTGGAACATGTCCGCACCGGCCGGGTCACCCTGGACCGCAGCGACCTCGAAGAAATCTACGACCCGTCGCATCCGCTGGCCAATGAAAGCGGCCATTACGAAGGCTCCAATGTCGATCTGATGATCGAGATTGCCGACGCCCGCGAGGCCCAGCGCAGCTACGAGGCAAACCTGAAAATGTTCGAGCAGACCCGCTCGATGTCCTCCTCTCTCATGGAACTTCTGAGACGATAATTCCCCCAAGCCAATTGGAGATCCAGAATGGATATTCGCAGTCTTTCCGCCGCCACTGGCTATGCCGCGGCACGTCCGGCCACCAAGGTTGACCCTGACTATGCCGGCACCAGCGCCGGCGCCCAGCTGAAACAGAGCTTTCAGGACTTCGCCACCACCCTGCAGCAAAGCGAGCAGGTTTCGGTGCAGGCGATGACCTCCCAAGCCGATCCGCACGCATTGGTGCAGGCCCTGGCGCAGACCGAACTGGCGGTCGAAACCGCGGTCACCGTGCGCAACAAGGTGGTCGAGGCCTACCAGGAAATTCTGAGAATGCCGGTCTGAGCCATGATGAGCGAAAGCCTGTTCTACGACACATTGCGTCAGGCCCTCTGGGCCGCAGTCACCATGTCGACGCCGATCCTTCTGGTGGCGCTGGTCGTGGGTGTCGTCATCGGCCTGTTCCAGGCGCTGACCTCGGTGCAGGAAATGACGCTGACCTTCGTCCCGAAGCTGACTGCGATCCTGGTCGTGTTCTGGATGACCATGGGCTTCATGACCCAAACCCTTGTGGCCTTTTTTGATGGTCACGTCGTTCCGATGATTGCCGGAGGTCTGTAATGGAAACAACAGGTTACGCCACGCTGTCCCGTCAGTCCGGACTGATGCGCGAAATGCGGGTGATCGCAAACAACATCGCCAACTCGGCCACCACCGGCTATCGCCAGGAGGGGCTGATCTTTTCCGAATTCGTGAAATCCGCGCCCGGACAGGAATCGCTGTCGATGTCGCGCGCCAATATCTTCAACACCTCGATGGAGCAGGGCCAGCTGACCCAGACCGGTGGCGATTTCGACTTCGCCATCGAAGGGGACGGCTTCTTCATGGTGGAAACACCGCAGGGCGAACGGCTGACCCGCTCGGGCGCCTTTTCCACGAACGCGGCAGGCGATCTGGTGACCATGGATGGCTACCGGGTGCTGGACGCGGGCCGCGCCCCGGTTTTCGTGCCGCCGGATGCAGGCAAGGTCGAGGTCGGCTCCGATGGGTCGCTCAGCGCCAATGGCCGCCTTCTGGGCCAGCTGGGCCTGTTCCAGCCCGTCGAACAGCACACGCTGGTCCGGGAGGACGGCGTGATGTTCCGCGTCGAAGGCGACATCGAGGAAAACTTCGATTCGAAGGTGCTGCAAGGCTTCCTCGAAGGCTCGAACGTGAACGCGATCTCCGAAGTGTCGCGCATGATCGAAGTCCAGCGGGCCTATGAAATGGGCCAGAGCTTTTTGCAGGCGGAAGACGAACGCGTCCGCAATGCCATCAAAAACCTGATCAAGACCACCTAGGAGAATCCAGATGCGCGCCTTGAAGATCGCAGCCACCGGCATGAGCGCCCAGCAATTGCGGGTGGAGACCATCTCCAACAACCTCGCAAACATGAACACGACCGCCTACAACGCACGGCGCGCCGAGTTCGCCGACCTGCATTACCAGCAGGTGTCGCGGGCGGGGTCGGTGAATGCCTCGGACGGCACCGTGCTGCCGACCGGCGTGCAGGTGGGCCTGGGCGTGCGCCCGGCGGCCGTGTCCGTTCACTTGTCGCAGGGCGCGCTGCAGCAGACCAACAACGATCTGGACGTCGCCATCGATGGCAAGGGCTATCTCGAGGTGACGCTACCGTCCGGTCAGACCGCCTATACCCGGGATGGCTCGCTGAAACGGTCCGCCGAGGGGCTGATCGTCACCAACGACGGCTTTGCAGTCTCTCCCGAGATCACCATCCCCGACGATGCCAAGAGCATTTCGATCAATGCCGAGGGCGAGGTCTACGGCTACTTCGACGAAACCTCCGCCGGACAACTGCTGGGGCAGCTCACGCTCGCCGGGTTCACCAACCCCAAGGGGCTCGAAGCGATCGGCAGCAACCTGTTCACCGAGACCGAGGCCTCCGGCCCGGCAACCGTCTCCACCGCGGGCGAAGACGGCCTTGGCACCCTGCGCCAGGGCTATCTCGAGGCCAGCTCGGTGGATGCGGTGCGCGAAGTGACCGAACTGATCGCCGCCCAGCGCGGCTATGAAATGAACGCCAAAGTCATCTCGGCGGTTGACCAGATGATGGGCGCAACCACGCAGGTCCGCTGATGAAACAGGTCTTCGCTCTCCTGATCGCCGGCGCCTTCTGCGCGCCTCCCGCCCTCGCGGATTACCTGGTCCCGGTGCGCACGATCCGTGCCAAGGACATCGTCAACGCCGAAGATCTGGCGCTGAAAAAGGGCGAGATCATGGGCGCGCTGACCAATCCTTCCGAAGTGATCGGCATGGAAGCGCGTGTCGCGCTCTATGCCGGGCGCCCGCTGCGGCCCGGCGACATCGGCCCGCCGGCCATCATCGAACGCAACGACCTGGTCACCCTGATCTTCCGTCAGGGCGGGCTGACCATCGCCGCCGAAGGCCGCTCGCTTGGCCGTGGCTCGGTTGGCGAAGCCGTCCGGGTCATGAATCTTTCTTCCCGCACCACCGTCACCGGCCGGGTCAAACAAGACGGCTCCGTAGAGGTAAACTGATGACCATGAAACTCACCCCCGTCAAACCGCTGCTTCTTGGCCTGGTCGTGCTCGGCGCCTGTGGCCGGATGGACCACCTGGGCAAGGCACCGTCCTTCACCCCCACCACCGAGTCGAACGAGCATGTCGCCATGCTGTACCAGGGGCTGCCGACCGAGACCCAGACCCGCCGTACGGTGGACGGAGCCTCGCTGTGGAGCGGTGGCCAGCAATCGCTGCTGGGCGACCGCCGGGCGATGAAACGCGGTGACATCATGACCGTGGTCATCGAAATCGACGAGGAAGCCGAGATCTCCAACGACACCCAGCGCTCGCGCTCCGGTTCCGAAAGCCTGAACGTGCCGCAGCTGCTCGGCCTGCCCCAGCGGCTGGACGAGAAACTGCCCGAAGGCGCCTCCGCCGCCAACGCGGTCGAGCTGGGAAGTTCCAGCTCCTCCGGCGGCAAGGGCTCCGTCAAGCGCAGCGAAAAGCTGGAACTGCGGATTGCCGCCACCGTTGTCGACGTGCTGCCCAACGGGGTGCTTGCGATCAGCGGCACCCAGGAGCTGCGGGTGAACTTCGAACTGCGGGAACTGCTGGTCACCGGTTATGTCCGGCCCCAGGACATCAGCCGCCAGAACGAGATCACCTATGACAAGATCGCCCAGGCGCGGGTCTCCTACGGTGGACGTGGCCAGATCACCGACGTGCAGCAGCCGCGCTACGGCCAGCAGCTGCTTGATGTCGTCCTGCCGTTCTGAGGATCGCCATGTTGTCCAAACTTCTCCCTGTTATCTTGCTGATACTCGGCACCGGGGGCGGCATCGGTGCCGGCATCATGCTGGCGCCTGCCCCCGAGCCGGTCGAGAGCGCGGAGGCCAGCAAGCCCGCCGCGCCCAAGCCCGAAGCCAAGGAGCCCGAGGAACTCAGCGAAGAGAACCAGCGCGAATACATCAAGATCAACAACCAGTTCGTGGTGCCGGTGGTCGAGCGCGAGAATCTCACCTCTCTGGTCGTGATGTCGCTGAGCCTGGAAGCCAAGAAAGGCACCACCGAAAAGGTCCACGCCTATGAGCCGAAGCTGCGCGACGTGTTCCTTCAGGTGCTGTTCGATCATGCCAACATGGGCGGCTTCCGCGGCGCCTTTACCCGCTCGGACGTGCTGGACCCGCTGCGGACCGCCCTGCGGGAGGCGGCCCAAAAACACCTCGGAAAGGATGTCTATGACGTCCTGATCATGGAGATCTCCCGCCAGGACGTTTGAGCCGTCACATGGTCCCAACATTGAAAAAGGCCGACCTGCATTGCAGGTCGGCCTTTCCCGTTTTCGCCGGGCAGCTGGTCTACTGCCCCAGCAACTGATCCATGAAGCTCTTGGCCTGTTCGGCCTTGCGGCGCTTGCGTTCGGAGGCGGCCATGGTCTCGACCGCGTGTTTGCGACCAAAGGCCTGGCGCAGCTGGTCCATCACCCGCAGCTTCTGTGCGGTGGCCTTGGCCAGGTCCTGGTTCAGCTGCCTGCGGGTGCGCGTGTGCCAGCCCTGCCACAAGAGATCCGCCCCGAGCGCCTTCATCGCGTGGTCGCCGTCGCCCTGCTCCCGCACTGACTGAACCTGCGCGTTCAGCTGTGCCAGCTGTCCGCGAAGCTGCGCCTCACGGGCAAGGATCGGCTGCACTTTGGCATGTTCCTGCATGTACTGCGCGGCGGTGACTGCCGCCATCTGGTCCAGCATCTTCTGCTTCATGTCACTTTCCCCTTGGCGCGCTTGCGCATTTCCTCGGCGAACCGGATCGCTGCCGCAACCGGCGCGTAATGCTCTTCTTCGACTTCCTCGCCGATCTCGATCGTCGCATGCAGCGCACGCGCGGTTGGCGGGTCGCTGTGGATCGGCACACCGTTTTCATTGGCGACACGGCGGATCGCCGCGGCCACCTCGTCAACCCCCTTGGCCACACAGACCGGGGCCGTGCCCTTCTCGCGGCTCCATTTGAGCGCCACGGCATAGTGCGTCGGGTTGACGATCACCACGTCGGCCTTGGGCACATCCGCCAGCATCTGGCCCATCGCGATCTCCATGCCGCGCTGGCGGCGTTGGCCCTTGGTGTGCGGGTCGCCCTCGGCGTCCTTGATCTCGTCCTGAAGTTCCTTGCGCGACATCATGTTCTTGCGGTGGTGTTCGGCGTGTTGGAACGCCGCATCGATGATACCGATCGCCAGCGCGATGATCAGCGCCAGGAACAGGAACTCCAGCGACAGCTGCGCCAGCATCATCACCACCGACTGCGGACCGGTGCCCGCCGAGGAAATCATCTCGGGCAGGCGTTTTGACAGGTAGACGCCAAGGCAGATCGAATACAGCACCAGCTTGACGAAGCTCTTGAGGAATTCGAACAGGCCGGAGCGCCCGAATTTGTTCTTGGCGTTGGAGATGATCGAAATGCGCGACAGCTTCGGTTCCAGCTTGGAGGGCGCGAAGACCAGCGCCCGCTGGCCGATGATCGAGAGCAGCACGAACACGAAGGGCACCAGGAACCACGGCAGAATCGGTTTGATCGCACTCCCGACGAATCCCCCGGACGGGGCCGCGGCGGATCCGTCGAAAAACAGCGGCGCCAGCCGGTCGGGCTGGTCCAGAAATGCCATCAGTGCAGTTCCCAGCCCCTCGACGCTGCTGCTGCCGGCCGCATAGAAGGCGACGATCAGGCCAAGATAGGCGGCCGCAACGGACAGGTCGGTGGATTTGGCCACCTCGCCTTTTTCGCGGGCCTTTCGGAGCTTCTGTTCCGTCGGCTCGAATGACTTGTCTGAATCGTCGTCCTGACCGCTCATGGCATGCCGCCTCCCGGATCGGCGAAGAAGGTCACCAGGGCCCGCGACCAGACATCCAGAATCATCGGGCTACCAACCATCAGGATGAACAAGCCACCAAAGGTGATCACCGGCGCACCGACCATCGCGACCATCAGCTGCGGCATCGCCCGGTTGATGACCCCCAGCGCCAGGTTGTAGATCACCGCGGTGATCACGAAGGGCGCCGCCAGGGTGAAGGCCAGTGAAAAGCTCTGCGAGACGCGGTGGACGCCCCATTCCGCCAGTCCGGCGGCACCCGGGAACTGCCCGGCGGGAAACAGCTGGTAGGACCGGATCATCAGCTCGGCCACACGCACATGCAGGCCCATCATCACCGCCAGCGTCACCCCCGAGATCATCAGCACCGCGCCCAGCGCGGGCATCGGTTCGGCACCGATGCCGCCCAGAACCTGCGAGAGCGACGTACTCTGAGCGGCCATTGCCCCGGCGGTCTGCAGGGCGAGCACGAACATCCGCACCCCGACCCCCAGCGCCAGCCCGATCAGGGCCTCGGTTGCGGCAAAGCGGGCAAAACCCATCACCCCATCCGGCTCCGCAAAGGCAGGCAAAGCCGGGGCGACGACGAAGGTGAACGCGATGGAGACGGCCAGCTTGACCCGCACCGGCACGTACATTTCGCCCATGGCGGGCAGCACCGACACCATCGCCGCGACCCGCAGAAAGACAATCGCCGCATGCCAGAATCCGGCCCCCAGCAACATGACCAGCTCCGGGGGCAGAAAGTTCAGGCTCATGCCTGCACCATCCCGACCAGCGACGGCTGCGCCTCCAGACCGATCTCCTCGAAGGAGAGCACCGGGTTGGTGATGCCCCGAGACTTCAGGATCGTACGCAGGTAGCGGCGGCGACGGGTGGAGGTGACCACGGCGGCAAAAATGCCCTGATCGGTGATGCCCGAGAGTTTCTCGGTCAGCCCGTCGGCGAGCCGGTTGAAGAGGTCCGGCGGCAGCGCGATGTCCAGCCCGGCCCCCTGGCCGTCGACCTGGTAGGTCGAGAACTTGTCCTCCCACTCGGGCGCCAGCTGCACCAGCGGGATGGTGCCGTCCTCGCGCTTCATCTCCGCGACCAGCTGGAAGCCAAGTCTCTGGCGCACATGCTCGCAGATCAGCTCCGGCTGGGACACATGCTGACGGGCCTCGGCGATGGCTTCCAGGATCAGCGGCATGTTGCGGATCGACACGCGTTCCTCCAGCAGCAGTCGCAGCACCGCGTGCAACGTATCCATCGGGACCTTTTCCGGCACCAGCGCATCCAGCAGCTTGCGGTTCGCCTCGGCCCGGTAGGTGTCGGACAGCTGGGTCATCTCGTCCAGCAGGCGACGCAGCGATTTCAGCGTCAGCAAACGGCCGAAGTTCTGCTTGATGACTTCCAGCAGGTGAGTGGCCAGAATCTCCGGCGGGCTGACCACGGTCGCACCGGACAACGCCGCCTGCTCCTGTGCCTTGGCGGGGATCCAGCGGGCAGGCGCGCCGTAGACCGGCTCGGTGACATCGGTCCCCGGCGGCAGCGAGGCATGGTCGTCGGGCATCAGCGCCAGCACCATGTCCGGATGCAGGAAGCCGCGCACCTGCTCGACGCCCTGGACCTTGATGACATAGGTGCCCTTTTCGAGATCATGCTGATCGGTCAGCCGGATCTCCGGCAGGATCAGGCCAAAGGAGGTCGCCACATGGGACCGCATGTTGGCGATCCGCGCGTCGAGCCCGGTGCCGGCATCCAGCACCATGCTGACCAGGTCCGGCGCGAACTCGAGATGCAGGTCATCGAGGTCCAGGATATCGCCCAGGGGTCGCGCGGTGGAGGGATCCGAGGCTTCCTCGATCTTCTCTTCGATCTCGGCTTCCGCGTCGTCCTGTTTCTTCTTGGCCATCTTGAAGGCGGCAAAGCCCAGCACGCTGCCGCCCAGCACAAAGGGCAGGAACGGAAGGCCGGGCACCAATGCGAACATCACCATCAGCACCGCAACCGTGGCCAGCGCGGCAGGGTGACGGCCGAACTGGTCCACCAGCGCCGTATCGGTGGCACCGGTGGCCCCGCCACGCGCCAGCAGCAGCGCCGCCGCGATGGAGATGATGACCGAGGGGATCTGCGACACCAGACCGTCGCCGACGGTCAGGATGGCATAGGTCTCGAAGGCGCTGCCCACCGGCATGCCATGGACCAGAACGCCCATGATCAGACCCATCACCAGGTTCAGCAGGGTGATGAGAAGCCCGGCAATCGCGTCGCCCTTGACGAATTTCGAGGCACCGTCCAGCGACCCGAAGAAAGTGGTCTCCTGCTGCTCGCGCTCGCGGCGTTCCTTGGCGGTCTGGTGGTCGATGGCGCCGGCGGACATGTCCGCGTCGATGGCCAGCTGCTTGCCCGGCATGCCGTCCAGGGCAAAGCGCGCGCCCACTTCGGCCATCCGCGCCGCACCCTTGGTGATAACCATGAAGTTGACGATCAGGAGCACCCCGAACACCACCAGGCCCAGGAACACGCTGCCGCCCATCACGAACTGGGCAAAGCCCTCGATCACATTGCCGGCGGCATCGGTGCCGGAATGGCCCTGGCCGATGATCAGCTTGGTCGAGGAGACGTTCAGCGACAGACGCAGCATCAGCGAGGCCAGCAGGATCGTCGGGAACGACGAGAAATCCAGCGGCCGCTCGATGAACAGGGTGATGGTGAAGATCAGGATCGCCAGCGCAAAGGAGGCCGCCAGACCCACGTCCAGCACCCAGGCCGGCATCGGCAGGATCATCATCACGATGATCGCCATCAGCGCCAGCGCCAGCAGCACGGTGGGGCTGAAAAGTTGTTCTTTTGTCAGCTTAGGCACGGCTCGGCCCTCGCGTCCCGCGCGGTGCATCCGCGACTGAGCGTGGTTGCCCCGAAGTTACGGAAACAAAGGGCGCCGCAGCTGGTGCAAGATTGAACCCGGCGGCGCCTGTACCACAGGGATTCGGCCCTTGCAGGCCTTGTATCGTATCGTTTTTCGGCATTCTGCCCATTCCAAATCAGGATTCACCCGATCTTCAGATTACCGGCAGGCCGTTGACAAAGTGTTATCACGACAGCCGCAGGCCGCCCCGAGGGCGACCTGCAAAAGACCATCAAAAGAAGGCAAAACGGTCAGTTGACCTTGGCCGCCCCCTGCGCGCTGCCGACACGGCGCAAAAGGTCGGTGATACCGCCGCGCGTGCCCTCGCTGCTTTCGACCAGCGCCCGGGCGTGGGCCAGCGGCGACAGGCCCTCGGGGTCGCGGGCGGTCTCGCTGATCTGGGTGGTTACGGTGGCGACCGCCTTGAACTGGGGTTCTTCGTCCGTGTTGATCGCCTCGATGGCGTCCAGGTTTTCCGAATGCCAGAACCCGCGCGCCGCCGCATTGGCGTCGTCCTCGGCCAGCAGATACTCACCGGCGCGGCCATATTCGCCATTGCGCCACAGGGCTTCGGCGCGCAGACGGTTGGCCTCGGTGCCCTCCAGCCCCATCAGCTCGACCAGCGCCCGGTGCGGTTTGCCCAGTTCCAGAGCCGCTTCCGCCATCATCAGGCGGCGGCGCTCGTCCTCGGGCTCAAGCGACAGCTTGTTCAGCATTGTCTGTGCCTGCTCGGCAAAGCCGAGGTCCAGCAGGCGACGCGCCACATCCGCGGCAACCGGTGCGGCCTCGCCCGCCGTGGCCTGGCCCGAAAACACCAGCGCGTATTGCAGGAAGGTCACATCATCGGCGCGCTCGGTCAGCAGCAGCATCAGCGGCTCGATCGCGGCCACCCGTGCGGCCGGGCCATCACGCTCGGTCAGGTCATCCAGTTCCTCGAAGGCATCGTGAAACTGGCCCATCAGCGCCAGGGAGGACACCTGCGCAAGCCGCAGATCCGCGCCCAGCTCGGTGTCACGGTTTTCAAGTTCATACGAGGCCACGAGGTCCGGCACATCCGGCGACAGCGCCTTGCGCTCCTTCACGCTCAGCGCGACCAGCTCGATCAGGGCGGTGGGCGCACTGCCCGTCCGCTCGGCCACTTCACTGGTCAGCTCCTCGGCGACCTTTTCCGTGTCCCCTTCCAGCTCGGCAATGGCGGCTTCCGCCAGGTTGATCTCCGGCACATCCTCGACACCTGTCCGGTCGACGGCGCGCAGGATCGCTTCGGCCACGTGATGATCGCCGGTTTTGGCAAACATCTTGCTCACCCGCGGGCCAAGATGCACGCGCAGGTGCACCGGCAGCTTCGAGAACGCCAGCTGAATGGCATCCGAGCTGGCGTTGCGCTTGATTTCACCATCGGCAAGCGCGCCCCAGAGCGCGGTGTCGCCTTCGCAGCCCTGCTGACCCGAGAACGGGTGGTTCACAGGCAGCGATTCGCCGTCGAGCAGGCTGGCCATGGCGGTCAGCAGCGCCGCGTCGGGGTGGTCACGATCCTGCTCTGGCAGGATTTCCAGCATCGAACGCGATTCGGCACCAAAGCCGAAGTACAGATAGATCCGCGACAGGGCGTAGACACTGGCCGGGTTCACATCGTCGAATTCCCGCACCAGGGCGCTGCGCAGGGCAGACACCTGATCCGCAAACGGGCTGTCGTCGCCCCAGGTCTGGATGGCAACGGCGCGATCCGGCAGACAGTGCATCTGCTGGTTTGCCGCCCCGTCCAGCCCCGCCTTCAGACCGGTTTCTCGGTCGATGGCCGAGGTCACGGCGATATGATCCAGCGGGTTCAGCGGCCGGTCGCTGCGCCCCAGCGGATCCAGCCCGGCAATCGCGGCCTCTGGCAGGCCGTCCGCGCCGACCTTCAACAGGCCCTGCCGCGCGGCACGGCCAATCTGCTGCAGCAGGCGCTGCTCCGATTCATTGACGACGGCCGCCCGTTCGGTTTCCACCATGTCGAGCAGGAAACCGGCGTCCGGCATGCGGCTGGCGGCCACCTGCGGATCGGCCTCGGGCTCGACAGGCTTCGGCGTCCGGATCGGCTGGCTGTCGCGGCCCTGGGCCAGCATCACATCCCCCAGATCCTCGATGCGCGCCTCGGGCGGCGCGGCAACGGGGTCGGGGCTTTGCGACGTCTGTTCCGTCGCGGCCTGCGGGGTCACCCGGGTGCTGGCGGGCTGGCTGGCTGCCGTCGCCAGCTCCAGCGCCATCCGCGCATCGGTGGCCGCGCCGCCCGAGAACCGGAACCTGTAGCCGGACCCAGGCGAGGTCAGGGGCAGCACGCCACCACCAAGAGGCGCCGAGGATGTCGCCACGGTCGCGCCGCGCGGCACCGGCGTATCAAGGTCCCGGATGTCCACCACCAGGTAGCCGTTCTGCTGCACGTAGGACGTCACCTTGCAGTCACAGCCCAGTTGCAGACGCAGCGGCTGGCCGGGGCCGACCTGCCCCAGGGACTGCAGCCGGGTCCGCGGGATCATGCGGAAGACGCGGGAGGTATCGAACACGGCCTCCGGCGCATCGATGTTCACCGTCGCCGTCTTGCCACTCTGGGTCAGGGACCAATCCGCGTTTCCGGGCAGTCGCATCACCAGCCGGGTAAAGCCGTCATGCTCGCCCGAGCGGGTCACGATGGTCTGTGCCTGGGCACCGACCGCCGTCAGAAGGGTAGCTGTAAGGGCAATTGCACGCCAGATCATGCTGCGTCCTGTTTCACCGATTTAAGCGCCTCTTCCAGTTCCGAGAAACCGGGGCGGAAATGGGAGGGCGTGTTCTGGCGGCCTACTTCGATGCAGATCGCCGCCGCGTGGTTGTGCAGGTTGGCCACCAGCACCTCGCGGATGAGCTGGTAGAAATGCGCGTCTTCCTCGACCACGTTCTTCACCTTGCCGGCAAAAGGCGCCGCCAGGCAGTAGGCCAGGAAGATACCCAGGAAGGTCCCCACCAGCGCGCCGCCAATCATCTTGCCAAGCACCTCTGGCGGCTGGTCGATCGAGCCCATGGTCTTGATCACGCCCAGAACCGCCGCAACGATGCCCAGCGCGGGCAGGCCGTCGGCCAGGGTCTGCAGGGCATGGCTGCCGTGCATGGCATGGTGGTGGTTCGCCTCGATCCGCTTTTCCAGCACCTCTTCCACCTGGTGCGGGTCGTCGTAGTTCATCGACGCCGAGCGCATGGTGTCGCAGATCAGGTTGATGGCTTCCTTGTCACCCATGATCTTGGGGTACTTGTTGAACACGGCGGAGTTTTCCGGGTCCTCGATGTGCTGCTCGACCTCAACCGGGTTGGCGCGCGCGATCCGGATCAGGGCAAACAGCAGACACAGCAGGTCGCGGTAGTCGTCCGGCTTCCACTTGGGGCCCTTGAAGACCTTGCCGACATCCTTGAGCGTATGCTTGATCCCGCCCATGTCGTTGCTGATCAGGAAAGTGCCGACGGCGGCTCCACCAATCATCATCATTTCGAACGGCAGCGCCTTGATGATGATCGCCAATTTGCCGCCAGCCAGAAGGTAGCCGCCAAATACCATGGCAAAGATCACCACGATGCCTACAATACCGATCATAGGTCCACTCCAAATTCCATTGGTTTTTACCAGTTTAGGCGAGTCGTCCTAAGGAAAGACTAAACAGGCGCCTGCGCCTGGGCTCATTCCTTGGGCACGGCACCGTTGCGCCCGGCCAGCACCACGCTGATGGTATAGGCGGCCTCGGGGCTCAGCCCGGCCATGATACCCGCGGCCGATTCCGGCTGCATGCGTGCCAGGAAACCCGCGGCAAAGCCGGGATCCATTTCCTCGAACAGGGCGGCGGCTTCCTTGGGTTTCATCTGCTCGTAGACCGTGGTCAGGCGGGTCACATCCGCCTCGGTCGCGCCATCGGCCATCGACAGGGTCGCCCGCAGCCGCGATTCGGCCTCTTCCAGAGCCGCCAGCTTCTTTTCGATCGCCTGATCTGCGATATCCAGCGCCTTGGCGCGGTCCTGGATCTCGGCCTCGCGGGCGGCCAGCGCCGCTTCCCGCTCCTTGAAGGCTGCCAGCATGGTCTGCAGCTCCGCCGAGGACGGCAGCGATTCGCGGTTTGGTTCGCCGTTATGCGCCACGGCGGCCTTGTCGGAGTCCTGCAGGCTGGCCACTTCGCGGGCGATGGCCGGTCCCGCCTCGAGGGCGAGCCGCACAACGGCCGAGCCCATCAGCAGGAGCGCCAGCATCATCAGCGTGCCACTGCGCCGGAACCGGCGCGGCTTTCTGGTCTTGGTCTTGCCGGCCATCACGCCACCCGATTCTGGCTGCGATTGTGACGCACGAACATCAGGCCGGACGGTTTACCGTCTTCCGGTTGCGGCTGATCGGCGTCTTGCGACTGCGATTCGGCCTCATAGGCAGCGGCCATCGCGGCATCTTCCGCCGCAGGCGCCTGGGCCTGGGCCTGGGCTTGGGGCGCGGCCTCGGGGATGTCATGCATCGAGGCCATCATCAGCTCCAGCCGCTGCGCCACCGTTTCGGCGCGTCCGGTCAGCTGCTGCAGCGCCTTGCTGGAGCCGTCGGAGATCTGCTGCGCCGATTGCAGCGATTTGTTCAGGTCATCAACCTGGGCGGACAGCACGGCAACCGCGCCGCCAACGCCCTTTTCCAGGTCATTGAACCGCTTCAGCCGGCGCGACAGCACCAAGCAATAGAATCCGGCGCCCAACGCCCCGGCCGCAAGCAGGATATCAGCTATAAGGTCCATCCTGTCCTCCTAGTTAAGTACGAAATCCATAATCAGCAGATCACGCACCCGGCCCTGGCCGGTGGCAATGTTGATCCGCCGCAGCATCTGCGCTCTCAGTTTAGGCAGAGCCATCGGATCGGTCAGATCGTCAAGCTCCAGTGCTCTCAGGTAGCTGTTAAGGACATCGACAACCCGCGGCAGGATTTTCTCGACCTCGGCCTGGTGGACCAGGTCGACCTCAAGTTGCGCGCGGAACCGCAAGTGCTTCAAACCGCTGGCTTTGCGCAGGGTAATCACAATCGGGTCCATTTCGATAAAGGCGATATTGGCGATATCCTCCGCCGACTCACCCATGTCCACGCCTTCTGGCGCCTCTTCGGTCACAGTCGCCGGTTCTGGCGCTGCTTGCTGACCAAAGGGAAGAAGGCCTGACTGAACGGCGAAGAAACCTCCGCCTGCACCCACCAAAGCCAGCACCACCCCGATGATCAGGGGCAGTTTGCCTTTCTTGGCCGGTACTTCTGCTTCTGTGTCTACTGCAGCGTCTGTCATGGCTATCCCTAAAACGTCGTGCAGCATCTTCATAACCTGCGAGGGACTAACCGAATGTTAAGGCCGATCCGTCAAAAGGGTTGCAGACCGGACAGAACGCCGGTGCGACGGAGGTTAATGTGCAGCAGATCAAGAATGTCTGGGCAGAAATGGACATGCGGAAGCGCCTGATTGCCGTGGGGGCCACGGTCATCATGTTTCTCAGCGTCATCGCCATGTCCCATGTGGCAAGCAAGCCAACAATGACACTGCTTTATGCCGGGCTCGAAAGCGGCACGGCAGGAGATGTGGTGCGGGCGCTGGAACAGCGCGGTACCCAATATGAAGTGCGCGGCGGCTCGATTTACGTGCCCTCGGTGCAACGCGACGAACTTCGCATGACCCTCGCCAGCGAAGGCCTGCCTGCAAATGGCGGCAAAGGGTACGAACTCCTTGATTCTCTTAGCGGTTTCGGAACGACTTCGCAGATGTTCGATGCCGCATACTGGCGCGCCAAGGAAGGCGAGCTGGCCCGCACCATCGTCGCCAGCCCGCATGTCAGCCAGGCGCGCGTGCATCTCGCCAACACCGGTTCGAATCCCTTCCAGCGCACGGTAGAGCCGACCGCCTCGGTCTCGATCGTGCCGATGGGATCGCCGATCACCCCGGCGCAGGCGAACGCGATTCGCTTCCTGGTCGCCTCGGCCGTCACCGGTCTGGCGGTGGAAAATGTTGCGGTGATCGACGCCAATGGCGCCCTGATCGGATCCACCGATGCGGCTGCGGCCGCCGGGGCAGGCAGCGATGACCGCTCGCAGATGATTCGTGAACGCGTGCTGCGCCTTGTCGAAGCCCGGGTTGGTCAGGGCAACGCCGTGGTCGAAGTCAGTGTCGAGACCGTCACCGACACCGAATCGATCCGCGAAAAGCGCGTTGATCCCAAAAGCCGCGTCGCGGTCAGCACCGACGTCGAGGAGCGCGCGGATTCCTCGACCAACCAGGCCGGCGAAGTCACTGTTGCCTCCAATATTCCCGATGGGGATGCCGCCTCCGGCCAGGGCTCCAAGGCCAGCACCAGCGCAACCCGCGAACGGATCAACTACGAGATTTCGGAGACCGAGAAGGAAATCGTGCGCGGCCCCGGCGCCATCAAGCGTCTTACGGTTGCGGTCCTGGTCAATGGTGAGACCATCACCAATGACGCCGGCGAAACCGTCTTTCAGCCGCGTCCCGAAGACGAGCTGAACGCCATGCGCGAGCTGATCTCGGCGGCAGTCGGCTTTGATGCTGAGCGCGGCGACGTCATCACGCTCAAGTCGATGGACCTGCCCGCGGTCGAGCCGCAGGGCACGGTGGCGACCAGCTCCTTCATGGACAACCTCTATTTCGACGCCATGTCGCTGATCCAGATCGCCGCCCTCGCCATCGTCAGCCTGATCCTGGGACTGTTTGTGGTCCGTCCGATCCTGTCGAACCAACCCGCAGCGGCTGGCGCCGCGCTGGACGGTCCGACCCCGGGCGCGCTGCCTGCCCTGCCGGGTCTCGGTGGTGACGGCTTCATGACGCCGCCCGACCTGGGTGCCGGGCTGGCGCTGGACGGCGAGATCCAGAACAACGAAACCGGCCAGTTCGAACCGATGGGTGACCTGCCCGCCATGGGCACCGCCGGTGACATGATGGGCGCTGCGGGCCTGCCTGCCCTGGGCGGCAACTCCGCCGATCCGGTTGACCGGCTGCGCAGCATGATCGGTGAGCGCCAGGAAGAAACCGTTCAGATCCTGCGCGGCTGGCTGGAAGAAAACGAGGAGCGTGCCTGATGACCATTGCGCATCTTTTGGAAAACTTCGGGATCGACACCACCGCGGAGCCTGCTCTGCCCACGATCTCCGAGGAATTGGCCGAAGAACAGCGGCTGGCATCCTTTGAAAGCGGCTACACGGCCGGCTGGGAAGATGCGGTCGCCGCCAAGGACAAGGAAAGCAGCCGCATTTCCGCCGAGCTGGCCAGCTCGCTGGAGGATCTCAACTTCACCTACCACGAAGCGCAGAATCAGCTGCTCGAATCGCTCGACCCGATGTTCAAGGTCCTGACCAGCGCGATCCTGCCCGATGCGATGGCCGCATCCTTCGGGCACCATATCGTCGACCAGCTGAGTGAGATGGCCAAGGGGCGGACCGATCAGCCGATGCAGATCATGGTCTCCCCCGGAGAGGGCGCCCCGGTGCGCAAGCTGTTGCCGGAAAATTTCGCGGTGCCGGTCACCGTCAAGGAAGACAGTACCCTGTCCGCCGGGCAGGCCTACCTGCGGGTTGGCGCGTCGGAATGCGAAATCAACTGCGATGCGCTGCTCGAAACGATCCACGA
Organism: Leisingera sp. XS_AS12; assembly: GCF_041224635.1. Taxonomy (NCBI): domain Bacteria; kingdom Pseudomonadati; phylum Pseudomonadota; class Alphaproteobacteria; order Rhodobacterales; family Roseobacteraceae; genus Leisingera; species Leisingera sp. XS_AS12. The sequence continues at coordinate 147,400 of NZ_JBGFGM010000128.1, forward strand.
ATCGATAGAAGCCTTCACCTATCACGCAAAAGAGGACAGCCATTATGGATGACGCTTCCGATCTCAACATGAAATCTGCCGACGCCGGCAATCCCTTTGTCTCTGTCCCGGTCGAGGTCGTCGTCTCGGTCGGCAAGGCCCGGCCGCTGATCCGTGACCTGGTCAACCTGGGCGAAAACGCGGTGCTGACGCTGGACAAGCGGGTCGAAGACCCGGTTGACCTCTACGTTGGCGACCGGCTGGTCGCGCGCGGCCAGCTGGAAGAGCTGGAGGGCGATCAGGCAGGCCAGCTTGCCGTGCGCCTGACCGAGATCGCGGATCTGCAAAGCGGGCTGGGATGACACATACGACATTTGTGCGTGCGGCACTGGCGGCAGCGATCCTGCTGGCCATGCCGCAGACCGCCCTGGCTCAAGAATTGAGCCTTTCGCTGGCAGACGGCGAGTCGATCTCGGCCCGTTCGATCCAGCTGATACTTCTGATTACCGTGCTCAGCCTAGCCCCCGGCCTGCTGATCATGATTACCTGCTTCCCGTTCCTCGTGACGGTGCTTTCGATCCTGCGTCAGGGATTGGGGCTGCAACAGGCCCCCCCGAACATGCTGATGATCAGCCTCGCCCTGTTCCTCACCTATTTCGTGATGGAGCCGGTCTTTACCGAGGCTTGGGAGACCGGGATCAGCCCGATGCTGGAAGAGCGCCTGGAGCCCGGCGAGGCCATCAGCCGAAGCCTCGAACCGTTCCGCGGTTTCATGGCGAACCGGCTCGACCCGGACACCTTCTACGCCATTGCGGATCTGCGCCCGGCAACCCAGGGCATTGACCCGACGGCCGACGCGCCGCTGTCGGCGCTGATCCCCAGTTTCATGCTGTCGGAAATCGCCCGGGCCTTCCAGATCGGCTTCTTGGTGTTCCTGCCCTTCCTCGTGATCGATCTCGTGGTGGCGGCGATCCTGATGTCGATGGGCATGATGATGGTGCCTCCGGCCATCGTGTCGCTGCCGTTCAAACTGGCGTTCTTCGTGGTTGCCGACGGCTGGAGCCTGATCGCCAGCGCCCTGGTCCGCAGCTACTACCCCTGATCCGCCACTCTGGCGACCTTCTGAAACCGGGTACCCTGTACCCGGTTCTTTTTTTGTCTGCATCAGACACCCGATCCGCCTTGCCCACCGTGCCGCTCTTTGTCACTTGCCTGTGGGAATTGACGCATCGCCGCCGCAACCGGCCCGTTCCCACCGGAAAAGCCCCGCGAACCCTGCTGATCCGGCCGGCCCGGACATTGGCGCGCGGCACCGATGTCGCGAAGACAAGCGCTGCTGGAAAGGCGCGCGCTGACGGCGACCGCCAGAACGATCCGTTGGCGGCTGCGCCTGCTTTGCGGCACCGCAGCTCTGCCAGAGCGGTTGGCTCTGACGCCGCAGCTGTCAGCCCCCCGTTGTCCGGGTGTCCCCAGCCAAAGCGAAAAGCCCCGGCTGCGGCAGGCAGGTCCGGGGCTTTGGCAGGGACTTGGGCAGTTGATCAGCGGACGACGAATTCCGCATGCAGCGCGCCCGCCGCCTTCAGGCTCTTCAGAATGTCGATCATGTCGCGCGGCGACACGCCCAGCGCGTTCAACCCCGACACCACTTCGGACAGGGAGGTGGTCTCCGGTACCTCGGCCAGTTGCACGCCCTCTTCTTCCTCGATGGCGGCGCCGGTACGTGGCACAACCACCGTCTCCCCGTCGGCAAAGGGGTTCGGCTGCACCACCAGCGGTGTTTCCTCGATCCGCAGTGTCAGGTTGCCCTGGGCCACGGCGACGCGGGAAATCCGCACATCGCTGCCCATGACGATGGTGCCCGAGCGCTGATCGACCACGACCCGCGCCTTGCGTTGCGGTTCCACCAGAATGTTCTCGATCCGCCCGACGGCATGGGCCGTGGAACGGGCGTTGGTGCGTTTGATGTCGACTTCCACGGTACCGGAGTCCCGCATCAGGGCCACGTTGCGACCGAACTCGTTGTTGATCGCACGTTCGATGCGCCCGGCGGTGGTGAAATCCGGTTCCCGCAGCGCCAGCCGCATGGAGCTGAGCGATGCCAGGTCAAAGTCGATCTCGCGTTCGACCCGCGCGCCGGACGGGATCACCCCGGCGGTCGGCACACCCTGTGTCACGGTGGCAGCGGCCCCTTCGGCCACGGCGCCGCCGGCCAGGATGGTGCCCTGCGCCACAGCGTAGATCTGACCGTCCGCCGCGTTCAGCGGTGTCATGATCAGCGTACCGCCCAGCAGGCTCTTGGAATCGCCGATCGCCGACACGGTCACGTCAATGGTGCTGCCCACCCGGGCAAAGGGCGGCAGCGTCGCGGTCACGAAAACCGCGGCCACGTTCTTGGGGCGGAACTGCTCGCCGGTAACGTTGACCCCGAGCCGCTCCAGGATGTTGGACATGATTTCCTCGGTGAAGGGCGAATTGCGCAGCCCGTCCCCGGTGCCATCAAGCCCGACCACAAGGCCGTAGCCCACCAGGTCGTTGCCCCGGACCCCGTCGAATTCGACCAGGTCCTTGAGCCGGATGGTATTGGCCTGCGCAAGGGCGGGAATCAGCAGCAGGCAGCTGAGGAGTATGCGGAAAAAGACCATCATCAGAGATACTTCAGCAGGGACAGCTGCGAGCTGCGCGAGGTGATCGTGTAAAGACCCTCGAGCTGCGTCTGCGCTTCCTGCAGCCGTGTATAGGTTTCGTAGGGATCGGCCGAAACCAGCTTGTTCTTGACGATGCTCAGGCTGGTCTTGGACGCCTCATTGCGGGTGTTGACCGCCTCCAGCTGCCCTTCGATGAAGCCGACATCCGCCTGCAGCCGGATCAGCCGCTGCTCGCTTTCGGTCATCTCGGTGCTGGATTCGATCACCAGGTCGATGCGCACGTCATCGGCAAGACCCAGGGCCGGCTCATTGGCGAGCGCGGCGATCACGTAGCTTTGCAGCGTATGCTTCAGATTGTCATCGTCAGCGCGGATCCCCATGGACACCTGCTGCCCTTCGCCCACCGTGACCGGACGCAGATCCGTGTCGGAACCGCGATACATCACGCTGTCGAACCCGGCGGGATCGGCGAACCAGTCCTTCACCTCCTGAATGATGTCGCTGCTGGTGGTCAGGCCCGACACTTCGGTCAGGATGCTGGCCATCAGGGTATCGGCGCCATTCAGCGGCTTGGTATCGGTGGCGGTGCCGGCAAAGATCGTGCGGCCGCCCACCTCGGAGTTGAACAGGCTGATGGCACTGGACATGCGTTGCTTGGCCTGGGTGCCGAACTGCTCGGCATTGGCAATGTCCATCGCCGGCGACAGCCGCAGAATGTCGTTGCGCAGATCCTGCACCTGGTTCTGCACCGTGGTCAGGCTGTTCTGCGTCGCCGTTGCAAACAGCTGCACCTCGCCATTGGCGACCATGTAGCTTTCCAGCTTGTTCAGGTTGTTTTCCAGATCCGCCAGATAAGTGTAATCGCCGCCAAGACGCTCGGTCAGGTTGGCGGACTTGCCGGTGGAAAACTCATCCGAGAGCGTGGCGACGGTGTTTTTCAGTTCGGTGTTGCGGCTGCGCAGGAAGAGATGCTGCGCCATGTCTCCAAAAGAATTCAAAATCATGCATCACATCCTAATCAGCGTATCCATCAGTTCGTCGATCACGGAAATCATCCGCGCGTTGGCAGCGTAGTATTTCTCGACCAGCATCAGGTTCTGCAGCTCGGCATCGGTATCCACCCCAAGCGCAAGCTCGGCCTGGCTCATCTCGTTGTAGCTGGTGGCGGCAAAGGTCGAGGACCGCGCGGCCGTCTCACTGTCCTGCGCGAAGCGGGACAACAGGTTGGCCGTCAGCGTCGCGGCCGACATGTTGGCGGTCCCCAGCCCGATCGACGAGACGCTGCGGGTTTCGCCCAGAACGTCCGTATAGGCCTGCAACAGGCTCGAATCGCCGGGGTCACCGGGGGCGGTGGCGTACAGCCCGTCGCGGAAGCGCCAGGTCTCGGCGGAGCCGCTCAAGGACACGAGGTCATTCAGCTCGATCCGGTTGGCGATCCCGACGGTGTTGGCGGGGTCAAAGAAGTTGCCGCCATCCGTGAAGATCCCGGCATCCCCCGTTCCGATGGTGCCGTCGAGGGCCGGGTCCTGAAACCGCTCGATCAGGTCCTTGGCCATCGCGTCGAGATCCTCCTGCGCCTCGAGCGAGGTCACATCGCGGATTTCGAACTGCGCGGTCAGGGTGCCGCCGCGCAAGGGACCGTTCGGACCGGTATCGATCGGCTTGCCATTGACCTCGAGCCCCGAGATCATCCCGTTGTCGATGGTCATATGGGGCATGATATCGCGGGTCCGGCTGAAACTCAGCTCGGAGGCGCGACCATCCAGCAGCATCACGCCGCCAGTCGAGAACAGCGAAATCTGGCCGTTGTCGCGGCGCACCACGTTGACCGGAATGATCTCGTTGATCTGGTCGATCAGCTGATCGCGCTGGTCGTTCATCGAGGCCACGTCCATGCCGCCGGCCTCGACCACCATGATGCGCGCGTTCAGCTTCTCGATATCCTTGAGCGCCTGGTTCACGGTGTCCACCTGGCTGCCGATGGCGCCGTCCGCATTGATGCGCAGGTCCCTCAGCCCCTCGGCGGTGCGCGAGATCGATTCGGCCAGCGCGTTGGCCCGCACCGACAGATCATTCAGCCGAGGTTGCGAATCCGGTCGGGACACGGCTTCGATCAGCGACGACTGGAACTCCGACATCTGCGACGCCAGGGACATTTCGTCGTCGACGGTGCCGACCAGATCGGACATGCGACTAAAGAAGTCGGACTGCGCCTTGGCCGCGCCATACTCGGCCTCTGCCACACGACGGTTGGCCATGATCACCGGGTCGGTGATGCGCTGCACATTTCCGATCCGGACCCCGGTGACACCGACGCCAGGGCTGTTGACGTCCAGAACCCGGCGCGAATAGCCGGGCGTCAAGGCGTTGGACAGGTTCTCAGAGACTACCTGCGAGGAACGACTTGCCGCGTTCAGACCGCTCATCGCGCTGTTAAGGGCAGAGAAAATAGACATGTTCAGCCTGCTTTCGTGAAACCGGGATCAGGAAGCATCAAGCGCCTTAGCGCTTGATGTTGGTGGTTTCCTGCAACATTTCGTCCACGGTCTGGATGACCTTGGCGTTCGACGAATAGGCCCGCTGGGTCTGGATCATGTTCGTCAGTTCCGTTGCCACGTCGACGGCGGATTCTTCCTGGGCATAGCTCAGGATTTCCCCGGTCGGGCCTTCACCCGGATCCCACAGGTAGAAGTCGCCGGCCTCGTCGGTCGGCTCGTAGGTCTGGGAGTCCAGCGCCTTCATGCCGTTGATGTTGGAGACATCGGCCAGCGGCACCTTGTAGATCACCCGCGAGTCGCCGGAGTCATACTTGGCGATCACCTCGCCGGTTTCATTGACCTCAACCGACACGAAGGAGCCGACCGGGGTGCCATCCTTCTCGGTGGTGCCCGGCACGAAGTCCTCGCCGAGCTGGCTCATGCCGTTCTGCTCGCCGATCACGCCGATGTTGATCTCGATCGGGCCACCCGCGACGTTGATGGTCACGGACCCGGCGGTTGCATCATAGGCGCCGCCCGTGGTGGTGGTCACGCTTTGCAGGGTGCCGGCCGAGGTGGCGCTGTCATCAAAGGTCAGCGTGTATTCCCCGATCACCGTCGCACCGCTGGCAGAATCGACGATCTGCATGGTCCACTCGTTGCTGCCGGTTGTGGCCGGCGCGGTCGCAACGGTCGGCGTGTAGGTGATGGTCAGCTCTTCGGCGCGGCCCATGCTGTCATAGTAGCGCACCACCTGTTCTTCCGGCGCACCGGATGCGCCAACGTCGGTGGCCGAGGCCGGCAGGTTCGCGGTCAGGCTGATCTCGGTGGTCGGTTCCGCAGACAGCCGGTTCAGATCAATCAGGACCGGCTCCAGCGAATCGCTGCTGTCGCGGGCCGCGTTGGTGACGGAGCCATCGGCATTGGCAGGCCACCCCATCAGGGCGAGCCCGGATTCGGTGGTCAGGTAACCATTGGAATCGGTCCGGAACGACCCAGTGGTGGTCAACATCATCGTCGGGTTCACGCCCGCCTCGATATCCGTGACGGATGCCACCGGCAGCATGCCGCGGCCGCGCACGGCAAGGTCGGTGGCGTTGTTGGTGGTCACCAGCGGACCGCGCTCGTCGATCAGCCGCACGTTCGTCGTGCGCACGCCACCCGCCGCATAGGTTCCGCCGGAACCTGCGTTGACCATGGAATGGAAGTCGGTTTGAACCCGCTTGTATCCACGGGTCGAAGAGTTGGCGATGTTATCCGAAATGGAGGCCAACCGGCTGGCGTTGGCGCTCAATCCTGAAACGCCCGCGTTCAGCGACGAAGAAATGGTCATAGCACGCCTTTCTGCTGCATCTAATCATTCTGATGCAACAGCTAGCGCAAGAGCGATTAACGGGCGGCTAACAGATCAAATATGACCTATCTGTCAGCCGCCGCTTCCAGCAAATTCAGCCGGTTAGTCGCGAAGAAGGATGATTTCGATCCGGTTGTTGCGGGCCGCCATCGGATTCGCAACCGCCAGATCACGGTCCGCATGGCCGGTCACCCGGTCGATCCGCCGCGCCGACAAGCCGCCTGATTCGAGCAACCGCCGCGCCTGGTCCGCCCGCGCATGCGAGAGTTCCCAGACCGGATTGTTGGCCAGAACCACGGGATGCGAGCGGATGTGACCACCCACCGCGACATTGCTGCCGGTCGTGCCGGCAACCCGCGCGATCATCCGCACCAGGTCGCGGAACAGGGGCGTCGGCTCGGCATTGCCCTCGCCAAACAGTGGCACATCATCCGTTGCGAACAATTCGATGATCAGCCCTTCGTCGGTGACGCGGGTCACGATATGACGCGCCATCGCGATCGAGATCATGCTCTCGCCACCGCGCCCGGACAGCTGCTCTTCGATGGCGCGGAACTTGCTGTCCTCCGCGTCCTGCTTGTCGCTGGCATCAATCCCGGTATCGCCCTGGGCCTGCTGGGCATCCATGGGGTTGATATCGGTGGCGCCAGTGCCGGATTGCGGCTTGATGTCCTCGGTGAACATGCTGTCCCCCTGGAACGCACCATTGCCGCCACCGGACACCCGGCTCAGCGGGATCGACGGCGAAAAGTAATCCGCCAGACCCTTGCGTTGTTTTTCTGTCGTCGCATTCAGGAGCCACATCAACATGAAGAAGGCCATCATTGCGGTCACGAAGTCGGCGTAAGCCACCTTCCACGCGCCACCGTGATGGCCATCGCCACCACCTGACTTTTTCTTCTTGATGATAATGGGCGCCACATTGCTTTGTGCGCTCATATCCACCACCACTATTTTCACCCACGTCCGGGATAGCAGCCAGGCTGTTAAATGTGCCTTAACAATTAAACTTGCCGGCAGTTCTTCGGCGCAGGGGGCGGCGGCTCAGGAGGCCTGGCTGTAACGCACCCCCTCCGGCGTATGGGCATCAAAGGCACTGGCGATGATGCGGGTCAGCGGACGGCCTTCCGGCAGGATTTCCAACGCCTCGTCGGTAAACCGCAGCAGGTCTCCGAACCGCACCGCCAGCGCCTGCAAGATGTCGTCCAACGCTGCCGCCGCCGTGCCGTGCCCGCGCGCAAGCTCCGCCCGGTCGAGGCGGAAATCGCACATCAGCATCTCGATCGCACGGCCCCGCAGGCGATCCTCAGGCGTCATCAGATAGCCACGCGAGGCGGCCAGCTGCCCGGCCTCGACCCGTTCGATATAGGCAGGCGTGGCGGCCGCGTTCTGGAGGTAGCCGCCATCAAACCGCGAGATCGAAGAGGCCCCGAACCCGATCAGCGTCGGGCAGGCATCATCCGTATAGCCCTGGAAGTTCCGCCGCAGCTGCCCGTGGCGCGCCGCCTGGGCCAGGCGGTCCGTCGGCTTGGCGAAATGGTCTATGCCGATCGCCTCATACCCTGCCGCGGCAAAACGCGCCGCGGCGAGACCCGCCAGCTGAAACCGCGCCTGATCATCCGGCAGGCTGTCTTCCTTGATCAGCTTTTGCCGCTTGGCGACCCAGGGCACATGCGCATAGCCGAACAGGGCCATCCGGTCCGGATCGAGGCTGAGCACCTTGTCCACCGTGTCCGCCATGCGGGCCTCGCTCTGATGCGGCAGGCCATAGACCAGATCCGCATTCAGCGACCGTATTCCCGCCGCCCGCAGGTCGTCGACGCAGCTGCGTGTCACCTCGAAGGACTGCATGCGCCCGATGGCCTGCTGCACCAAAGGGTCGAAATCCTGGATCCCGATGCTGGCCCGGTTCATGCCTTCCGCAGCCAGCGCGGCGATCTTGTCCCGATCCACCAGCGTCGGGTCGATCTCGACGGAAAATTCCCAATCCTCGGTCTGTGCGAACACCGACTTCACCGCCTGCGCAAGGCGGCCAATCATCGCCGGGGTCAGGATCGTCGGCGTACCGCCGCCCCAATGCATCCGCCCCATCCGCACCCCCTTGGGCAACAAGGTTCCAACCTGGCGGATCTCCTTTGCCAGCGTGTCCAGGTAGCTATCCACCGGGCTCAGCGTCTGGGTGCCCTGGGTGCGGCAGGCACAGAACCAGCACAGGCGCTCGCAGAACGGAATATGCAGGTAGACCGAGACCGGCACATCCGGGTCCAGTTGCTGCAAGGCGCGCGCCTGTTCGGCCGCGCCGATCTCGGCCGAGAACAACGGCGCCGTGGGGTAGGAGGTGTAACGGGGCACCCGGCTGTCGAACAGCCCAAGGGCTTTGAGGCGGTCAATCTGTTTCATGACTGCTGCATGCCTCTTTTGACGGCGGCGCACTTTGCGCAGGATCAAATCCGCCATTTTTCAGCGATTTTTTCCGCCCGCGCACACGGTCGAACAAGGCACTGGGAACAATCGGGAAAAGCCTCTTGAACCGCGCCGATAGATTTCTCGGTCAGAGCCTCATTTTCCGTTTGACGCCCTTGGCATTGCGCCTTATACGGCCCCTCACGACACCTGCCCAGGTGGCGGAATTGGTAGACGCGCTAGCTTCAGGTGCTAGTGTCCGTATGGACGTGGAGGTTCGAGTCCTCTCCTGGGCACCATTCCCCGAAAATCGAAAAGATCATCCTGCAAAGCTGCGATCGGCTTGCGCCTAGACGCGTGGCTTCGAATCGCCTTGCGGCAACAACGGCCCGTTCCGCGCGCCGACGTGAAACGGGGCGAGCCCAAAGCCCGCCCCGCAGATATCGTCAGGCTGTTTCCTTGCCCTCTCGGGGCTGGTCCCCCGCTTCCGCCGTGTCCGGGTCGGCAGCCTCCGCATCGGTCTCCGCGGTCGGTTCGGCCTCCTGCACCGGTGCCAGGATTTCGGCATCCGCAGCAGCCGCGGCGTCAGCCGCCGCGTCCCGGCCGGTGATCAGCGGCAGCATGTGGGCCGCGGCGACACTGGCAACTTCGGGCGTCTCAGGCCGCTTCCAGGTCAGCGTGTCAAAGCTGCTGCAATGTTCGCAGACCGGCGCCCAGTCGGCATGGATATGGTTACAGCTGTCGCAGACCCACTGCGGCCCGCGCGGCGCGGTCAAGGCCCGGGTCAGCCAGCCCTGAACCACCTTGTCGTCTGCCCCTTCGCCGCGTTCGATGGCCGCCATCAAGGTCAGCGCCCGCGCGTCAGGTGCCCGCTCGGAAAGATCGCTCAGCCAGCGACGCGCCTCGGGGTAATCCTCGGCCACGATGTTCAGCTCGGACATCACCAGCCGGGTTTCATCATGGTGCGGGTTGAGCCGCGCCAGCTGGTCGAACCGCTTGACGCGTTCGGCGGCAGTCTCGTCCGGTTCCACCTCGGCAAAGGCATGCGCGAGATCCGGGTGCGGCTGCGCCTCCCAGGCCTTTTTCAGAACCTTCACCGCCGGACGTTTCTTGCCCTTGGCCAGATAGGCCCGCGCCGCCATCGCCGCGGCCGGCACCAGGTCGGGCGACAGCCGGTTGGCCTCGATCGCCTGCTCCTGCTGCTCCAAAGTGGCGCCCTCCTCGACAAGCCCGCGCGAAGCGGACAGTGCCAGAACCGCATCGCGGCGCTTGAACACGTCGCGCGGCAGGGTGCCGGTTTTCAGCTTGGTCGACAGGGTCTTGCGCGCGCCGGCCCAATCCTCGGCCTGGGCCTGCAGCCGCAGCAGCGTGTCCTGCACCTCGGCGTGTTTGGGCCGCAGCGCCAGCGCCTTTTCGGCCAGCTGGCGGGCGGTCTCGTCATCGCCTTCCGACAGCTTCTGTTTCATGATGCCGCGCACCCCGACAAAGCGCGTCGGCGGGTTCGACAGCAGCCGCTTGTAGGCTTCGGAAGCCTTGCGGGTGTCACCGCTCATCTCGGCGGCCTGGGCCACCAGCAGATCGGTCAGCTCCGGCTGTTGCAGGTATTTCTCGGCCCGCTCCGCCTTGGTCAGCGCCAAGCGCCCTTCGCCCGAGGCAAGCGCCATCAGACCTTCGGACAGCGCCTTGTAGCCCTTGCGCTCGCGCCCTTTGTCGAAATAGCGCGACAGCGCGGTTTCATCACCGTTCAGGAAATGCAGCGTCGCCACCAGCAGCGACAGCAGCTTGAGAAACAGCCACACCCCGAAAACCAGGACGCCCAGCGCGATCACCGACTGCAAAGCGCTCAGGGTGTATTCGGTGCCCGCAAAGGTGATCTGCACCCCACCGGCGGTTTCCATCAGCAGGCGCGCGCCAAAAGCAAGGACCGCAACAATTGCGACGAATACGAGGATCTTCAACAACGACCAAAGCATGACGGTTTCCTTATTTGGCTTGCAGGCTGCGGGCCAGTTCGGCTGCGGCATCCACAGCGGCAATGCGGGCCTTGGCGGAGGCTTCCCAGCCCGAGAGCGCCGCGCGGGCGGTCTCCGGCAACGCCGCCAGTTCATCCAAGGCTTGCTGCAACTGGCCCTTAGCCACCGCAGCTTCGGCACGGGACAGGACCGCATCCGGGTCGTCGCCTTCCTGCGGCGTGACCGAACGCGCCCCCAGATGCCGGTTCACGTAATCCATCAGGCTGCCGCCGCCCTTGGTTTCCTCGCGGGCGCGGGCCAGCGCATCGCGCGCCGCCGGAACAAACCCGCTGCCAAGCGCCGACAACGTGGCAACACCGCTGTCCGCCACGCCGGACAGGGCGTCCGGAACATCAACGCCCAGGGTTTCCAGCGCCTGCACCTGCTCGGCAAAGGCGGTGCCGCTGTCCAGGGCCGAGCGCAGGCGCGCCAGCTGGGTCTGGGCGCTGGCGATGCGAGCGGCTTCAGCGCTGGCGGCTTCCATTTCCTCGGCCTTGGCCAGCATGTCCTCGACTTCGGCGCGTTGCGCCGCAAGGCTCTGGCGCAGCTTGTCCAGCTCTGCCTCGAAGGCGGCGACCGTCTCCGGCGAGGCCGCATCCATCGCCGGGCGCGACTCAAGCCGCTCCAGCCGGGTGGCCAGATCGGCCACCGTGGCAGCCAGTTCCTCGACCGCACCGGCGTCCTGCCCGGCAGGCTGCGCCTCCTCAAGCGCGGTGACACGCTGCTCAAGCGGCGCAAGGTCGGGCTGGCTGGCCCCTTCGAGCCGTGCCTGCATCTCTGCGATCTGGGCCTGCAACGCCTGCTGGCTGTCGGCATAGGCTTGCGGATCAACCGAGGCCGGACGCTGCAACGACGGCGGCAACACGCTGTCGAGCACCCCGCCGTGACCGGCAACAAAGCCGATCACCGCCGCCACCGCACCGCCAAGCAGCGCGGCCCCGAAACCGCCGCGCTTTTCCACCGCCCGCTCTGCCGGGGCCTCCGTGGCAGAGACCACCTCGGGCGTCTCGGTCTCGGTCTCGGTCTCGGTCTCGGTCTCGGTCTCGGTCTCGGTCTCGGTCTCGGTCTCGGTCTCGGTCTCGGTCTCGGTCTCGGTCTCGGTCTCGGTCTCGGTCTCGGGAGAGACGGACTCCGGCTTGGTTTCCGGGTCAAGCACCTGTTTTTCGGTGGTCGCCTCGCCCAGCTGACCGGCAGCCGTGTCCGTACCCGGCTGGGCGTCGCCGCGGTCGGTCTCTGTCACCTCTTCCGGAGTTTTCTTGTCAGCCACGCCGGTCTCCCCACTCGATTCCTGAAATACGTTCCTGCGAATAGGCCGGACACTACTCCGCGCCTTCGCTCCCCTCAAGCCGCGACACTGCGTCTGCGGCATCACGCACCGCTTGTGTCATTGCTTTGCTATCTGCTGCTCCGCTTACGCGCAACGTCTTGAAGTTCAAGCACTCTAACGGTTCAGCCACCGCCTTGCTGAGCGCGACCAGGTGCAAATTGCCAGCATCTCCGCATTGGCTGGCAAAATGACGCGCCGTTCTGGGTGAAAAAAGCGGCACGATCACGCCGGTCGGCCCGGCGATCAGCCGTCTCGCAGCCTCGCTCAGCGGCAACAGGGCCTGATCGTAGACAACCTGCTCCTCACAAGGCAAGCCCGCGCCGCTCAACCGCTCGGCCACCGCGCCGCGGCCATGCGCCCCATGCAGATGCAACAGTGGCGCCGGGGGGGGCTGTGACAGCAGCGTGTCGATCAACTCCTCCGCGCAGGCACCGACACACTCCGCCTGCCACCCCGCCTGACGGGCGACCGCGGTGGTATGGGGGCCGACGCAAAACGCGGGCCGCCGCGCTGCGGTTTCACGTGAAGCGATGGCAACCGCATGGGCGGAGGTAAAGATCACCCCGCGAAAGGAGCTTACATCAAGAGATACAGTCCGGGGGCGGATCTCCATCAACGGGGCATGGGTCACCTGCAGCGCGGCCCGCAGGTCATCGGGCAATTCGGCCACAAACCGCCTTGCCGCCTCCATCGGACGTGTCATCAGCAATGGGACCATCGGCAAGGCTCCCGGGATTGTTTGCAGGCCGCTTAGGTGGTAGCCCCGGCGGCAATTCGATGCAACGGTAACACCATGACAAAGACCCTGACCATCCTGGGGCTGGAAAGCAGCTGCGACGACACCGCCGCCGCGGTCGTCCGGCAGGCCGAAGGCGCCCGGCCCGAGGTTCTGTCCTCGATCGTGTTCGGCCAAACCGAGCTGCACAGCGCCTTTGGCGGCGTGGTGCCGGAAATCGCCGCCCGCGCCCATGCTGAAAAGCTCGACATCTGCGTGCGCGATGCGCTGGCCGAGGCCGGCCTGACGCTGAAGGACATGGATGCGGTCGCCGTCACCGCCGGGCCGGGGCTGATCGGCGGCGTGATGTCGGGCGTGATGTGCGCCAAGGGCATCGCCGCCGCCACCGGGCTGCCGCTGGTCGGGGTCAACCACCTGGCGGGCCACGCGCTGACGCCGCGGCTGACCGATGGCATTGCCTATCCCTATCTGATGCTGCTGGTCTCTGGCGGGCACTGCCAGTACCTGCTGGTGCGCGGGCCTGAGGATTTCACCCGTCTGGGCGGCACCATCGACGATGCGCCGGGTGAGGCGTTTGACAAGACCGCGCGCCTGCTGGGCCTGCCGCAGCCGGGCGGCCCTGCGGTGCAGGCCGAGGCGGAAGGCGGCGATCCCAAACGCTTCCGCTTTCCGCGCCCGCTGCTGGACCGGCCCGATTGCAACCTGTCGTTCTCGGGCCTCAAGACCGCGCTGATGCGGATGCGCGACCAGGTCGCGGCAGAAAAGGGCGGGCTGACGCGGCAGGACCGCGCCGATCTTTGCGCCGGGTTCCAGGCGGCGGTGGTGGACACGCTGGCAGAGAAAACCCGCCGCGCGATCCGCCTGTACATGGACGAGAACCCGGCCCAGCCCACGGTCGCCGTGGCCGGCGGCGTGGCGGCAAATACCGCCATTCGCGCCGCGTTAGAGACTGTTTGCGCCGAGGCTGGAGCCGCCTTCACCGCACCACCGCTGCGACTGTGCACGGATAATGCGGCGATGATCGCCTATGCCGGGATGGAACGCTTCCGGGCGGGCGCGCGCGACGGGCTGGACCTGACGGCACGGCCGCGCTGGCCGCTGGACACGGCAAGCCCGGCGCTGATCGGATCGGGCCGCAAGGGAGCAAAGGCATGACTGTTTCGGTTCTGGGCTCGGGGGCCTTCGGCACCGCGCTGGCGATCTCTTTGGCCGGAAACGGGCCGGTCACCCTGTGGGCGCGCAACGCCGGGGCCGCTGCAGAAATGCAACGCGACCGCTGCAACACGGCCCGGCTGCCGGGGGTCACCCTGCCCGAGGCGCTGACCATCACCGCTGATCTGGAGGCCGCGGCGGCCGCCGACGTGCTGCTGCTGGCGGTGCCGATGCAAAAGCTGCGCGGCGCGCTGATTGACCACCACAGCCTGCTGGCGGGCAAGACGCTGGTTGCCTGCTGCAAGGGGATCGAGCTGAACACCGGATTGGGCCCGATCGCTGTGATGCGCGATGTGCTGCCGGACGCCGCCCCAGCGCTGCTGACCGGGCCGAGCTTTGCCGCCGACATCGCCCGTGGCTTGCCGACCGCGCTGACGCTGGCCTGCGCAGATGCCGACCGTGGCCGCGACTTGCAGCAGAAGCTGACCACCGCGAACCTGCGGCTCTACCGCACCACCGACACCATCGGCGCCGAGCTGGGCGGCGCGCTGAAGAACGTGATGGCCATCGCCTGCGGGGCCGTCATCGGGGCCGGCCTCGGCGACAGCGCCCGCGCCGCGCTGATGACCCGCGGCTATGCCGAGATGCAGCGCATGGCGCTGGCCTGCGGCGCGCGGCCCGAGACGCTGGCCGGGCTGTCGGGCTTTGGCGACCTGACGCTGACCTGCAGCTCGGAGCTGTCGCGCAACTACCGGCTGGGCCTGTCGATCGGGCGCGGCGAGAGCTTTGATGCCTCTCTCACGGTGGAAGGCGCGGCCACAGCCCGCGCCGTGGCGGCGCAGACCGAGAAGCTGAACCTGGAGATGCCGATCACCCGGACGGTAACCAATTTGTTGGATCAGGAGTTGACGATCGAGGAGGCAGCGGCCCATTTACTTAAAAGACCGCTAAAAGAGGAATAAAATGCTCATCGCCTTGATCGCCCGTGACAAACCCGGCCATTTGCAGACCCGTCTGGACAACCGCGAGGCCCATCTGGCCTATATCAAGGACACCGGCGTGGTCGCCCAGGCTGGCCCGCTGCTGGATCAGGATGGCAATATGGCCGGCTCTCTGGTTATTCTGGACGTCGAGGACATGGCGGCAGGCCAGGCCTGGGCCGACAATGATCCCTACAACAAGGCAGGCCTGTTCGAGGCTGTCGAATTGATCACCTGGAAAAAGGTCATCGGCTGATGCGCTACTGGCTGTTCAAATCCGAACCCTCCACCTGGAGCTGGCAGGACCAGCAGGCCAAGGGTGACGCGGGAGAGGAATGGGACGGCGTGCGCAACTACCAGGCGCGCAACTTCATGCGCGAGATGAAACTGGGCGACCGCGGGTTCTTCTATCATTCGCAGAAGGAAAAATCCGTGGTCGGCATCGTCGAGGTCTGCGCCGAGGCGCATCCCGACAGCACCACCGAGGACGACCGCTGGGAGTGCGTCGACATCAAGGCGGTGCGCAGCTTTGCCAAGCCTGTCAGCCTGGACCAGATCAAGATGGATCCGCGGCTGGAGGAGATGGTTCTGGTCAAGAACTCCCGCCTGTCGGTGCAGCCGGTCACCGAGGCCGAATGGCAGGCCATCTGCGCGCTGGGGCAGACAGATCCGGATTGATCTGGCACTCTACTCCGCAAGTGGCTGAAACCATTGGGGAGTACGACATGGAATTTCTAAGTGTGATTGTCGCGACAGCGGTGTCCTTTGGCATCGGGGCCGGCTACTACGGCGCGCTGGCCAAGCCCTGGATCGCGGCCTCCGGCGTGGAATGCGACGCGGACGGGCAGCCCAAGGGCAGCCAGAATCCGATGACATACGCGCTGGCCTTTGTATTGCAGCTGATCGTGGTGGGCATGATGCGCCATGTCTTCACCCTGTCGGGCATCGACACATTGGGCGCCGGGCTGGTGAGCGGTCTGGGAATCGGCCTGTTCTTCATCACCCCGTGGATCGCGCTGAACAACCTTTATGGCGGCCGTCCCGTGATGCTGACGGTGATCGACGGCGGCTATGCCACGCTGGCCTGTGCGGCGGCGTGATTGGTGCTGACCCTGTTCTGAGAGCGCTGCGATTGCCGTCGCAAACGACCGCGCCGCAAGCCAACGACTGAAACTGAAAAAGGGAAGACCCTGCGGACAGACAGGACCTTCCCTTTCCACCCCGCGTGCCCATATCCACCACACGCGTCTGAAAATCTGGTTCCTGGCCGTCCTGGCCGGTTCCTAAGTGATACCCCATCTGCCCGCGATTCCGCAAAGCAATAACCCCGACAATGCGAGACAAATGGTGCAGGCCCGACGGCACCCTGGGACAATCCGGCTGCGCCATCGATCGGCCCCTGAACGAAAAAGGCGCCGCCGGATTGCTCCGGCGACGCCTTTTTTGTGCGGGTAGGACCCGTCAGTAACGGTAGTGTTCCGGCTTGAACGGGCCTTCGGGCTTGACGCCGATATAAGCGGCCTGCTCGGGGGTCAGCTCGGTCAGCTTGACGCCGATGCGGCCCAGGTGCAGACGGGCGACCTTCTCGTCCAGATGCTTGGGCAGGATGTAGACGTCATTTTCGTACTTGTCGCCGCGGGTCCACAGCTCGATCTGGGCCAGCACCTGGTTGGTGAAGCTGGCCGACATCACGAAGGACGGGTGGCCGGTGGCGTTGCCAAGGTTCAGCAGGCGGCCCTCAGAGAGCAGGATGATGCGGTTGCCCGAGGGCATCTCGATCATGTCGACCTGGTCCTTGATGTTGGTCCACTTGTGGTTCCGCAGCGCTGCGACCTGGATCTCGTTGTCGAAGTGGCCGATGTTGCCGACGATCGCCATGTCCTTCATCTCGCGCATATGCTCGATGCGGATCACGTCCTTGTTGCCGGTGGTGGTGATGAAGATGTCGGCGGAGGAGACGACGTCTTCCAGCAGCACCACCTCGAAGCCATCCATCGCGGCCTGCAGGGCGCAGATCGGGTCGGCTTCGGTCACTTTCACGCGCGCGCCGGCGCCGCGCAGCGAGGCGGCAGAGCCCTTGCCCACATCGCCATAGCCGCAGACCACGGCGACCTTGCCGGCCATCATGGTGTCGGTGGCGCGGCGGATGCCGTCGACCAGCGATTCCTTGCAGCCGTATTTGTTGTCGAACTTCGACTTGGTGACCGAGTCGTTGACGTTGATCGCCGGGAACGGCAGCTGGCCGTTCTTCTGCAGATCATACAGGCGGTGAACGCCGGTGGTGGTTTCCTCGGAGACGCCCAGGATCGCGTCGCGGGTCTTGGTGAACCAGCCCGGCGACTCCTTCATGCGTTTCTGGATCTGCGCCTTGATGACGGTTTCTTCTTCGGACTGCGGCACCGGAATGATCTCTTCGCCGGCCTCGGCGCGCGCGCCCAGCAGCACGTACAGGGTGGCGTCGCCACCGTCGTCCAGGATCAGGTTCGGACCTTCCGGGAACATGAAGGATTTGTCGAGGTAATCCCAATGTTCTTCAAGGCTTTGCCCCTTGACGGCAAAGACCGGAATGCCTGCTTCGGCGATGGCGGCGGCGGCGTGGTCCTGGGTCGAGAAGATGTTGCAGGACGCCCAGCGCACGTCTGCGCCCAACGCCACCAACGTTTCAATCAACACCGCGGTCTGGATGGTCATGTGAAGCGAGCCGACGATGCGCGCGCCCTTCAGCGGCTTGCTGTCGCCGTATTCTTCGCGCAGGGCCATCAGCCCCGGCATTTCGGTTTCGGCGATGTCCAGCTCCTTGCGGCCATAGGCTGCCAGCGAGATGTCCTTGACGATATAATCCCCGGCCATAGTTTGCTCCATTCCGGTTACGAGTTCACTTGCAGCAGGGCGTAGCACCGCAGGTGTTTATATTCAACGAAGATACCCGCAACCGGGACACGGCGGCCCGGCATCCAACCTGGACAGGATGTTCAGAAAGTCGCGAAGATACGCCGCGGTGGCAAAATCACCGAGGCAAACTGGCCGCGCCAGAGGGGCGCAAGACGTCAGCTGGGGGTTCCCGGATCGGCTTCGGAGTCCGGAATATGGAAGAACGAGGAGCCGGTCGCCACGACGCAGCTGATCCCATTCGGATGCGTGACCAGAACGGTAAAGGTACCGGTTTCATCGGATGACCAGACCTCGATCACGGTGGCCTGGGGCCGGGTTGTCTGCAATCCGCCGGCGGTCAGCCGCTCGGAATATCCCGATTGCAGTTTTTCCGTCATGGCGGTGCGGTCGCCACAGCTGGCTGCCAGGGCAGGCGGTGCGGTCGCAGCCATACCGAACAACAGTGATACCCCTAATATGCGCTTGAACATGGCAATCTCCTTTCCTGTGCATGCCACGTGAGGAAAAGGGGTTGCCGCGAAAGGGGGCGCGGAGCCCCTTCATACCAATGATATTGGGTCGAACAGCGCCGGTTTCAAACTCACGCGGTATAAACACCGCGTATGGTGGCCTGCGGTTTCGGTCCGTCCCGCGCGCGACAGGACCATTGCCCGCACCCCGATCAGCGGGTAGGCACGGCCTTATGTCACAGTGATCAGGATGAAATTCATGCCCGCAAAACCTGCCCGCGCCTGGCAGCGGATGCTGTCCGGCCGCCGCCTGGACCTGCTGGATCCGACCCCGATGGATATCGAGATCGAGGACATCGCCCACGGGCTGGCCTTTGTGGCGCGCTGGAACGGGCAGACGCGGGGCGATTTCGCCTATTCGGTGGCAGAGCATTCATTGCTGGTCGAGGAGATCTTTACCCGGATGCAGCCCAAGGCGCCGGTGAAATGGCGGCTGGCGGCGCTGCTGCATGACGCGCCGGAATATGTGATCGGCGACATGATCTCTCCGGTCAAAGCCGCCGTCGGCCCCGGCTATGGTGAGCTGGACCAGCGGCTGACGGCCGCGATCCACATCCGCTTTGGCCTGCCCGCAGCGCTACCCAAGACCGTGAAGGCGCAGATCAAGCGCGCCGACAAGGTCAGCGCCTGGATGGAAGCGGTGCAGATCGCCGGATTTTCAGAAGCCGAAGCGACCAAGTTCTTTGGCCGCCCGAACGCGGAGATCACCGGCAGCCTGGACATTCACCTGCGCCCGCCGGTCGAAGTGCGGCAGGATTTCGTGGCGCGGCATCACCAGCTGATCGCACAGATGTAACAGCGCGGTCCGCCCAAGGCCTCTGCCCGGTCGGTCAACGCGTCTTTCAGTACTGCTGTATGCTGCCGGGTCCCTGCCGGATGTGAAGCAAGGCAAGAATGGCGGCGCCGCCACGGGGCGGAGGTGGACGGGCGTATCCGCCCGCGTGCTAAACGTTGTCTCTGCACGGCCCGCACCTGCGGATCCGTTTCCAAGAAAGACCGGGAGTGTCAGGCCCGGCGTTGACCGCGATCAAGCCCGACCATGACAGACATCGAAGAATACCGCGTAAAGGCAGCGTGCGCCGGCCGCGCAACACCTGCCCGCAGGCCGACAGGCGCGGTTCGGGCGCCTGCCGCAAAGGCGGACAGCAGAGGTTCGGGATCAGCGCGGGCTGCGCTTAGCCAGGATCCGCTGCAGGGTGCGACGGTGCATGTTCAGGCGCCGCGCGGTCTCTGACACATTGCGATCGCAGAGCTCGTAGATGCGCTGGATGTGCTCCCAGCGCACGCGGTCGGCGCTCATCGGGTTTTCCGGCGGCGGCGGCAGCTCGTCGGTGCTGGCCAGGAGCGCGTTCATGATGTCGGTGGCATCGGCCGGTTTCGACAGGTAGTCGGTGGCGCCGATCTTGACCGCGGCAACCGCGGTGGCAATGGCGCCGTAGCCAGTCAGCACCACCACGCGGCTGTCTGGGCGTTTTTCGCGCAGCACCTCGACCACGTCGAGGCCGTTGCCGTCTTCCAGCCGCAGGTCGACCACTGCGTAGGCCGGCGGGCGGGCGGTGGCGATGGCGCTGCCGCCGGCAACCGAACCTGCGGTCTCCACCTCAAATCCGCGCTTCTCCATGGCCTTGGCCAGACGCCGCAGGAACGGCTCGTCGTCATCGACCAGCAGCAGCGATTTGTCCGGCCCGATCTCCTGCAGAGCAGTTTCCGTCATGCCCGGTCCTCCGCGTAGGTTTCAAAGTCTCGCCAGAGTATGTCCGGGCGAGGGAAAAGGTCAAACAGCTATCCGCCTCAGCTGTTTTCGATGAAGCAGGCGGTTTTGTCGGCCAGCTGCTCGGGGGTTTCGTCCCGGCGGAAGAACTCGACGAAGCCCTGCTCGGGCAGCACCAGGTAGGAGAAGGTGGAGTGATCGACCAGGTAGTAGTCGTCATCGCCCTCGTTCTTGCGGTAGTAGGTTTTGTAGGCCTGGCTGGCGGCCTTGACCTGCGCCTCCGACCCGGTCAGGCCGATCATCTTTTCATGCAGATTTTCGGCATATTCTCCAACGACTTCGGGCGTATCGCGGGCCGGATCGACCGAGATGAATACCGGCGTCACGCTGTAGCCGCGCTCGGCCAGCACATCGATCGCTTCGGCGTTGCGGGCCGCGTCCATCGGGCAGACGTCGGGGCAGAAGGTGTAGCCGAAATAGACGATCGACGGCTCGGTGATCACATCCTTGTCGGTGACCGTTTCGCCCTTGGCATTGACCAGTTCGAAGGGGCCGCCAATGGTGTCGCCGCCCGCCGCGATCTGGCTGCTGCGACATTGTGCCAACCCGTCGCCGCTGTCCTCGGTGCGGGTCAGGAACCACCCGGCGCCCAGCAGGGAGGCAACGCAAACAGCGGCAAGAATTGCATAAAGACGGGTCATGTGGTCACACCTATGGTCAGGCAAGGGTTGTTGATCGTTGTCGGCGGCAGACCTATCAAGAAATGCGGCCGATGCAACTGCTGCACGGCGTCACATCTACGGGAGCACCCAGGCCGATGATCAACCGCCTATTCCGGCTGACAAGCGGGCAGGAACACAGCAACTGGATCCGCCTGCGCACGTTGATCCTGCTGCGCTGGGTCGCCATCACCGGCCAGCTGGCGGCGATTGCCGTTGCCCAGTACCACTTTCAACTGCAGCTGCCGCTGCTGCTGTGCTACCTGGCGATCGGCGTCTCTGCGGTCGGCAACCTGGTGGCCATCTTCGCGTTTCCGGAAAACAAGCGCCTGACGGAGTTCGAGAACTTCCTGATGGTGCTGTTCGATCTCCTCCAGCTGGCCTTCCTGCTGTATCTGACCGGCGGCTTGAACAACCCCTTCGCGCTGCTGGTGCTGGGGCCGGTGACGATCTCGGCGGCGGTGATGGCGCTGCGCTCGACCCTCATCATCGGTGCCACCGCGATCATCCTCGTGACGCTGATGGCCGAATTCCACCTGCCGCTGCGCACCGAGGTCGGGTTCGTCCTGCGGGTGCCGGATGTTTTCATCTTCGGCAACTGGATCGCCATCGTCATCGCCATCCTGTTCATCGGCGCCTATTCGTTCCGGGTCAGCAACGAGATGCGGCTGATGTCCGACGCGCTGAGCGCAACCCAGCTGGCGCTGTCGCGCGAACAGAAACTGACCGATCTGGGGGGCGTCGTGGCCGCCGCCGCGCATGAACTGGGCACGCCACTGGCCACCATCAAGCTGACCAGCGCCGAGCTGATCGAGGAGCTGGACGACCGCCCCGACCTGCGCGAGGATGCCGCGCTGATCCGTGCGCAGGCCGACCGCTGCCGCGACATCCTGCGCAGCATGGGTCGCGCCGGCAATGACGATCTGCACCTGCGCCAGGCACCGTTCTCGGCCCTGGTGAACGAGGCCGCCGAGCCGCATATGCACCGCGGCAAGGCAGTGCTCTATGACGAAGCACCGCTGGAAGGCGGGGACTTTCAGCAGCCGACGGTGCTGCGCAAGCCGGAGATCATCCACGGGTTGCGCAACCTGGTGCAGAACGCGGTGGATTTCTCGCAGTCCACGGTCTGGATCACCGCGGCCTGGGATGATGACACCATCGTGCTGCGCATCAGCGACGACGGCAAAGGCTTTCCGCCGCAGCTCCTGGGGCGGATCGGCGATCCTTTCGTGCGGCGGCGCAAGGGCGAAAGCGAACACCATCAACGCCCCGAATACGAAGGCATGGGCCTGGGTCTGTTCATCGCCAAGACGCTGCTGGAACGCACCGGCGCACGGCTGCGATTCGCCAATGGCCGCGAGGCCGACCACGCCACCGACCGCCGCGGCGCGGTGGTCACCGTCACCTGGCCGCGCAAGGAAATCGACGCGATGGAGGATGGCGGCCCTGTCATTGGGAAAAATTTACCTTTAGAAATTTAACTATTCACTTTTAGGCAACCAATTAAACATGAATTAACCTTTATTAGCGCACCATACCGGTAAACGAGATCTGAACTGGGCAGGACAAGATGCAGAATTTCGCTTCGATCGAATGGTTTGGACTGGTGGCCCTCTGTGCGGCAACGGCAGCGGCTGCGGTGTGGTGGTTGTCGCCCAATCCTCGCCGCCGCGGTATGGAGCATGATCTGCTGGTCGGCGACAGCCGCAGCGATGCGGTTTTCCTGTTTGATGACAACAGCCTGATCGGCTGGTCCTCGGGCGCCCGCAAGTTCATCGGCGACCAGGCGGAGAACTTTGACTGGAGCATGTTGCGCGATCAACTGTCCCGCAGCTATCCCGGCCTGCCACAGTCACCCGGTTTCCTGCGGGATGTCGGCCCCCTGGTGTTGTCCGGCACCGCCTCGGCCGAAAACCGCGAGGCCCATTGCGAATGGATCGACGGCGTCACCCGCGTCCAGCTGCGCCGCAGCGACCTGGAAGACAAGAACAAGACGCTGGACCAAGAGCTGACCACCCTGCGTGCCGCCGTGCATCAGGCGCCCTACCCGGTCTGGCTGCAGTCCGAGGAAGGCAACGTCACCTGGTCGAACCTCGCCTATGATGACCTGAGCCAGAAGATCCGCGGCCGCGATGCCGATTTTGCCCAGCCGCTGTTTACCGACCTCGAGGATCCGATGACCAGCGGCAAGCCGGAGCGGATCAGCATCCCGCTGCCCGATAGCCAGAAGAAACTGTGGTACAACGTTTCGACCACCGAAACCGAGGCCGGCTGGCTGTGCCACGCGGTCGACGTGAACGCGGTGGTCGATGCCGAGGTGGCGCAGCGCAACTTCGTGCAGACCCTGGCCAAGACCTTTGCCCAGCTGTCGATCGGCCTCGCGATCTTTGACCGCAACCGTCAGCTGGTGCTGTTCAACCCGGTGTTGATCGACCTGACCGCGCTGCCGGCCAACTTCCTGTCCTCTCGGCCCAACCTGCTGACCTTCTTTGACCGCCTGCGCGATCAGCGGATGATGCCGGAGCCCAAGAGCTATTCCAGCTGGCGCCACCAGATGGCGGATCTGCTGGAGGCCGCCGCAGAAGGTCGTTACCAGGAAACCTGGTCGCTGCCGTCGGGCTCCGTCTACAAGGTGTCGGGCCGTCCGCATCCCGATGGCGCCGTCGCCTTCCTGTTCGAGGACATCACCGCCGAAGTGACCCTGACGCGCCAGTTCCGCTCCGAGCTGGAGGTGGGCCAGTCGATCATGGACCAGATGGAGGAGGCGATCGCGGTGTTCTCCTCCGATGGCACCATGAGCTTTTCCAACAGCGCCTATCGCGAACTGTGGCGGATGGACCCGGATGCAACCTTTGCCAAGGTGTCGATCATGGATGCCAGCCGCATCTGGCAGGACACCAGCACCCCGACCCCGGTCTGGGGCGAGATTCGCGACTTCGTGGCCGGCTGCGAGGCCCGCGATGCCTGGTGGTCCCGCGTGCAACTGCGCGACGGCACCAAGCTGATCTGCAAGGTCTCGGCGATCCAGAACGGGGCCACCATGGTCAGCTTCCGCACCCCGGAAACCAATGTGCTGCCGACGGATCAGGAACGCTTCCCCGCCATCAGCCAGGGCTAGGGTCGAAACCCGCTTGCAGCAGCTTCGCGGCAACGCCATTGTACCGCAATGACGAGACATACCGCGGCCTGCAGGCTGAATTCACCCGAAGAAACGGCCGATCTGGCCGCCTCGATCGCCGGAGCCCTGCGCCCCGGCGATTGCCTGTTGCTGGAGGGCGTGATCGGCGCCGGCAAGACCCATTTCTGCCGCCACCTGATCCAGTCGCTGATGGACGTGCCCGAGGATGTGCCCTCGCCCACCTTCACGCTGGTGCAGACCTATGACGTGCCCGCGGGCGAATTGTGGCACAGCGATCTTTACCGGCTGTCATCGCTGGACGAGCTGGAAGAGCTGGGCCTGACCGAGGCCTTCGAGAACGCGATCTGCCTGGTGGAATGGCCTGATCGGCTGGCCGAGCTGACCCCCGCCCATGCCCTGCATCTGACCCTGTCGCTGGTCCCCGGCGCGGACGATCAGCGGGATATCCAGTTCGCGTGGAGCGACCCCAAGTGGCAGCCGCTGATCGAAAGGATCACCGCATGAGCCCGCGCGAGACCCTGTGCCGCCAGTTCCTGGCGCAGACCCCCTATGCCGACTGGCAGCGCGGCGCACTGGCCGGCGATGCCTCCAATCGCCGCTATGAGCGGCTGCGCAGTGCCGAGGGGCGCAGCGTGGTGCTGATGGATGCACCGCCCGAAAAAGGCGAGAGCATTGCCGCCTTTGTCCGCATTGCCAGACACTTGCGCGAACAGGGCCTCAGCGCGCCAGAGATTCTGGCGCAGGATGAGGTCAACGGGTTCCTGCTGCTGGAGGATCTGGGGGACGATCTGTTCGCGCGCGTCGTGCGCCGCCAGCCGGAGCTGGAACAGACCCTCTATGCCGCGGCGACGGATGCGCTGGTGGCGCTGCACGCAGCCCCCCTGCCCAAGCTGGAGCCCTATGGCCCGCGGGTGTTGGCGGAACTGGCCGGGCTGGTCCTGCCCGCGTACCGCGACGCCATCCTTGGCGCGCCCGATGCCCGCCTGCAGGCCCGATTCACCGACCAACTGGAAGACATCCTGCGCGACACGCTGCATGGCGATGCGGTGCTGGTGCAGCGCGATTTTCACGCCGAGAACCTGCTGTGGCTGCCGGACCGCGCGGGCGTGGCCCGTGTCGGCATGCTGGATTTCCAGGACGCCCGCGCCGGCCACCGCGCCTTTGACCTGATGTCGCTGCTGCAGGACGCCCGCCGCGACGTGCCCGCCGCCATCGAGATGCAGATGATCGACCGCTACATCGCCGCCACCGGCGTCGACGGCTCCGGTTTCCGCACCGCCTATGCGGTGCTGGGCGTGCTGCGCGCCCTGCGCATCCTCGGGGTGTTTGCCCGGCTCAGCCGCGAATACGGCAAGCCGCAATACCTCGGCTATATGCCGCGGGTCTGGGACCACCTGATGCGCGGGCTGGAGCATCCGGCGATGGCGCCGACGGCAGAAATGCTGCGCAGCGCCCTGCCCGCCCCGACGCCCGAAAACCTCGAAAGGCTGAAGCCCTGATGCCCTGCACGCCTGACGCCGTGATGCTGTTTGCCGCCGGGTTCGGCACCCGCATGCGGGAGCTGACACGCGACCGCCCCAAGCCGATGATTGAAGTGGCGGGCATGCCGCTGATCGGCCATGCGCTGGCGCTGGCCGAGGAGCTGCGCCCGCAGCGCATTGTTGCGAATCTGCATTACATGCCAGAGCCGTTGCGCGCCTATCTGGAGCCGCGGAGCGTGCAGATCAGCCATGAGGCGGAGGAGATCCTCGACACCGGCGGCGGGCTGCGCGCGGCGCTGCCGCTGCTGGGGAATGGGCCGGTCTTCACCATGAACACCGACGCGATCTGGAAGGGGCCGAACCCCTTGCAGCTGGCGCGTGACGCCTGGGACCCGGTGCGGATGGATGCGCTTTTGGTCTGCGTGCCGCTGGCGCGCGCGGTTGGGCGCAAGGGCGGCGGCGATTTCTCCGCCGACCGCGAGGGGCGCATCAGCCGCGGCGGCGATCTGGTCTATGGCGGCGTGCAGATCCTGAAAACCGATGCGCTGCACGCGGTCGCGGAGCGTGTTTTCTCGCTGAATGTCCTGTGGAACCGGATGGCCGAGAACAACCGCCTGTTTGCGCTGGAATATCCCGGCCGCTGGTGCGATGTGGGCCACCCCGAAGGGATCACCCTGGCCGAGGATCTGATTGCTGCCGATGATGTTTGACCCGACCCCAAAACCACGTGTCTTTGCCGTGCCCTGCGGCGTCGATTTCCCCCGTGCGCTGGTCACCGGCCTGTGTCGGCGCAGCGAGGGCCAGCCGCCCGAGGCGCTGGCGCGAGCGGAGCTGATCGTCAACACCGCCCGCATGGCGCGGCGGGTGCGGATGCTGTTCGACCAGGGGCCACCGCGGCTGCTGCCGCGGATGCTGATGCTGACCGACCTTGCCCAGCGCGCCACGCTGGACGGGCTGCCGCCGCCGCTGCCGCCCCTGCGCCGTCGGCTGGAGCTGTCGCAGCTGATCGCGAAACTGCTCGACGCGCAGCCCGACCTTGCGGCGCGCGCCTCGCTTTACGATCTGTCCGACAGCCTGGCGGCGCTGATCGACGAGATGCAGGGCGAGGGCGTCAGCACCGATACGATCCGGCAGCTGGATGTCTCTGACATGTCCGGCCACTGGGCCCGCGCCCAGACCTTCATCGGCATCGCGGATGAGTTCACCGGCCTGCATGACGGCGCCATGGACGCGCAGGCTCGGCAGCGGCAGGTGGTTCTGAACCTGATCGACCAATGGCAGGAAAACCCGCCGCAGCACCCCATCATCCTCGCCGGCTCCACCGGCTCGCGCGGCACCACGCTGATGCTGATGGAGGCGATTGCCCGGCTGCCGCAGGGCGCAGTGATCCTGCCCGGGTTCGACTTTGACCAGCCCGATCATGTCTGGGCCGGGCTGGATGATCCGATGATCTCCGAAGACCACCCGCAGTACCGGTTCCACAAGCTGATGAAGGATCTGGAGCTTGCGCCAGGTGATGTACAGCGCTGGACCGATTGCGAGCCCGCCTCGCCACCGCGCAACCGGCTCCTGTCGCTGGCGCTGCGCCCTGCCCCGGTGACCGACGCCTGGATGAGCGAAGGGCCGCAGCTGACCGGCCTTGATGCTGCCACCCGGGACGTCACCCTGGTCGAGGCGCCCAGCCCGCGCGCCGAGGCGCTGGCGATCGCGCTACGGCTGCGCAAGGCGGCGGAGGACGGCCAGACCGCGGCGCTGATCACCCCCGACCGGATGCTGACCCGGCAGGTCGCGGCGGCGCTGGACCGTTGGGACATCCTGCCCGATGATTCCGCCGGCCAGCCGTTGCAGCTGTCGCCGCCGGGCCGGTTCCTGCGCCATGTGGCGGGGCTGTTCTGCAAGCCGCTGGCCAGTGACGCGCTGCTGACGCTGCTGAAGCACCCGCTGACCCATGACGGGGCCGCCCGCGGCGACCACCTGCGCCAGACCCGCGAGCTGGAACTGCACCTGCGCCGCAACGGCCCGCCCTTCCCGGACGCTGCAACCTTTGCCAAATTCGGCGAAGGCCGCAGCGTGACACCCGGCTGGACAGACTGGCTGGCGGACTGCTTTGCCGGCCAGCACCAACCCGGCGAGCAGCCGCTGAGCGTTTGGGTTGCCCGCCTGCGCGCGCTGGCGGAACGGCTCGCCGCCGGCAGCCAGGCCGCGGGTTCGGGCACGCTATGGGACAAGAAGGCAGGTCAGAAAGCCTTGGCCTGCATCGAAAATTTGCAGGCTGAGGCGGAATACGGCGGCGCCATGACCGCACGCGACTTTGCCGATCTGCTGGGCGCGCTGCTGAGCCAGGGAGAGGTGCGCGACCGCGATGCGCCATATGGCTCGATCATGATCTGGGGCACGCTGGAGGCCCGCGTCCAGGGGGCCGATCTGGTGATACTCGGCGGGTTGAACGAGGGCAGCTGGCCCGAGGCCGCCGCCCCCGACCCCTGGCTGAACCGGCAGCTGCGCAACCAGGCGGGGCTGCTGCTGCCCGAGCGCCGCATCGGCCTGTCGGCGCATGACTTCCAGCAGGCCATTGCCGCGCCCGAGGTCTGGCTGACCCGCGCGGAACGCAGCGAGGAGGCCGACACGGTGCCGTCGCGCTGGCTCAACCGGATGACCAACCTGCTGTCCGGCCTGCCGGACCAGGGTGGCCCCGAGGCGCTGGCGCAGATGCGTGCGCGCGGGGCGCAATGGCTGGGCTGGGCCGAGGCGCTGGAGGCCGCGACACCGATCCCGCAGGCGCCGCGCCCCTCGCCGCGCCCGCCGGTTGCGGCGCGGCCGCGGCGGCTGACGATCACCGAGATTCCGCGGCTGATCCGCGACCCTTACGCGATCTATGCCAAACACGTGCTGCGACTGAAACCGCTGAACCCGCTGGTGCAGGAACCGGACGCGCTGCTGCGCGGCATCGTCGTGCACGAGGTATTCGAGAAGTTCATCCGCGACAGTCTGGAGGCGCCCGAAACACTGACGCCCGAAGCCCTGACCGCCGCCTCCCGCGAATTGCTGGAGGAACATGTGCCCTGGCCTGTGGCGCGCATCCTGTGGCAGGCCCGCATTCGCCGGATCGCCGCCGATTTCGTGCTGGCCGAACGCGAACGCCAGTCCCGCGCACGGCCTGTCGCCTTTGAGGCCGAGGGCAGCGCCCGGCTGGATCCCTTGGATTTCACCATCGCCTGCCGCGCCGACCGCATCGACATGGACGACCGCGGCTTTCTGCACCTTTACGACTACAAGACCGGCGCGCCGCCTTCGGAAGCACAGCAGAAGAAGTTCGAAAAGCAGCTGCTGATCGAGGCCGCGATGGCCGAGGAGGGCGCCTTTGCCGACATCGGTCCCGCCGAGGTCGCCCGCGCGCTGTTCATCGGATTGGGCAGCAAGCTGAGCGAGGTGCGCGCGCCGCTGGAGGACGAGCCGCCGGCCAAGATCTGGGACGATCTGCGTACCCTGATCAGTGCCTATTTCGAGCCTGAACAAGGCTATTCGAGCCGCCGCATGGTGCATAAGGACGACTTTGCCGGCGACTACGACCACCTGGCCCGCTACGGCGAATGGGACCGCAGCGCCACACCACAGCCGGAGGATCTGGCATGATGACCCGCAACAAGGCGTCCGAGGCGCAGTTCCGCGCCGCGCGTCCCGATGCCTCGACCTGGCTGGCGGCCAATGCAGGCTCGGGCAAGACCAAGGTGCTGACCGACCGGGTGGCGCGGCTGTTGCTGAAGGGCGTGCAGCCGCAGCATATCCTGTGCCTGACGTACACCAAGGCCGCCGCCAGCGAGATGCAGAACCGGCTGTTCAAGCGGCTGGGCGAATGGGCGATGCTGGACGATGCGGCGCTGATCGCCGCCCTCACCGATCTGGGCGAGGTCAGCACCGGGCCGGCGGAACTGGCCCAGGCGCGCACGCTGTTTGCCCGCGCAATTGAAACCCCGGGCGGGCTGAAGATCCAGACCATCCACTCCTTCTGCGCCTCCTTGTTGCGCCGCTTTCCGCTGGAGGCCGGCGTCAGCCCGCAGTTTGCCGAGATGGACGACCGCGCAGGCCAGCTGCTGCGCGCCGAGATCATGGAGGATTTTGCCGAAGGGCCGCAGGCGGAGCTGTTGGATGCGTTGACCCGCCATGTCAGCGACAGCGATTTCGAGACGCTGACCGCCGCCGTCTGCCAGCGCCGCGCCGATTTTGCCGAACCGGTGGACAGGAACGGGCTGCTGGAGCTGTTCGGCCTGCCCGAGGGCTTTGACGAGGCGGCGCTGGAGGCGCTGGTGTTCTTGGGGGGCGAGGCGGAGCTGCTGCAAGCCACCCGCACCATGTTGGCCGAAGGCGGCACCACCGACCAGCGCGCAGCCGACAAGCTGGCCGGCATCAGCGAACCGACACTGGCGGATTTACCCGTGTTAGAGAGTGTTTTTCTGACTGGCGCCGGCGCCAAGGAGCCGTTCACCGCCAAGATCGGCAAGTTCCCGACCAAGAAACTGCGCGAAGCCAATGTGGCGCTGATGGACCGGCTGGAGCCGCTGATGCGCCGCGTCGAGGACGCCCGCGCGCGGCGGCTGGCGCTGACGGCGGTGCGCAAGAGCCACGATCTGCACCGGTTCGCCGCCGCCTTTTTGCCGGAGTACGAGCGCCGCAAGCAGCTGCGCGGCTGGCTCGACTTTGACGATCTGATCCTGAAGGCGCGGCAATTGCTGAACGACCCCGGCGTCGCCGCCTGGGTGTTGTACCGGTTGGACGGCGGCATCGACCACATCCTGGTGGACGAGGCGCAGGACACCAGCCCGGTGCAATGGGACGTGATCGAGAAGCTGGCGCAGGAATTCACCGCCGGCGAGGGCGCGCGCTCGGACGTGGAGCGCACGATTTTCGTGGTCGGCGACAAGAAGCAGTCGATCTATTCCTTCCAGGGGGCCGACCCGGATGCCTTTGACCGAATGCAGAAGGAATTCGGACGGCGGCTGGCGGAAACCGGGGCCGGGTTGCAGGATGCCTCGCTGGACTTCTCGTTCCGCTCTTCCGCCGCGATCCTGAAACTGGTGGACCTGGTGTTCCGCGACAGCGCCCGCGCCGGCTTTCGCCCGGATGCGCTGCACCATGCC
Organism: Leisingera sp. XS_AS12; assembly: GCF_041224635.1. Taxonomy (NCBI): domain Bacteria; kingdom Pseudomonadati; phylum Pseudomonadota; class Alphaproteobacteria; order Rhodobacterales; family Roseobacteraceae; genus Leisingera; species Leisingera sp. XS_AS12. Next base: position 178,051 of record NZ_JBGFGM010000128.1, read on the forward strand.
TTCAAATCCGACCTGCCGGGCCGCGTTGACCTGTGGCCGGTGGTCGAGAAGGTCGAGGACGACGAGGATCCCGACTGGACCAGCCCGGTCGACCGTCCCAGCAGCCGCCATCACACCGTGATCCTGGCGGAGCGCATCGCGCAGTCGATCAAGCAGATGATCGCGGACGGCGTCACCATTCCCGAAGATGGCGACAGCCCCGGCAGCTTTTGTCGGCGACCAGTGCAGGCGGGCGACTTCCTGATCCTGGTGCAGCGGCGCTCGGATTTGTTCTCGGAAATCATCCGCGCCTGCAAGAATGCCGAGCTGCCCATCGCCGGCGCCGACCGGCTGAAGGTCGGGGCGGAGCTGGCGGTGAAGGACATCGCGGCGCTGCTGCGCTTTCTGGCACTGCCCGAAGACTCTCTGTCGCTGGCTGAGGCACTGAAATCGCCGCTGTTCGGCTGGAGCGAGCAGGCGCTGTTCGACCTCGCCCACCGGCGGGAGGACAGGTACCTGTGGCCGGCCCTGCGCGCCCGCGCGGCGGAGTTTCCCGAAACCATGGCGGTGCTGAACGACCTGCGCGCCAATGCCGATTTCCTGCGTCCCTTCGACCTGATCGAACGCATTCTGACCCGACACGGCGGGCGGCAGAAACTGCTGGGGCGGCTGGGGACCGAAGCCGAGGACGGCATCAACGCGTTGCTGTCGCAGGCGCTGGCCTATGAGCGCACCGATGTGCCCAGCCTGACCGGGTTCCTCGTGTGGATGCAGACCGATGATCTGGAGATCAAGCGGCAGATGGGCGCGGCCGGCAACATGATCCGGGTGATGTCGGTGCATGGCTCCAAGGGGCTGGAGGCGCCGATCGTGATCCTGCCGGATACCGGCAAGCGGCGCGCGCCAAGCGATGCCGAAATCATGCTGGCCGAGGGCACACCGGTCTGGCGGCTGCCGAAGGAGCAGATGCCGACCGCCATGCAGGAGGCGCGCGAGGCGGCGCAGGAGAAGCTGCAGAACGAACGCCTGCGGCTGCTGTATGTGGCTCTGACAAGGGCGGAAAAGTGGCTGATCGTGGCTGCGGCCGGCGATGTCGGCGAGGCCGGGGACAGCTGGTACCGCATGGTGGAAACCGCCATGAAGGACGGAGGTGCGGTCGAATGCGATCTGGGTGGGCAGACCGGTCTGCGGCTGCATCACGGCGACTGGGACGGGTTACCGTTGGTGGTACCGCCGACTGCCGAGACCGTTACCCATAGCCTGCCGGAGCTGTTCCGCAAACCGGCCGCGCCCTACGTGGCGTCGGCGGCCGCGATCAGCCCGTCTGATCTGGGCGGCGCCAAGGCGCTGCCCGGCGAACAAGGCCTGGACGAGGACGCCGCCAAATCCCGCGGCAGCCGCCTGCATCTGCTGCTGGAGCACCTGCCTGGCCAGCCGAACGAGAGCTGGCCGCAGCTGGCGCAGAACCTGTTGCAGGATGCAGCCGACAGCGCCGAGCTGCTCGCCGAGGCGCAGGCGGTACTGAACCAGCCCGCGCTGACGCCCGTTTTTGCCGCCGAGGCCCTGGCCGAGGTGCCGCTGAGCGCGGATCTGGACGGGGTGCGAATACATGGGGTGATCGACCGCCTGATCGTCGGCCCGGACCGGGTGCTGGCGGTGGACTTCAAATCCAATGCCACCGTGCCGGCCTCACCGCAGCAGTGTCCCGAAGGGTTGTTGCGCCAGATGGGCGCCTATGCCCATGCGCTGGCGCAGATCTATCCGGAGCGGGCGATCGAAACCGCAATCTTGTGGACCCGGACGGCGCAGCTGATGCCACTGCCGCACGAGCTCGTGATTGCGGCCTTGCGACGCTACGCGGAACCTTGACGATCCGTAAAGCCGTACCTAGGTTCCAACTCCAGTTGCCACACACTCATGGAGACATGCATATGTCCACCGTAGCCGTCACCGACGCCACCTTTGACGCTGAAGTCAAGAACTCCGATATCCCCGTCGTGGTGGATTTCTGGGCCGAATGGTGCGGCCCTTGTAAGCAGATCGGCCCCGCTCTCGAAGAGCTGGCCGCGGAATTCGACGGCAAGGTCAAGATTGCCAAGGTCGATGTCGACAACAACCCCAACGCCGCTGCGGCCATGGGCGTGCGCGGCATCCCGGCGCTGTTCATCTTCAAGGATGGTCAGGTCGTCTCGAACCGCGCGGGCGCTGCACCCAAGGCCGCCCTGCAGAGCTGGATCGAAGAATCCATCTGATCCGGCACCGAAACCGGACCATCAAAGGGCTGTCCCGCGCGGGCAGCCCTTTTTATTTGCGACTTTATTTGCCGCCGACTGCGGCCAGCGAACAAAATCCGGGCTGCAGACATGAAAAAAGCCGCCCATGCGGGGCGGCTCTTGATACAGGCGCGAGCAGGTGACTGCTTACAGCGCCGCAATGTCCGAACGGGTCAGACCAATGTCGTCCAGCTGTGCATCGGACAGCTGCGACAGCAGCTTGCGGGTCCGGCGGCTTTCGTTCCACTCGATCAGGTTGCTCTTGGCATTCAAGATGGCATCAACCACGCGGAGAACGGTGACTGCTCCGAGCGGCGCGTAGATGTTCGCGGTCGTCATTTGCGCATATCCTTCAAAGAAACAGCCGACCCTGTGCCGGTTGTGAGGCTGATTTAGGACCTGCGGCCGAGTCCCACAATTGCTGGATTCTCAGCCCCGCTCTGCGTTCGCTGCATGGCAGCAACGGTCGCCACCCGGCAGCGGCCTGCCGGCCGTCACCGGCCACGGCTGGGGTTCACTTGTACCGGCGCGGGGTTACGGCCATATAAGGGGCAACAAACGGAGACATTCATGGCAGACGATCAATTTCCCGGCTGGCACGGCACCACCATCATCGGTGTCAAGAAAGATGGCCAGGTGGTCATTGCCGGCGACGGTCAGGTGTCGCTGGGACAAACAGTCATCAAGGGCACGGCGCGCAAGGTACGCCGCCTGTCGCCGGGCGGCTTTGACGTGGTGGCGGGCTTTGCCGGCTCCACCGCCGATGCCTTTACCCTGCTGGAACGGCTGGAAGCCAAGCTGGAGGCAACCCCCGGCCAGCTGGCCCGCGCCAGCGTCGAGCTGGCCAAGGACTGGCGCACCGACAAGTACCTGCAGAAACTGGAGGCGATGCTGATCGTCACCGACGGCAGCGACATGTTCGTCATCACCGGCGCCGGCGACGTGCTGGAACCGGAACATGACGTGGCCGCCATCGGCTCGGGCGGCAATTTCGCGCTGGCAGCGGCGCGCGGCATGATGGACAGCGACAAATCGGCCGAAACCGTCGCCCGCGAGGCGATGGCGATTGCCGCCGATATCTGTGTCTACACCAATGGCAACCTGACCGTGGAAACCATCGGCGGGGACCGCTGAGGTGACCCAGCTGGACCAGAACGACCTGCGCGCCGCCGTCGGCTCGGGCCTGTTGACCGAGGCTCAGGCGGCGACGCTGATGGCGCTGGCCCACAGCCGCCGCGGCGCGCGCGAAAATCTGGCGCCGGGCGACGAACCTTTTGAGCTGTTCAAGGGGTTCAACGAGATCTTCATCGTCATTGGCCTGCTGATCCTGGCCTCGGGCTGGGCCGGCGTGACCGCGGTGGATCTCGCCGGCTCGGTCGGTGGCTACCAGGCCAAGGCGGTCTATTCCGCCGCCCTCGGCGCGGCGGTGCTATGGGGGCTGGCGGAATACTTCATCCGCCGCCGCCGCATGATCGCGCCGGCGATTGCCCTGTCGCTGATGTGGGCCGCCAATGCCGGCATTGGCCTGACCGCGCAGTTTGCCGAACCCTTCATGATTGCGCAGAACGATTTCACCAGCCTGCCGCTGCCCTTCGCGCTGGCGACGGCGGCGGTGGCGCTGTTCTGGCTGCGTTTCCGGGTGCCCTTCGCCATGGCGCTGATCGCCATGGGCGTCTTTGGCCTCGCGCTGCTGATGGGCGCGATCCGGGCCGGCACCCCGGCCAGCCTCGGCGATCTGTTCCTGCTGTCCGCCAGCGGCCCCTTTGCCTGGATCACCCTGGCGGTGGGGCTTGCGGTCTTTGCCATGGCGATGGTCTTTGATCTCAGCGATCCGCATCGCGTCACCCGGCGCTCTGCCCAGGGGTTCTGGCTGCATGTGGTTGCCGCGCCCGCACTGGTCAACACCATCGCGCTGAGCCTGCTGGCAAAGGGCACCGAGAGCGCCAATCTGCTGCTGCTGGGCGTGTTGCTGTTCTTTGCGCTGGTCGCCATCGTGATCGACCGGCGGTCGTTCCTGATCGCCGCGATCGGCTACAGCGTGACGCTGGCCGGCACCGTGTTCAGCAGCGACGGCGCTGCGATGACCATCCTGGTGCTGGGCCTTGTTCTTGTCATCCTGGGCGCCTTCTGGAGCCGCATCCGCGCCGCGCTGCTTGCGCCCCTCTCCAACGTGCTGCCGCTAGACCGGCTGCCCCCCTCTCATTGAAGCGAAGATACCCATGACCGATCTGACACCCCGCGAAATCGTCTCGGAGCTGGACCGTTTCATCATCGGCCAGAAAGAAGCCAAGCGCGCCGTTGCGGTCGCCCTGCGCAGCCGCTGGCGGCGCAAGCTGTTGGATGATGACCTGCGCGACGAGGTTTACCCGAAGAACATCCTGATGATCGGCCCCACCGGCGTCGGCAAGACCGAGATCAGCCGCCGCCTGGCCAAGCTGGCCCGTGCCCCCTTCATCAAGGTCGAGGCCACCAAGTTCACCGAGGTCGGCTATGTCGGCCGCGATGTGGAGCAGATCATCCGTGACCTGGTCGACAACGCCATCGCCCAGACCCGCGAATACATGCGCGAGGAGGTCAAGGCCAATGCCCACAAGGCGGCCGAGGACCGGGTGCTGGAGGCGATCGCCGGCAGTGACGCGCGCGAAGCCACCCGCGAGATGTTCCGCAAGAAGCTGAAATCGGGCGAGCTGGACGACACGGTGATCGAACTGGACGTCGCCGATACCTCCAACCCGATGGGGATGTTCGAAATCCCCGGCCAGCCGGGCGGCAACATGGGCATGCTGAACTTGGGCGACCTGTTCGGCAAGGCCATGGGCGGGCGCACCACGCGCAAGAAGCTGACCGTCGCCGAAAGCTATGAAATCCTGATCAGCGAGGAAGCCGACAAGCTCCTCGATGACGAAACCGTCACCCGCACCGCGGTGGAATCGGTGGAGCAGAACGGCATCGTCTTCCTTGACGAGATCGACAAGGTCTGCGTGCGCCAGGAAACCCGCGGCGGCGACGTCAGCCGCGAGGGCGTGCAGCGCGATCTGCTGCCGCTGATCGAAGGCACCACCGTCAGCACCAAGCACGGACCGGTGAAGACCGACCACATTTTGTTCATCGCCTCCGGCGCATTTCACATCGCCAAGCCGTCGGACCTGCTGCCGGAATTGCAGGGTCGGCTGCCGATCCGCGTCAACCTGCGCGCCCTGACCGAAGAAGACTTCGTACGCATCCTGACGGAAACCGACAACGCGCTGACCCGCCAGTACACGGCGCTGATGGAGACCGAGGAGGTCACCGTGACCTTCACCGAAGACGGCATTGCAGCGCTGGCGCGCATCGCGGCCGAAGTGAACCAGACGGTCGAGAACATCGGCGCGCGGCGTCTCTACACGGTGATGGAACGGGTGTTCGAGGAACTGTCCTTTACCGCGCCGGATCGAGGCGGTGAAACCGTGACCGTGGACGCCGCCTTCGTGATGAAAAACCTGGGTGAGCTGGGACGCTCGGCTGATGTCAGCCGCTACGTTCTGTAAGGGCGCGGTTTCACATTCATACGCTTTGACATTGGCGGCAGGTGCAGTAGCCTGCCGCCAATTTATTGAGGGTGAAACATGACTGCGCTGCGTCTTGCCTGCGGTATCCTGCTGCTGCTGGCCTCTTGCACGGATAGGAGTTTCACCCCGACGGTGCCGGAAGCGCTGGAACTGGGTACCCCGAAGACTGTCTTTGCCGCGACCAACCGTGGCGCGCTGCCAAATGGCAATTTCGGTGCCCAGCGGTCCGACGGTATGAGCCTGTTGGAACTGACCGTCTCGATCCCGCCGGAACACAAGCCCGGCTCCCTGAAATTCGGCTACTCGGACCCCGATCCGGCAACCGAATTCACCATGGCCGGCCGGCGCCAGTTCGAGAGCGAAGCCGCGTTTTCCGCCCGGCTGCGTCGTGAGTTGGCCAAGCTGCCCGCCGATCAGCGCGACGTGACCGTCTTTGTGCATGGCTACAACTCGACCCAGGCCGAAACCGCCTTTCGCGCGGCGCAATTGACCCATGACATCGAAATTCCCGGGGCCACGGTCATCTATTCCTGGCCCAGCAAGGGCAAGGCGCTTGGCTATGCCTATGACGGCGACAGCGCACTCTACTCGCGTGATGGTCTGGAACATCTTCTGCGCAGCCTGCAACACTCAGGCGCGCGCCGGGTCATCGTGGTGGCGCATTCCATGGGTGGCTTCCTGACGATGGAAACGCTGCGCCAGATCGAGATCAAGTCGCCCGGCTGGACCGCACGCCATCTTGGCGGCGTGATCCTGATGTCGCCTGATCTGGATGTGGACGTCTTCAAGTCGCAGATGGAGAAATTCGCCGAAGTGCCGCAGCCCTTCCTGATCTTCTCCTCCCGCAAGGACCGGGTGTTGACCCTGTCCCAGCGCCTGCGGGGGCTGGACAACCGCGGCCGGCTGGGCAACCTCACCAGCATCGAGGAAATCAGCGACCTGCCGATTGAATTCATCGATACCACCGCCTTTGCCGATGAGGCGGAATCAAAGCATTTCGTGGCCGCTTCCTCGCCGGCGCTGATTGCGCTGCTGAATGGTGCACGTGAAACAAACGCCGCCTTTGCCCGCAATCCAGACGTGCTGCAGAAGCTGCTGCCCGGTCAGATCGTGATCCGCAACAATGCGATCAAGGTCTCTCTGAAAGATACCGTCGCGGAGGAGCGGTAACGGAAGTCCCGTCAGCGGTTGCGACGGAGATAGACGTAGTAGGCGCCGCTCCCGCCGTGGCTGACATGGGCCGGCGTCACCTGCAGCACCGCCTGGGCCAAGGGCGGAAGCGACAGCCATTGCGGCACCTTGTGGCGCAACACCCCGCGCGGCACCGGCATCGGGCCCGGCTCGTCCCGGTCCTTGCCCTTGCCGGTGATCACCAGCACCAGCCGCTTGCCGGCCCCTTGTGATGACAGGATGAACCGGGTCAGCGCGGGGTGGGCCGCATCAATCCGCATGCCGTGCAGGTCCAGCTTGCCCTCCGGGCGCAGCTTGCCACGCTTCATCCGCCGGAAGGCTTTTCCGTCCATCTGCACCGGTTCGCTCGCCAGGCTGCGCGCCAGCGAGGGCTTCAGGTCATGTTTCACCGGTTTGGAACGCGCCCGGCTGCCGATTTCGAACTGATCCGGCAGCGGCGACACCTGCGGTTCGCGCGGCTTGCCGGTCTTGGCTGAGGGCTGGGCAGGGTAGGGCGACACGGATTTCGAGGCCGGCGACAGGCGCTCGGTCTGGCTCGCGACCTTTTTCCAAAGATCGATCTCATCCTCTGTCAGCTTCCGGCGGCTCATTCAAAGATCTTCCGGCAGCATCGCATAGGCCCGCTGGATCGGCAGCAGCAGCACCATCCGCCCCGGGTCTTTCATGGTTCCCGCAGTCTCGCCGGCGGCATCCCCAGTCCCGACAAATATATCGGCACGCTGCGCGCCCTTGATGGCGGAACCGGTGTCCTGCGCGATCATCAGGCGGCGCAGAGGCATCTCTCCGTCCTTTTCCACCCAGACCGGCGCCCCAAGAGGCGTGTAGGCCGGATCAGCCGCGATACTGCGCATCGGCGTGACAGAGCGGTTCATCGCCCCCAGCGGCCCCTTGGAGGCGGCCACCCTACGGACCTCGCGAAAGAAGACGTAGGAGGGGTTGTGATACAGAAGCTCGCGCCCCTCCACGGGGTTGCGACGCACCCAGGACTTGATCACCTGTGCGCTGACCTGGTGCAGGTTGTAGATGCCGCGGCGGACCAGCTCCTGTCCGATGGATCGATAGGGGTGGCCATTGGCCCCGCCGTAGCCGACCCGGATCATCGAACCGTCCGGCAGGCGGATACGGCCCGAGCCCTGGATCTGCAGGAAGAACAGCTCCACCGGGTCATCCACCCAGGCAATTTCCAACCCGCGCCCTTCCATGACGCCGCTTTCCAGGATCTCGCGTCGGCTGAGCCACTGGTCCTTGCCGCGGGCCTCTGGCGGCATCCGGTAGACCGGATAGCGATAGCGTGCGCTGCGGTGCCGCGCGCCGTTCAGCTCGGGCTCGAAATAGCCGGTAAAGAGGGCAGGGGAACCATCCTCGACCATGACCGGCCGGAAGAACAGCTCAAAAAAAGACCGCGCACCTTCGGGAGGCTGCGCTCGCGCGGCCTTGCACAATGCCCTCCAGTCGGGATCCTTCAGATCGCCACAGGTGCCCAGAAAGGTCTTCAGGGCAGCGGCGTGGTCATCCTCGGCCCAGCCATCCAGTTGCGAGAAGTCGAGGATGCTGTACACGGTGTCGGACTGCGCCTCGGAGGCGGTCATCGCGGCCGCTGCCACGGCAGCGACCCCAAGTGCCCCACGAAGCGCCGCAATCATGCGTCCGTCGCAACCAGTTGCCAGTTGGGATCGTCGCTGCCCATGTCACGGGCAAAGACCCAGGTGTCCTTCTGGCGCTTCACGGCCTTCGGATCGCCTTCGACGATGTTCCCGCTGCGATCCCGCACGACCGAGGTCAGCTCGGCCACGAAGCGCATGGTGATTTCCGCACGCCCGGTCTGGGCGTCAAACTGGGCATCCGCCAGGGTGGTTTCCCGCACGCCGATGAATTCTGCCTCGATCTTCAGGCCCTTGTCTTCCCGCTGGGCGACAGCCTCGACGAAGCTGTCAAAGACATCCTCGGCCAGGAAGGGCTGAATGCTGTCGAGGTCGCCATGTTCAAAACCCATCACGATCATCTCGTAGGCACCGCGGGCCCCCTGCACGAAGTCCTGCACCTGGAACGAGGGTTCGGCGCGTTTCATCTCGGCCAGAGCCTGCGCCTGCGGGCTGCCTTCCGCTACGTAATCGGTGATGTCACGGTCAGGTCCGCCCTCGATCACTTCCAGATCAGGGCGTCGGCTGCGCGCCTCGGACTGGGGCACAGGTGGCTTTTCAAAGCCCTCGCGTGTTCCCAACACGCTTTTCAAGCGCAGGATCAGAAACACGGCAATTCCTGCCAGAACCAAAAGCTGAATCACAGGCGACTCCATGGAAACCTCATGCTAGGCGTTCGTGCTTTGTTTGAAACCAAAGCGTTCAGACCTTATGTAGGTGACGGGCGGGGGCAAGTCTACCGCTCCGGCGAATGATCTCAAGGAAAGCCAATGTATCTATTTCTTGCGTTTCTGATGGTTCCCATCATTGAAATCGCCCTGTTCATTCAGGTTGGCGGCGCCATCGGTTTGTGGCCGACCCTGGCCATCGTGGTGTTGACCGCGGTGCTGGGCACCTGGCTGGTAAAAACGCAAGGGCGGCTGGCGATGGGGCAGTTGAGGTCTTCGTTCCAACAGCTGTCGGACCCGGCCGAGCCGCTGGCCCACGGCGCGATGATCCTGTTTGCCGGCGCGCTGCTGCTGACGCCGGGCTTTTTCACCGATGCCGTCGGCTTTGCCCTGCTGATGCCGCCGGTGCGCCTCGCGATGTTCCGTTACCTGCGCTCCAAGATCACCGTGGCGCAGTTTCAGATGGGACCGGGCAGCATGCAGGGCCGCCACTATCTGGGCGGCTCCGCCCATCCCCGCGGTCGCGGAGAGGTGATCGATGGCGACTACGAGGACGTGACGCCCGGTGAGCGCCGCGACGGCCCTTCGGGCTGGGTCGACGGCCCCCGTTGAGATAGCCGAACCAAGCTGCTAAGCACGGGCAAAAGAATTTATTTGCAGGAGCAACTCCATGGCCGAAAACGGCGAAGCCCAACAGCAGCCTCAGGTCCAGATGAACATTCTGGGCCAATTCATCCGCGACATGTCGTTCGAAAACGTCATGGCGCAAAAAGGCTCCGGCGGTGAAGTGCAGCCCGACGTCAGCGTTCAGGTGAACCTGGACGCCAAGAAACGCTCGGTCGAAAACCAGTATGAAGTCATCACCAAGCTGACGGTCGAGTCCAAGAACAAGGACGGCGGCCAGGTGCTGTTCATCCTGGAGCTGGAATATGTCGGCGTCTTCAACATCGTCGGCGTGCCGGACGACCAGCTGCACCCGTTCCTGCTGATCGAATGCCCGCGCCAGACCTTCCCGTTCCTGCGCCGCATCGTGTCGGACGTGACCCGCGATGGTGGCTTCCCGCCGCTGAACCTCGACAACATCGATTTCGTGGCAATCTACCGCAACGAGCTGGCCCGTCGCCAGTCCGAGGCCGCCGCGGCAGCGCAGACTCAGTAAGGTCGTCGCATATAAGGTCGCAAGACAGGAAACGCCGCTGCACCCCAGCGGCGTTTTTTATTGTCAGCCCACGCGCACGTGCTGGCCGCGTACTGGCAACCTGGCACGGGCGCCATCAGGTCAGCTTGACTGGTTCCACAGCGCGTCGTCACCCAGCTTGGCGACGAACTCCGCATGGGCTGCCTGCTCTTCGGCGGTCAGCCGTGACGGGAGCGGCGCGGGGCGAGGTTGCGGGCGCCAGTCGTCTTCGACCTCGACCGATTTCGACGAAGTCTGCGTGGACAGACCAAAATCCGGCTGCCGACCGCCGATCAACTCCAGGTAGACATCGGCAAGGATCTCGGAGTCGAGCAGCGCGCCGTGCAACGTCCGGTTCGAGTTGTCGATATTGAAGCGGCGGCACAGCGCATCCAGCGTCGCCGGCGAGCCGGGAAACCGCTGCCGCGCCATCGCCAGCGTGTCCACCGCCTGTTCCATCGGCAATTTGGGCAGGCCCATACGCTCCAGCTCGAAGTTCAGGAACTTCATGTCGAAGCTGGCATTGTGGATGATCAGCTTGGAATCCTGAACGAAATCCAGAAACTTCTGACCGATCTTGGCAAACACCGGCTTGTCGCGCAGGGTCACGGCACCCGGTTCGGGTTTCTGCGGCGGCTCCAGCAGGTCGGGGCCGATACCGTGCACGGCAAAGGCCTCTGCCGGCATGGACCGCTCCGGGTTCATATACTCGTGAAAGGTGTTTCCCGTGGGCATGTGGTTCAGCAGCTCCACGGCACCGATTTCGACGATGCGGTCGCCGGAGAACGGGTCGAACCCGGTGGTTTCCGTATCGAGAACGATTTCACGCATGGCTCAGGCGGCTCCTGATGTCGGCAAGGATCTGTGCCACCTGGGCGGCGGCGTGGTCCGGGGTATCGGTTTCGATCAGGTAATCGGCGCGGGCGCGCTTTTCCTCGATCGGCATCTGTTTGCGCAGGATATGTTCAAACTGCTCGGATGTCATGGTGCCACGCGCCAACACGCGCCGGCGCTGGGTTTCCGCGTCGATGGTCACACAGGCCACTGCATCCATCTCGGCATCGCTGCCGGTCTCGAAGAGCAGGGGAATGTCGAACACCAGGATGTCGCTGGCGGCCGTCGCGCGAAACTGCGCCCGGTCTGCGGCCACCAGCGGATGCACGATGGCCTCGATCCGTCGCAGGGCATCGGGATCCTGCGCGATGATGCGCTTCAGGGCAGGGCGGCTGACCGCGCCATTCTCGATGGCGTCGGGAAGGCTCGCCTGCATCGGCGCAACCGCCGCACCACCAGCGGCATAGAGCCGATGAACGGCAGCATCGGCATCCCACACAGCGCAGCCCTGCGCCGCGAACAGCTGCGCGGTGGCCGTCTTGCCCATTCCGATAGAGCCGGTGAGACCGAGGCTGAAACTCATGCCAGAAGCGCGGCGCGCGTGTCGGCGTCGACCTCCGGGCGCACTCCGAACCAGCGTTCAAAGCCCGGAACTGCCTGGTGCACCAGCATGCCCAGCCCGTCGACCACGGTGCAACCGACCTCTTCGGCATAGGACAGGAGCTCGGTCTTGAGTGGCGCATAGATCAGGTCCGTCACCACGGCGTCCTGGCGCAGGCCGTCCAGCGGCACCCGCAGCCGGGGCTTGCCGGTCATGCCGAGGGATGTCGTGTTGACCACCAGCGCGCCCTCCTCGATGATATTTCCGGCCTGGATCCAGTCTTCGACCCGGATGCGGTCGCCGAATTCACTCCGCAGCTGCTCGGCCCGCTCGCGCGTGCGGTTGGTCAGCAGGATCTCGGGGACCCCCGCCTCCAGCAAGGATGCAACAACCGCGCGACAGGCGCCGCCGGCCCCCAGAACCACGGCCGGCCCGGATTGCGGGTCCCAATTCGGCGCGCCCTGATGCAGGTTGGTGATGAAACCATAGCCATCAGTGTTGTCAGCCAGAATGCTGCCGTCCTCGCGGAAGATCAAAGTGTTGGCGGCACCGATGACCTTGGCGCGGTCGGTCACCTGATCGGCAATGCCCATCACCGCTTCCTTGTGCGGGATCGTCACATTGGCCCCCACAAAGCCCATCTTGGGCATCATCCGGATGGCGTCTGCCAGATCCTCTGGCTCCACGTGCATGGGTATGTAATGGCCGGCGATGCCATGCTGCTGCAGCCAGTACCGGTGCAACTGTGGCGACTTGGACTGTGCGATCGGACAGCCGATCACGCCGGCGAGCGGTATTTTGGTCATGGTCATTGGTCGATCACCCCTTGCAGCCCGAGGTAGCTGATAAGCTCCATCAGCGGTAAACCCAAGACGTTGAAGTAATTTCCGTCGATACTGGCAAACAGTCGCACACCTTCTTCTTCCAGCTTGTACGCCCCGACCGCATGGCGGATGCTGTCCCAGTTGCGCTCGACATAATCGGCCAGGTAGGCGTCCGAGGATTTGCGCATCAGCAGCCGAACCTGACCGACATGACGCCAGATCGGCTGGCCATCCCGGTAGATCACCGCCGCCGACAGTAACATGTGGCGTTTGCCGCGCATTTCCTTCAACTGCTCAAGCGCTTCAGCGGCGCTGGTGGGTTTCGACAACAGGCGGCCTTCGAAATCCAGCACCTGGTCACAGCCCAGCACCAGCCGGCCCGGGTGGCGCATGCTGATCTTGCGGGCCTTCGCCTCGGCCAGCGCGTCAGCGATATCGCGCGGCGGCGCTTCCTCCGCCAGCAGGGCGGCCTTGATCGCGGCCTCGTCCATTCGGGGCACATCGACGTCGAAAGCCACCCCTGCCTGACGCAGCAAATGCGCGCGGATTTCGGAACCGGATGCCAGAACGATGTGGGCAGTCATGTGGAAAACCCCGTGGGAAAGACGCTGAAGAGTGCAGGACGTTTTGTATGGTTTTCCGCGCCCAAGTAAAGACTCGAGGGCTTGACGCGAACCTCAGGATTCAGCCGGCTGAGTCGTCCTTTGTGAATCTGGATAACTTGAAATCCGTGGATATCCCGGTTTTCCCGGTTCTTCCCACGGTTATCCCCAATGCCATAAAGACGGCACATTCCTTAACTGCCCTTAAATTTATGGCGCCGGCGGATTTTTCCCCGGATTGGTCCCGCAGTGCTGGAAACTTATCCCTACTGGGGATAAGCGGAGGAAGAGTCACTTATCCACTGGATTCAATGCACCCTACAAAAACATCATCCTTCTAATATTCATTTAATTATTAGGGTGGTCCGATCAGACCGGGGAGAACACCGATGGACCTAAGCAACCTGATGTTCACGCTCTACCCATACGCCAAGTCGCTGCACATCATGGCGGTGCTCAGCTGGATGGCCGGGCTGTTCTATCTGCCCCGTTTGTTCGTCTATCACGTGGAGCAGGCAGAGAAGGTTCAGGATGCACCTGCAATCTTCCTGACCATGGAAGACAAGCTGCTGCGCCTCATCATGCGTCCGGCCATGCATGTGGCCTGGGCTGCGGGACTGTTCATCGTGCTGACCCCCGGTGTGGTCGACTGGAGCTATGTCTGGCCCTGGACCAAGGGTGTTTCGGTGATCGCGATGACCTGGTTTCACCATTGGCTCCTGCTGCGCCACCGCGACTTCCGCGCCGGGCAGAACCGGCTGACCGGGCGGCAGTACAGATTGATGAACGAAGTGCCGACGCTGCTGATGGTGGTGATCGTGGTCTCCGTAATCTTCAAATTCTGACGCAGCGCGGCGCAGAGGTGGGCTGTGGCGGTGAAGCTGTCGCAGCCGGCGTTTGACTCACCCGGAACGAGTCCCTATGTATGGGCCGCAACGCGCCCGTCCGGGCATCCGTGTTTTCCTAACCTGTCGTCTGACAAACCCTCGGTTAAGCGGGGGAGTAGAGGCCGTATCTATATGACCGTGCAATCCCTCAATCTGTCCGATCTGAAAGCAAAAAGCCCCAAAGCCCTGCTGGCGATGGCGGAAGAGCTGGAGATCGAAAACGCCTCCACCATGCGCAAGGGCGAAATGATGTTCCAGATCCTGCGCGAACGCGCAGACGAAGGCTGGGAAATCGGCGGCGACGGCGTGCTGGAAGTGCTGCAGGATGGATTTGGCTTCCTGCGCTCGCCCGAGGCGAACTACTTGCCGGGCCCGGATGACATCTATGTCTCGCCCGACATGATCCGTCAGTACAGCCTGCGCACCGGCGACACGGTTGAAGGTCAGATCAAGGCACCGCTGGACAGCGAGCGCTATTTTGCCCTGACCAATGTCACCAAGATCAACTTCGAGGAGCCGGAAAAGGCGCGTCACAAGATCGCCTTCGACAACCTCACACCGCTGTATCCCGACGAGCGCCTGAAGATGGAGATCGAGGATCCCACCATCAAGGACCGTTCGGCCCGCGTGATCGACCTGGTGGCCCCCATTGGTAAAGGCCAGCGGTCGCTGATCGTGGCGCCGCCGCGCACCGGTAAGACGGTGATCCTGCAGAACATCGCGCATTCGATCGAGAAGAACCACCCGGAGTGCTACCTGATCGTGCTGCTGATCGACGAACGCCCGGAAGAGGTGACCGACATGCAGCGCTCGGTGAAGGGGGAGGTCGTCTCCTCCACCTTCGACGAGCCGGCGACGCGCCACGTGGCCGTGTCGGAAATGGTCATCGAAAAGGCCAAGCGCCTGGTGGAACATAAACGAGATGTTGTTATCCTTCTCGATTCGATCACAAGACTTGGTAGGGCATTCAACACCGTCGTGCCGTCTTCGGGCAAGGTTCTGACTGGTGGTGTCGACGCAAACGCCCTGCAGCGGCCGAAACGCTTCTTTGGTGCGGCCCGGAACATCGAAGAGGGCGGCTCGCTCACCATCATCGCCACCGCGCTGATCGACACCGGCAGCCGGATGGACGAGGTGATCTTTGAAGAATTCAAGGGCACCGGTAACTCGGAAATCGTGCTCGACCGCAAGATTGCCGACAAACGCGTGTTCCCGGCGATCGACATCCTCAAATCCGGGACCCGGAAGGAGGACCTGCTGGTCGACAAGGGCGATTTGGCGAAGACCTTTGTGCTGCGTCGTATCCTGAACCCGATGGGCACCACCGATGCGATTGAGTTCTTGCTGTCGAAGCTGAAGCAGACCAAGACAAACTCCGAATTCTTCGATTCTATGAACACCTGACCGGGCCGGCAGAAAGAAAGGCCACCTCATGGACACGATCTTTGCGCTGGCCTCTGCCCAAGGGAAAGCCGGTGTTGCGGTGATCCGCGTATCTGGACCGCAAGCGCTCGCCGCCGGCGCGGAGCTTTGCGGTCGGACCTTGCCGACGCGGGGCATGACGCTTTGCACGCTGCGCGACGCAGCAGGCGATCCGCTGGACCAGGCGCTTGTGCTCAGTTTTACTGCACCACAGAGCTTCACTGGCGAAGATGTTGTGGAATTTCAAACACATGGCAGCACCGCGGTTGTCTCTGCGGTGCTGAATGCCTTGCAGGAGGTGCAAGGGCTGCGAATGGCTGAGCCGGGTGAATTCACCCGCCGCGCCCTGGAAAATGGCCACCTGGACCTCGCCCAGGTTGAGGGCCTGGCCGATCTGATCGATGCAGAAACCGAAGCCCAGCGAAAGCAGGCACAGGTTATCCTCGTCGGCGGGTTGGGCAAACTGGCCGAAACCTGGCGGGAGAAGCTCATCCGCGCGGCCTCCTTGATCGAAGTCACCATCGATTTTGCCGACGAAGAAGTCCCGGTCGATGTGACGCCCGAGGTTACCGCCCTGCTGTCCGACGTTCAGAAGGATCTGGAAAGCGAAACCGCCGCCGTCAAGATTGCCGAGCGTATTCGATCCGGTTTCGAGGTGGCCATCGTCGGCGCCCCAAACGTTGGAAAGTCGACCTTGCTGAACGCGCTGGCCGGCAGAGAGGCGGCCATCACTTCGGAATATGCCGGCACAACCCGCGACATCATCGAAGTTCGAATGGATCTTGCGGGGTTGCCGGTGACCCTGCTGGATACGGCCGGCCTTCGCGAGACGGACGATCATGTTGAGGGCATTGGCATCGCCCTTGCCCGCCGGCGCGCGGAAGAGGCGGATCTTCGAGTGTTTCTGGCAGAGGATGATGAAGTCCTTGATGTGGAATTGCGCGAGGGCGATATCCGTCTGCGTCCCAAGGCTGATTTGCGCAGTGATCCGGACGGCGCGATCTCTGGTCGCTCGGGGCAGGGAATGGATGCGCTCATCGCCCATGTGTCCAAGGTTCTGACCAATCGCAGCGCCCAGGCCGGCATTGCCACCCGGGCGCGCCATCGCGATGCGATGCTGACGGCACTGGAGAGTTTGACGGAAGCGCAACAAATCTTGCAGCGCGGCCCCGAGTTCTATGATATTGCTGCCGAGGAAATGCGATCAGCCATTCGGGCGCTCGAACTTCTGGTCGGCCGTATCGGCGTAGAAAATCTTCTGGATGAGATTTTCTCAAGTTTCTGCCTGGGAAAGTAAAGGAGTGTTTCACGTGAAACATCCCGCGTTTGATGTAGTTGTCGTCGGAGGCGGTCACGCCGGCACCGAAGCGGCGCATGCGGCCGCGCGTATGGGCGCAAAAACGGCTTTGGTCACCCTCAGCAAGGATGGCATCGGGGTAATGTCCTGTAACCCGGCGATTGGCGGTCTGGGCAAGGGCCACCTGGTCCGGGAAATCGATGCGCTGGACGGGGTGATGGGCCGTGTCGCCGATCTGGCCGGCTTGCAATTCCGTCTGCTGAACCGGCGCAAGGGGCCGGCGGTGCAGGGACCCCGGGCGCAGTCGGACCGCCAGGTCTATCGGCGGGAGATGCTGAAGCTGACGGAAGCGCAGGCCAATCTCCAGATTGTCGAGGGCGAGGTTGTCGACTTTCTGATGGACAACGGCAGCGTCGTTGGCGTGCGCTTGGCTGATGGCAGCGAGATCTCCTGTCGCTCTGTCGTGCTTACCTCGGGCACCTTCTTACGTGGGGTCATCCATATCGGGGATGAATCCCGCCCTGGTGGCCGTATGGGCGACAACCCGTCAGTGCGCCTGGCTGAACGCCTTGATGACTTTGCACTGCCTTTGGGACGTCTGAAGACCGGCACACCGCCGCGATTGGATGGGCGTACGATCAACTGGTCCATCCTTGATGAGCAACCGGGCGATGACGATCCGGTGTTCTTCTCATTTTTGAGCAAGAGTACCAATATCCCACAGCTGTCGTGCGGGATCACCCATACCAATTCGAAGACGCACGACATCATCCGGGAAAACCTGGATCGCTCGGCCATGTACGGCGGTCATATCGAAGGTGTCGGTCCGCGCTATTGCCCATCGATCGAGGACAAGATCGTCCGTTTTGCCGACAAGGAGTCGCATCAGATCTTTCTGGAGCCGGAAGGGGTGTCTGACCATACGGTCTATCCCAATGGCATCTCCACCAGCCTGCCGATCGACGTGCAGGAAGCCTATGTAAATTCCATCCTTGGATTGGAAGAGGCCAAGATCCTGCAACCGGGATACGCGATTGAATATGACTACGTAGACCCTCGGGCACTGTCTCTGGAACTTGCCGTCAAGGATGTCCCGGGGTTGTACCTGGCCGGCCAGATCAACGGGACCACCGGTTATGAAGAGGCTGCGGCGCAGGGGATGGTGGCAGGGCTGAATGCCGCGCTACGCAGTTTCGGGAAAGATCCGATCATCTTCGGGCGCTCGAACAGCTACATCGGCGTTATGATCGACGATCTGACCACAAACGGCGTGAGCGAACCCTATCGCATGTTCACTTCCCGGGCTGAATTTCGGTTGTCCCTGCGGGCTGACAATGCCGATCAGAGACTAACACCCCTTGCCGTGGAGCTGGGCTGCGTCAGTGAGAGCCGGAAGCGGGCGTTTCTGGACAAGCAAGAGAAGTTGTCGGCCGCGCGAAATGCTCTGGAGAGCCAGACGTTCACGCCCAAGAAGATTTCCGAGGCTGGCATTCGGGTCAATCAGGACGGCAACAAACGGAGCGGCCTGGATGTCTTGGCATTCCCGGACGTGAATTTTGAGGATGTCGTGCGTCTGCTACCGGCGCTGGAAGATGTGTCTGAGGACATCCGTCGGCAGGTCGAACGCGACGCGCTTTATGCGAATTACATCGCAAGGCAGGAACGGGAAGTCTCCGCGCTGAAGCGTGACGAAGGCTATGCCATTCCCAAGGACTTCTCCTTCGAAGGGATTGAAGGCCTGTCGTGGGAATTGCAACAAAAGCTGAGCCAGGTTCGACCGGAGACGCTCGCACAAGCGGCCCGAATTGACGGCATGACGCCGGCGGCGCTGGCGCTTCTTCTGGCGCGGCTGCGGAAACCGGCTCGAAAGCAAGGCCGCAGCGCATGATGGATAAACAGTTGCTGGAGCAGCTCCATGTTTCACGTGAAACATTGGAGCGGCTTGAAACGTTTGACGCGGTCATTCGGAAATGGAATCCGCGGATCAACCTCGTCTCCCGTGCGAGCCTGGACGCGCTTTGGACCCGGCATATCGCCGATTCCGTCCAAGTGTTTCGCTGCGTCGAACCTGCCGAAAAATGGGTTGATATTGGCAGTGGGGGTGGCTTCCCGGGCCTGATCATTGCGATCCTGGCGGCGGATGAGGCGCCGGATATGACCGTGACCTTGATTGAAAGCGATCAGCGAAAATCGGCCTTCCTGCGCACTGCTGCCAGAGAATGCGGGGCAAAAGTCACCGTACTGACAGAGCGCATCGAAAAGGCCGCGCCGCAGAACGCCGATGTCCTGTCGGCCCGGGCCTTGGCGGATCTATCCATGCTGCTCGGGTTTTCCGAGCGCCATCTGAAGACTGACGGCGTTGCGCTGCTCCCTAAGGGCGAGCAGTGGAAAAAAGAAGTGGATAACGCGCGTGAGCAATGGCGGTTTGAAGCTGAACCCGTTAAAAGTTTGACAGAACCAGAAGCAGTAATCCTGAACATCAGGGGAGTGGTACGTGTCTGATTTTTTGCGTCCCGACGGGCCTCGGATCATCGCCATTGCAAATCAAAAAGGGGGGGTCGGGAAGACAACAACGACCATTAACCTGGCAGCGGCCATGGTGGAATGCGGGCTCCGCGTTTTGGTCGTTGATCTGGACCCCCAGGGCAACGCGTCCACTGGGTTGGGCATAGAACCAACCGATCGAGAGCTCACCACCTATGATCTTCTGGTTGAAGATGCGGACCTGAAGGATGTGATCCGGGCAACGGATATCGAAGATCTTTGCATCATTCCCGCCACTGTCGATCTGAGCTCGGCAGACATCGAACTCTTCACCAACGAAAAGCGCAGCTTTCTTTTGCATGATGCCCTGCGGCAGACCGCGATGGACGAGTATGAGTGGGATTACGTCCTGATTGACTGCCCGCCATCCCTGAACCTCCTGACGGTAAATGCGATGGTCGCAGCGCATTCTGTCCTGGTTCCCTTGCAAAGCGAGTTCTTTGCGTTGGAGGGAGTGACGCAGCTGATGCTGACCATCCGAGAGGTGCGGCAGTCCGCCAACCCGAACCTCCGGATCGAGGGAGTGGTGCTGACGATGTACGATCGGCGCAACAACCTGTCCCAGCAGGTCGAACTCGACGCGCGGGAAAACCTTGGTGATCTGGTGTTCCGGACCAAGATCCCACGCAACGTACGGGTCAGCGAGGCTCCTTCCTACGCGCAGCCGGTTCTCCAGTACGATAGCAATTCTCTGGGAGCCAAGGCGTATCGGGCGCTGGCCGAGGAAATCCTTAATAAACATCACAAGATAGCGGCATAATGAAAGAAGAATACCGGAGGCACCAATGGCAGATAAAAAGGCAAAACCGCGTGGTCTGGGCCGAGGATTGTCAGCCTTGATGGCGGATGTGAACCCCGAGCCGGTGAGCACCCAGGCGGAAGCTCCGCGCAACGCAGAGATCCTGGTTCCCATCGAGAAAATCGTTGCCAACCCGAACCAGCCGCGTCGGCAGTTCCTGCAGGAAGATCTTGATGATCTGACGGCATCGATCAAGGAAAAGGGTGTTTTGCAGCCGCTCATCGTGCGGCCGACATCCGATGGCAAATACGAGATCGTTGCAGGTGAACGGCGCTGGCGCGCATCACAGGCAGCGCAGCTGCACGAAGTACCGGTCCTGATTCGGGACTACTCGGATCTTGAGATGATGGAAGTGGCCATCATCGAAAACATCCAACGCTCAGACCTCAACGCCATGGAAGAGGCGCAGAGCTACAAGCAGCTCATGGACAAGTTCGGCCACACCCAGGAAAAGATGGCGGAAGCACTCGGAAAAAGCCGCAGCCATATCGCCAATCTGGTCCGGCTTCTGCATTTGCCTGAGGACGTGCAGCAGCTTGTGCAGGAGCGAAAGCTGTCGGCTGGCCACGCTCGGGCGCTGATCACCTCGGACAACGCATCGGAGCTTGCGGCGAAGATCGTCAAAGGTGGGCTGTCCGTACGCGCCACCGAAGCGCTGGTCAAGAAGGCTGCCGCAGGCGGGAGCATCAAGCCAGCCCGCAAGTCGAAAAAGTCCGAGGAAAAGGACGCAGATACGCGGGCTCTGGAAGGGGATCTGTCTGCGGTTCTGAAAATGAAGGTCTCCATCGATCACAAGCCGGGCGGAGAAGCGGGGTCGGTGACGATCAGCTACGAAACCCTGGACCAGCTCGACGAGCTCTGCAATATCCTCAGCCGCTAGGCCGGGACCAGATAAAGATCAGGACGGCCGTAAGAACCACGGCTTGGATCCCGATCACATAGCCTGGCGCCTGCAGTGCGATGGAAATCAGAAAAACGGCGGCAATCGACACGGTTGCCGCCTTTTTTGCGGCTGGCCGGATGGCGCCGTGCTCCTGCCAGTCAATGATCATCGGGCCGAACACCGTGTGGTCCAACAGCCAGCCATGCAAACGCTCCGACGAATTGGCAAAGCAGAAGGCTGCGAGCAGCAGGAAGGGGACGGTGGGGAGCAGGGGAAGCACCACGCCGATGACGGCCAGGGCAACGCTGAGGAGTCCAAGGCCGGCATAGACAAGGCGCATGTTTCTAATCCACCAGGAGTTCGCGGAGAACCGCGTTTAATAGGGCACGGCCCCGCAGGGTCGCGCAAAGCCTGTTGTCTGAGATAGTCACCATGCCCAGCTCTACAAGGTCTTTCAGTCGATCCTGGGGCAATTCCTGACCCGATAGTTGGGCATATCGTGCCATATCCAGACCTTCGGTGAGGCGCATCCCCATCATCAGGTATTCGGCTGCAGCATCTTGATTGGACAGGGCGTCGCTGAGGGATTCCCCATTGCCGGCGGCAACAGCCTGCAACCAGGCGCCCGGAGCGAGATGGGTTTCGGTAGCGTGGCGGACGCCATTCAATGTCAGCCGCCCATGCGCGCCGGGGCCGATGCCCGCATAGTCGCCATAGCGCCAGTAGATCTGGTTGTGTCGGGATTCCGCGCCGGGCTTGGCGTGGTTGGAAATCTCGTAGCCGTGCATGCCGTATTGGGCGCAGATCTCCTGCGTGGCGTGGTACATGTCCGCGGCGGTGTCATCGGCGGGAAGGTCGCGCAACTTGCCGCGGGCATAGCGGTCGCCAAAGGCGGTGCCATCCTCGATCGTGAGTTGATACAGCGACAAGTGGTCGATCGCCATCGACAGCGCCTCGTGCAGTTCTGCCTGCCAGGCGGCAAGGGTTTGACCCTGTCGCGCATAGATCAGATCAAAGCTGACGCGGTCGAAACAGTTGCGGGCGATATCGAAAGCGGCACGGGCTTCGTCGACGCTGTGGATGCGACCAAGACGGCGCAGATCCGTGTCGTTCAGAGCCTGAATTCCCATCGAGACCCTATTCACGCCGGCGTCGCGATACCCGGCAAAGCGTCCAGCCTCGACAGAGCCTGGATTTGCTTCAAGAGAGATCTCTATATCATTGGCAAAAGGCCAGATTTCACGTGCGCGTTCGATGATCACCGCAACGGTGTCTGGCTGCATCAGCGACGGGGTGCCGCCGCCGAAAAAGATCGAGTTCAGGACCCGGCCGGAAAGCTGTTCCGAGAGTCTGTCGAGTTCTGCCAAATAGGCTCTAGCCCATGCTTTCTGGTCTATATTGGCAGAGACATGGCTGTTGAAGTCGCAATAGGGGCATTTGGCTTGGCAAAAGGGCCAATGCACGTAGAGGCCAAAGCCCCCGTTGCGCCAGTCATCCACTGAAACAGCCCTCCACGAACTTTGCCAGAGCCTTGCCGCGATGGCTGATCCTGTGCTTTTCGGCCGGATCCATTTCCGCGCAGGTGCGATCGTGCCCATCAGGCATGAACATCGGATCGTAACCAAAGCCATGTTCGCCCCGGATGGGCCAGATCAGCTGGCCGGGCATGACGCCCTCGAACACCTCGTCGTGGCCGTCTGGCCAGGCGATCACCAGCGTGCAGCGGAACTGTGCGGTGCGCGGTGCCTCGGCGCCGACGGCGTTCAGCTCGTCATTGGCGCGGGTCATCGCCTGCATGAAATTGCGACCATTCGGGGTTTCGGCCCAATCGGCGGTATAGACGCCGGGCGCGCCATTCAGCGCGTCGATGGTGATGCCGGAATCGTCCGACAGGGCAGGGAGGCCGGTGGCCTGCGCCGCCGCGTGGGCCTTGATCCGGGCGTTGCCGACAAAGGTGTCCTCGGTTTCCTCGGGTTCCGGCAGATCCATTTCCGCGGCGCCAATGACGTTGACGCCGTAAGGCGCCAGGATCTCGGTGATCTCGGCCAGCTTGCCCTTGTTGTGGGTGGCGACAAGCAGCTTGCCGCCTTCCAGTTTGCGGGTCATGCGCAGGCAGCCTTCTGCATCTCGGCCAGCTCGGCGGTGCCCTTGGCGGCCAGGTCCATCAGCTCGTTCATCTGGTCGCGGGAGAACAGCGCGCCTTCGGCGGACATCTGCACTTCGATCAACTTGCCGGAGCCGGTCATGATGAAGTTGCCGTCGACGCCGGCCTCGGAGTCCTCGGGGTAGTCCAGATCCAGCACCGGCTGGCCGGCGTAGATGCCGCAGGAAACGGCCGAGACCGGGTCCAGCAGCGGGTCGATCTTGACGTCGCCGGCCTTCATCAGCTTGTTCACCGCCAGGCGCAGCGCCACCCAGCCGCCGGTGATCGAGGCGCAGCGGGTGCCGCCGTCGGCCTGCAGCACGTCACAGTCGACGGTGATCTGGCGCTCGCCCAAGGCAACACGATCGACGCCGGCGCGCAGGGCGCGGCCGATCAGGCGCTGGATCTCGACGGTGCGACCGCCCTGTTTGCCCGAGGCCGCCTCGCGGCGCATGCGGGTGTTGGTGGCGCGGGGCAGCATGCCGTATTCGGCGGTGACCCAGCCGAGGCCCGTGCCCTTGATGAAGGGAGGCACGCGGTCTTCGATGGTGGCGGTGCACAGCACGTGGGTGTCGCCTACCTTGATCAGGCATGAGCCCTCTGCGTGTTTGGTAAAGCCGGTCTCGATCGAAACCGGGCGCATCTCATTCAGGTTTCTTCCAGAGGGTCGCATGTCATTTCCTTTTTCTGTTGGCTTGGGGATAGCGCTCTGACCAACGGCGATGCAAGCCCGATTGACCTTTTGGACATCTGCTCTTTAATGACATTCCGATACCGGGTTCCTATGTTTAGAACGGATTTAGCGCAGGAAGACCGATGAGTGAGCCGAACAACATTCTGGAGGATCTGAACGACCGTTCCCGGGAGGTGTTCCGGACGGTGGTCGAGACGTATCTGGAGAGCGGCGACCCGGTGGGAAGCCGCACGCTGAGCCGATCGCTGAGCGAGAAGGTCAGCGCCGCAACAATCCGAAACGTGATGCAGGATCTGGAGTTCATGGGTCTGCTGGACAGCCCGCATGTCAGCGCCGGCCGGGTGCCGACGCAGCTGGGCCTGCGGATGTTTGTCGACGGGTTGTTGGAGGTCGAGGACCTTGCGGTCGACGATCGCGAAAAGATCGATGCCACGTTGGGGCGCAACGCCGGCGATGTTGGCAGCATGCTGGATCGTGTCGGGGCGGCCCTGTCCGGGGTGACCCGAGGCGCCTCGCTGGTTCTGACGCCCAAGCATGAGGCGGAGATTCGCCACATCGAATTCGTGTCCCTGGCCCATGATCGGGCCTTGGTGGTGCTGGTGTTTTCCGATGGTCACGTGGAAAATCGCCTGTTCAAGCCACCACCGGGCCAGACCCCCAGCTCGATGAGGGAGGCCGCGAATTTCCTGAACTCGTTGATCGAGGGGCGCACGCTGAGCGACGTCCAGCGCCAGATTCAGCGCGAGATCTCGGCCCGGCGGCAGGAGATCGACAGCCTTGCGCATGAGATGATCGAAAGCGGCCTGGCCGCCTGGGAGGATGACGGCAGCGACCGTGCGCGGCTGATCGTGCGCGGCCGGTCGAATCTTCTGGCTGACACCGGTGCGGCCGAGGAGTTGGAGCGCATTCGGACCCTGTTCGACGATCTGGAACGTAAGCGGGACATTGCCGAATTCCTGGAACTGACCGAGGACGGTGAGGGTGTACGCATTTTTATCGGCTCGGAGAACAAACTTTTCTCACTTTCGGGTTCCTCTTTGGTGGTGTCTCCCTATATGAACGCGGATCGAAAGATCATCGGTGCGGTGGGTGTCATTGGCCCGACGCGCCTGAATTACGGACGGATTGTGCCGATCGTGGACTACACGGCACAACTGGTCGGCAAGCTGTTGTCCGACCGGAGTTAGAGGTGAAACATGGCAGAGCTCAAGGACGAAGACTTTCTGGATGACATCGCCGCCGCCGAGGCGGAGGAGATGGCGGCGCAAACGGAGGAGTTTGATGACGCCTCGCTGGAAATCGACGCGCTCCGGGCAGAGCGGGATGAGCTGAAAGACCGGTTCATGCGAGCCTTGGCAGATGCCGAAAATGCTCGCAAGCGTGGCGACAAGGCACGCCGTGAAGCGGAGAATTACGGTGGCTCGAAACTGGCCCGCGATATGCTGCCTGTCTACGACAACATGAAACGGGCCATTGAATCGGCGACCGACGAGCAGCGCGAAGTGGCTGCTGCGCTGATCGAAGGTGTCGAACTGACGATGCGCTCGTTGCTGGGCGTGTTTGAAAAGCACGGCATCCGCATCGTTTCGCCGGAGGTCGGCGACAAGTTCGACCCGCAGCTGCATGAAGCGATGTTCGAGGCTCCGGTGCCGGGGACCAAGGCGGGGGAGATCATCCAGGTTTCCGCCGAAGGTTTCATGTTGCACGACCGGCTGCTGCGCGCCGCGCAGGTCGGGGTGTCGTCGACACCGGACAGCTGATCCCTCCCCGGCAGGCGTTGAGGCCCTGGCGGGCCTGCGCCTCCGGCGGGAGTATTTTGGGAAAGATGAAGAAGCGGTCCCCGAGGGGGCCGCTTTTGTTTTACCTGGCGGCTTCCTTGAGCTTGTAGAGCGCTTCCAGTGCTTCACGCGGGGACAGGTCGTCCGGGTGGATGCCGTCCAGGAGTTCCAGCACCGGCGACGGCGCAGCGCTTGGCTTGGGCTGTGGTGGTGGCGCGGCGGCAAACAGCGGCAGGTCGTCGATCTGCACCTTGCCGCCACCTTCCCGGCTGCCTTTTTCCAGCATGTCCAGCACGTCGCGGGCGCGCGCAACGACCGAGGCCGGCAGCCCGGCCAACTGCGCCACCTGCACGCCATAGGAGCGATCGGCTGCCCCCTTGCGGACCTCGTGCAGGAAGATGACCTCTCCTTCCCACTCCTTGACCGCAACGGTGGCGTTGTCGACGCCCTCCAGCTTGGCAGCGAGTTGGGTCAATTCGTGGTAATGGGTGGCGAACAGGGCGCGGGACCGGTTCACCTCATGCAGGTGTTCCAGGGTCGCCCAGGCGATCGACAAGCCGTCATAGGTCGCGGTGCCGCGGCCGATTTCATCGAGGATCACCAACGCCCGATCGTCGGCCTGGTTCAGGATTGCGGCGGTTTCGACCATCTCCACCATGAAGGTGGAGCGCCCCCGCGCGAGGTCGTCCGAGGCGCCGACGCGACTGAACAGCTGGCTGACGATGCCGATATGCGCGCGCTCCGCCGGCACGTAGCTGCCCATCTGCGCGAGCAGGGCAATCAGCGCGTTCTGCCGCAGGAAGGTCGATTTACCCGCCATGTTCGGGCCGGTCAGCAACCAGACCGCGGCCCCGTCATCGGCGCTGAGATCACAGTCGTTGGCGACGAAGGTCTCGCCGCCCTGCTGGCGCAGGGCCTGTTCGACCACCGGGTGACGTCCGCCTTCCACGTGGAACGCGCGGCTGTTGTCGACCTGCGGGCGGGTCCAGCCTTCGCCGCGGGCCAGATCGGCCAGCGCGGTCAGAAGATCCAGTTCGGCAAGGGCGCGGGCGGCGGTATTCAACTGCGGGGCTGACGCCAGAATTGCGTCTGTCAGCCTTTTGTAGAGCCGCTTTTCGATTTCCAGCGCCAGGTTGCCCGCGTTCAGGATGCGGGTCTCGATCTCGCTCAGCTCCACGGTGGTGAAGCGCACCTGGTTGGCGGTCGTCTGGCGGTGGATGAAGGTCTCGTTCAGCGGCGGCGACATCATCTTGTCCGCGTGGGTCGCGGTGGTTTCGATGAAATAGCCCAGCACGTTGTTGTGCTTGATCTTCAGCGAGGCAACGCCGGCCTGTTCGGCATATTTCTGCTGCATCGCCGCGATGACGCCCCGCCCTTCGTCGCGCAGGGTGCGAGCCTCGTCCAGCTCCGGATCATATCCTGCGGCGATGAAGCCGCCATCGCGCGCCAGCAGCGGCGGGTCGGCGATCAGGGCGGCGTCCAGAAGGGAGAGCAGATCATCAAACCCTTGCAGGTCGGCAATCGCCGCGCTCATCAGCTGTGGCAGGTCCTGGTCCCTGCAGCGATCGACGATCTGTTCCGCCTGCGCGAGCCCGTTGCGGATGGCGGCAAGGTCGCGGGGACCGCCACGTTCCAGTGCCAGTCGCGACAGGGCACGATCCAGGTCAGGGGTCTTGCGCAATGCATCGCGGAGATCCTGGGCCAGCTGGCTGTGCTCCACCACGTGGTCCAATGCGGACAGGCGTCGGTGGATGACATCCTGGTTGCGCGAGGGGCTGGAAAGCCGTTGCTCCAGCAGTCTGGCGCCACCGGGGGTGACGGTGCGGTCCACCACGGACAGCAGCGAGCCGGCGCGGCCACCGGAGAGTGATTTCGTCAACTCAAGGTTGCGACGGGTCGCTGCATCGATCTGCACCACCCGGTCCTGCGCCTCCTGCTGCGGCGGTTGCAGCAGCGGCAGTTTGCCCTTCTGGGTGATCTCCAGGTAGTCGATCAGGGCCCCCATCGCGGACACTTCGGCGCGGGTAAACGTGCCGAAGCCATCCAGCGCGCTGACGTTGAACAGCGTGCAGATGCGCTTCTCGGCCGCGGTGCTGTCAAAGCTGGCCTTGCCCAGCGGAGTGAGGGGGATCTTGTATTCATTCGCCAGCGGGCGGACCGTATCCAGCGCAGGCCCGTCGGCGACCAGCAGCTCGGACGGGGCCAGTCGTGCAAGCTCGGGGGAGAGGCGCACGCGGGCGATCGGCATCACGTGAAACGCGCCGGTCGAAATATCCGCCCAAGCCAGCGCGGCTTCCTCGCGCAGCTCGGCATAGGCGACCAGAAAATTGTGGCTGCGGGCCTCCAGCAGAGAGTCTTCGGTCAGGGTGCCCGGGGTTACCAATCGCACCACGTCGCGCTTTACGACCGATTTAGACCCGCGTTTCTTGGCTTCTGCGGGGCTTTCCAGCTGTTCCCCGACCGCCACCCGGAACCCTTTGCGGATCAGCGTCAGCAGGTAACCTTCGGCGGCGTGGACCGGCACGCCGCACATGGGGATGTCCTCTCCGTTGTGTTTGCCACGTTTGGTCAGGGCGATGTCCAGCGCCTCGGCGGCGTTGATGGCATCGTCAAAGAACATCTCGTAGAAATCGCCCATCCGATAGAACAGCAACGCATCCGAATGCGCTGCCTTGATTTCGAGATACTGCGCCATCATGGGCGTAACGGTCATGCAAATTCCCCCGGTCCGTCTTTGCCCGACTTCTACAATGCAGGCAGGCCGAGGAAAACCCGGATGTGCGGGCGCGCAGACGCGGGAAGGAGGGTGGCGAATGACGGTGGATAGAGACGGAACTGCGGCAAAAAAGCAGGAAAATTCACAGGAGTTTCGCTGTTTTTATCTGAATTCCGAAGATAGAGATTCTTGAAACCCCGGATTGAGAGGCGCCCGACGCTGGGGTAAGACGAGGGCGTTGCGAAGAGGACTAGGACCTAATGCCCAAAACAAAGATCACCGACGCAGAAGCACTGGCGTTTCACCTGGAACCGTCTCCCGGCAAATGGGAGATAAACGCAACCGTCCCGATGACCACCCAGCGCGACCTGTCGCTGGCCTACAGCCCTGGCGTTGCAGTTCCCTGTGAAGCGATCGCGGCCAACCCGGAGACCGCCTACGACTATACCAACAAGGGCAATCTGGTCGCGGTGATCTCGAACGGCACCGCGGTTCTGGGGCTGGGCAACCTCGGCGCGCTCGGCTCCAAACCGGTGATGGAGGGCAAGTCGGTCCTGTTCAAACGCTTTGCCGACGTGAACTCGATCGACATCGAGCTGGATACCGAGGACCCGGACAAATTCATCGAGGCCGTCAAGCTGATGGGGCCGACCTTTGGCGGCATCAACCTTGAGGACATCAAGGCGCCGGAATGTTTCATCATCGAGCAGCGTCTCAAGGAAGAGATGGACATCCCGGTGTTTCACGACGACCAGCACGGCACCGCGGTGATCTGTGCGGCCGGCCTGATCAATGCGCTGCACCTGTCGGGCAAGAAGATCGAGGATGTGAAGATCGTCCTGAACGGTGCGGGTGCCGCCGGCATTGCCTGCATCGAGCTGTTGAAGGCCATGGGTGCGCGGCACGAAAACTGCATCGTCTGTGATACCAAGGGCGTGATCTACCAGGGCCGCACCGAGGGCATGAACCAGTGGAAATCGGCCCATGCCATCACCACCGAGCTGCGCACGCTGGAAGAGGCAATGCGCGGTGCGGACGTCTTCCTGGGGGTGTCGGTCAAGGGGGCCGTGACGCAGGAAATGGTGAGATCCATGGCCGACAACCCGGTGATCTTTGCCATGGCCAACCCGGATCCGGAAATCACCCCGGAGGAAGCCCACGAGGTGCGCGTCGATGCCATCGTCGCCACCGGCCGGTCGGATTATCCGAACCAGGTCAACAACGTGCTGGGCTTTCCCTACCTGTTCCGCGGCGCGCTCGACATTCATGCCCGCGCCATCAATGACGAAATGAAGATCGCCTGCGCCCATGCGCTGGCCGCGCTGGCGCGTGAGGATGTGCCGGATGAGGTGGCGCTGGCCTATGGCAAGTCGCTGTCGTTCGGGCGTGACTACATCATCCCGACGCCGTTCGACCCGCGTCTGATCCACCGCATCCCGCCGGCGGTGGCCAAGGCGGGGATGGACACCGGCGCTGCGCGCCGTCCGATCGTGGACATGGATGCCTATGAACATGGTCTGCGCGGCCGCATGGACCCCACGCAATCGGTGCTGCGCGGCCTGAACGCACGGGCGCGGGCTGCCCAGTCCCGGATGATCTTTGCCGAAGGCGACGACCCGCGGGTGCTGCGCGCGGCGGTGATGTACCAGCGCTCCGGTTTCGGCAAGGCGCTGGTTGTCGGCCGGCCAGACGACGTGAAGGCCAAACTCGAGGAAGCCGGCCTGGGTGATGCGGCGCGTGAGCTGGAGGTGGTGAACGCCGCCAACACGCAGCATTTTGAGACCTACAAGGACTTCCTGTACGACCGGCTGAACCGCAGGGGTCACGACCGCAAGGACATTCACCGCCTGGTCGGCCGCGACCGGCATGTGTTCTCGGCGCTGATGCTGGCGCATGGGCATGGCGATGGCCTGGTGACCGGGGCAACCCGCAAGTCGGCGCATGTGCTGGACCGCATCAACCATGTCTTTGACGCCGACGCCGCGCATGGCGCTGCCGGGGTCACCGCGCTGCTGCACAAGGGCCGCATCGTGCTGATCGGCGACACGCTGGTGCATGAATGGCCGGACGAGAACGACCTGGCCAACATCGCTGAACGGGCTGCCGGCGTCGCCCGCCACATGGGTCTGGAACCGCGGGTTGCCTTCGTCAGCTTCTCGACCTTCGGCTACCCGGTGTCGGAGCGGGCCGAGAAGATGCACCGTGCGCCTGCGGTGCTGGATCAGCGCGGGGTGGATTTCGAGTATGAAGGCGAGATGACCGTGGATGTGGCGCTGAACGCCGCCGCGCAGGAGGCCTACCCGTTCCAGCGCCTGACCGGTCCTGCCAACATCCTGATCGTGCCGGCCCGGCACTCGGCCTCGATCTCGGTCAAGCTGATGCAGGAGATGGGCGGTGCCACGGTGGTCGGTCCGATCCTGTCAGGCATCGACAAGCCGATTCAGATTTGCTCGACGACCTCGACCGCAAATGACATCCTGAACATGGCGGTTCTGGCCGCCTGCAACATCGGGTGATCGGGCATGGCCATCTTGAACCTGGGATCGATCAACGCGGACATGGTCTATGCCATGCCGCATCTGCCGGCGCCGGGGGAAACCCTGGCCGCCGGTGGCTTGCAGAAGTTCCTGGGGGGCAAGGGGGCCAATATGTCAGTGGCCGCCACCCGCGGCGGCAGCGAGGTAAAGCACATCGGCGCGGTCGGGGCGGATGGTGTCTGGGCGGTTGAGCGGCTGGCAGACTATGGCGTGGATGTGGAGCATGTCGCCCGGCTGGATACGCCGACTGGCCATGCCATCATCGCGGTGGACCGGGACGGAGAGAACCTGATCATTCTTTATCCCGGGGCCAACCGGGAGCTGACCATGGCGCAGTTGGACCGCGCCTTTGCCCAGGCGGCGCCCGGCGACATCCTGGTCTTGCAGAACGAGACCAACCTGCAGGCCGAGGCGGCCGAACGCGGCAATGCAAAAGGACTGCGGGTCTGCTATGCGGCAGCACCTTTTGATGCGGCGGCGGTGCAGGCGGTGCTGCCCCATCTCGACTTCCTGATCCTGAACGAGGTCGAGGCGGAACAGCTGCGGCAGGCCACCGGCAAGACCCCGGCCGATCTGGGGGTGCGCGACGTGATCATCACGCTGGGCGCCAAGGGCGCGCGGCATATCGACGGGGCCAGCGGCGCGGTGCTGGATGTGCCGGCCCTGCCGGTCACCGCGGTTGACACAACCGGCGCCGGCGACACCTTTACCGGCTATGTGCTGTCGGCGCTGGACCGGGGGCTTTCAATGGCCGACGCCATGGCAGAGGCCGCGCGCGCCGGCGCGCTGATGGTCACGCGGCGCGGTACCGCGGATGTGATCCCGACCCGTCAGGAAGTTGCCGACGCGCAGTTCTGAGCCGCAGATCGGCACTTTTCTGGCTGTAGGAAAATTGAAAGTATTGGCCTCACCTCATGGGTGGTTTTGCCTTCAATACCCACCGGCAAAGGGGGCCGCGTCGCCCCACAGCTGGCGCACCCGTTGATCGCGCCCGCAGGCCTTGCGATAGCGTTTGTAGGCCGCAGCCTGCCGTTTCGGGCCAAAGCGGGTGAACACCAGGCTGTCGCCCTTGTAATAGTCCTGATGATAGTTTTCGGCCCGGTAGAACCGGCTGCTGTCCAGAACGGGGGTGACGATCTTTTGCCCCAGTTCCGCCTGCGCCTGCGCGATCACCTCCTGCGCCAAAGCCCTTTCAACCTTGTTAGAGACGAATATAGCGGTGCGGTAGCTGTCGCCGCGGTCGCAGAACTGGCCGCCCGCGTCGGTGGGATCGACAGAACGCAGGAACATTTGCAGCAGCTGTCGACGTGAGACTTTCGACGGATCAAACCTAATCTGAACCGCCTCGTAATGGCCGGTGTTGCCACCGGTCACGGATTTGTAGGTCGGGTTCTTGGTGCTGCCGCCGGTATAGCCAGACACGGCCTCGGTCACGCCGCGCACCGTTTCAAAATCACTTTCGACGCACCAGAAACAGCCGCCGGCGACGGTCAGCACCTGGGTCTCCTGCGCCTGCACGGGATGCGCCCGCGCCACGCAGCCCAGCACGATCAGGCCCACCAGGGCCACGGATTTTATCTGGTTCAGAAACCGCATTCTTGCCTCCAGCTCCGGTTGCGGCCAGCCTGCCTGCGGGGGGCGGCGGGCTCAAGCCTCGGGCGGGGGGAGTCACCGATTGGTGATCGCAAGTGACCGGTGTCGGATCAGCCGATCAGCTTGCTGAGTTTCAGCGCCACGCCCATGTCGCCGGACAGCTTGATCTTGCCCATCATCACCGCGGTGGCCGGGTTCAGCTTGCCGGTCAGAAGCTTGGTCAGGTTTTCCGGGCTGAGCCGCAGGGTGCAATCGGTGTCGCGGTCTTCGGTGCTGGCGGTACCATCGGCGAGAACAATCACCCCGTCAGCGCCGCAGTCAAATTTCAGCGAGCCGTCAAAGGGACGGTTGTCCAGATTCTTGCGGATGTCGGCTGCGATCTCTTCCATGCCCTGTACCTCCCTTGGCTGCAGCAAGGGTTAGGCAGGCTTGATACGCCGCTCAATCCTGACCCAGCGGTAGTTGCAGGGTTACGTTGCGGAAAGGGCGTCTTGGGTCAGCGGGCAGGGCGCGCCGCCATAAAATGCATCCAGAACCTGGCTGCACTCGCCCGGCGCATCGGGAACGGCTGCAAACAGCGTCATGGAGGAGCGCAGCTTTTTCGCGTCCACCGCGCCGAGAATGGCAGCGGGATCACTGTCGGCGTGGGCCAGCATCAGCTGACAGACTTCCTGAAGCCGCGCGCGCAGGAGGTCGTGGTCGAGATAGGCCTTGGCCTCCGCGAGATCTTCGATCCCGTAGAGTTGTGCCATGTGGGATTTGCCCAGTTCGGCCAGCTGGGGAAAGACGAACCACATCCAGTGGCTCGTCTTTTTGCCGGCGGCAAGTTCGCTCAGGACATCTGACCAGACAGTGTCCTGAGCCTCGACGAACATCTCCAGCTCTTCCGCGAAATCATCCTCGAAATCGCCGTCTATGTCGTCGTACTCGCTCACTTCTTGATCCGGCGCTCGCGGGCGGCCAGCAGTTTCAGGCGCAGCGCGTTCAGCTGGATGAAGCCTGCCGCGTCCTTCTGGTCGTAGGCGCCTGCGTCTTCCTCAAAGGTCACATGGGCCTCGGAGTACAGCGAGTTTTCGGACCAGCGGCCAACAGTGTTGGCAGAGCCTTTGTACAGTTTTACCCGCACGGTGCCGGACACATGGGTCTGGCTGGCGTCGATGGCGGCCTGCAGCATTTCGCGCTCGGGCGAGTACCAGAAGCCGTTGTAGATCAGCTCTGCGTACTGGGGCATCAGCTGGTCTTTCAGGTGCATCGCGCCACGGTCCATAGTGATGGATTCGATGCCGCGGTGTGCTTCCAGCAGGATGGTGCCGCCCGGGGTTTCATAGATGCCACGGGATTTCATGCCGACAAAGCGGCCCTCAACCAGATCCAGGCGGCCGATGCCGTGCTTGCGGCCGTACTCATTGAGCTCGGTCAGGATGGTTGCCGGGGACATTGCCTCGCCATTGATGGCGACCGGATCACCCTTCTCGAAAGTGATCTCGATGAATTCCGGCTTGTCGGGTGCGTCCTCGGGGTGGACGGTGCGCTGGTAAACGTAATCGGGCGCCATTTCCGCCGGGTCTTCCAGAACTTTGCCTTCCGAGGAGGTATGCAGCAGGTTGGCATCGACCGAGAAGGGGGCCTCGCCGCGCTTGTCCTTGGCGATCGGGATCTGATGCGCCTCGGCGAATTCCAGCAGCTTGGTGCGCGAGGTGAGGTCCCACTCGCGCCAGGGCGCGATGACCTTGATGTCGGGGTTCAGCGCGTAGGCCGCCAGTTCGAAGCGGACCTGGTCGTTGCCTTTGCCGGTGGCGCCATGGGCGACCGCATCGGCACCGGTGGCTTCGGCGATCTCGACCAGGCGCTTGGAGATCAGCGGGCGGGCAATCGAGGTGCCCAGCAGGTACAGACCTTCGTAAACCGCATTGGCGCGGAACATCGGGAAGACGAAGTCGCGGACGAATTCCTCGCGCACATCTTCGATGAAGATGTTTTCCGGCTTGATGCCCAGCATTTCCGCTTTCTTGCGGGCGGGCTCCAGCTCTTCCCCCTGGCCGAGATCGGCGGTGAAGGTGACAACTTCGCAGCCGTATTCGGTTTGCAGCCACTTGAGGATGATCGAGGTGTCGAGGCCGCCGGAATAGGCGAGCACAACTTTCTTGGGCGCGGACATGGAATTCCCTCTCAGGTCAGAACGACTGGGGCGTAGCGGGTTTTGGCTGAAAGAGCAAGGTTGTCCGGGGTTTTCTACCCCATGCGCTGCGTCTAGGGTGCGGACGATAGAAATTAATCATTTGGAGACGGCCGTAATGAAAGGCTGGACTATTTTTACGCATTCGGTGCGCATGGTGATGCGGAATTTGAATTACGCGGTCCGGATCGCTGCCGGGCCAGTGCTGATCGGGCTCGCGGTAGTGTACGCAATGCTGGCAAGCGCGGGGCTGCCGCTGACGCTGATGGCCGATCAGCAGGCGTTGTCGCAGGTGTTTGCGGCAGGCGGCTTTGGCCTGACGCTGCTGGTGGTGTTTTTGGTCATGATGGCGGTGCAGGTCTGGGTGTTTGTGTCCTGGCACCGCTTTGTGCTGCTGGAGGAATACCCCAGCGGCCTGCTGCCAGCGTTCCGCGCGGATCGTATTCTGGCCTATGTCGGCAATGCGCTGCTACTCTTTCTTGTTGGCATGGCATTCTTGATTCCGGTCGCGGGCACTGCAGTGCTGGCCGCTGGAATCCTAGGCGAAAGCGGCGCAGCGGTAAGTGTGCTGGTCGCCATTCTGTTTTGCTTGTTTATGGCGGTGGCGATCTACCGTCTGACACCCATTCTGCCGGCAGCGGCAATCGGACAGCCGCTGAAGTTGCGCGATGCCTGGGACAAGACGCGGGGCACCACCACCACAATCGTGATGCTGGTGGTTCTTCTGGCGGTGTTCAACGTTCTGCTGCAAGTGGTTGTCGATCTGTCGATGGCGGTGTTTGCGCCGCTTGGCATCCTGTTCATGATCCTGGCGACGCTGGTCGCAACGCTGGTCAACGTCAGCGTCGTCACCACCTTCTATGGCCACTACGTGGAGGGGCGCCCGATCTGACCGGCGCGGCCTTTGACGGTATTCTTATGTATGCTTTAACCCCGCCCCTTGCCTTGGGGGCGGGCTTGCGCCACTGAATGGCTCATGAGCGATTTCAAGACCCAGGCCAGAGAGGCCGAGGCGGCGATGCGCGATGTGTTCCCGCCCACGCCGCTTCAACGCAATGTGCACCTGTCGGAGCGCTTCGGCGCCGACATCTACCTGAAGCGCGAAGACCTGAGCCCGGTGCGCTCCTACAAGATCCGCGGCGCGCTGAATGCGATGCGCAAGCAGCCGGATCAGGAGCTGTTCGTCTGCGCCTCGGCCGGCAACCATGCGCAGGGTGTGGCCTATATGTGCCGCCACATGGGCAAGCGCGGGGTGATCTTCATGCCGGTGACGACGCCGCAGCAAAAGATCCAGAAAACCCGGATGTTCGGCGGCGACAACATCGAGATCCACCTCGTCGGCGACTATTTCGACATCTGCCTGGCCGCCGCGCAGGAGTGGTGCGCGCAGGAAGGTGGCCACTTCCTGTCCCCCTTCGACGATGCCGATGTGATCGAAGGCCAAGCGTCGATCGCGGTCGAGATCGAGGAACAACTGGGCGAGGTGCCCGATCACGTGATCCTGCCGGTGGGCGGCGGCGGCATGTCAGCGGGGGTCTATTCGTGGTTCGGCGACGCGGTGCACAGCCTGTTCGTCGAGCCCGATGGCGGCGCCTGCCTGCGCGCGGCGCTGAAGGCGGGCAAGCCGGTGCCGCTGGAGCGGGTCGACACCTTCGTCGACGGTGCCGCGGTGGGGCGGATCGGTGAACAGCCCTTTGACATCCTGAAGGACGTGCCGCTGCCGGATGTGTTGAGCGTTGCAGAGGACCGGATCTGTGCCACCATCATCGAGATGCTGAACGTCGAGGGCATCGTGCTGGAGCCGGCCGGGGCGCTTTCGGTCGAGGCCTTGCAGGATGTGCGCTCGTGGATCCGGGGCAAGACCGTGGTCTGCGTGACGTCTGGCGGCAACTTCGATTTTGAACGCCTGCCGGAGGTGAAAGAACGTGCGCAGCGCTATTCCGGGGTAAAGAAATACTTCCTGTTGCGGTTGCCGCAGCGGCCCGGCGCGCTGAAAGAGTTCCTTGGCATTCTGGGGCCGGAGGATGACATTGCCCGCTTTGAATACATGAAGAAGTCGGCGCGCAACTTCGGCTCGGTTCTGATCGGGATCGAAACCAAGAGACCGGAGAATTTCGAGCAGTTGTTTGCACGGCTGGATGCGGCCGGGATGACGTATACGGACATCACCCGGGATGAGACGCTGGCCCAGTTCGTGATCTGAGCGCCTCTCGGCGGGTCAGAACTTTTCGTTCAACCCGCTGAGAAAGCTGGATTTGGAGGTCTGATAGCTGGCGATGATGGCGGCGACGTCGACATTGCCCGCCTGGCCGTCTGCCGCCTTGCGCTCTCCGTCGAGGCAGAGGCCGGAAAATTCCTCGAACCCCAGGTTCAGCGCACTGCCTTTCAGGAAGTGTAGGTCCTGCTCCAGCTGGCCATGATCGCCCCCGGCCAGTTTGTTGATGACGCCTTCCACTTCCTCCAGAAAGATTTCAACCACTTCATCAAAATCTTCAGCGCCAACTTCTTCGCGCAGCTCGCTTACGCGCGGCCAGTCAATCATGTTTCTGTTCCCAAAAGTCCGTTCCCAGGTGCGGATTCTTAAGTTGATTGTAGTAAAAAGATAGTGAAAGAAAGGGCACTACTTAAATTTTAGGCTTCACCGCCTGTTAAAGTTCTGGCCCGATAGTATCACGAGATCTTCTGATTTTGCCATTTGTGAGGTGCCTTCGGTGCTGCCAGA
The DNA here is from genome assembly GCF_041224635.1 of Leisingera sp. XS_AS12. Classification (NCBI taxonomy): domain Bacteria; kingdom Pseudomonadati; phylum Pseudomonadota; class Alphaproteobacteria; order Rhodobacterales; family Roseobacteraceae; genus Leisingera; species Leisingera sp. XS_AS12. The sequence continues at coordinate 215,579 of NZ_JBGFGM010000128.1, forward strand.
ACGTTCGATCGACGACGAGGACCACACAGTGGCCGGATCCATACGCCGTGTGCTGGTTGTCGACGACAGCCGACTGCAAAGACGCATTCTTGTGGCTTCCCTCAAGAAGTGGGGGTTCGACGTCGTCGAGGCGGACAGTGGCGAATCGGCAATGGAGATCTGCCAGGCGGAAACGCCGGATCTTATTCTCAGCGACTGGATGATGCCGGGCATGAACGGGTTGGAGTTCTGCCGCGCTTTTCGCGCCAGCTCGAGCACCGAATACGCCTATTTCATCCTGTTGACCTCGAAGAGCGAAAAGAACGAGGTGGCGGAAGGGCTGGACGCCGGCGCCGATGATTTCCTGACCAAGCCGGTCAGCTCCGACGAGCTGCGGGCGCGGATTTCGGCCGGCGAGCGTATCCTGCGGATGCAGCGCGAGCTGTCCGAAAAGAACCGCATTGTCTCGGAAACGCTGGGGGAACTGCAGCGGGTCTACGACGCCATCGACAAGGACCTGATCCAGGCGCGCAAGATCCAGGAATCGCTGGTGCCGGAACTGTCAAAGTCCTTTGGCTCTTCCACCGTCAGCCTGCTGTTGAAGCCCTGTGGCCATATCGGCGGCGACCTGGTGGGGATGTTCTCGCCCGGCGTCAACCGGATCGGTTTCTATTCCATCGACGTGTCCGGCCACGGCATTACCTCGGCAATGATGACAGCGCGTCTGGGCGGCTATCTGTCCTCGAATTACTTTGACCAGAACGTGGGCATGGAAAAGCGGTTCAACCGGTTCTACGCATTGCGCCAGCCCGAGGAGGTCGCCAGTCTTCTGAATGCCCGGCTGATCGCCGATACCGGTATCGAAGAATATTTTACCATGGCTTACTGCATCGCCGACCTGCGCAGCGGCTTGGTCAAGATGGTGCAGGCGGGCCATCCGCACCCGTTGCTGATCCGCCAGAGCGGTGAAATGGAATTCATCGGCAAGGGGGGCGTGCCGGTGGGGCTGGTGCCCGATATCGGCTACACTCAGGAAGAATTCGTCATGGAGAAGGGCGATCGCCTGCTGTTGTTCTCGGACGGCTTCACCGAGGCGCGGCTTGAGGACGGGTCCATGCTGGAGCCTGAAGGTCTGCTGGAGCTCGTCGGCAAATGCAGCCCGGACCAGGGCGGCAAGGAATTTCTGGACGATCTCTACTGGCACCTGACCCAAGTCATGAGCAAGGAACACGGTCTGGAGGACGATGTCTCCGCCACCCTGTTCGACTATCAGGGGCCGTAACCCGGCCCGCCAAGCCTAGAGCTGATCGGCCAACAGGGTGGCGAAATGGCGATCGCCAGCATTGCCCAGCTCCTGTATCGCGTGTTCCGTGTCCATCCACAGTGCCTGATGCGTTGGCTCCAGCGGCGGGCCCACCCTGCGCAAGGGGCGCGCGATGTAGATATGGCAGATCTTTTCCGCCCACAGGTCATATTCCGGCATATAGGCAAAGCGCCGGAACACACCCAGTTTGCGGGGAAAGGCGATTTTCCAGCCGGTTTCCTCGTGCACTTCCCGGTGCAGCGCGGGCAGGGGCGATTCGCCGGGGTCGATGCCGCCGCCGGGCAACTGGATATCCGGCCCCGGATCATGCTGGCAGGTGACCAGCAAACGACCATTGCGCGGCAGCAGCGCATAGACGCCGGGCCTTCTGGAATAGGTTCGTCCCTTTTCAGGAGTGTTGCCAAATCGCCGGATCACGGGCTCGCCCCTTCACTCTGCCGCCGTTTTTCCTATATAGCCCGGTATGCCAATCCCCGGCGCGTAAGGAAACCCCATGACTCTTGGTTCGAAAATCGCGTGGGACGACACCGTCCTGCCCTTCCAGCTTGATGCCTCGGATATGCGCGGCCGCGTTGCGCGGCTGGATGGCGTGCTGGATGGTATCCTGAAACAACATGACTACCCGCCGCAGGTCGAAGCGCTGGTTGCCGAGATGGCCCTGCTCACTGCGCTAATCGGCCAGACCATTTCGCTGCGCTGGAAGCTGTCGCTGCAGGTGCAGTCCAAGGGCGCGGTGCGGATGATCGCCACCGACTATTACGCCCCGCAGAAGGAAGGCGAGATCGGCCAGATCCGCGCCTATGCCAGCTTTGACCGTGACCGCCTGACCGACGGCGATCCTTTTGAACAGGTGGGCGAGGGCTATTTCGCGATCCTGATCGATCAGGGCAATGGCACGCAGCCCTATCAGGGCATCACGCCTTTGGCCCAAGGCTCTCTTAGTGCCTGCGCGGAAACCTATTTTGCCCAGTCCGAGCAATTGCCGACGATGTTCAAGCTCAGCTTTGGAAAATCGGCGGAGCCGGGTGTGGCGGAGCACTGGCGCGCCGGCGGCGTGATGCTGCAGCATATGCCCAAGGCCTCGCCCTTCGCGGCGCAGGGCGAGGGCACGGGTGAAGCCTTGCAGGCTGGTGATCTGGTGTCCGGTGACCAGGAGGAAAACTGGAACCGGGTGACTATGCTGTTGAACACGGTGGAAGACCTTGAATTGATTGGTCCTTCCGTCACTCCGGCGGATCTCCTGGTGCGATTGTTTCACGAGGAACAACCGCGGGTCTATGACTTCCAGCCGGTGCGTTTCGGCTGCACCTGTTCCGAGGAGCGCGTCAGACAGAGCCTGTCGATCTATTCGGCCAAGGACATCGAGAAGATGACCACCGACGACGGCCGGGTCACCGCAGACTGCCAGTTCTGTGGCGCCCATTACGATCTGGACCCGGCATCGCTGGGCTTTGATGCGGATCAGTCGCCCAGTGCCTGACGCGGCACGAAATCTTGCCGACAGGTTGGCTGCGGCCCTGGCGACCCCGGGCCGTGGCTCATCCGATTTCGATTTGAACCCGGGCACGGTGTTGCCCGAAGGGCGCAAGCTGCGCCCTGCCGGGGTTCTGGTGCCGATTTCACTGACAAGCGGGGCGCCTCGCCTGATCCTGACGAAACGGTCGTCGGCGCTGAAGCATCATCCCGGGCAGATCGCCTTTCCCGGCGGCAAGGTCGATCCGGGTGATCGCGACGAAACAGCCGCCGCCCTGCGCGAGGCGTGGGAGGAAATCGGTCTGCCGCAGGATTTGCCGCAGGTGATCGGGTGTTTGCCCCCGCATGAGACGGTGACAGGTTTTGCCGTCACGCCGGTGGTTGGCTTGATCCGCGAGCCGTTCTCTCCGCGCCCCGAGGAGGGCGAGGTCGCCGAGGTGTTTTCCGTCCCGCTTGAGCATGTGCTCGACCCGGGCAACTATGTCGTGGAATCCCGCCGTTGGCGGGGCAGTCGCCGCCGCTACTATGTGGTGCCCTATGGCCCCTACTACATCTGGGGTGCCACCGCGCGGATGCTGCGCAGTCTGGCGGAGCGGATGCAGTGAGTATGCGGATTGATCAGCCCTGGTTGCATCGCTCGGCCACGCAGGCCGTCTGCGCAGCGGTCGCGGCCGAGGGCGCCCAGGTCTTGTTCGTCGGAGGCTGCGTGCGCAACGCGCTGTTGGGGGAACCGGTGTCGGATATGGATATCGCCACCGATGCCACCCCGGAGCAGGTGCTGGCGCTGGCCAAGCGGGCGGGCATCAAGGCGGTGCCGACCGGCATCGACCACGGCACGGTGACGCTGATCCGCGACGGCATCCCGCATGAGATCACCACCTTCCGCAAGGATGTCGCCACAGACGGTCGCCGCGCGGTGGTGGCCTTTGCCAGCGATATTGCCGAGGATGCGCGGCGTCGCGACTTCACCATGAATGCGATCTACGCCCGTCCCGACGGTGAGGTGGTCGATCCGCTGGGCGGCATGGCGGATCTGACCCGCCGCCGGGTGCGTTTCATCGGCACTGCCGAAAACCGCATCCGCGAGGATTACCTGCGTTCGCTGCGCTTCTTTCGTTTTCATGCCTGGTACGGCGACCCCGAGCAGGGATTTGACGCCGATGCGCTGGCGGCGATTGCGGCCAATCTGGACGGGCTGCAGAGCCTGTCGCGCGAACGCATCGGTGCGGAGATGCTGAAGCTGCTGGCTGCGCCCGATCCCGCGCCGGCAGTTGCAGCCATGCGGCAGGCCGGTGTTCTGGCGCAGATCCTGCCCGGCACCGACGACCGCGCGCTGGCGCCCCTGGTGCATCTGGAGGGCGCGCGGCCGGCCTCGGCGCTGCGGCGACTGGCAGCGCTGGGCGGTGAAAACCTGCAGGACGCACTGCGGCTCAGCAAGGCGCAAGCAGCCCATCTGGCCCGGATCCGGGAGGCCGCCGTCGATACGGCCGGTGCGGCTGAGCTGGGCTACCGGCTGGGCGCAAAGGCGGCGCTGGACGCGATGCTGCTGCGGGCAGCGCTGCTGGAACAGCCCGTTTCGCCCGAGTTAGAGACTGATATCGCAACGGGTGCCGCGGCGGTTTTCCCGGTGCGGGCGCAGGATCTGGTGCCCGATCTGAAAGGACCGGCGCTGGGACGCGCATTGAAACAGTTGGAAGCGGATTGGATCGCCTCGGGTTTCCGTCTCAGTCGTGAGGAGCTGCTGCGGTCGCTTGGCTGAAGCGGGTGCGGTTGTGGCATGCAACCTTTTGGGGTGACAAAACGGCATTTATTGCGTAGGCATGACGCAGCCACCACATGACGGAGGGATGCTGATGTATTACGGGATCTGGTTTCTTTAACGCCTGAGACCTGCCCCGTTCGACGTGGGAGCCTTGGGCTGTCCACTGTCTGCATCCGTATTCCATTTTGCTCAATCTCTGGAGCATCCGCATGTTTCGCTTTTTCGAGAACCTGATTGACCCTTATTGCAGCTATGCTGAAACCGACACGCCGCCGACCCGGCTGTGGCCGTTCCTGCGCGAATATTCGAAGCCGTTCAAAACCGTCTTTGTGCTGACCGCGCTGATGTCGGTCGTCGTCGCCGCGATCGAGGTCGGGCTGATCTACTACATGGGGCGGGTGGTCGACATCATGTCGGGCACCCCCGCCGAGGTCTGGGAGACCTACGGCACCGAGCTGATCCTTGTCGGCCTGTTCATCCTGGTGTTGCGACCTGTATTGCAGCTGCTGGATGTAATGCTGTTGAACAATGCGATCCTGCCGAACTTTGGCACGTTGATCCGCTGGCGGGCGCATAAACATGTTCTGCGCCAGTCGGTCGGCTGGTTCGAGAACGATTTTGCCGGCCGCATCGCCAACCGCATCATGCAGACCCCGCCCGCCGCCGGCGAGGTGATCTTTCAGGTGTTCGATGCCATCACCTTTTCGCTGGCCTATCTGGTTGGCGCGGCGGTGCTGTTGATGGTGGCGGACGTGCGGCTGATGCTGCCGCTGGCGATCTGGTTCGCGCTCTATGCGCTGCTGGTGGTGTGGACGGTCAGTCGGGTGGGGCCCGCCAGCCAGGCGTCGTCGGACGCGCGCTCGACTGTGACGGGGCGGGTGGTGGATGCCTATTCCAACATCCATTCGGTCAAGATGTTTGCCCATCACGACCATGAGCTGACCTATGCCCGCGACGCGATCGAGGACACCCGCAAGACGTTCCAGGCCGAGATGCGGATTTTCACCATCATGGATGCGGCGCTGGTGACGCTGAACGGCATGCTGATCGTGGGTGTGGTCGGCTGGGCGGTGATGCTGTGGATGCAGGGCAGCGCCTCGGTCGGGGTGGTTGCGGCGGCCACCGCGCTGACGCTGCGGCTGAATGCGATGACCGGCTGGATCATGTGGGCGCTGACCTCCTTTTTCCGCCAACTGGGCGTGGTGGCCGAGGGGATGGAGACCATTGCCCAGCCCATCGACCTGGTGGATGCGACCAATGCGCAGCCGCTGCGCCTGCGCCGTGGCGAAATCGAGCTGCGCAATCTGTCGCATCATTACGGTCGGGAAGGCGGTGGTCTGGATGGGATCAATCTCCTCATCCGTCCGGGCGAGAAGATCGGCCTGATTGGCCGCTCCGGCGCGGGTAAGTCGACTTTGGTCAAGCTGTTGTTGCGGTTCTACGACGCCGAAAAGGGGCAGATCCTGATCGACGGTCAGGATATCCGCACCGTGACCCAGGACAGCCTGCGGCTGAACATCGGCATGGTGCAGCAGGACAGCGCGCTGATGCACCGCTCGGTGCGTGATAACCTGCTGTATGGCCGTCCCGACGCCACCGAAGAGGACATGATCGCCGCCGCCAAACAGGCACAGGCGCATGACTTTATCCTCGATCTCGAGGATCCGCAGGGCCGTCGCGGCTATGATGCCCATGTGGGCGAGCGCGGGGTGAAACTGTCTGGCGGCCAGCGCCAGCGGGTGACGCTGGCGCGGGTAATCCTGAAGGATGCTCCGATCCTGATCCTGGACGAGGCGACCTCGGCCCTGGATTCAGAGGTCGAGGCCGCCATCCAGGAGACGCTGTATGGCATGATGCAGGGCAAGACGGTGATCGCCATCGCACACCGGCTGTCCACCATCGCGCAGATGGACCGTATCCTGGTGATGGATCAGGGCCGTATAGTTGAAGAGGGCAGCCACGACGCGCTATTGCAGGCGCAGGGGCTTTATGCCCAGCTCTGGGCGCGCCAGTCTGGCGGGTTCCTGAACATCGAGGCCGCAGAATGAACATTGGCAACCTGATCGACGCCTTCCGCCCTGCTGACGGGCCGCCGCCGCGGCAGCTGGGCGGTTTCCTGCGCTGGTGTCTGTCCGGAGCCTGGCCGATGCTGTGGCTGGCGGCGGGGTTCTCGGCACTGGCCGGCGCGATGGAGGCGGGCACCGCCTATATTCTGGGGCTGGTGATCGACACCGCGATAGACAGCGGGCCAGAGCGGTTCTTCTCGGCGGAAAACCTGGCGGTGATTGCCTTGGCGCTGGGCTTCTTCCTGCTGGTGAGGCCCGCGTTGTTCGGGCTGTCGGCGGCCTCCAACGCGATCATCGTCGGGCCCAACGTCAACCCCTTGGTGCTGTCGCGGCTGAACCGCTGGACCCTGGGCCAGTCGGTGCGCTTCTTCGACGAGGATTTTGCCGGCCGGATTGCCCAGAAGCAGATGCAGACCGCCAATGCCGTGACCTCGGTGGTCACCGAGATGATCAACGTGGTGGCCTTTGCGCTGGCGTCACTGGCGGGGTCTTTGGCCTTGTTAGGCTCTATTGATCTCCGCATCACGGCGGTGTTTCTGGTTTGGTTGCTGGGGTATTTCGCGCTGATCCGCTGGTATCTGCCGCGCATCCGCAAACGCTCCGGGGCGCGGGCCGGGGCGCGGGCGATGGTCACCGGGCAGGTTGTGGATTCGATCACCAACATCAAGACGGTGAAGTTGTTCGCCCATGCCGATCATGAGGAACGCACCGCCCAGGATGCGATGGTGACGTTTCGGGACAAGGCGCTGCAATTCGGGTATCTGGCGGCCAGCTTCCGTTTCTGCCTGATGTGCCTGGCCGGTGTTCTGCCGGTCCTGCTGATCGGCGCCACGCTGCTGCTGTGGCGCGGCGACATGGCCAGCGAGGGCGACATCGTCGCCGCCGGCGCGGTGTCGATCCGGATTGCGCAGATGACTGGCTGGGTCAGCTTCACGCTGATGGCGATCTATTCGAACATCGGTGAGGTCGAGAATGGCATGAAGACCCTGTCGGTGCACGACCGGGTCGAGGATGCGCCGGATGCCAAGCCCCTGCAGGTGACCAAGGGCGAGATCGTCTTTGACGATGTGGAATTTGCCTATGGCGGCGATGTCGGTGGTGTGCGCGGCGTCAGCCTGACCATCAAGCCGGGGGAAAAGCTGGGTATCGTCGGCGCCTCCGGGGCCGGGAAGTCCACCTTGGTTTCGCTGCTATTGCGGCTCTATGACGGCGAAAAAGGCCAGATCCGCATCGATGGGCAGGACATCTCCAAAGTGACGCAGGATTCTCTGCGCAGCCAGATCGGCATGGTCACCCAGGAAACCGCCATGTTCAACCGCTCGGCGCGCGAGAACATTCTCTATGGTCGCCCGGATGCCAGCGACGAAGAAATGAAGGCCGCTGCCGCCAAGGCCGAGGCCCATGCCTTCATCGCCGCGCTGGAGGATGGCGAGGGCCGCAGTGGGTATGATGCCTTTCTGGGGGAGCGCGGGGTGAAGCTGTCCGGCGGTCAGCGCCAGCGCATCGCTCTCGCCCGTGCCATCGTCAAGGACGCGCCGATCCTGGTACTGGATGAGGCCACCTCGGCGCTGGATTCCGAGGTTGAGGCCGCGATTCAGGCTGCGTTGCACCGGGTGATGGAGGGCAAGACGGTGCTGGCCATTGCCCACCGGCTGTCGACGCTGAGCGAGATGGATCGCATCGTCGTGATGGAGAAGGGGCGGATCGTCGAAAGCGGCAGTCACGAAGAGTTGCTGGCGCAGGGCGGGCTGTACGCGGCCTTCTGGGCGAGACAGTCGGGCGGCTTCATTGGCACCGATGAGGAGCAGACCGCTGCCGCCGAATGATCGGTTTGGGCGTATTTCGCTTTTTCTGCGCTGTCCGGCGCGGTAATGAGCACCCATGACTGATGCAGCCAGAACCACAGCAACGATCAGCCGTTTGGGCCACCAGGGTGACGGTGTCGCCGATGGCCCGCTTTTCGTCCCTCGCAGCCTGCCCGGCGAGACCGTCTCCGGGGTCGTCGAAGGCGACCGGTTGACCGACGTCCGGATCGAAACCCCAAGCGAGCACCGGGTGCAGCCGCCGTGTCGCCACTACAAATCCTGCGGGGGCTGCCAATTGCAGCATGCCAGCGACGCCTTCGTGGCCGACTGGAAGACGGATGTGGTGCGCAATGCCTTGCAGGCGCAGGGGCTGGAGACGGTTTTTCACCCGATCCACACATCGCCTTCACGGTCGCGGCGACGGGCGACCTTCGCGGTGCGCCGCACCAAGAAAGGGGCGCTGGCGGGGTTCCATGGCCGTGCCTCCGGGGTGATCACCGAAATCCCGGAGTGCCAGCTGCTGGAGCCGACCCTGCTTGCGGCGCTTCCGGTGGCCGAGGCTCTGGCGCTGGCGGGGGCCAGCCGCAAGACACCTCTGGCAGTGACCGTGACCATGTCCGACGCCGGGCTGGATATCCTTGTGCGCCAGGGCAAACCCCTGGATGGCCCGCTCCGCATCGCGCTGGCCCAGTTGGCCGAGCAGCACAACATTGCCCGGCTGACATGGGATGATGAACCCGTGGCGATGGAACAGCCGCCCGCCCAGACCTTCGGGCCAGCCCAGGTCTGCCCGCCTCCCGGCAGCTTTCTGCAGGCCACCCGTGATGGCGAGGCTGCGCTGCTGGCGGCGGTGCAGGAAATCACCCACGGTGCGCGCCGCATCGTCGATCTGTTTGCGGGGTGCGGCACGTTTTCGCTGCCCTTGGCGCGACAGGCCGAGGTTCATGCGGTCGAGGGCGAGCGCGACATGGTGACGGCGCTGGACGCCGGGTGGCGGCGCGCCACCGGCGTGAAGAAAGTCACCACGGAAGCGCGGGATCTGTTCCGCAATCCATTGCTCCCCGAGGATCTCAATCCTTTTGGTGCGGCCTTTGACGCCGCAGTGATCGACCCGCCGCGCGCCGGCGCCGAGGCGCAGACGGCCGAGCTGGCCAAGGCGCGGACCCCGGTGATTGCCTATGTATCGTGCAATCCTGTTACCTTTGCCCGTGACGCAAAGACGCTGGTGGCAGCGGGTTACAGCCTCGATTGGGTGCAAGTTGTTGACCAGTTCCGCTGGTCTGCCCATATCGAGCTCGCCGCGAAATTCACCCTGAAAGACTGAGATGACCGATACCCACTCGATGACACCGACACGCCGTCTTGCCGCCCTTCTCGACAGTGAGATGTTTGGCCGTTTCATCACCGCCGTGATTTTGGTGAACGCCGTCACGCTGGGCCTGGAAACCGCCCCGGTTGTGATGGAGAAGGCCGGTGCGTTGATCCATCTGATCGACTACCTGTGCCTGTCGATCTTCGTGGTGGAGATCCTGGCCAAACTATATGTTCGCCGGTTGCGGTTCTTTACCAGCGGCTGGAACGTGTTTGATTTCGTGATCGTGGGCATTGCTCTTGTCCCCAGTGGGCAGGGGCTTTCGGTACTGCGCGCGCTGCGAATTCTGCGGGTTCTTCGGGTGATCTCGGTGGCGCCGCGGCTGCGTCGCGTGGTGGAGGGCTTCATCACCGCGCTGCCGGGGATGGGATCGGTCTTCTTGCTGATGACGATCATTTTCTACATCGGAGCGGTGATCGCCACCAAGCTGTTCGGCAATGATTTTCCCGAGTGGTTCGGCGGCCTGGGCCGCAGCGCCTATTCCTTGTTCCAGATCATGACGCTGGAAAGCTGGTCGATGGGTATCGTGCGGCCGGTGATGGAAGTCTACCCCTACGCCTGGGCGTTCTTTGTCCCCTTCATCATGGTCACGACCTTTGCGGTGGTTAACCTGCTGGTGGGTTTGATCGTGAACTCGATGCAGGATGCCCATGGTGCCGAGGAAGGCGTGCGCACCGATGCCTACCGGGACGAAGTGCTGCACCGGCTCGACGCGATCGAGCAGAAGATCAACCGCCTCGGAGACGGTGACGGGAAATTGTGAATTTCCTTACGGCCGGTTTCGCGCTATTGCCTGAAGTGAGGCAAATAAGAAAACAGGCTCAATACAGATGGACAGACGGGCATTCGGACTCGGCGCCGTTGCCAGCCTTGGGTTGGCCGGTTGCAGCGTCGGTGGCGCACGGGTCGGCAGGTTCAAGACCTATGATGGCCCCGAGGTGACTTCGATCGTGGTCAACAAGGGCGCGCGGACGATGTATCTGCTGCATCACGACACGGTGCTGCGGGAATACAAGGTTGATCTCGGCTTCGCGCCACTGGGGCACAAGCAGTTCGAGGGCGACGGCAAGACGCCGGAAGGCACCTACGTGATCGACCGGCGCAATCCGAACAGCCGCTATCACTTGTCCGTCGGGATTTCCTACCCCAACGCCAGTGACCGCGCGCGGGCCGCGGCGCAGGGAAAACGGCCGGGGGGCGATATCTTCATCCACGGTGAACCCATCGATCGCAAGGAGCGTCGCCGGGCTGCCCGCGTTGATGACTGGACCGCCGGCTGTATTGCGGTGTCCAACGACGAGATCGAGGAAATCTACGCGATGGTGAATGAAGGCACGACCATCGCGCTGCGCCCTTGATCCGGCCGCGCCTGCCTGGCACGCGCTGAAACCAAAAACTGCGCAACCGCTGGCTGCGCAGATTGAGCGTCCTTCAGACTTCTGACTGTTTCAGTGCCCGGACTGGCCGGGCATCTGATGTCAGTTTGCCATCACCAGCGTCCACCAGATCTTGCCGCCGGGTTCCTGGAACCAGGAGAAGCCCATGTTCACGGCCTTGGGGTCCAGAATGACTGCACGGGTTGCAGGCTCTTCCAGCCAGGCAGCGAGGGTCTGCTGTTCGTTTTCATAGGTTTCGGAGATGTTTTCGCCCAGAAGCGTGCCGTTGTAACCGGCGCGGGTGATCCGATCCAGCGGCGAGGAGCCGTCGGAACCGAAATGCCAGGGGCGGTTCTGCACCGACATGTCGCGCGAATGGGTGGCAGCGGCGGCGTTCAATTCGGCGTTCAGCTGAACGGCCGGGGCGCCGGCGGCAGCGCGCAGGGCGTTGACCGAATCGAGCATCCTCAGCTGCACCTTGTCGGGATTGCGGATGCGATAGGCACCACTGGTGTCGGTTACCGGTGTACAAGCCGCGACCGCGGTCAGGATTGCAGCCGCCATCAGCAGAAAAACGCGGGTCATGTGGCACTCTCGTTCTGTCAGTTGCTCGTTGCACTTAGCCTTCCTGTGGCGCGGGTGCAAATGGCGCAGCAGAAATATGCGACCCGGACCGGCGGATTGATTTGCGACTGCGGCTTTCCGGCCATAAAATACCCAGATCCCGGAACCCGATCGCGTAAATTGGATAGAGTCATGCCCCGCAAATCATTTGATACACTTGGTAGGCGGCAATTTCTTGCCGGTAGCGCTGCCCTGATCTCCACCTCGGCCCTGGCACAGAACACGGATGGGCAGCCGGCCTATGACCCCCTGCGTCCGCCGCCAGAGCCGGAACCGCCGGTGCAACGCAATATCTCGGCGTTTCGTGCCAAGTCCTGGCAGCCCTATTTCGACAACCTGCGCCGGGGCGCGATCCTGGTGGATATCGACAGCCGCGCCTTGCACTACTGGTCCGAGGATCAGACGATTTACAGGCTGTTCCCGTCTTCGGTGCCGCTGTCAGAAGACCTGACCCGCCGGGGGCGCACCAAGGTCACCCGCAAGGTCGAAGGTCCGGGCTGGGCACCGACTCCCAACATGCGCAAGCGCAACCCGGAATGGCCGGCCTACATCCCGCCGGGTCCGGACAACCCGCTCGGCACTCATGCCTTGTACCTCAGCTGGAAGTATTACCGCATCCACGGGACCCATGACACGCGCAAGATCGGGCGCAAATCTTCGAATGGATGCATCGGGTTGTACAACGAACACGTGGCCGAGCTGTTCGACCTGGTCAAGGTGGGCACGCAGGTGTTGCTAATTTGACGACAGCGGCGTCAGCGCAAGGGCTGCAGTGATAACAAGCAATTGCAATCCCCCGAATTTGCTGGTTAGAAAAAAATACGAGGTAAGTCTTGGTTGCGTGGTTCAGATCGTTGGGCCGCGCGAATTCTGGAGGTTAACATGAAAAAACTCGTTATCGCCGCTGCGCTGACCGCTGCCGCTTCCACCGCCACTGCAGGCAACCTGGCCGAGCCGGTTGTTGAACCGCCGGTCATCGTTGAAGAATCCCAGGGTTCTTCCAGCGGCATCGTTCTGCCGCTGCTGCTGCTGGTCCTGGTTGGCGCAGCTGTTGCATCGAACTAAGTTTCGATACTCAGTTACGGAAAAGGCGGTGGTTCTCCACCGCCTTTTTTGTTGCCTGCTGCACGGCGGGCAGAGTCGGTGCGGGAGGGGCCGTCAGGCCGCCTCCGCTTCGCGCAGGATCTTGCCGAGGGTGGCGAGAATCATCTGCACATCCTCCGCCTCGATGGTCAGCGGCGGGCGGATTTTCAGGATGTTGTCCTTGGGCCCTTCGCTCCCGATCAGGATGCGATGGTCGCGCATCCGGTTCTTGACGTAGGAACAGATCTCCGTTGCCTCGGAGCCGTCGGGGCGGATCAGCTCCAGCCCCAGAAACAGCCCCATGCCGCGCACGTCGCCGACGCAAGGATGCGCTGCCTGCAGCTGTTTCAGCCCGTCCAGCAGCAGTGCGCCCATGGCTTTGGCATTGTCCTGCAGCCCTTCGTCATCGACGATGTCCAGCACCTCCTTGCCCATGCGGCAGGACAGGGTGGAGCCGCCGAAGGTCGAGAAGAACTCGATGCCGTTGTCAAAGCTGGTGGCGATCTCGCGGGTGGTGACCAGCACGCCGAGGGGGTGGCCGTTGCCGATGGGCTTGCCCATCACCACGATATCGGGCAGCGCGCCCTGGTGTTCGAAGCCAAAGTAGTAGTCGCCCAGTCGGCCCAGCCCGGTCTGCACCTCATCCGCGATGCAGACGCCGCCCGCCGCGCGGATTTTTTCATAGACCGCAGGCAGGTAACCTTTGGGCGGGATGATCTGGCCGCCGACAGACGGAAACGTCTCGGCGATGAAGCCGGCGATGCCGTGGCCGCGGTCCTGCAGGGCGCGGATGGCGGGATCGACCAGATCGGCAAATTTCTGTGCGCGGTCGGGATCATCCCGGCGGAACGATCCGCGGTAGTCGTCGGCGACCTCCACCAGTTCAACCCAGTCCACCTTGCCGCTGCCGCCGGGCTTGTTGAACTTGTAGGCAGACAGGTCGATCGCCCCGGTGGTGTTGCCGTGATAGCCGTGATCGGGGGTGACCATGCCCTTGGCGCCGGTGTGGGCGCGGGCGAGGCGCAGCGCCAGCTCATTGGCCTCGGTGCCGGAGTTGACGAAGAAGCAGACCTCGAAATGATCCGGCATCTTCGACAGGATCTTGTCGGCAAAGGCGGTCTGGGCCGGGTGCAGGTAGCGGGTATTGGAGTTCATCCGCTTTAGCTGGTCCGCCGCCACCGCCTGAATGCGCGGATGCGCGTGGCCGACGTGCGGGACGTTGTTGTAGGCGTCCAGATAGGGGCGGCCCCATTCGTCGAACAGGTGATGTTTCCAGCCGCGCAGCAGCATCACCGGGTCGTTGTAGGTCAGGCTGAGGTTGCCGCCGAAATGCGCCTTGCGCCCCTGCAGCACCGCGGACTTGTCCGTGGGCGCATAGCAGACCTTGTCATCGGGCAGGTTCAGCAGGGCGGCGGGGTTCGGGCAGAGCGCGCGCCACAGGTACATCTCGTCCGGGTCGCCGACGCCGGGCCAGTCGGCCTCGATACCGTCGGTGGACAGGGCGAGCTGGAAATGCACATGCGGCGCCCAGCCGCCGTTTTGCTCGGGCGCGCCGAGGCGGCAGAACTCCGCGCCTTGCTCCACCATGTCGCCGGGCTTCAAACGATCCAGGAACTCCGGGTCGAGATGGCCGTACAGCGTATAGAATGGATCACCAGCTGGGGTTTCATGGCGCAGGATGATGACGCCGCCGTAATCCAGATGGCCGCTGCGGTTCTCCGCCACGAAAACCTCGCCGCGCAGCGGGGCGTACATCGGGGTGCCCGCCGGGGCAAAGGCATCGACCGCCAGATGCACGGTGCGGCGGTTGCTGGCCTTCCACGGGCCTTTGCGAAATGCGGGTTCCGCGTAGATCAGCCGCGGTTCGTGGTAGTAGCCCAGCCAGATGCGGCCCTGGTCCTCGTATTCCTCGCCGACACGGGCGGCTTCGTCCAGTGGCATGTCGAATGGGTTCTGCGGCCAGGTCGACTCCTCCACCGACAGCGCGCCCATCGGGGCATCGTTTAGATCCTGCCCCATCAGCGGGGCAAAGCTGCCACGGTTTTCCTGCAGCCAGGCCATCACCCGGTCGGCGCCGTCCACCACCGGCAGGCCGCAGGCCGCGCGCTGGCGGGCACGGAGCAGACCGGGGTGCAGGTTGTAGCCCTCCAGGAAGCGCCAGGCAGGGGCCTGTGAAATGGTGACATAAGGGTCATCCGGGTTTTCCGCCGCCATCAGGGTGGAGTTCACAACGCTGACCGCCAGCCGCGCGCGCAAGAGCGGCCAGAGCATGTCCAGCTCCGTCGGCGTAAGCGGATTGGCGGCGTGATACCCGGCCACCAGCGCGGTCAGTGCGGCCTCCGGCTCGGGGTGGTCGAGCACGATATAGGCGGCAGCAATGGCAAGGTCGCAGATGCGCGGCGCGGCGCACATGTCGCCGAGGTCGATCAGCCCGGACACATGGCGCGGTTCTGTCAGGTGGCCCGTCACCATGATGTTGTAGTCATTG
The DNA here is from genome assembly GCF_041224635.1 of Leisingera sp. XS_AS12. NCBI lineage: Bacteria > Pseudomonadati > Pseudomonadota > Alphaproteobacteria > Rhodobacterales > Roseobacteraceae > Leisingera > Leisingera sp. XS_AS12. The sequence continues at coordinate 230,931 of NZ_JBGFGM010000128.1, forward strand.
GCGTCATTGTGGATTGCCTGTTTCGGCAGCGCGGCCAAATCAGGCTCTAACTTGGTGAAATTACCAGCGATCTCCTCCAGCAGCGCGCGCCGGGCGGGGTCTGCGATGCAATCCAGCTGATCGCTGATCCAGCCTGCCTGCATCAGGTCCCATTTGAAATCACGGTCCAGACCGGGGTGCTGAAAATCAGCCAGCGCCGCCGCCGTGCCGCCCAGCACTGCGCCGACCTCATGGATCAGCGCATCGCTTTTGGGCTCGGCCTTGGCGTAGCAGCGACCGGGCAGGCGGCTCAGCACCCAGACGAGCCGGTCCTGTCCACTTTCGTCCGCAAGCGTCACGAGGTTCGCACCATCGGTGGCGGTGATGACGCGCGGGCAAGGCAGATCCGGCTGGCGCGCGGCGATATGGGCGAAGGCCTTGACCTGCATGTCGACCAGCCAATGCGCACAGCCAGGGCGCATGGCTTTCAGGATGTAGCCCTGCCCATCGGCGGCCTCGGCCAGAAAATTCAGGTCGTATTCGCCGTCAAGGCGGCTCAACTCCGCCTTGATTCCCCAATGCCGTTCAAGGGCGTCCGCCCAATGCGCAAGCGTCATTAAAAAACTCTCCCCGGTCTGCCGCGTTTTGCGGCGATCCAATATTGGATCCTATTTGGACCGAGGAAACCGGATTAGTCCAGCCAGCCTTTCAGATTCTGCTCAATTACCCCGGCGAGTGCGGCGATATGATCCGCATCGTCGTTGAGACAGGGGATATAGAGGAAGTCCTCGCCGCCGGCCTCTTCAAAGCTTTCCTTGATCTCTTCGTTGATCTCTTCCAGCGTCTCAATGCAGTCGGCAGAGAAGGCAGGCGCGATCACCGCGATGTTCTTCTTGCCCTCCTTGGCCAGCGTGGCGACGTGGTCGACGGTATAGGGCTTCAGCCATTCCTCCGGCCCGAAGACCGACTGGAAGGTGGTGGTGATCTCGGTGTCTTCCCAGCCCAGCCGCTCTTTCAGCAGGCGCGTCGTTTTCTGGCACTGGCAATGGTAGGGGTCGCCCTGCATCAGGTAGCGTTTCGGCATACCGTGGTAGGAGACCACCAGAATGTCGGGGCGCTTCTCGGCCTTGGCGTAGGCTTCCTCGACCGAGCGCGCCAGTGCGTCGATATAGGCGGGTTCGTCGAAGTAGGGCGCGATGGTGCGGGCCGCGGGTTGCCAGGTTTCCTCCATCAGCGCGCGGAAGAACTGGTCGTTGGCGGTGGCGGAGGTGGCGCCGGCATATTGCGGATAGAGCGGCACGAAGAGGATCTTCTGGCAGCCGGCCGCGACCATGGCGCGGACCTTGGACTTGGTCGACGGGTTGCCGTAGCGCATGCAGAAATCGACCATCACCTTGTCGCCATAGCGCGCGGTCAGCACCTCGGCCATCTTGGCGGTCTGGTCCTTGGTGATCGTCATCAGCGGGCTTTCGCCCTTGTCGTGGTTCCAGATCGATTTGTAGGCCGCGCCCGAGGCGAAGGGCCGCTTGGCCAGGATGATCAGCTGCAACAGCGGCTGCCACTTCCAGGCGGGATAGTCGATCACCCGCTTGTCCGACAGAAACTCGCTCAGGTAACGGCGCATGGGCCAGTAGGTGTAATCGTCAGGGGTGCCGAGGTTGGCCAGCAGGATGCCGACCTTTTCATCTGCGACCAGGGGGTGGTCGGCAGGGGCGTGGGCAGGGCATTTGGCGGTCCGGGCAGCGTCCAGCATGAGGCAGGTCCTGTGGGGTTTGGGAGTGATTGAACAGGCGGAAGGTACTGTCTTTACGTACGAAAGGCCAATCGGATCAAATTGGGGCAGCCATAAAGGGATCCTATCAAGGGTCGAGCTTGCCTTCGGGTACTTTCAACGCATCCGCCAGCCGCATCTTGGCCGAGCCCGGGCGCAGGGGTTTCTGTTGCGTATCCGACGGGGTCCATCCCGTCAGGCAGACCAGTTCAAAGGTGGCGGGCAGGCGGCCTTCGGCGGTGGCAAAGTGGGTGCGGTAGATGTGATCGGCCAGCTGGAACAGCGACCGCGGCACGGGCCGCTTGAGGCGCTGGGCCATCGCGTTGGTTTCGCCCATGGCGCGCAGATCGTGGATCAGGTGGGTGAGGTCGCGATACTCGGCCGTCAGCGGCACCACGTCCGCGACAGGCAAGGCAAACCCCGCTCGTTGCAGCAGCCCGCCGAGGTCACGGATTTCTCCCATCGGGGCGACACGGGGTGACAGGCCCCCCAATACCGCGGCTTCGGCCTCGGCCATGGCGGCGCGCAATTGGTGCAGCGTCTGGCCGCCAAGGGTGAGCACCAGCAACAGGCCGTCTTCCCGCAAGGCCCTTCGGCATTGGATCAGCTGACCGACCGGATCATTGGCCCAGTGCAGTCCCATGGCGTGGATCACGACATCATGCGCGCCGGGGGCAAGGGCGAGCAACTCGTCGTCGGGGACCAGTTTTACGCCGGGCAGGACCCCCTCCCAGACGGCGGGAAACGGGCAGACTACGGCGGGTGCTGTAAAGGTTCTGTTAACCAAGCTCAGGCGATCCTCGGCTTCATCGCGGGCCAGTTGGTGCAGGAAAAGCGCCTCGGGATTGTGCCGGGCGCGGCGTGCCGTCAGGGTTTCGCGGTCGAAGATCTGCGTGGGTGCTTGTGTCATGAGGGCTGTTTAGATGCTGATGCGCGGAATTCAAACTGCTGTTTCCCTGATCTACCCAGCAAGGTGCATCGGCTGTGGTGGTCTGGTGGACAGTGACTTTGGCCTGTGCGGCGCCTGTTGGTCCGAGGTGCATTTCGTGGTCGGCACCGCCTGCGAGAGTTGCGGTCTTCCCCTGCCCGGAGAGGCGGACGGGTTTCGCATTGATTGCGACAGCTGTCTGCGGACCCCGCCGCCATGGCGACAGGGCCGTGCGGCAATGCTGTACGAGGGGCAGGGGCGCAGGTTGGTCCTGGGGCTGAAGCATGGCGACCGGACCGAGATCGCACCGGTCGCGGGGGCGTGGCTGGAACGTGCTGCGCGTCCGCTTTTGCGAAATCAGCCACTGGTTTGCCCGGTACCCCTTCACTGGAGCCGCTTGATGCGGCGCAAGTACAACCAGTCAGCGCTCCTGTCTGCGGCATTGGCGCATCGTGCAGAGTTGCCCCATTGCCCGGACCTGTTGCGCCGGACGCGCCGGACCCCGGCGCTGGAGGGCAAAACCCGCGAAGAACGCTATCGCATTCTTGGCGATGCGATCGCGGTTCACCCGGCGCGGGCGGCGCAGCTGCAGGGGCGCAACGTGCTGATCGTGGATGACGTCATGACCTCAGGTGCCACGCTGAGCGCCTGTGCCGATGCCTGCCTGCAGGCTGGCGCCGCCGAAGTGCGCGTGGCGGTTCTGGCGCGGGTCACGCACGCGTGAGCCTGTGGCGGGCACTCTGGCAATTGTTGCAAAGGATACCCAATTCCTCCACAAGCATCGCCAATCAGATCAAGGAAGCGCGAATGAAACCGGTTGAAATCTATACGTCTCCGCTGTGCGGCTATTGCCATGCGGCCAAACGGCTGCTGGACCAGAAAGGCGTGACCTATTCCGAGGTCAACGTGCTGGAGGAGCCAGAGCGCAAAGCGGAGATGATCCAGCGGGCCAACGGCGGCCGTACAGTGCCGCAGATCTTCATCGGTGACACCCATGTGGGCGGCTGTGACGACCTTTGTGCGCTGGAAGAGGCGGGCAAGCTTGACCCGTTGCTGAGGGCCTGAGAACGGAGAACCTGCCATGCGTACGGCGCTGCTACAGATGACGTCATCCGATGATCCGGCTGAGAACCTGAAAACGGTGCAGCGGATGATGGCGGAGGCCGTCGCATCGGGGGCAGGTTTCGTCCTGACACCCGAGGTGACCAATTGCCTGTCGGGCAGTCGTACGCATCAGCAACAGGTGTTGCGCCTCGAGGAGGAGGATCCCACGCTGGCCGCCCTGCGTGACGCGGCGGCGCGGCATGGCGTGTGGCTGCTTCTGGGGTCATTGGGCGTCAAGACCCATGATGCCGATGGTCGCTTTGCCAATCGCCAGTTCCTGATCTCCCCCGAGGGCGACGTGGTGGCGCGGTACGACAAGATCCACATGTTCGATGTTGAGGTCTCGGCCGAGGAAACCTACCGCGAATCGGATGGCTACCGGGCGGGAACGCGGGCGGTCGTGGCGACAACACCCTTTGCGAAAATCGGCATGTCGATCTGCTACGATGTGCGTTTTGCCTACCTGCACAGGGCACTGGCCAAGGCAGGCGCGCAGATCCTGACGGTTCCCGCTGCGTTTTCGCATGTGACCGGCGCGGCGCATTGGCATGCGCTCTTGCGTGCCCGTGCGATCGAAACGGGGTGTTTCGTCCTGGCGCCGGCGCAAACCGGAACGCATCCCGCCAGTCGCGGTCCCAGCCGCCGGACCTATGGTCACTCGCTTGCGGTGGCGCCCTGGGGGGAGGTGCTGGCGGATGCTGGCACCGATCCGGGTGTATGCATCGTTGATCTCGATCTTGAAAAGGTGGAAGAAGCGCGCAAACGCGTGCCTTCCTTGACCCATGACCGGGAGTTCGACGGACCCTGATGGACGAAAACCATTCCCTGGCAGTCTCATTGTTCAGCGAAATCCTGATGGCTGATCAGCTCGCCCGTGCCCGGTTGAGCAAGGTGCTCCCCAAGGGGATGGAGCTGTCGCATTTTTCGGTGCTGAACCATCTGGGCCGGGCCGGGTTGGAACGTTCGCCCGCGCAGCTGGCCAAGGCGTTTCACGTGACACGCGGTGCCATGACCAACACGCTGAACAAGCTGGAGGTGGCGGGCTATATCCACGTGCGGCCTGATTGGGATGACGCCCGGCGCAAGATGGTGGCGATCAGCCCGGCGGGCAAGCAGGCCCGGGATGCGGCGCTGGCAGGGATTATCCCGGTGATTTCCGAGGTGGTCGATGAACTTGGCAGCGACAAGGTGCGCGCCACCCTGCCGATCCTTCGGGAACTGCGCGGAAAGCTGGAAGACACCGGCTGACGCCGCAGAGGTGGAAAGTCTGTCCAGATGCCAAAAGGGCGCCCCAGGAAGGGCGCCCTTTTCCCCGTCGGTCCCCCATCAATCCGTGAGTGGCGGTTTGATAACCGTGGGGCAATCCGCCGATTGCGGATCCGGTCTATTTGGAGCGGGAGGAATATCCTCCGGGTGGAGCGAAATCTAATTCGATCTCGCAATCACAGATTACCAAAGGATGCCGGTCCGCCAAAGAGAGCATAGGGATTACTACCTATCCGATGGGATAGGGGGATGGGATGTGGGAAACGGGCAGGCCGTTCTTGGTGCAGTTTCCCGCGTCAGCGCGGCTTGGTGCTGGCGGTGACGTAATTCACCGACAGGTCACGATCCGAGATGGACCAGCTCCAGGTGATCGGATTGAACACGAACCCCTTGCGGTCCACCGGCGTCAGCCCGGCCTTGCGCAGCAACTCGAACAGCTCATCCGGGGTGATGAACTTGGCCCAGACATGGGTGCCGCGCGGCAGCCAGCGCATGATCACCTCGGCACCGACGATGGCCATGGCATAGCTTTTGGCGTTGCGGTTGATGGTCGAACAGATCTGTAGCCCACCCGGTTTCAGCAGGGCCTGTGTCGCGCTCAGATAGCTTTGCGGGTCGGCGACATGCTCGACCACTTCCATGTTCAGCACCACGTCAAACTGCTCGCCCGCCTCTGCCAGCGCTTCGGCGGTGACATGGCGGTAGTCGATCTCCAGCCCGGATTGCGCGGCATGGATGCGGGCGACCGGCAGGTTGCCCTCGGCGGCGTCGGCACCGACCACGGTGGCGCCCAGCCGCGCCATTGGTTCGCTCAGCAGCCCGCCGCCGCAGCCGATGTCCAGCAGGCGCAGCCCTTCAAACGGGGCCTGTGACGTCAGGTCGCGGCCGAACTCGCCGGCGATCTGGCGGGTGATATAATCCAGACGGCAAGGATTCAGCATGTGCAGCGGTTTGAACTTGCCATTTGGATCCCACCATTCCGCGGCCATCGCCTCGAATTTTGCGATCTCCGCAGGGTCGACCGTGGACTGATGCGCTTGCATTCCTGTCTCCGTGTGCTCTTTTGTAGTCTGACGTCTCACTAAGGTCAGTAATGGATAGATACCCCGACCAAAAGCGCGCAGTGCATTATCTTTACCCGCCGGTCGAAGCTTTTGACCAGCGCATGATCGACGCAGGCCAGGGCCACCGCATCTATGTCGAGCAGAGCGGCAACCCGAATGGCATCCCCGTCGTCGTGTGCCACGGCGGCCCCGGCGGTGGCAGCAGCCCGGCCATGCGGCGCTACTTCGATCCGGATGTCTATCGCATCGTGCTGTTCGACCAGCGCGGCTGCGGCCGCTCGCGCCCGCATGCGTCCTGCGAGGACAACACTACCTGGCACCTCGTGGCCGACATGGAGCTGATTCGCCGCCAGCTGGGTATTGAGAGCTGGATCCTGTTTGGTGGCAGCTGGGGGGCGACCCTGGCGCTGGTCTATGCCCAGACGCATCCCGACCGTGTCAGCCATATCGTGCTGCGCGGCGTGTTCCTGATGACGCAGGGCGAGCTGGACTGGTTCTACGGCGGTGGCGCAGGCAAGTTCTGGCCGGAAAACTGGGCCCGCTTCGTCGCGCTGGTGCCGGACCATGAGCGGGGCGACATGATCGGCGCCTACCACAAGCGGTTGTTTTCCGGAAACCTCGAGGAAGAGGTCCGCTTTGGTCGCGCCTGGTCGGCTTGGGAAAACGCGCTGGCCTCGGTGCATTCCAATGGTCACAGCGGCGAAAGCCCCGGCGACTATGCCCGCGCTTTCGCCCGCCTGGAGAACCATTATTTCATCAACAAGGGCTTCCTGGATTACGATGGGCAGATCCTCGCCAACATGGGGCGCATTTCGCATATCCCGGGCATTATCGTGCAGGGGCGCTATGACATGATCTGCCCGCCGTCCTCGGCCTGGCGATTGAATGAGCTGTGGCCAAATGCGGAGTTGAAGATGGTGCGCAATGCGGGCCATGCTTTGTCAGAACCCGGAATCAGCGCTGAGCTGGTCCGGGCCATGGACCGGATCGCAGGAGAGCTTGTGTCATGACGCGCATCGACCGCCGCGCGCTGTTCACCTCGGGTGCTGCGGCCGCCTTGCTGGCGGCGGCGGGCGGTTCCGTCGATGCGGCCCCCAAGGCGGGCGGCACCCTGCGGCTGGCAGTCCCGCGCGAGGGCGGCCTGCTGGAGCAGGCGGCGCGCGGTGCGGTCTATGACAGCCTGACCGAGATTGGCCCCGACGGGCTGCTGCGCGGCGAGCTGGCCACCGCCTGGCAATCGGCGCCCGATGCGCGCAGCTGGACCTTTGAATTGCGCCAGGGGGTTGCCTTCCATGATGGCCGCGCGCTGAGCGCCGATGACGCGGCCGCCTCGTTACGGGGGCAAGGCATCGCGGGGGCGGAGTTGCAGGACGCCACGGCGCTGGGCAGCCACCGCCTGCTGGTGGAACTGGCTGAGCCGAACCCGCATCTTCCGTATCTTCTGGCCGCCGCGGATCAGGTGATCGCGCCGGGTGGCGATCTGCCCGCGGCGCTGGGCGCGGTTCCGGGCACGGGCTGCTACCGGGTGGAGCGCGTGCAGGAAGGGCGTCATTTCCGCGCGTCGAAAGTGGCGGATCATTACAAGGCCGGTACTGCGGGCTGGGCCGACGCGGTGGAGATCATCGTAATCCCGGATGCAAAGGTGCGGGCCGAGGCGCTGCGCGAGGGCTACGTCGATGTCGCAGCCTTGCCGGAACCGCGCGGGTTGCTGAAACGGGGCGAGTTTTTGTATTACCCCTCGGCCAGCGACATGGCGCTGGCGGCGCGCCACAACGTCGGCCTGCCGCGCCGGATCGGCCAGCGCGCACCGCTGGACGATGGCCGCATCGCGGAACGCTGGTGGCTCGCCTGAGCGGCCCGGACCGGGGCGCGAACAAGACAAGCCTTGCAGTTTTTCCCGATTGCCCCTATATGCCTTTGACAACAGCGGCGCGTTGAACCCTGGTTCAAGGCTCCACCGGGAATATCGACGGGCCGCGCGCCCGTTTTTTTGTGCTTGCAGGAGGGCTCCTGCGACCCCAAGTGGAGGTCAGATGACCAACGACCTTATAGCCAAAGCTGCCATTGATCGGCGCCTGGCCGAGATCGTCACTCCGGTGATTGAGGATCTGGGTTACGAGTTGGTGCGCATCCGGCTGATGTCCGGAAAGTCGACGACGCTGCAGATCATGGCGGAAAAGCCTGAAGGTGGCATCGAGGTGGACGACTGCGCCCAGATCTCGAACGCAGTCAGCGCTGTGCTGGATGTCGAGGATCCGATCCTCGACGCCTACGCGCTGGAGGTGTCCAGCCCCGGCATCGACCGTCCGCTGACGCGGATGAAGGACTTCGAGATGTTCGAAGGCTACGAGGCCAAGCTGGAAACCGCCGAGCTGGTCGACGGCCGCCGCCGCTTCAAGGGGGAGCTGGCAGGCACCGAAGGGGACGAGGTCCTGATCAACATCGACGATCAGGGCGAGACTGTGACCATCGGTTTGAAGTTTGACTGGCTGAGCGATGCCAAGCTGGTGCTGACCGATGAACTGATCAAGGAAATGCTGCGCCAGCGCAAAGAGGCCGGCACGCTGAACGAAGACGCATTCGACGAAATCGAGACCGAAGAGTCTGACGAGGAGAACAAGTAATGGCTATCACCTCTGCAAACCAGCTGGAGCTGTTGCAAACCGCCGAGGCCGTGGCACGCGAAAAGATGATCGACCCCGGTCTGGTGATCGAGGCGATGGAAGAGAGCCTGTCGCGCGCAGCCAAAAGCCGTTACGGCGCCGAGATGGACATTCGGGTGTCGATTGACCGCAAGACCGGTCGCGCCACCTTTACCCGCGTGCGCACCGTGGTCGCGGATGAGGATCTGGAAAACTACCAGGCCGAGATGACCGTCGAGCAGGCGCGCCAGTACATGGCCGATCCGAAGGTCGGTGACACCTACGTCGAGGAGGTGCCGCCGGTCGAGATGGGCCGGATCGCGGCCCAGTCGGCCAAGCAGGTGATTCTGCAGAAGGTCCGCGAAGCCGAACGTGACCGCCAGTACGAAGAGTTCAAGGACCGCGCTGGCACCATTATCAACGGCCTGGTCAAGCGCGAGGAATACGGCAACGTCATCGTCGACGTGGGTGCCGGCGAAGCAATCCTGCGCCGCAACGAGAAGATCGGCCGCGAAAGCTACCGCCCGAACGACCGCGTGCGCTGCTACATCAAGGATGTGCGCCGCGAGCCGCGCGGCCCGCAAATCTTCCTGTCGCGCACCGCGCCCGAGTTCATGGCCGAGCTGTTCAAGATGGAAGTGCCGGAAATCTATGACGGCATCATCGAGATCAAGGCCGTGGCCCGTGACCCCGGTTCGCGCGCGAAGATCGCCGTGATTTCCTATGACGGCTCGATCGACCCGGTCGGCGCCTGTGTCGGTATGCGCGGCTCCCGCGTGCAGGCCGTGGTGAACGAGCTGCAGGGCGAGAAGATCGACATCATCCCGTGGAACGAGGATCAGCCGACCTTCCTGGTGAACGCGCTGCAGCCCGCCGAAGTGACCAAGGTGGTGCTGGACGAGGAAGCCGGCAAGATCGAAGTTGTGGTGCCGGAAGAGCAGCTGTCGCTCGCCATCGGCCGCCGCGGCCAGAACGTGCGTCTGGCGTCGCAGTTGACCGGTCTCGATATCGACATCATGACCGAGGAAGAAGAGTCGGCCCGCCGCCAGAAGGAATTCGAGGCCCGCACCAAGCTGTTCATCGAGACCCTGGATCTGGACGAGTTCTTCGCCCAGCTGCTGGTCTCCGAGGGCTTTACCAACCTCGAGGAAGTGGCCTATGTCGAGCTGGACGAGCTTCTCGTCATTGACGGTGTCGACGAAGGAACCGCCGAGGAGCTGCAGGCCCGGGCCCGCGACTACCTCGAAGCGCAGGCCAAGGCTGCCCTGGATGCCGCTCGGGAGCTGGGCGCAGAAGAGAGCCTGATCCAGTTCGAGGGGCTGACCCCGCAGATGGTCGAGGCCCTGGCCAAGGACGACGTCAAGACGCTGGAAGATTTCGCCACCTGCGCGGATTGGGAACTGGCCGGTGGTTGGACCAACAATGGCGGTGAGCGGGTCAAGGATGACGGTATCCTCGAGCCCTTCGGCATGACGCTGGAAGAAGCTCAGGATCTGGTGATGACCGCTCGTATCGCGCTGGGCTGGGTCGATCCGGCAGAGCTGGAAGCCGAAGCCGAGGGCGAAGACGGCGAAACTGGCGAAGAGGAAGGCGAAGCCTGATCGGGTTTCGTACGGGAGTACTGAATGACACGCGGTGGCGCACAGAAAGACCGGTCTGAAGGAAGCGAACGCAAATGTATCGCGACCGGAGAGACGGAACCCAAGCAGGGTCTCATCCGTTTTGTGATGGGCCCTGACGGGCAGGTCGTGCCGGACGTCCTGGGCAAACTGCCGGGCCGCGGTGTGTATGTCTCCTCCAGCCGCGCGGCCTTGTCTGCCGCGGTGAAGAAGAAACTGTTTGCCCGCGGTTTCAAGGCGCAGGTCCAGTTACCTGAAAACCTGGAGCAGGAGGTCGAGCGACAAATCGTGCGGCGCCTGGTCGAACTCCTGAGCCTGGCCCGCAAGTCCGGCGACGCGGTCGCGGGATATGAAAAGGTCAAGGATTGGCTGTCCAAGGAAGAGGCCCGGGTTCTGATCCAGGCCTCGGACGGCTCCGGGCGCGGAAAGTCGAAGCTGAGCACCCCTTACAAGGGTAAATTCATCGGCTGCCTCACGGCGGACGAGCTGGGAATGGCATTTGGGCGCCAAACTGTGATACATGCAGCCCTCGCCTCTGGCGGACTCAGCAAACGTGTTGTAGATGAGGCGCAGCGATTGCAAGGTTTGCGCGAAATGGTGGGCGGCAAGGGCCGCACGGAAGGATAAGTAGCTTTATGAGCGATAGTGACGGCAAAAAGACACTGGGTCTGCGTGGGAGTTCCCGTCCGGGGAACGTGAAACAGAGTTTCAGCCATGGACGGACCAAGAATGTCGTGGTGGAAACCAAGCGCAAACGCGTCGTGGTTCCCAAGCCGGGTGCGGCCAAGGGCGGCAGCGGTGCCGTGCCTGCCGGCTCCGGTGGGCGTCGGCCTGCCGGCATCAGCGACGCAGAGATGGAACGCCGCCTGAAAGCCCTTCAGGCCGCCAAGGCCCGCGAAGCCGAGGAAGCCGCGCAGCGCGAAGCCGAGGAAAAGGCCCGCGCCGAAGAGCGTGAGCGCCGCCGCGCCGAAGCGGAAGCCAAGGAGCGTGAACAGCGGGAAGCTGAAGAACGCGCCCGTCAAAAGGCCGAGGAAGAAGAGCGCAAGCGTCGCGAGGAAGAGGAAGCCGCCAAGCGTGCCGCTGCAGCCCCGGCTGCTGCGCCCAAGGCTGAGCGCCCCGCGCCGAGCAAGCCTGCGCCGTCCTCCACCCCGCGTAAAGCCGACCGTGACCGCGAGCAACGCCCTGCCCGTGGCAAGGGCCGCGATGACAACCGTCGTTCCGGCAAGCTGACACTCAGCCAGGCCACCGGCGGCGAAGGTGGACGCCACCGCTCTGTTGCGGCGATGAAGCGCAAGCAGGAACGCGCCCGTCAAAAGGCGATGGGTGGCTCGGTCGAGCGTGAAAAGGTTATCCGCGACGTCCAGCTGCCCGAGGCCATCGTGGTCTCCGAGCTGGCGAACCGGATGGCGGAACGCGTGGCCGACGTGGTCAAGGAGCTCATGAAAATGGGCATGATGGTCACGCAGAACCAGACCATCGACGCCGACACCGCCGAGCTGATCATCCAGGAATTCGGCCACAACGTGGTGCGGGTTTCCGACGCCGACGTCGAAGACGTGATTTCGGATGTGGAAGACAAGGACGAGGACATGGTTCCGCGTCCGCCGGTCATCACCATCATGGGCCACGTTGACCACGGCAAGACCTCGCTGCTCGACGCGATCCGCGACGCCAAGGTCGTGGCGGGTGAAGCCGGCGGCATCACCCAGCACATCGGCGCCTATCAGGTGCAGACCGATGACGGCGTGACGCTCAGCTTCCTCGATACACCGGGCCACGCGGCCTTTACCTCGATGCGTTCGCGCGGTGCGCAGGTGACGGACATCGTGGTGCTGGTTGTTGCGGCGGATGATTCGGTCATGCCGCAGACGGTCGAAGCCATCAACCACGCCAAGGCGGCTGGTGTGCCGATGATCGTTGCGATCAACAAGATCGACAAACCGGCGGCCGACCCCAACAAGGTACGGGCCGAACTGCTGCAGCACGAGGTGGTCGTGGAAGCGATGTCCGGCGATGTTCAGGATGTCGAAGTCTCCGCAGTCACCGGCCAGGGTCTCGACGACCTGCTGGAAGCCATTGCGCTGCAAGCGGAAATTCTGGAACTGAAAGCCAACCCGGACCGTGCCGCCCAAGGTGCCGTGATCGAGGCGCAGCTGGATGTGGGCCGTGGCCCCGTGGCAACCGTTCTGGTTCAGAAAGGTACGCTGCGCCAGGGCGACATCTTTGTTGTGGGTGAGCAGTACGGTAAGGTCCGTGCGCTGATCAACGACAAGGGTGAGCGCGTGCAGGAAGCCGGCCCGTCGGTTCCGGTCGAGGTCCTCGGCCTGAACGGCACGCCGGAAGCCGGTGACGTTCTGAACGTGACCGAGACCGAGGCCCAGGCCCGCGAGATCGCGGAATACCGCGAGCAGGCCGCCAAGGACAAACGCGCCGCTGCCGGTGCTGCGACCACGCTGGAACAGCTGATGGCCAAGGCCAAGGAAGACGAAAACGTCTCCGAGCTGCCGATCCTAGTCAAGGCTGACGTGCAGGGTTCCGCCGAAGCCATCGTTCAGGCGATGGAGAAGATCGGCAACGACGAGGTGCGTGTCCGGGTGCTGCATTCGGGCGTTGGTGCCATCACCGAAACCGATGTCGGCCTTGCCGAAGCCTCGGGCGCACCCATCATGGGCTTCAACGTCCGTGCCAACGCGTCGGCGCGCAACACCGCCAACCAGAAGGGCGTGGAGATCCGCTATTACTCGGTGATCTATGACCTGGTGGATGACGTGAAGGCGGCGGCTTCGGGCCTGTTGTCGGCGGAGATCCGCGAGAACTTCATCGGCTACGCGCAGATCAAGGAAGTCTTCAAGGTCACCGGCGTTGGCAAAGTTGCCGGCTGTCTGGTCACCGAAGGCGTTGCCCGCCGCTCGGCCGGCGTGCGTCTGCTGCGTGACAACGTGGTCATCCACGAAGGCACGCTGAAGACTCTGAAGCGTTTCAAGGACGAGGTGGCAGAGGTTCAGTCGGGTCAGGAATGCGGTATGGCGTTCGAGAACTACGACGATATCCGCCCCAATGACGTGATCGAGATCTTCGAGCGCGAAGAAGTGACCCGAACGCTGGATTGATCTCTCTCCGCGAGCGAAAGTTTGAAGCCCCGGCAGGTCCTGCCGGGGCTTTTTCGTTTCTCGTAAGGCTAGGGCAACAAGGGTTCTGACCTCTGGCGGTCTTTGAAATCGCACTGGCTGTTGGGCATGCCATGCAGACAGGAATTGAGACGTGACACGAAAAAAGGGCAGCCCCGGTGGGCTGCCCTTCTTGCCTGGGAAGCGTGAGTGGCGGCTCAGGCGAAGGGTGCGTCGTAACCGTGTGCCACATGCGGCCCGCACCCTGTGATCCCGCGTAAGAGGGATGCCTGTATGAAACTCCGCAGAGCCTTGAATTGTTCCCGGATCAAGGTCGCTGCGGTTAGATCTGCCTCTTTGTCCTCGTCTGCTCTACGGTCAAATTTCGGACAAATTGGTTAATAATTAGTTCATGGCCGTCGAGTTGATGCCATTGGTGCCAGGTCAGATGCGTTTTATCATCCGCCCATGGCACCAACGGGATCTTATAGCCAATCCCGCAGTATCGGGATCAGCGGGATGTCGGCGGGCGGCATCGGGTAGTCGCGCAGATCCTGCGGCCGCACCCATTTCAGCGTCTGGCCTTCCTTGGCCTGCGGGATGCCCTCCCATTTTCGGCAGGCAAACAGCGGCATCAGCAGGTGAAAGGTCTCGTAGGAGTGGCTGGCAAAGGTGAGCGGTGCAAGGCAGGACGCCCAGGTGTCGATCCCCAGCTCCTCCTGCAATTCCCGCACCAGCGCGGCTTCGGGCGTCTCGCCGGGCTCGATCTTGCCGCCCGGAAACTCCCAAAGACCGGCCATGGATTTCCCTTCGGGGCGCTGTGCGAGAAGCACACGCCCGTCAGGGTCGATCAGCGCGACCGCGGAAACCAGAACCGTCGTCATGACCGGTAGTCTGCATTGATGGAGATATACTGATCGGTCAGATCGCAGGTCCAGACGGTCGCCGTGCCGGTACCTAGGCCGAGATCGACCTTGATGGTGATCTCTTCCTTCTTCATTTCGGCGGCGCCCAGCTCTTCACGATAGTTGGGCGAGACCCAGCCTTTCTCTGCCACCAGAACGTCGCCGAAGGAAATCGACAGCAGATCCCTGTCCGCTGCGGCACCGGATTTTCCGATCGCCATCACCACCCGGCCCCAGTTGGGGTCTTCGCCTGCAATGGCCGTCTTGACGAGCGGGGAGTTGGCAATCGCCATGCCGTGCACCTTGGCGTCCTGGTCCGTTGCAGCGCCGGTGATCTGGATCTCGACGAACTTGGTCGCGCCTTCGCCATCACGTACGACCTGATGGGCAAGGTCCAGCATGACCGTTTCCAACGCCTGGGCAAAGGCGGCATTGCCGGTGGCATCCACCCCCGACGCACCGGTTGCGCAGAGCATGAGGCTGTCCGAGGTCGAGGTGTCGCTGTCGACGGTGATGCAGTTGAAGCTGCGATCGCAAATCTCGCTGAGCAGCGCCTGAAGGGCTGCCTGCTCGACGCGTGCGTCGGTGAAAATGTAGACCAGCATCGTCGCCATGTCCGGGGCAATCATGCCCGAGCCCTTGGCGATACCCGCGATCTTCACGGTCTTGCCGTCGATCTCCACCGTGGCGCTGGCCCCCTTGGCAAAGGTGTCCGTGGTCATGATCGCCTTGGCGGCCCCTTCGAGTGCCGTCGGATCCAGCCCGGCAGTAAGTTCGGAGATCTTTGCAATGATGCGGTCATGCGGCAAGGGTTCGCCGATCACACCGGTCGAGGCGGTGAAGACACGCTCGGCCGGGAGCCCCGTGGCATCGGCGACCGCAGCAGTGATTTCTGCCACGGAAGTTTGCCCGTAGTGCCCGGTAAAGGCGTTGGAATTTCCGGAGTTCACCAGGATGGCGGCACCGGCGCTGGCGTCACCGCCAAGTTTTTCCTGGCAATCCAGTACAGGCGCCGAGCGGGTCTTGGACCGTGTGAAGACCCCGGCCACCGAGGTGCCGGGATCCATCACCGCCAGCATCACATCGGTGCGGCCCTGGTATTTGACCCCGGCCGCGGCCGTGGCAAAACGCACGCCCTCGATCTTGGGAAGGTCGGGGAAACTGGCCGGGGCCAGCGGTGAAACGGGAAGGTTTTTTGCCATCATCAGTTCCTAATCAGGCTCAGATCCTTGAGGATCGCGGGGTCCAGATCGTCGATCTCGGGGCGGTCGATCTCGGCCGCGGCGGTCAGCTCGTTCACGCGGTCTTCCACGGCGGCCTGGCTCAGTTCATCCGCCAGCTGCCCACGCACCTCCTCGAATTCGGGGGCTTCGGTCTTGCGGCGATCGTGCAGCAGGATCACGTGCCAGCCGAACTGGGTTTTCACCGGGTCGGAGACCTCGCCGGACTTCAGCGCCAGCACGGCCTCTTCGAACTCGGGTACCATGCGTCCGGTGGTGAACCAGCCCAGGTCGCCGCCGTTCGGCCCGGTTGGCCCGGTGGAGCGCTCCTTGGCAAGCGTGGCGAAGTCGGCGCCGGCATCCAGCTCTTTCTTGACGTCAATGGCGTCTTCTTCGCTTTCGACTAGGATATGGGCCGCATGGAACTCGTCACCCCCGTCACCGGTCGCATATTTGGCGTCATAGGCGGCGCGGAGCTTGTCGTCGGTGACGGCCTTTTCCATGATCATCTGGATGACGTCGGCGGCCAGCATCGCGCGCTCTTCGTTGTCGAGCGACAGCTGCACGTATTTCGGCACGGCGCCATGCAGTTGCTGCTTCAGCGCGGTCTGCTGCACCAGCTGGTCGAGGATGGCGTTATACAGCACGTCATCGGGCAGTTGCTTGTACTGGGTCGGCAGGTTTTCGCGGGCCATGACCATATGGCCAATGGTGATGTCTTCGCCGTTGACGCTTGCCACCACGGTATTCGCATGCGGTTCCGCAAGCGCGGGCAGGGGGAGCGCCATGGAGGCGGCCAGCGTCATGCCCCGCAGAAAAGTGAGACCTTTGCGCATTGAATTCATCCTATTCCTTGGCCGCAGCGGGGCGCGGCGTTGACACTCTATACCCTGCCGCTTACATCGCTTTGAGGCCATCGGCAGGACCGTCTTTCCACCATTGTTTATGGGTTGCGGACACGGGCGGCAAGCCTGCCGGATGCAAAGGCCGGACATAGGATCGCTGGAGAAAAAATGCTGGGTTTCGGAACAATCGCCAAAAAGGTTTTCGGCACGCCGAACGACCGCAAAGTCAAGGCGACACGGCCGCTGATTGCCAAAATCAACGCGCTGGAGGAGGAGTTCTCGAAACTCACCGACGAGGGCTTGATCGCCAAGACCGAAGAGCTGCGCAAGCGCGCGCTGGGGGGCGAAAGCCTCGATGCCCTGCTGCCGGAGGCGTTTGCCAACGTGCGCGAGGCTGCCAAGCGGGCGTTGGGCCTGCGTGCCTTTGACACCCAGCTGCTGGGCGGGGTGTTCCTGCATCAGGGTAACATCTCCGAGATGAAGACCGGTGAGGGCAAGACCCTGGTCGCCACCTTCCCGGCCTATCTGAACGCGCTGACCGGCAAGGGCGTGCATGTGGTCACCGTCAACGAGTATCTCGCCAAGCGGGACAGTGAGTGGATGGGTAAGGTCTTTGCCCAGCTTGGCATGACCACCGGCGTGATCTGGTCAGGTCAGCCGGACGCCGAGAAGATGGCCGCCTATAACAGCGATGTCACCTATGCCACCAACAACGAGCTGGGCTTTGACTATCTGCGCGACAACATGAAGCCGTCGCTGGACCAGGTGTTCCAGAAGCAGCACAATTTCGCGATCGTTGACGAGGTCGACTCGATCCTGATCGACGAGGCCCGCACCCCGCTGATCATCTCCGGCCCGGCCGAAGACCGCTCGGAGCTCTATTCCACCATCGACAAGGTGATTCCGCTGCTGTCGGAGGAACACTACGAGATCGATGAAAAGACGCGCGGCGTGACCTTCACCGAAGAAGGCAACGAATACCTTGAGCAGACCCTGCGAGACCATGGGCTGCTGGAAGAGGGCGCGTCGCTGTATGATCCGGAAAGCACCACCGTCGTTCACCACGTGAACCAGGCGCTGCGGGCGCACAAGCTGTTCCAGCGCGACAAGGATTACATCGTGCGCGACGGCGAAGTGGTGCTGATCGATGAATTCACCGGCCGCATGATGCCGGGCCGGCGCCTGTCGGAAGGGCTGCATCAGGCAATCGAGGCCAAGGAAGAGGTTCAGATCCAGCCCGAGAACACCACTCTGGCCTCGGTGACCTTCCAGAACTACTTCCGCCTCTACGACAAGCTGTCGGGCATGACCGGCACGGCGATGACCGAGGCTGAGGAATTCCAGGAAATCTACGGGCTGGGCGTGGTCGAAGTGCCGACCAACCGGCCGATTGCCCGGATCGACGAGGACGATCAGGTCTACCGCACCGCGCGCGAAAAGTACGAGGCGATGATTGCCGAGGCCAAGAAGGCGCATGAGAAGGGCCAGCCGGTCCTTCTGGGCACGACCTCGATCGAGAAATCCGAACTGCTGAGCCAGATGCTGGAGAAAGAGGGCATTCCGCATAATGTGCTGAACGCCCGCCATCACGAGCAGGAGGCGCAGATCGTTGCCGAAGCAGGGCGCCTGGGCGCGGTGACCATCGCGACCAACATGGCCGGTCGCGGCACCGACATCCAGCTGGGCGGGAACGTCGAGATGAAGGTCCTGGAAGCGCTGGCCGCCAACCCGGACGCGGATCCGGCCGAGCTGCGCGCGGCCGAGGAAGCCAAGCACGCCGAAGAAAAGCAGAAGGTTCTGGATGCGGGCGGTCTGTTCGTGATGGCGTCGGAACGCCATGAGAGCCGCCGCATCGACAACCAGCTGCGCGGCCGTTCCGGCCGCCAGGGCGACCCGGGCCGCACCCGCTTCTACCTCAGCCTCGAAGATGACCTGATGCGCATCTTTGGCTCTGAACGGCTCGACAAGCTGTTGTCGTCGCTGGGCATGAAGGAAGGCGAGGCGATCATCCACCCTTGGGTCAACAAGTCGCTGGAACGCGCCCAGGCCAAGGTCGAGGGTCGCAACTTCGACATGCGCAAGAACGTGCTGAAGTTCGACGACGTGATGAATGACCAGCGCAAGGTGATCTTCAATCAGCGCCGCGAGATCATGGCCGCCGAGGATCTGTCGGAGATCGTCGACGACATGCGCCACGAGGTGATTGACGATCTGCTCGACGTCCACATGCCGCCCAAGACCTATGCCGACCAGTGGGATGTGGAAGGGCTGCAACAGCAGGTGCGTGAGATGCTCGGCATCGATGCGCCGGTTGCTGAATGGGCGGCCGAGGAAGGTGTCGACGACGAGCAGATTCGCGAGCGTCTGGTCGAAGCATCCGACAAGCTGATGGCCGAGAAGGCCGAGGCCTTTGGTCCGGAAAACATGCGCAACATCGAAAAACAGGTGCTGCTGCAGACCATCGACAAGAAGTGGCGCGAACACCTGCTGACGCTCGAGCACCTGCGCTCGGTCGTGGGCTTCCGCGGTTACGCGCAGCGCGACCCGCTGAACGAGTACAAGAACGAAAGCTTCCAGCTGTTCGAAACCATGCTCGATTCCCTGCGCGAAGAGGTCACCCAGCAGCTGAGCCGCGTGCGCCCGATGACCGAGGAAGAGCAGCAGCAGATGTTGATGGAAATGGCGGCGCGGCAGGCTGCCATGCAACAGGCCGCGGCCCAAAGTGGTGCCGCGCGCACCGCTGCAGAACCGGCGGAAGCGCCTGCTCCCGGCTTTGTCGAGGATGATCCTTCGACCTGGGGCAACCCGTCCCGGAATGACAAATGCCCCTGCGGTTCGGGCAAGAAGTTCAAGCATTGCCACGGGAAGCTGGCCTGACGAAACTGTCCTGCGGCGGCGGCGCGGTCTGACACCGCCCGCCGCCAATCCCGCCCAACGGCGGTCCGCACCCTCCGGCTGCGCCACCCTCGCTCCCCCTTGTTTCCAGGGGCGCAACAAAAGTGGCGAGATTGACGCATTTGCCGGAAACCCTCCTGTAATCCGCCACAAACTGGCCGATATTTTCTGACAGGCTTCCTTTACCACTGTGGTACAGGAGGACCCCATGCTGCCTAAAAAGGTGATCCGGACATCCGCTTTGACGCTGGCATGCGCGCTGAGCATTGGTGCCTACATGCAGTTTTCGGTGCAAGCTCCCGAGGTCGGCCAGCAGGAGCGGGACACGACCTTGCCGGTCATCAGCGCCGCGGTGGAACTGCCGGGTGAGCCGGGCCCCACTCGCCTCGAAATCGAAAACATTACGCTGACCTCCGCACCGGCTGAACCGACCGCGGAACCTTGGACGACAGAGGAAGAGCCCGCGGCGCGCTGCGCCATGGTGGCGGATGCGGTTGCGGCTCCCATGGCGATGGCCGAGCTGACGGTCTCTGCGCCTTGCCAGGCCGGTGAACGGGTGACAATCCATCACAGCGGGATCAGCTTCTCGGCCCGGTTGGACGACACCGGCCGTTTCCAGTCGTCGGTCCCGGCCCTTGCAGAAACGGCTGTGTTCATTGCGGAAGCGGGGTCCGGTCTTGGTGCCGTCGCGGTTGCCCAAGTGGATGATCTGGACCGTGTCGACAGGGTTGTCCTGCAGTGGATCGGCAACAGCGGCTTTGAAATCCACGCGCGCGAGTTTGGCGCTGCCTATGGTAGCGCAGGCCACCTGTGGCACGGCGCAGAGCCCGGGGCCGCATTGGGCCACCTGATGCGGCTGGGTGATGACAGCCTGCTGGCACCGCGCATTGCCGAGATCTACAGCCTGCCTCGGGCGGCTTCGGATCGCGCGGGGACCGTGACCATGACGGCCGAGGCGGAGGTTACCGGCATCAATTGCGGGCGCGACATTGCCGCCCAGGCGTTGCAACTGCGGGATGGGCGGCTCAGCAGTCGCGACCTGGTGATGGCAATGCCCGATTGCTCGGCAGAGGGGACCTTTCTGGTGTTGAATAATCTGGTGGAAGACCTGAAAATCGCCTCCAACTGATTTGCGGTAACTTCAGGTATCCACATGACCTTTTTCCGTGCGGCCGTTTGCGCCGCACTTTTTCTGGCGGCTCTGGCGCGCGGTGTCGCCGCCGAGGACGTCACCCTTTCCTCGCCAGATGGCGCGGTTGAAATCACCGGCACGCTGCTTGGCTTTGACGGTGAATTCTACCGGGTTGAGACGCAGTTCGGGGAACTGACGGTCGATGGGTCCGGCGTGACTTGCGACGGGCCGGGCTGCCCCAGCCTGTCGGGTTTTGTCGCCGAGATCACCCTGGCGGGATCCGCCACCATGTCCGAGGTGTTGCTGCCTGCACTGGTTGAGGGGTTTGCATTGCGAAACGGCTATCAGACGCGCCGCGAAACCTTGCCTGACGGGAATTTCAGCCAGGTGCTGCTGCGCGGCCGGAATCCGGCAGCCCGGTTTACCTTCGTGGTGAGCAACACCGACGCGGGGTTTGACGCTCTGATCGCGGATGAAGCCGATGTGGCAATGGCCCTGCGCGAGATCCGCCCGCATGAGCAGCAGGCCGCGCAGGCGGCCGGGCTTGGCGACCTGACCCAACCGGGGCGCAGCCGGGTTCTGGCTCTGGATGCCTTTGTTCCGGTCGTCTCGCCCGGAAATCCGGTTCAGCATATTTCCGTGCCACAGCTGGCCGCCGTGCTCTCTGGCGAGATCACCAACTGGAAGAGCCTGGGCGGGCCGGATGCGCCGATTTCGGTACATATGCCGGTGGCTGAATCCGGTTTGGCGCAGGCCGTCGAAGACCGGCTGATGGCTCCGGCCGGTGCGGCGGTCTCGGACCGCGTGCAACGGCATGATCGCAGCAGGACATTGGTTCAGCGCGTTCTGGTCGATCCCTTCGCCATCGGCATTTCCAGTTACGCCGAGAGAGGCACGTCGCGAATGCTGGCCCTGACCGGCCCTTGCGGGTTTTCGCTGCAGGCCAGTCGCCGTGCGGTAAAGACCGAGGACTACCCGCTGACGGTTCCGATGTTCCTGTATCTTCCGGCGCGGCGGCTGCCGAAAGTGGCGCGCGATTTCCTCTCCTACGTGCGGGGGCCTGCCGCGCAAGCGGTGATTCGCCGCGCGGGTTTCGTGGATCAGGCGCCGGAGCGGATCTCGGTGAGCCAGCAGGGCAGCCGACTGGCCAATGCGGTGCAGGCGGCTGAGGGCGCGGAAGGGCTGGCTGAACTGCAACGGCTGGTCGGCACGTTGCGGGAGATGCGGCGGCTGACCGTCTCCTTCCGGTTTGAACCTGGCTCCGCGCGTCCCGATGCCCAGTCCCGCAGCAATATCGAACATTTGGCCCGTGCGCTGGAAGCGGGAGAATATGACGCTAGGCAGCTGATTTTTGCGGGCTTTTCCGACGGCGTAGGCGGGGCCGAGGAAAACCGAAAAATCGCGTTAAAGCGGGCCGAGGCGGTGCGGGATGCCGTTGTGGAAGCGGCAGAGACCGCCGATTTCAGCCGGGTGGAACTGCGTGCCGAAGGGTTCGGTGAAGCCTTGCCGATGGCCTGTGACGACAGTGACTGGGGTCGCCAGATCAATCGCCGCGTCGAGGTCTGGCTGAAGTGAACCGCCCGTCCGGCCCTACAGATAGCCTTGCGCGCGAAAGCTGAGCTCGGCGGATTTGCCGATGATGAGGTGATCGTGCAGGGCGATGCCCAACGCCGTCAGGGCGGCCCGGATCTGGTCGGTCATCGCGATGTCGCTGTCCGACGGTGTCGGGTCACCTGAAGGGTGATTATGGACCAGGATCATCGCGCTGGCATTCAGTTCCAGCGCGCGTTTGGCAACTTCTCTTGGATAGACGGGTACGTGGTCGACAGTGCCGCGGGCCTGTTCCTCGTCGGCGATCAGGACGTTTTTGCGATCCAGAAACAGAATGCGAAATTGCTCGGTTTCGCGGTGCGCCATGGTGGTGTGGCAATAGTCGAGCAGCGCGTCCCAGCTGGAAATGACTTGCCGCTGCATCACCTTGGCCCGGGCCATGCGGTGGGCGGCGGCTTCTAGGACCTTGAGATCGGTGATCACAGCCTCGCCAACCCCTTTTACGGCTGCCAAGCGCTGGGGTGAGGCCGTCACCACGCGGTTGAAATCCCCGAAGGTCTCCAGCAGAAGCCGCGCCAGAGGCTTCACATCCCGGCGCGGGATCGAGCGAAACAGCAGCAGTTCGAGCAGTTCGTAGTCCGGCATCGCAGTGGCGCCACCCTCGCGAAAACGTTCACGCAGACGGGCGCGGTGATCCTTGATGTAGGAGGGCAGTCGCCCGCCTGTGAGCGGTTCCGGTGGCGCTTCGTCACTGCTGGAAAACAGCGGCAGCGAGACATCTTGGAATACCGAATCCTGTTTCATGCGCCATGGTGACGCCGACATGGTTTACAAAATGTTAACGCGCAAGGTTGAGGCCAGGGTTGCAACTTTGAGTAGCAATGAAAAAGCGCCCCGAGTGGGGCGCTTTCAATTTTCGAAGCGGTCTTGCACCGACTGGCGATGTCAGCCCTTCATACCATCCCAGAAGCTCTTCACCGAAGAGAAGAAGCTGCGGGATTCCGGGTTGGTGGCGTCTTCGGAGATGTCCTCGAACTCGCGCAACAGCTCTTTCTGCCGCGCGGTGAGGTTCACCGGTGTTTCCACAGCCAGCTCGATGAACATGTCCCCGGTGGCGCCGCCACGGAGTGCGGGCATGCCCTTGCCGCGCAGACGCATCTGGCGACCGGACTGGCTGCCTTCCGGGATCTGGACCCTGCCGCGGCCGCCATCAATGGTCGGCACTTCGATCGAGCCGCCAAGCGCGGCCTTGGCCATGCTCACCGGGACCCGGCAATACAGGTTGTTGCCATCGCGCTCGAACAAGGCATGTGGAGTGACCTCGACAAAGATATAGAGGTCGCCCGGAGGACCACCACGCAGCCCGGCCTCGCCTTCGCCGGCAAGCCGGATGCGGGTGCCGGTTTCCACGCCTGCTGGGATGTTGACGGACAGCGAACGGTCCTTCTCGACCCGGCCGTGGCCATGGCAGACCTTGCACGGGTTCTTGATGATCTGCCCGAGGCCCGAACAGGTCGGACAGGTGCGTTCCACGGTGAAGAAGCCCTGCTGGGCACGCACCTTGCCCATGCCGGAACAGGTCGGGCATGTGGTCGGTTCCACACCGCCTTCGGCACCGGTGCCCTCGCAGGCATTACAGGATACCGAGGTGGGCACCTTGATGGTCTTGTGGAGACCGCTGAAGGCATCCTCCAGCGAGACCCGCAGGTTGTAGCGCAAGTCCGCCCCGCGAGAGGCTCGTTGCCGTCCGGCACCGCCGCGCTGGCCCCCCATGAAGTCGCCGAACAGGTCGTCGAAGACATCGGAGAAGGCCGAGGAGAAGTCGCCGCCTCCGAAACCCTGACCATGGCCACCGCGTTGACCGCCGCCCGTCCCGTTTTCAAAGGCCGCATGGCCAAACCGGTCGTATGCAGCTTTCTTTTCGGGGTCCTTCAGGACGTCATAGGCCTCGTTGGCCTCCTTGAACTGCGCTTCGGCGTCCGGATTGTCCTTGTTCCGGTCGGGATGCAGTTCCTTGGCCTTCTTGCGAAAGCCCTTTTTGATTTCTTCTGCGGTGGCGCCTTTGGCGACACCCAGAATGTCGTAATAGTCGCGTTTTGACATCGGATATCCCCATCTGCCTCAACGAAAATGGGCCGGCCCGGTGTCCGGACCGGCCCGCTATGGCCTGCGTGTCAGCCGTTAGCGCTTGTCGTTGTCCAGGTCTTCGAATTCCGCGTCAACGATGTCGTCGTCGGCCGGACCAGTGGAGGCGTCAGCAGCTGCGGGCTCGTCGTCGCCACCCGCTTCCTCGGCCTGAGCCTTGTAGATTGCTTCGCCCAGCTTCATGGCGGCTTCGGTGACGTTCTGGATGCCGGATTTGATCTTCTCGGCGGTCGATTTCTCGTTTTCCAGATCGTCCTTCAGCGCGGCAACAGCCAGCTCGATCACCTCGATGGTGGACGGATCGACCTTGTCGCCATGCTCCTCGACCGACTTCTCGGTGGAGTGGATCAGCGATTCGGCCTGGTTCTTGGCTTCGATCAGCTCGCGACGTTCCTTGTCGGCCTCGGCGTTTTCCTCGGCTTCCTTGACCATCTTTTCGATGTCCTCGTCGGACAGACCGCCCGATGCCTGGATGGTGATCTTCTGCTCCTTGCCGGTGCCCTTGTCCTTGGCGGACACCGAAACGATGCCGTTGGCGTCGATGTCAAAGGTCACCTCGATCTGCGGCATGCCGCGCGGCGCCGGCGGGATGTCTTCCAGGTTGAACTGGCCGAGCATCTTGTTGTCGGCTGCCATTTCGCGCTCACCCTGGAATACGCGGATGGTCACGGCGTTCTGGTTGTCTTCCGCGGTCGAGAACACCTGGCTCTTCTTGGTCGGAATGGTGGTGTTGCGGTCGATCAGGCGGGTGAAGACACCGCCCAGGGTCTCGATACCCAGCGACAGCGGGGTCACGTCGAGCAGCACCACGTCCTTGACGTCGCCCTGCAGAACACCGGCCTGGATGGCGGCACCCATGGCAACCACTTCATCCGGGTTCACACCCTTGTGGGGCTCCTTGCCGAAGAACTTGGTCACCTCTTCGATGACCTTCGGCATGCGGGTCATACCGCCGACCAGAACCACCTCGTCCACATCGGATGCGGACAGGCCGGCGTCTTTCAGGGCCGCCTTGCACGGATCCATCGAACGCTTGATCAGGTCCGAAACCAGGCTTTCCAGCTTGGCGCGGGTCAGCTTCATCACCAGGTGCAGCGGCTGGCCCGAGGACGGATCCATCGAGATGAACGGCTGGTTGATCTCGGTCTGCGAGGTGGAGGACAGTTCGATCTTGGCTTTCTCTGCGGCCTCTTTCAGGCGCTGCAGGGCCATCTTGTCCTTGGACAGATCGACGCCGTTTTCCTTTTTGAACTCATCCGCCAGGTAGTTGACGATGCGCATGTCGAAGTCTTCGCCACCCAGGAAGGTGTCGCCGTTGGTCGACTTCACTTCGAACAGGCCGTCGTCGATTTCCAGGATGGTCACGTCGAAGGTACCGCCGCCGAGGTCATAGACCGCGATGGTCTGGGTGTCTTCCTTATCGAGACCATAGGCCAGCGCAGCCGCGGTCGGCTCGTTGATAATGCGCAGCACTTCGAGGCCCGCGATCTTGCCGGCGTCCTTGGTGGCCTGACGCTGGGCATCGTTGAAGTAGGCAGGCACGGTGATCACGGCCTGGGTGACTTCCTCGCCCAGGTAGGATTCCGCGGTTTCCTTCATCTTGCCGAGGGTGAAGGCAGAGATTTGCGACGGGGAGTATTTCTCACCACGGGCTTCAACCCAGGCGTCGCCGTTGCCACCATCGACGATGGAATAGGGCACCATCTTCTTGTCCTTGGCGACGGCCGCATCGTCGAACCGGCGGCCGATCAGGCGCTTGACGCCAAAGATGGTGTTGTTGGGGTTGGTGACGGCCTGACGCTTGGCGGGCTGGCCGACCAGGCGCTCGTCTTCAGTGAAGGCAACGATCGACGGGGTGGTGCGGGCGCCCTCGGCGTTTTCGATCACGCGGGGCTGCGAACCGTCCATGATGGCCACGCAGGAGTTGGTGGTACCCAGGTCGATGCCGATAACTTTGCTCATTTTTCGATCCCTTATTACTACTCAAGGCGATTACCCGAGGCCTGAACCCGTTGCGGCATCCCGGCCCCGATTGAAGTTGCGGTTAGGTCTGCACCTTGCCGCGTCCCGGCGTATATAGGGAGCAGAAAACGCCCCTGCAAGCGCAGAGAGACGCGCCAAAGCGTGAATCAATGCGCTTTTTTGCAGGGGCCATGGTTAAGAATGGGTGAAGTGCGATGACGCTGCTGCGCGTGCGCGGATTTGATATCCACAAGGGATACCTGGGGCTGGACCGGCAGGTCGCCCTGATCGAGGCCTTGCGGCCGGTGTTGAAAGCGGCGCCGCTGTTTTCACCGCAGCTGCGCGGCGGCAAGCAGATGTCGGTGCGGATGACCTCGGCCGGGCAGTTCGGCTGGTACGCCGATGAAACAGGGTATCGCTACGCCGATGCCCATCCTACGGGACGGCATTGGCCCGCGATTCCTGGTCAGGTTTTGACGATCTGGCGGGATCTGACCGGCCTGGACCGTGAGCCGGAATGTTGCCTGTTGAACTATTACGGCGAGGGCGCGCGGATGGGCCTGCACCAGGACAAGGACGAGGCCGATTTTTCCTATCCGGTTGTGTCCGTTTCCCTTGGCGATGACGGGCTGTTCCGCATCGGCAACCAGACCCGTGGCGGCAAGACCGAGTCGGTCTGGCTGAATTCCGGCGATGTGGTGGTGATGGGGGGAGAGGCGCGGCTGACCTATCACGGCGTCGACCGGATCCGGTTCAAGTCGTCGCGGCTGCTGCCCAAGGGTGGGCGGATCAACCTGACCTTGCGCGTGGTGACCTGAGCCACCAGAGCGCACAGATCCTGGGCTGATGGCCTAGCGCCGCGCGCTCCAGCTGATCGAGACCCGGTGGCGGGTATAGAACTCACCCATCAAGCCAATCACCATCAGCACCAGCGCGACCCATCCGGCATATTGCCAGGAACTGAAATGCGGGTTGTAGTTGATGAACACAAAACCGCGCGACTGATCGATACAGTGAAACAGCGGATTCCAGTCGAACATCGCCAACATGAAGCTCGGCAAGGTGTTGGCCAGGAACATCTTGCCCGATGCAATCATGTTGGCGCGCTGATAGATCATCGTCAGGATGCTGACCATGCTGGGGGCCCAAGGCTTCAGCACAAGAAAGATCAGACCCACGGCGACACCGCAGATCCAGGCCAACAGGACCATGCCGAAGGCGGCGATCGGTTGCTCGATCTCCACCGGCGTAAAGGCCACGTGGTAGACAAAAAGGATCAGCAGAAGGGACAGAACCTGCACGTAGAGCGCGCCAATGGCGGCGGAAAGTATGGCCACCATCGTGTTCATCGGCGCGTGCTGCATCATCGGGCTGCTCGGCCCTTCGGCTCCGGCCACGGCGCTCACGGTCTTGGTGTGAACCATGAACAGAAAAATGCCGGACATCACATACAGCAGGAAATCGCCCCGAATGGCCGATCCACGCAGGCCGAGCACCGCGAACATCACGTAGAACGCGCCCACGAACATCACCGCCTGCATGATGTTCAAAGCAAGCGCGATCAAGGCGTTATTGTGCTTTGAGCGAACGCTGCGCACCACGGAATGGAAGACCACTTCGCAGAAGCTCAGAAAGCCTGAAAGCGAGGACTGCTGCGTGCGCTGCTGGAACATCGGGTTTGTATTCTCTGCTCGGACATGAAGCGGCTGCTTGCCGTTCGGTTATCCCCGCAGCATAAGGGGGCAGAGGAAAATTTTCAATTAAACCCGTGTCAGGGAGAGCTGCGTGACTTATGAAGACCTGGTGCCCGTGATCCGCCGTCTGGCCATCGAGGCTGGTGCAAAGATCATGGAGATCTACAACTCCGACGACTTCGACGTGAAGCTGAAGTCGGACGAAAGCCCGGTGACTGCAGCCGATGAAGCTGCGGATGCGTTGATTTCCGCGGGTCTGCGGGCGGCCTTCCCGGACGTGATGCTTGTCACCGAGGAACAGGCTGAGTCCCACCAGGAGCGCGGCGATACCTTCCTGATCGTCGACCCGCTGGACGGCACCAAGGAGTTCATCCACCGCCGTGGCGACTTCACGGTCAACATTGCTCTGGTCGAGAACGGCGTTCCGACCCGCGGTGTGGTTTATGCCCCGGCCCGCGAACGCATGTTCTTCACCCTCGCAGATGGCACCGCGGTCGAGGAAACCGGAGCCTTTGATCCGGACACCATCGGCGACACCCGCCCGATCCGGGTCGCTGACAGCGATAATTCCGCCTTGATGGTTGTGGCCTCGAAATCGCATCGCGATCAGGCAACCGACGACTACATCAACAAGTACAACGTGCGGGACATGAAAAGCGCGGGCTCATCGTTGAAATTCTGCCTCGTCGCTACCGGTGAAGCCGATCTCTATCCGCGCGTTGGCCGCACGATGGAGTGGGACACCGCGGCGGGTCACGCCGTCCTGGCAGGTGCCGGCGGAAAAGTGGTGCGCTTCGACGATCATTCCCCCCTAGTTTACGGTAAAGAGGGCTATGCCAACCCGTTTTTCATCGCTTACGCTCCGGCCGTGGAGTTGAAAGAAGCCTGATGTCCGTTCTGATTGTCATTCCCGCCCGCTATGCCTCTACCCGTTATCCGGGCAAACCGCTCGTTCCGCTGACCGGGGCAACCGGTGTCCAACGCACCTTGGTGGAGCGCTCCTGGCGGGCGGCCTGCTCCGTGCAGGGCGTGGAGCGCGTTGTTGTTGCAACGGATGACGATCGCATCAAACAGGCTGCCGAGGGGTTCGGCGCCGAAGTGGTGATGACCTCCGAGAGCTGCGCCAACGGCACTGAGCGTTGCGCCGAGGCCCATGCCAAACTGGGCGGTGGCTATGACATCGTGGTCAACCTGCAGGGGGACGCCCCCCTGACGCCCCACTGGTTCGTCGAGGATCTGGTGGCGGGGCTGCGCGCGGCGCCGAACATGGGGCTGGCGACACCCGTACTGCGTTGCAACGGAGAGACGTTGAACAGCTTGCTGGCCGATCGCAAGGCTGGCCGCGTCGGTGGTACGACAGCGGTATTTGCCGCGGACCATAGTGCGCTCTATTTTTCAAAGGAGGTGCTGCCGTTTTGCGCAGATAGCTTCGCGGATGGCGAAAAAACGCCGGTGTATCACCATGTCGGTGTATATGCCTACCGCCCGGAGGCGCTGGCAGCATATCCTGATTGGAAGACCGGACCACTGGAGCAGCTTGAAGGGTTGGAACAGCTGCGGTTCATGGAAAACGGGCGCAAGGTTCTATGCGTCGAGGTGGAAGCCCGCGGACGTGAATTCTGGGAGTTGAATAATCCGGAAGATGTGCCGCGACTGGAAGCCATGATGAAAAAAATGGGGTATGAGTGACAGGAGATGGTATCGAGGATGGGGAGAGAGATGCGAAATTCAGCGGCGTGCGGGCGATGCCCCGGGTACAGCCGTTCCGTTTGTTTTTGGAGTTGACCGGACATGAGGCAGGTAAAAGGTTGCGTGGCTTGCAACGTTTGCCAGTGGATGTTCCGAAGAGAAGAATTTGAGAGATAATCATGCGTAAAAAAGTAACCAAGGCTATTTTCCCGGTTGCAGGCCTGGGTACAAGGTTTCTGCCAGCAACCAAATCCGTTCCCAAGGAAATCATGACCTTGGTTGACCGGCCTCTGGTGCAATATGCCATCGACGAGGCGCGTGCCGCTGGGATCAAGGAGTTCATCTTTGTCACTTCGCGGGGCAAGGGTGCGCTGGAAGATTACTTCGACCACTCGCCGGTTCTGGAGCAGGAACTGCGCAAGAAGGGCAAGGACGAGCTTCTGGAAGTCCTGCAAAGCACCAACATGGAATCAGGTGCCATCGCCTATCTGCGGCAGCACAGGGCATTGGGACTGGGGCATGCGGTCTGGTGCGCCCGGCGGCTGATTGCCAATGAGCCCTTCGCCGTGATCTTGCCCGATGACGTCATCGCGGCCGAAAAACCATGTCTTCAGCAGATGGTGGAAGCCTACGAGGAGACCGGTGGCAACATGGTGGCTGCGATGGAAGTCGCTCCCGAGAAGACCTCTTCTTATGGCGTATTGGACGTGAAGGAAGACATGGGGCGGGTGGTTTCCGCCAATGGAATGGTCGAAAAGCCGAAAGCCGAAGATGCACCGTCGAATCTCGCAGTGATCGGACGCTATATCCTGGCACCTTCGGTCCTGAAGAACCTCAACAAGATGAAACAGGGTGCTGGTGGCGAGATCCAACTGACGGATGCCATTGCCGAGGACATCACCAAGGACGTGCCGGTGTATGGCTACCGTTTCCAGGGTGAACGGTTCGACTGTGGCTCCAAGGCGGGGTTCCTGCAGGCGACGGTGGCATTCGCGCTGGCACGGGATGAATTGCGCGATGATCTGATGAGCTACATCACCGAGATCGCGCAGGTCGGCAAAGCCGCGCAGTAAACACGCCGCTTTCAGGACATGACACATGGGCCGCCCCAAATCGGGGTGGCCGTCAATGGGACAAAGACAGTGACAAATATCCTCGTGACCGGAGGCGCCGGCTACATCGGCTCTCATGCTTGCAAGGCCCTGAAAGCCGCAGGCTACACCCCCGTAACCTATGACAATCTGATAACCGGCTGGCAGCAGGCGGTGAAATTCGGTCCCTTCGAGCAAGGCGATTTGAATGACCGCGCGCGCCTGGACGAGGTCTTTGCCAAGTATGAACCGGCTGCGGTGATGCATTTCGCCGCCCTGAGCCAGGTTGGCGAAGCGATGAGCGAGCCGGGCCGCTACTGGGCGAACAACACCGGCGGTTCACTGAACCTCGTCGAGGCCGCGGTTGCGGCGGGGTGCCTTGATTTCGTCTTTTCCTCGACCTGCGCCACCTATGGTGAGCATGACAACGTGGTTCTGGATGAAAATACGCCGCAGCTGCCGCTGAATGCCTATGGTGCATCCAAGCACGCGGTTGAAAACATTCTCAAGGATTTTGGCGCGGCGCACGGTCTGCGGTCAGTGATCTTCCGCTATTTCAACGTTGCCGGGGCTGATCCTGAGGCCGAGATCGGCGAATTCCATCGCCCGGAAACCCATCTTGTGCCGCTGGTGCTGGATGCGATTGCTGGCAAACGCGACGCGCTGACCATCTTTGGCACCGATTACGACACGCCGGACGGCACCTGTATTCGCGATTACGTCCATGTCTGTGACTTGGTGGATGCGCATGTTCTGGGCCTGAAATGGCTGGAAGACGGCAAGGGCAGCCAGGTCTTCAACCTGGGAACGGGGAGCGGCTTTTCGGTCCGTGAGGTGATGGACCGCGCTGAAGCGGTGACTGGTCAGAAAGTTCCCTGCAATATCGGACCGCGCCGCGCTGGTGATTGTACAAAGCTGGTGTCGGGTTCGACCCGTGCGGTCACGGACCTCGGCTGGGAGCCGCGGCGCTCTACCTTGGACACGATGATTGCCGACGCCTGGAAGTGGCATAAGACAGGCCATTACGAGCGCTGAGCATGCACTCGAGCCCTGCCGCGCCCGATCTGCATCCGCTGAGCCTGACCATGGCTTACAGGATGCGCTGGAAGCGGCGGCGGCTTCTGTGGCGCGCCTTGCGGGCTCGCCACCAATTGCGACTGGTTTCAGCTCGTCGCGCACAGGTTCCGGCTTCGGGCGTTCTGGTCTTCGTGGTGCTGCGCAACGAAGCCGGGCGCCTGCCGTTTTTTCTTCAGCACTATCGCAGGCTTGGAGCGGCGCATTTCTTGGTGGTCGACAATGGCAGTGACGACGGCAGCGCAGAGCTGCTGGCGGCACAGCCTGATGTGACCCTGTGGCAGACAAGGGCCAGTTACCGCGAGGCGCGTTTCGGATTGGACTGGCTGGGCTGGCTGCTGCTTCGGTATGGACACGGACGCTGGTGCCTGACCGTCGATGCGGATGAATTGCTGGCCTACCCCGGGATGCAGGATCATGGACTTGAGGCTCTGTGCCAGCAGCTGGAGACGCTGGGGCAGCAGGGTCTTGGCACCCTGATGTTGGACCTTTTCCCGAAGGGAGCATTGGGGGACCAGAGCTATGCGTCAGGGCAAAACCCATTGGATGTGCTACCGTGGTTTGATGCAGGCCCTTATCGCGCTGTGCGGCAACCGCCGCTCGGCAATCTCTGGGTGCAGGGCGGCACCCGAGAGAGGGTGTTTTTCGCGGAGCAGCCGGAACGCTCTCCGACGCTGAACAAGATTCCGCTGCTGCGTTGGAACCGGCGCTATGCCTATGTGAATTCGACCCATTCCCTACTGCCACCGCGGTTGAACGGCATGTACAGCGGGCCGGGCGGAAACGCGCCTTCGGGCGTGTTGCTGCACACGAAGTTTCTGCCAGAAGTCGTCGCCAAATCGCGCACGGAAAAGGCGCGTCGGCAACATTTCCATACGCCAGAGAACTTTGACCATTACTACGATCAAATCGCCTCGGCGCCGGACCTGTGGCACGAGGGTGCGCAGCGTTACAAGGGGCCGGAGCAACTGGTCGAGCTTGGCTTGATGCGCTCCGCCTGGCGCTAGGCTGCAGCGGATGTTGCGCGTGCGCCGAGCGGCCGCGTAACCGTTTCTAAGTACGTTGTTAATATACTGCCCCCGTGACATATTGTGCAAAGTTCCGATGCGGGCAGACTGGGAGCGGCCTCGCAAGGCGCTTCTTGGGCAGGGATGGAGTTGACGTGGGGCTTTGGGATTCTTACCGGATGCGCTTGCGGCGCAAGCGGCGCCTGATCCGGGCCGTACGGAAATCGGCCGAGCTCACACTGCTTCAGGACAACACCCGGTCCATCCGTCCCGACGATATCCTACTGGTCTGCACGATGCGAAACGAGCAGATTCGCCTGCCGTATTTTCTGGAGTACTACCGCAATCTGGGGATCGGCCATTTCCTGTTCGTCGACAATGGCTCGACCGATGGCACGGCCGATTACCTGCGCGGGATGGCCGACGTCTCGCTCTGGCACACAGACGCGAGTTACCGGCGCGCAGGGTACGGCATCGACTGGATGAATTATCTCAAACGCCGCTATGCGCACGGGCATTGGGTTCTGGTCGTCGACCCGGATGAGTTCTTCATTTACCCCTTCTGCGATACACGCCCTATTCGCGCCCTGACAGACTGGCTGGACAATTCGGATCTTCGCAGTTTTGCGGCGATGTTGATCGACGTCTACCCCAAGGGGCGGATCGATGCGGTGCCCTATCAGGCTGGGCAGGATCCGCTGGAGATCGCGCAGTGGTTCGACAGCGGCAACTACATGATTTCGCGCAACCCCGAATACGGAAACCTGTGGATACAGGGCGGCCCGCGGGCGCGGGTGTTCTTTGCGGATCAGCCGAAAAAGGCGCCGGCGCTGAACAAGATCCCGCTGGTCAAATGGGATCGTCGCTATGCCTATGCCAGCTCTACCCATGCGCTGTTGCCGCGGGGACTGAACCAGGTCTATGCGGCTGATGGCGGTGAAAAGGCCAGCGGTGCGCTGCTGCATGCCAAGTTTCTCGACACCTTCACGGCCAAGGCCAGGGAGGAGCTGTCGCGCAAGCAGCACTACGGCGGCTCGACCGAATATCGCGCCTACGCCGAAAAGCTGGCCGAGCAACCGGACCTCTGGTGCAAGTGGAGCGAGAAATACATCAACTGGCGCCAGCTGGAAATTCTGGGCCTGATGTCCAAGGGGAACTGGGCATGAGCGGGCTGGGCATCGTGATGCTGGTGCACACCTCGCTGGAGCGGGCAGCCCAGGTGGCGCGTCATTGGACGGCGAACGGCTGCCCTGTGGTCCTGCACGTGGACCGCAATGTCAGCACAGAGGATTTCCGCGCGTTCCACAGGGCGCTGGTCGATGATCCGTTGGTTCGCTTCTGCAGCCGTCATCGTTGTGAGTGGGGCACCTGGGGTATCGTGGCCGCCACGCAAGCGGCAAGCGAAGTGATGCTGGAAGAGTTCGCGCAGGTCCGCCATGTCTACCTTGCTTCCGGCTCCTGTCTGCCGCTGCGCCCGGTACAGGAGCTGATCGACTACCTGGCGGAACGTCCGCGCATCGACTTCATCGAAAGCGCAACAACGGCAGATGTGCCATGGATTGTTGGTGGCCTCAGCCATGAGCGGTTCACGCTGCGGTTTCCGTTTTCATGGAAACGGCACCGGCAACTCTTTGATCGCTATGTTGCATTGCAGCGGCGTCTGGGCATCCGTCGCCGTATCCCAGACGGGTTAGTGCCGCATATGGGCAGCCAGTGGTGGTGTCTGACACGCCAGACCCTCGAGTCGATTTTGCGGGATCCGCGGCGCTCGGAGTTTGACGCGTATTTTCGCAAGGTCTGGATACCGGACGAAAGTTACTTTCAGTCGCTGGCGCGGCTCTATTCCAGCAATATCGAAAGCCGCTCGCTGACGCTGTCCAAGTTCGATTTTCAGGGCAAGCCTCACATCTTCTACGACGATCATCTGCAAATGCTGCGCCGATCGGATTGCTTTGTCGCGCGCAAGATCTGGCCGCATGCGGAGCGGCTTTATCAGGCGTTTCTGACCGATGCGGACAGAGCGAGGCCGCGTGCCGAGCCGAATCCCGGCAAGATCGACCGTATCTTCGCCAAGGCGGTGGAGCGGCGAACCCGTGGTCGCGCTGGGCTGGTCATGCAAAGCCGCTTTCCCGGCGACGGAGCGGAACAGGCGATCACCGCCGGCCCCTATTCTGTGTTTCAAGGCTTCGCCGAACTGTTCGATGATTTCGAGCCCTGGCTGGCCCGCCAAACCGGTGCGCGGGTACATGGGCACCTGTTCCGACCGGACCGGGCGGAATTTTCCGAGGATCAGAGCTTGATCAATGGCTGCCTGTCACAAGCGGCGGCGTTGCGGGACTATAATCCCGAGAGTTTCCTGAAGAACCTGATCTGGAACACGCGCGGCGAACGCCAGTGTTTTCAGTTTGGCCCGGCGGACAATCAGGCGGTGAACGGGATGCTGGCGCGCGATGGAAATGCGCAGATATCCGTCATCAGCGGTGCCTGGGCGGTGTCTCTGTTCCGGTCCAGGCGCAGTTTTGCCGACCTCAGACGGCAGGCGGCCCGCCTGCAACAGATCGAGGCGAAACAGCTCGAGAAACTGCGAGAACCCTGGACCCGCGCCCGCGTCCGCATCTGGACAATGGCGGAATTCGTGGAGGCTCCGATGGAACCCTTGCAGGCGGTGCTGGAGGATATGGGCGTCGCCAGCGGGCGAAAACTGCAAGAAGTGCCGACCATGACCAACCTTGAAGGGTTCGGCGAGTTTCTGCAGAATCTGAAGAACCAGGGCATGCATCCCTATCTGATGGGGGACTTCCCGGTTGGGCAAAGCCCGGCCAGCCTGAGCAACACTCCCCGCAAACCCTATCTGGTGCGATGAGGCCCGATGTCGTCTTCTGAAAACTTTGACTATTTTGTTGTCTTCGCAGAAATGCGCACCGGCTCCAATTTTCTGGAAGCCAACCTGAATGCCTATGATGGGCTCAGCTGTCACGGTGAGGCGTTCAACCCGCATTTCATTGGCTACCCGAACAGGAGTGATCTGCTGGGCGTCAGCCAATCCATGCGCGAGGCGGACCCGGCGCGTTTGATCGATGTGATCAAGTCCGAACCGGGCGTGCTGGGGGGATTTCGCTACTTCCACGATCACGATCCAAGGGTCTTGGATCTGATGCTTGAAGACCCGCGCTGCGCCAAGATCATCCTGACCCGCAACCCCCTGGACAGCTATGTGTCTCGGAAGATCGCCCAGGCGACGGGGCAGTGGAAACTGACCAATGTGAAACGGCGCAAGGAGGCCAAGGCCGAGTTCGATCCTACGGAATTCGCCTTCCATGTAACGGCCTTGCAGGAGTTTCAGGTCACCTTGCTGAACCGCCTTCAGTCATCGGGTCAGACAGCGTTCTATATTGCTTACGAGGATCTGCAGAACCTCGGGGTGATGAACGGACTGGCGCGCTGGTTGGGCGTGACGCAACAATTGGACGCGTTGGACGAAACGCTCAAGCCGCAGAACCCGGCGCCGGTCCTGTCCAAGGTTTCCAACCCGGAGATGGTGCAGCAGGCGTTGATGTCGATGGACAGCTTCAACCTCACCCGCACGCCGAATTTCGAGCCGCGCCGTGGTCCGGCAGTGCCGAGTTACGTTGCGGGGCGTCAGGTTCCGATGCTCTATCTGCCAATCCGGGGCGGCCCCGAAGCGGAAGTTGTGCAGTGGATGGCGACGGTGGAGAAGAGCGAGCCAGACCAGCTGCCAACCGGGATGAACCAGAAGCAGCTGCGTGAGTGGAAGCTCAGCCATGCGGGGTTTCGCAGTTTCACGGTGCTGCGCCATCCGCTTGCACGCGCCCACGCGGTCTTCTGCCGCCGGATCCTCAGCACGGGTGAGAGCAGCTATGGGCCGATCCGCAATACGCTGCGGCGGCAGTTCAAGCTGGACCTACCAGCGGATGGGCCGGGAGCGGGCTATTCGCAATCGCGGCATCGCGAGGCGTTTGCCGGCTTCCTGACCTTCCTCAAGGCCAATCTGGTCGGGCAGACCTCGGTGCGGGTCGATCCCGAATGGGCCAGCCAAAGCCAGATACTGGCTGGCTTCGCCGAGGTCGGATCGCCGGATCTAGTGTTGCGGGAAACGGAGCTGGCGACAGAACTGCCCGCGCTGGCCCGTCGGCTGGGCGCGCAATCGACAGCGCCCGTACCGCAGACGGTGCCGGATATGCCCTATGGTCTGGAAGCGATTTACGATG
Organism: Leisingera sp. XS_AS12; assembly: GCF_041224635.1. Taxonomy (NCBI): domain Bacteria; kingdom Pseudomonadati; phylum Pseudomonadota; class Alphaproteobacteria; order Rhodobacterales; family Roseobacteraceae; genus Leisingera; species Leisingera sp. XS_AS12. The sequence continues at coordinate 267,850 of NZ_JBGFGM010000128.1, forward strand.
CCGAGTTGGAAAAACTCGCTGCCTCGGTCTACCAGCGCGACTATCTGGCCTTTGGATTCGAGGCTTGGAAACCGTAGTCGTTTCCGTTCAACGCCTGGCGTGGTGCAGCGCTCCGCAAGAGCGCTGCAAGCTGGTCGCTGATTTCAGGAAACCCGCGTCCATGCGGACGGATCAGGCAGCCTGCACCGATTGGTTCTCGGTCAGGATCGTATACAGCGTGGACGGTTCGTGGTTGGCACGCAGCTTGGTGCAGAAGCTTTGCTCGCGCAGGGTGCGGGACACCAGCGCCAGGGCTTTCAGGTGTTCGACGCCGGCGTCCTCCGGCGCAAAGAGCGCAAAGGCGATGTCGATCGGCTGACGGTCGACCGCACCGAAATCCAGAGGCTTTTCCAGAATCAGGAAGACGCCGCAGACCTCGCTGAGCGTGTCGAGCCGCGCATGCGGCAGGGCGACGCCGTGGCCGACGCCGGTCGGGCCGAGGCTTTCGCGGTCCAGCAGTGCCTCGACCGTCGTCTGGGCGTTCAGACCATAGGCGGTCTGGGCGACATCCGCGATTTCCTGAAACAGGCGCTTCTTGCTGGAGGCCGCACCGATTACCCGGACGGCCTCTGGCTTGAGGATGCTGGAAATCTGCATTTGTCTGCTCCGTTCCGGCGCCCCATTCGGGGGCGCCGATGCATTAGATGTGTTTACGGGTCGATCCAGCCGATGTTGCCGTCCTCGCGGCGGTAGACCACATTCAACCCGTCCTTGCCTTCATTGCGGAAGACCAGGACCGGCGCCCCTGCAAGCTCCATCTGCATCACTGCTTCCCCGACCGACAGTGACGGAATGCGGGTTTCCATTTCAGCGACGATGATCGGTTGCAGGCTTTCCGGCTCTGACTCCACTTCCTCAGACGCGAGGATATACGAATTGGCGCCCAAATGTTCAACCGGTTCGCTACGCTCGCGGTGGTGGTCCTTCAGGCGGCGCTTGTAGCGGCGCAGCTGCTTCTCCATTTTTTCGCAGCAGCCTTCGAAGGCGGCGTAGATTTCAGTCGCATGTGCCTTGGCCTGGGCATTCAGCCCGGTCGACAGATGAACTGTGGTTTCACACACATATTCATGCGCAGAACGGGAAAAGACCACGGCCGCGTCAGTCGGTCGCTCGGCGTATTTTTGTACAACCGCGCCCAGCTCGTTCTGCACGTGGGTTTGCAGAGCTTCGCCGATGTCGATCTGTTTACCGCTGATTTTGTAACGCATGTGATCTCCTTCACGAATTATTGCGGATGGATCTGCCGCCAAGGCAATCCTTGACGGTGTCGGGTCAGATCCGGATCCGGGGGGATGGCTTGGCGCCGGGATGCATCGCTGCGTGCCTTGTTGCCAAGGTCATCAAGCGGATTGCATCGGTGTGCGCGTATGCCATGGATCAATTCCACGGCAAGTCAGCGGGAGAGTCAATGGAAAGCCGTAAAAAAGAAATACGGGTTTCAGATACAATATCCCGCGTGCCACCTGCAGCGCGCGGTCAGGAGATCCGAAAGTTGTCGCCGAGGTAGACGCGGCGGACGTTTTCGTTTTCCACCACTTCTTCCGGGCTGCCGGACATCAGCACCTGGCCATCGTGCAGGATATAGGCTCGGTCCACGATTTCCAGCGTCTCGCGCACGTTGTGGTCGGTGATCAGCACGCCGATGCCGCGTTTCTTCAGATCGGCCACCAGGTGGCGGATGTCGCCGACGGAAATCGGGTCAACCCCGGCAAAAGGTTCGTCCAGCAGCAGATACTTGGGGTCGGCGGCCAGGCAGCGGGCGATCTCGACGCGACGGCGTTCGCCGCCCGACAGCGCCAGCGCCGGGGCACGGCGCAGATGTTCGATCGAGAAATCCGACAGCAGCTCTTCCAGACGTTCGCGGCGCTTGTGCTCGTGCTTCTGCGAGATATCGAGCACCGCGGAGATGTTGTCTTCCACCGACAGCCCGCGAAAGATCGACATTTCCTGTGGCAGATAGCCGATTCCGAGCCGGGCGCGGCGGTACATCGGCAGGCCGGTGACATTCTGGCCGTCGATGCTGACCATACCGGCCTCGGGAAACACCAGCCCCGCGATCGCGTAGAAGCTGGTGGTCTTGCCCGATCCATTGGGGCCCAGCAGCGCCACCACTTCGCCGCGGTTCAGCGACATCGAGACATCACGGATGACGACTTTCTTGCGGTAGGATTTTCGCAGCTGCTTGATTTGCAGGCCGGAAGTGCCTTCGGTCACGGTCAGGTCGGGTTTGGCCATCAGTTTTCGCCATCCGGATTGAGGATGGTTTTGACCCGGCCTGCCATCCGGGCGGTGCCGGTGGTCAGGTTCACCTCGAGCCGGTTTGACGTCAGGGTGTTGCCAGCCTGGGACAGCAGAACGTCTCCGGTCATCACGATCGTGCCGCTGTCGATGGTATATTCCGCGCGCTGCGATTCCGCGGCGTCCGGTCCGCTGACCAGGAGCACATTCCCGGTTGCCTCCAGACGCTCGATGCCCTTACGGGTCTGCCCGTCCTCGGCGGTTTTGTAGATGACCAGAACCTTGTCGGCCGACAGGCGCATGATGCCCTGTGCGATCAGGACATTGCCGGTGAATTCAGCGGAGCCGTCAACCTGGCTGACCGCCAGATTGTCCGCCGTCACCTCAACCGGTTGGCTGGGATCTGCCTTCACAGCACCAAAGGCAACCTGCGCGTTTTGAGCCGCGGCGAGACCGGGATAAAGGCCAAGGGGCAGGGCCAGCGGGAAGCAAAATATCAATGCGCGCAAATAAGACACTGGTCATCTTTCTGGTTGCTGGGGATCGTATATCAGCTTCACCCCGTTTTTGAATAGCATATGGACCGTCCCATCCTCAGATTCGGAGGAGATCCGCATGTTGCCCGCCGTCAGTTGGCCAAGCGGCCCGGTGGCCTGCACCGGACCGGGGCTGCTGGCTTCCAACCCGTCGAGAGCGGCATTCAGCGTCTCGGTTTCCACGATCAGCCCCTGTGTCGAGGTGATGGTCACACCGCCGGTGAATTCGGCCGTGGCCTGGCCCGGTTGTATCGATCCGGTCTGTGACGCCAGGGTGATCCGTCCGCCACGGGCAAGCCTGAAATTTGCCGACACTTCGCTGGCCACCGCAGGGGCGTCGGCTCCACCGGGGCGGGCGAGGGCGGCCGAGACCATGATTTCATCCCCCTGCGCCGTGGTGCCCGAGAAGAAAGGCGCGGTCACCTGCTGGCCTTTCATCCGGTCCTCGATTTCCTTTTGAGCGAAGGGGATGACGGCCTCGGTATTGCTGCCGCGCGAGATCAGGAACAGGGTCGACATCAGGGCCAGGGCCGCCAGCGGCATCAGCACCTTCAGATAGGCGACGGCTCTGGAGTGGCTGTCCATGTCCTGATCTCCCGTGGCCCGATGTCAGCCCAGGCCTGCGCGGAGGCAGTCGTGGATGTGCAACAAGCCTTGCGGACGTTGCTGGCTGGCAGCGTCCGTTACGAACAGACAGGTGATCTTGCGCTTGTTCATCACGGCCACGGCTTCTTCGGCCATGGCATCCGGAGCGATGGTCGCGGGAGATGCGGTCATTACCTCGGCAGCGGTCTTGTCCAGCAGCCCCTGCATGTGGCGGCGCAGGTCGCCGTCGGTGATGATGCCTGCAAGGGCGCCATCGGCGGCAACCACACCGGCCACGCCAAAGCCCTTCTGGCTGATTTCGATCAGCACATCGGCCATCGGGGCATCGCCCGCAACCAGCGGCAGGGCCTCGTCCGCATGCATCAGGTCGCGCACCTTGCTGAGCTGTGCGCCCAGCTTGCCGCCGGGATGGAAGTCGCGGAAGTTCTCGGGCCGGAAATCCCGGTGCTTCATCAGAGCGATGGCCAGTGCATCCCCCATCGCCAGCGTCAGCGTGGTGGAGATGGACGGCACCATGCCGAAGCCGCAGGCCTCGCCCAGCGAGGGGATTTGCAGGTGAACGTCGGCCTGTTTCATCAGGGTGCTGTCCATCTTGGAGGACAGGCCGATCAGCGGAATCCCGAAGCGGCGGGTGAAGGCCAGCAGGTTCGCCAGCTCCGGCGCCTCGCCGGAGTTCGATATCGCCAAGACGACGTCGCCCTGTGACAGCATGCCCAGATCGCCATGGCTGGCCTCGGCCGGGTGCACGAAATAGGCGGGTGTCCCGGTGGAGGCGAGGGTCGCCGCGATCTTGTGGCCGATATGGCCGGACTTGCCGATGCCGCTGATGATGATGCGGCCCTTGGCCTCGAGGATCATCTGCACCGCTTGGGCAAACCGGTCGTCAAGGCTCTCGGCCAGGACGTTCAGGGCATTGGCCTCGTCGGTGATCACCTGGCGGGCGGTGTGCAGGAATTTTTCTGTATCGGTCATGAGTGTGCAAAGATGTCGATTTCGGGCCAGCCGGCCAGGTCAAGTTTGGCGCGCATCGGCAGGAAGTCGAAACAGGCCTGGGCCATTTCCGTCCGCCCTTCGCGGGCCAGCCGTTTGTCGAGTGCATTGCGCAGCCGGTGCAGGTGCAGCACGTCCGAGGCGGCGTAGTCCAGCTGCGCCTCGCTCAGCTCGGCTGCGCCCCAGTCGCTCATTTGCTGCTGTTTCGAGATGTCGATGCCCAGCAGTTCCTGGGTGAGGTTCTTCAGCCCGTGGCGGTCGGTATAGGTGCGCACCAGACGACTGGCGATCTTGGTGCAATAGACCGGGGCCGTCAGCGCGCCAAATGCGTGGTATAAGGCGGCGATGTCGAAACGGCCAAAGTGGAACAGCTTCAGCACATCGGGATTTTCCAGCATCCGGCACAGGTTGGGCGCTTCGGTCTGTCCCTTGGCGATCTGCACGATGTGGGCGTCGCCATCCCCGCCGGACAGCTGGACCACGCACAGCCGGTCGCGATGCGGGTTCAATCCCATGGTTTCGCAGTCGATGGCAACAACGGGACCGAGGTCCAGCCCGTCGGGCAGGTCGTTCTTGTACAGGTGGTTGGCCACTGGAATTCCCTTTAGATGATCACCGCGTCGGCAGCGACGATTGGCAGCATTGCAGTGGAAATAGGCACTTTGGCTGTCAAACTCAACTGCGCTGAAGCCGACTGGTTTACATATGCCTGATCGGGCTGCCGATCGGCATGGCTGTACGTGTCGTTTATCGGGGAATGGTGCCCAGGAGAGGACTCGAACCTCCACGTCCATACGGACACTAGCACCTGAAGCTAGCGCGTCTACCAATTCCGCCACCTGGGCAGGTGTCGTGCAGGCGCGTATAAGCAGGTTTTCAGGGGTCGTCAAACGGAAAACGACGATCACGCCGCCGCAGCGTCATGGTTCTGTGATGCGCGTGGTTTAAGTCCGAAGGCACGCAACCAGCCGGGGTCAGACCTGTGAAATACCGCACGATCTTCCTGTCGGACATTCATCTGGGGACACCGGGCTGCCAAGCCGATCTGCTGCTGGATTTCCTCAACCGACACGAGGCCGCGCAATACTACCTGGTGGGCGATATCGTCGATGCCTGGCGGATCCGGCGCAAGGGCTTTTTGTGGCCGCAGGCACATAACGACGTGGTGCAGGCGCTGCTGGAAAAGGCCCATGGTGGTGCCCGGATCTATCTGATTCCCGGCAACCATGACGAATTCCTGCGCTCCTACCTTGGCACCCATTTCGGTGGCATCGAGGTCTGCCGCAGCGCCGATTTCACGGCCGCCGACGGCAAGCGCTATCTGGTGACCCACGGCGACCAGTTCGATTCGGTGGTGGTCAATGCCCGCTGGCTGGTCCATCTGGGGGACCGGGCCTATGACTTCATGCTGTGGCTCAACACCCACATCAACCGGGCGCGGCACCTGTGGGGCGGGCAGTACTGGTCGCTGTCGAAATGGGCCAAGCACCAGGTGAAGCAGGCGGTCAACTTCATCAGCGAATACGAGGCGGTGCTGAGCGCCGAGGCCAAGCGCGGCGGCTATGACGGGGTGATCTGCGGCCATATCCACAGCGCCGCAATCCGTGATCTGGACGGGATCGCCTATGTGAACACCGGCGATTGGGTCGAAAGCTGCACCGCGGTGGTGGAGCTGGAGGACGGCCGCCTGGCGCTGATCGACTGGGAGCACACCGCCCGCAAGGCGCGGCACCGCGACCGGGCCAGGCGCGCCCGGCGCAGGCAAAGGCAACTGGAAAATGTTTGAAGGGACGCGCGTTAGATGACGATGACCGCACAGGCACAGCTGGATGCAGCGGTGCTGCAAGAGGGCGACGCGGCAACCGGGCGGCTGGAGCGGCTGTTCTCCCGGCTGTTTCTGGGGCTGGTCTATCCGCAGATCTGGGAGGATCCAGCGGTGGACATGGCGGCGCTGGAGATCACGCCGCAGGACAATCTGGTCTGCATCGCCTCGGGCAGCTGCAACCTGTTGTCCTATCTGGCCGCCGGGCCTGCCTCCGTCACCGGGGTGGATCTGTCGCCCGCCCATGTGGCGCTGGGCCGACTGAAGCTGGCGGCGGCGCAGGCGCTGCCCGATCACGCGGCCTTCTACCAGTTCTTTGGCCGCGCCGACATGGAGGTCAACCGCGCCCTCTACGAGCGCTACATCCGGGACCATCTGGACCCGGAGACGCGCGCGTTCTGGGACGGCCGCCGCCTGCTGCGCCGTCGGATCTCGGTGTTTCAGGCCGGGTTTTATCGCCACGGGCTGCTGGGGCGTTTTCTGGGCGCGGTGCATCTGGTGGCGCGGCTGGGGCAGGTGGATTTCGCGCCCCTGCTGGCGGCGCGCACCCTGGCAGAGCAGCGGGCGTTCTTTGATCAGCAGATCGCGCCGCTGTTCGATATGCGGCTGGTGCGCCTGCTGGCGGGCTTCCGCGCCTCGCTGTTTGGTCTCGGTATTCCGCCCGCGCAGTATGACAAGCTGGCCGCGGATGGCGGCGGCGATGTGCTGCCGGTTCTGCGCGAGCGGGTGCGCAAGCTGATGTGCGAATTCCCGATCCGGGAGAATTACTTTGCCTGGCAAGCCTTTGGCCGCTGCTACGACCCGGCGCCGGATGCCTCGCTGCCGCCCTATCTGCAGCCGCAGAACTTTGCCGCGCTGCGCCGCCATGCGGCCCGCGGGCGGTTGGTCAACCGCTCGCTGACCGATCTGCTGGCGGCAGAGCCGACGGGGTCGAAACAGGGGTATGTGCTGCTCGATGCGCAGGACTGGATGAATGACGCGCAGCTGAACGCACTGTGGCAGGAGATCACCCGCACCGCCAGCCCCGGCGCGCGGGTCATATTCCGAACTGGCGGCGCGGCGGACATCCTGCCGGGGCGGGTTCGTGCCGAGATTCTCGACCGCTGGCAGTACGATGCCGAAGGGTCTGCCCGCGGCACCGCAGCCGACCGCTCCGCCATCTACGGCGGCTTCCATCTTTACCGGTTTCAGGGGTGATGCCGATGCTGGATACCGTTTCCCGATCCCACGCCGCGCTGATGGACGAGACCTACCGCCATCAGCGACTGATCTATGATGTGACGCGCAAGTATTATCTCTTCGGGCGCGACCAGCTGATTGCCGGGCTGGCACCGGGGCAGGGCACCCATGTGCTGGAGGTGGCCTGCGGCACCGGGCGCAACCTGCATCTGGCGGCGCGCAAGTATCCGCACAGCGCCTTTTACGGGCTGGATATCTCGGACGAGATGCTGAATTCCGCCCGCGCCAAGCTGGGCGACCATGTGCAGCTGGCGCGGGCCGATGCCTGCCACTTTGATGGCGGGCATCTGTTCCGGCGAGCGCAGTTCGACCGGGTGTTCATCTCTTACGGGCTGTCAATGATTCCGGACTGGCAGGCGGCGCTGCACATGGCCTGCGCCCATCTGGCACCGCACGGGCAGCTGCATGTGGTCGATTTCTCCGATCTGCACGGCTGGCCAAAGTGGTGCCGACGCGGGCTGAACCACTGGCTGGTCCGGTTCCACGTCACCCCGAGGCTGGAGCTGGAGGCGGCGCTGAACCGCGCCGCCGCCGGGATCGGCGGCAGCGTGCAGCACCGCCAGCTGTACCGCGGCTACGCGCAATACGGGGTGGTGCAGCGTCCGGGCTGAGGTCGCGCGCGCCTTACGCTGGTTCGGCCAGTTGCAGCCCGCCCATCTGCACCAGGTGGTCGACGATCTGTGCCACCCCCTGACGGTGGCGCAGGGCGGAGAACACGAAGGGCCGTCCCTTGCGCATCCGGCCAGCGTCGCGCTCCATCACCTCGAGCGAGGCGCCGACATGCGGCGCGAGGTCGGTCTTGTTGATGATCAGCAGGTCGGATTTGGTGATCGCCGGGCCGCCCTTGCGGGGGATTTCCTCGCCCGCGGCGACGTCGATCACATAGAGTGTCAGATCCGCCAGCTCGGGGCTGAAAGTGGCCGACAGGTTGTCGCCGCCGCTTTCGATCAGCACCACGTCGACCTCCGGGTGGCGCGCCTGCATCTCTGCCACCGCGGCAAGATTGATCGAGGCGTCCTCGCGGATGGCGGTATGCGGGCAGCCGCCGGTCTCCACGCCGATGATGCGGTCCTGCGGCAGGATCTGCATCCGCATCAGCGCCTCGGCGTCCTCGCGGGTGTAGATGTCGTTGGTGATGACCCCCACTGAACAGCGGTTGCGCAGCGCCTCGGCAAGGGCGGCGGTCAGGGTGGTCTTGCCGGCGCCGACGGGGCCGCCGATGCCCACGCGCAGCGGGCCGTTTTGACTGCTCATGTCCGGAAAATCCTTGAATATTGGGTTTCATGTTGCATGGACGCGATGTCCGCGAGGAAGGCGGTGGAGCTCAGATCCTGCAGGCTGCCCTGCAGCGCCTGCCGGGCAATCTCAGCGCACAGCGGCGTCAGATCGCGGATCAGGCGCTGTGCCTCGGTCTGGCCCAGCGGCACCAGCCGGGTGGCCACTGCGACGAGGTTGGCGGCGAAGGCCTGCAGGAACATCTGCGTGGTCAGCAGCAGCGGCAGATCCTGCAGCCGCGCGGCGCGCCCCACAGCGACAGGATAGGTTAGCCCGGCCAGCTCCAGCGCCCAGACATCGCCGGTGACGGTGCCAAAGGCCCGCCCGAGCAATGCCGTTTCCTTCAGCCGTTCGGCCGAGGCGCAAAAGGCGCGGGCAGCAGCGTCGATCTCGGCCAGTTTGCCAGCATCTTCTGCATGGTACGCCGCCGTCAGCAGCAGCGCGTCGGACCGGCCCGAGCCATGGTCCAGAACATCCGTGATCCACGCGCCGGTCTCCTGCGCCGAGGCCACCGTGCCAACATCGATCGCCGCCTCCAGCCCGTGCGAATAGGCAAAGCCGCCCACCGGATAGGCAGGCGACAGCCATTGCGTCAGCGTCAGGATGGCAGAGTCAGTGGGCGTGGCCATGGGTCCGCCCGTGCCCGTATGCGCCGCCTTCCGGGGTGAAGGGCTCCACCACCTGGCGGAGCTCGGCGCCCAGTTTTTGCAGCATGTCGCGGATCACGTGATCGCGCTGGATCAGCAGCCGTTCCGCTTCGATCTGGCAGGGGGTGTGGCGGTTCCCGATGTGCCAGGCCAGCCGCAACAGGTTTTCGCCGCGCACTTCCAGAAGTTCCTCGGGGGCGGCGATGATTTCGATCTCGCGGCCATCTTCCAGCCTTAGCACGCCGCCATGATCAAGCGAGCGCGTCTGCGCCAGATCGACCAGAAAGGCCTCGCCGGCGTCAGTGGTCAGCATCTTGCGGCGCAGGAAGCGGCCATCGTAATCGAGTGACACCCGGCCATCCGGCTGGCCGTGTGCATGATCGTGGTACACGCGGGCAGTCAGCATCCGGCTTCTCCCTGTTGGGACCGGACGCTGGACTGCAGATCCGTCAGACGTAATAAGTGTCGCGGAAGACGTGGTGGACGATGTCCTCGCGCTTCAGGCCGCGCTCGGCCAGCTGCGCATCGCTCATATCGTTGAGGCGCTGAACCGCCTGCATGCGAGCGTTGGATTCCGAGATCATCACGAAAGCCTTGCCGATTGCCGACGCGCTGCGGCGCAAGAAGCCTGCCAGATCGAAGGTCGGTGCGGTGGTTTGCGTTGCGTAGTTTGCCATTGGAGATCACTCCTTTACCAGTGAACTCCTCCCTATGGCTCCGAACATATGCTGCAGGTGCAGCAATTGGTAGGGCGGTCGCCGCAAAGCCGGGATGTGTGCAGCGCAATGCCGGATTTTTGATCATCTGATGCTCCTGATGCATGATTTCAGTACAGGAAATAGCGCTGCGCCATCGGCAGCACTTCGGCGGGCTGGCAGGTCAGCAGTTCGCCGTCTGCGCGCACCTCGTAGGTTTCGGGGTCGACCTCCACTTGCGGGGTGGCGGTGTTCAGCCGCAGGTCCCGCTTGCCGATGTCGCGGGTGTTGCGCACCGCCACGGTCTGCTTGGCGAGCCCCAGGCGATTGCCGATCCCATCTGCCTGCGCGGCCTCGGAGACGAAGGTGACGGCGGAATGTTCGACCGACCGCCCGTAGGCGCCGAACATCGGGCGGCTGTAGACCGGCTGCGGCGTCGGGATGGAGGCGTTGGGATCGCCCATCTGGGCGCAGGCAATGGTGCCGCCCAGGAGCACCATCTCCGGCTTAACCCCGAAAAACGCGGGGTTCCACAGCACCAGATCGGCGCGCTTGCCGGGCTCGATTGAGCCGATCTCGTGGCTGAGACCATGCGCGATGGCCGGGTTGATGGTGTATTTTGCGATATAGCGGCGGACGCGGAAGTTGTCGTTGTCGCCGGTCTCTTCCGGCAGCCGGCCGCGCTGTTTCTTCATCTTGTCGGCGGTCTGCCAGGTGCGGATCAGCACCTCGCCCACCCGGCCCATGGCCTGGCTGTCGGAGGCGATGATCGAAAACGCGCCCATGTCGTGCAGGATATCCTCGGCGGCGATGGTCTCGCGCCGGATGCGGCTCTCGGCAAAGGCGACGTCCTCGGGGATCGACTTGTCGAGGTGATGGCAGACCATGAGCATGTCGAGGTGTTCCTCGACGGTGTTCACGGTGAAGGGACGCGTCGGGTTGGTCGAGGAGGGCAGAACGTGGTTCTCGCCGCAGATCTTGATGATGTCCGGGGCATGGCCGCCGCCCGCACCTTCGGTGTGGAAGGCGTGGATGGTGCGACCCTTCATGGCGCCGACCGTATGTTCCACAAAGCCGGATTCATTGAGCGTATCAGTGTGGATCATCACCTGCACGTCCATCGCGTCCGCCACACCAAGGCAGCAGTCGATGGCAGCGGGGGTGGTGCCCCAGTCCTCGTGCAGCTTCAGCGCGCAGGCGCCGCCCTTCACCTGTTCCTCGATCGCGGCGGGCAGCGAGGCGTTGCCCTTGCCCGCAAAGGCGAGGTTCATCGGGAAGGCGTCCGCTGCCTGCAGCATCCGCCCGATATGCCAGGGGCCGGGGGTGCAGGTGGTGGCCAGCGTGCCATGGGCCGGGCCGGTGCCGCCGCCCAGCATGGTGGTCAGGCCGGAATGCAGCGCATCCTCGATCTGCTGCGGGCAGATGAAGTGGATGTGGCTGTCAAAACCGCCCGCGGTCAGGATGCGGCCCTCGCCGGCGATCACCTCGGTGCCGGGGCCTGCGATGATGTCGACACCGGATTGGGTGTCCGGGTTGCCCGCCTTGCCGATCTTGGCGATGCGGCCGTCCTTCAGCCCGACGTCGGCCTTGTAGATGCCGGAGTGGTCGACGATCAGCGCATTGGTGATGACAGTGTCCATCGCGCCCTCGGCGCGGGTGGCCTGCGACTGGCCCATGCCGTCGCGGATCACCTTGCCGCCGCCGAACTTGACCTCCTCGCCATAGGTGGTCAGGTCGCGCTCCACCTCGATCACCAGATCGGTGTCGGCCAGCCGCAGCCTGTCGCCGGTGGTGGGGCCGAACATGGCGGCGTACTCCGCACGGTTGATTGTTGCCGGCATCAGAGCGCCCCCATGACCTGTTGATTGAAACCGAAGATGCGGCGCGCGCCGCCGATCGGGATCAGCTGCACCTCGCGGCGCTGGCCCGGCTCGAACCGCACCGCGGTGCCGGGGGCGATGTCCAGCCGCAGCCCGCGTGCCGCGGCACGGTCAAACTCCAGCGCCGGGTTGGTTTCGGCAAAATGATAGTGCGAGCCGACCTGTACCGGGCGGTCGCCGGTGTTTGCGACCATCAGCGTCACCGCCTCGGCGCCCGCGTTCAGGGTGATTTCGCCCGCGGCCGGGAACAGCTCGCCGGGGATCATTTCGGCAGCTTCGACAGCAGGAAGACGGCAATCGCGGCCACCACCGCCAGGCCAGCGCCCAAAGTGGCGTAATCGATGCCATGGGCGTGCACATGGGGCTGGCTGTGGGCCATCGCGGGACCGGAGAGGACGAGCGCGGGGAACAGGATGCGGTTCATGGGGAGACTCCTATGACGGGTTAGCGGATGGGGTTGTGGACGGTGACCAGCTTGGTGCCATCGGGGAAGGTGGCCTCGACCTGGACCTCGTGGATCATCTCGGGCACGCCCTCCATGCAGTCCTCGCGGCGGATAACCTCGGCGCCGGCCTGCATCATGTCGGCAACCGAGCGGCCGTCGCGGGCGCCCTCGACCACAGCATCGGTGATCAGGGCGATGGCCTCGGGGTGGTTCAGACGCACGCCGCGCGCCAGCCGTTTGCGGGCGACCTCGGCGGCCATGGCGACCAGCAGCTTGTCTTTTTCACGCGGGGTCAGGTTCATGTCATATCATCCAGCATCGGGGGAGAGGGTCGGGGTTCAGCCGCCGCAGCACCGGCAGCATGGCGCGGCGCAGCTCGAAACTGTCGGCCGCGAGGATCCGGATCACCAGTAGATCGGGGTCCAGCAGGCTGGCGCCGGCGCTATCGGGCAGCATCCGGCGGACCGGGTCCAGCTGGGCTTCGGCACTGGCGGCGGCAAAGACAATCAGTGCCATCGCACCGGCGCCGTTCGCCACATGCGGCCGGGCCAGATACGCGCTGAGATCACCGGCAAAGCGCATCGCGTCCAGAAAGACCGGCCGACCTGCGCGGCGGATCTCGATCCGGTCGCGCAGCCGGATGCGGTTCAGCCGCTCGCCCATGGCGGCGCGCCCGAACACCATGGGCTCCACCAGCAGCAGGCTGGCATCCTCGGCCAGATCGGCCCGCAGCTGCCGGTCCAGCGCGCTGCCTTCAAACAGGATGGTCTCCTGCGGCAGCCAGTTCAGCCGCGCGCCAGGGCCGATTGCCAGCTGGTTGCGGACCTGCCCGTAGGGGCCGGGCCGCGCCTGATAGGCCCGCTCGCAGGCCTGTGTGGTCAGGGTCAGCGTGGTGCCCGCCCCGGCCTGTGCCGTCAGATCAAAGGCATCGCCGCCGGTGATCCCGCCCGCGGTGTTCAGCAGTACCGCCTCCAGCGCGTCCGAAGTGGTGCGCGGAAACAGGCATTTGAAGGATCCCGACTGGCGCAAGCCGTCCAGCACAGAGCGCTGGCCAAGCCGCTTGCTGCCAAGCTGCACTGCGCCACGCGCCCGCGGCGGTATCGCCGGTGCGCAGGGCGCGGCTGCGTGCGGGGATATGGGGGCAGGTTGTGTGATCGGGCACCTGTCGGACATCTTTCGGTGCCTCTTGTTTCCCCGCTGGGTCCCGCGAATGCCAATGTGGCGTGCAGCGGCGGGGCCAATTCCCCTGCGGGTGACCGTTTTTTGGACAAAAGCCCTGCTGCGGGATGAAAAATTGGGCAGAGGCCGCTGATTTCCGCCAGCGCGGCTCGGGCCTGTTGCCAAGTTCGCCGCAATGCAGCGAGCGTGGAGCCACCCAGAGAGGCGACAACGCCCGGGGGGTGTGCGGCGGCTGCGCGACTTGGACCTCGACAACAACCGCCGCACGGATCGCAACAACAGTTGCGGGGATCAGGTAGAGGAAGACTGCGCCTGCGCGCAAGCCCTCCGTTCCGGCCCCGCTTGGAGGATTACATGACATCTCTCAAATCCACGCTCGCCGGGTCGGTCGTTTTCGCTGCCATGGCCACTGCCGCGCTGGCCGAAGACGACACCATCAAGGTCGGCGTGCTGCACTCGCTGTCCGGCACGATGGCGATTTCGGAAACCACCCTGAAAGACACCATGCTGATGCTGATCGACCAGCAGAACGCCAAGGGCGGCCTTCTGGGCAAGCAGCTGGAGGCGGTCGTGGTCGACCCCGCCTCCGACTGGCCGCTGTTTGCCGAAAAGGCGCGCGAGCTGCTGACCGTGCATGAGGTCGACGTGATCTTCGGCAACTGGACCTCCGTCAGCCGCAAGTCGGTGCTGCCGGTGATCGAGGAGCTGAACGGGCTGCTGTTCTACCCGGTGCAGTACGAGGGCGAGGAGTCCTCGAAGAACGTCTTTTACACCGGCGCGGCCCCGAACCAGCAGGCCATCCCTGCTACCGACTATTTCCTGGAGGAACTGGGGGTCGAGAAATTTGCTCTGCTCGGCACGGACTATGTCTACCCCAGGACCACCAATAACATCCTCGAAAGCTACCTGAAGCAGAAGGGCGTGGCGGATTCCGATATCTTCGTGAACTACACGCCCTTCGGCCATTCCGACTGGTCCAAGATCGTCGCCGACGTGGTGGCGCTGGGCGCCGACGGCAAGAAAGTCGGCGTGATCTCGACCATCAACGGCGACGCCAACATCGGTTTCTACAAGGAACTCGCGGCGGCGGGGGTGTCGGCGGATGACATTCCGGTCGTCGCCTTCTCGGTCGGCGAGGAAGAACTGTCGGGCCTCGATACCGCCAATCTGGTGGGCCATCTGGCGGCCTGGAACTACTTCCAGTCGGCAGACACCGAGGCCAATGCCGAGTTTGTGAAGACCTGGAAAGCCACCATGGGTGAAGACCGGGTGACCAACGATCCGATGGAGGCGCATTACATCGGCTTCAACATGTGGGTGAACGCCGCGACCGAGGCGGGCACCACCGAAGTGGACGCGGTGCGCGCGGCGATGTACGGGCAGGAATACCCGAACCTGACCGGCGGCACCGCGGTGATGCTGCCGAACCACCATCTGGCCAAGCCGGTGCTGATCGGCGAGATCCAGGCGGACGGCCAGTTTGACATCATCAGCGAAACCGACGTGGTGCCGGGCGATGCCTGGACCGACTACCTGCCGGAATCGGCGGTGCTGAAGTCGGATTGGAAGGATCTCGGCTGCGGCATGTACAACACCGAGACCGAGACCTGCGTTCAGACGCTGTCGAACTACTGACCCGAACGGCGGGGTGGGCCCGGCGGCCCGCCCCGCACCGGGACGCTCCCCAAGACAATCAGGTTTCAGCAGATGTTACGACTATTCCTTGCGGGCCTCGCACTCCTGTGCGCCTGCATGACGGCCAGTGCCCAGGAGACCGCGCTGCAGCCGGTGCTGCAGGCGCATCAGGCGGCCATTCTCAAAAGCTCCCGCAAGACGATCCAGCCGGCCATCGATGCCATTGCCGCCAGCGGGCTGCCGCAGGCGCAGACCATGCTGGAAAGCTGGGCCTCCAAGGACATGTGGATGCGCAAGGCGGACGGGTACTTCTTTGCCGGGGCAAAGGGCGAGGGCGGCAGCTATGTACTGACCGATTTCGACAGCGGCGAGACTGTGGGCAGCTTTGACAAATCCGCGCTCAAGCAGTTGAAACCCAACAGCGGCGTGCGGGCGCTGATCGCCACCGCGCTGGTGCAGTTCCAGCTGAGCGACCCGGACCGCGCCAAGCGGCTGGCGGCGCTGGAGTCGATCGCCCGCGATCCCGAGGCCTCCTTGCTGGCGCCGCTGCGCGCTTCGATCGACGGGGAACCTGACGCGCAGATCAAGGCGCAGAAACGGCGGCTGGAGCGGCTTTTGACCATCGGCTATGACGCCGATACCGCTGCCCGTGTTGCGGCCATCGCGGACATGTCCGGCGATCTGGGCCTTGATGTGCGCGCGGCGTTGAATCCTCTGGTGGCGACCACGCGGCAGGCTGCATTGGCGCTGCCGGAAGACGCCAATCTTGCCGCGGTGCTTACGCCGGGATCGGACGAGCTGACCAGAGAGCAAGCCTATGATCTGCTGGTGGAAAACAACCTGGCGATGCCACGTGTGTCGGCGGACGCCATCCGCGCTGCACTGGCAGACAACATCGAAGGCGGCCGGGTCGGCGGTGTGCCGTTGGCGCAGCTGAGCGCAGAGGATGGCCGCAGCCGGGCCTATGCGGCGCTGGCCGCAGAGGGCAAGGTGCCGCCATTGGTCACCGCCGCCGATATGGATGCTGCGCTGGGCGCCCATGTGTTCTTTGACACTTACGCGGAACCCGCCACCGAGGTCACCGCTGCCGCCGAAACCGCGCTGGAGCAGATCGCGCTGAAGGTCGGCATGAACCAGACACTGGACCTGACGCTGGACGCGGTATCTCTGGCCTCGATCTATTTTCTGGCCGCGATCGGGCTGGCCATCACCTTTGGCGTGATGGGGGTCATTAACATGGCCCACGGCGAGTTCATCATGATGGGCGCCTACACCGGCTATGTCGTGCAGCAGATCATCCCCGACCACACGCTGTCGATCATCGTGGCGATTCCGATGGCCTTTGCCGTGACCTTCGCCATGGGGGTTGCGATGGAGCGGCTGGTGATCCGCTGGCTCTATGCCCGCCCGCTGGAGACGCTGCTGGCGACCTTCGGGATCTCCATCGCGCTGCAGCAGCTGGCCAAGAACATCTTTGGCACACAGGCGCGGCCGCTGACCGCGCCGGGCTGGCTGGACGGCGCGTGGGTGCTGAACGACGTGGTGTCGATCAGCTATATCCGCATCGCGATCTTCGTTCTGGCGCTGATCTTCCTCGGCCTGTTCCTGTTCATCATGAAGCGCACCCGGCTGGGGCTGGAGATGCGCGCGGTGACGCAGAACCCGCGCATGGCGGGATCGATGGGGATCAATCCGGGCCGGGTCAACATGCTGACCTTCGGGCTGGGTTCCGGCATTGCCGGCATTGCCGGTGTCGCCATCGGCCTGTTCGCCAAGGTGACCTCGGACCTTGGCAACGACTATATCGTGCAGAGCTTCATGACCGTGGTTGTCGGCGGGGTCGGCAACATCTGGGGCGCGCTGGCCGGGGCCGGGATGATCGGCTTTTTGCAAAAGGGGATCGAGTGGGCCAACCCCTCGAACACGCTGGCGGCGCAGACCTACATGATCATCTTCATCATCATTTTCATCCAGTTCCGGCCGCGGGGGATCATCGCCCTCAAGGGCCGCGCGGCGGGGGATTGAGCCATGGAACGCAGCTTTATCGCCAGGAACCCTTCGGTTCTGATCTTTCTGGCCATCCTGTCGCTGTTCACCTTTGGTGTCACCGTCCTGTCGGAGGGCTTTGGCATCGGCGTGATCTCCACCAGTTTCATCAAGACGCTGGGCAAGACCCTGTGCCTGTGCCTGATCGCGGTGGCGATGGACCTGGTCTGGGGCTTTGCCGGCATCCTGTCGCTGGGGCATTTCGCCTTCTTCGGGCTGGGCGGCTACATGATCGGCATGTGGCTGATGTATGAGCGCACCCGGCTGATCGTGGCCGAGTCGCTGACCCAGGGCGACATCCCGCCCTCCGCGGCAGAGGTCACGGACGCCATCGGCAACCAGATCTTCGGTGTCGTGGGATCGTCCGAGTTTCCGCTGATCTGGGCGTTTGCCGACAGTCTGGCTTTGCAGCTGGCGCTGGTGGTGCTGGTGCCGGGCGTGCTCGCGCTGCTGTTCGGCTGGCTGGCGTTCCGCAGCCGGGTGACCGGCGTGTACCTGTCGATCCTGACCCAGGCGATGACCCTGGCGCTGGCGCTGTACCTGTTTCAGAACGACAGCGGCCTGCGCGGCAACAATGGGCTGTCGGGCCTGCAGAACCTGCCCGGCGTCAGCGCCCCGCAATCGGTGGTGTCGGTGTGGTTCCTCTGGGCCTCGGCGGTGGCGCTCGGGCTGGGGTTCCTGCTGGCGGCCTGGCTGGTGTCGGGCAAGTTCGGCTCTGTCGTGCGCGGCATCCGAGACAACGAGGCGCGGGTGCGCTTCCTTGGCTACTCGGTCGAGGTCTACAAGCTGGCGGTCTTTACCCTGACTGCCTGTATCGCCGCCATCGCGGGCGCGCTTTACTACCCGCAGGCGGGCATCATCAACCCCGAGGAAATGGCCCCCATCGCCTCGATCTACCTGGCGGTCTGGGTTGCCATCGGCGGGCGTGGACGGCTGTACGGCGCGGTGATCGGCGCGGGGTTTGTCAGCCTGCTCAGCACCTGGTTCACCGGTGGGCAGGCGCCCGATGTGTCCTTTGGGTTCTACACGATCAAATGGGTCGACTGGTGGCAGGTGCTTCTGGGCGTGTCCTTTGTGCTGGTCACCCTGTTTGCGCCGCAAGGGATCGGCGGGCTGTTTGACCTCTGGGCGCGGCGGCGGGCCGACCGCCATGGTGCGGACCTTGGCCCGGACGACGGCGCGCTGCGCGAAAAGGAGGCCAGCCAATGAGTACTCTTCTTGAGGTGAGCGGCGTCTCCGTCAGCTTTGACGGCTTCCGCGCCATCAACAACCTGTCGTTCCGCATCGCCGATGCCGAGTTGCGCGCCGTGATCGGCCCCAACGGGGCGGGCAAGACGACCTTCATGGACATCATCACCGGCAAGACCCGCCCGGACGAGGGCCGGGTGATCTGGGGCGAGAAATCGGTGTCGCTCTTGCGGATGAGCGAGGCGGCGATTGCCCAGGCAGGCGTCGGGCGGAAGTTCCAGAAACCCACGGTGTTCGAGGATCAGACCGTGCAGGAAAACCTGCTGATGGCGCTGAAGAACACCCGCGGCTGGCTGGGGGTGCTGTTTTACCGGCCCAGCCCCGAAGATCTGGACCGGGTCGCGGAGCTGGCCGAAGAGATCGGCCTGAAGGACGCGCTGCGTCGCAAGTCGGGCGAGCTGAGCCACGGACAGAAGCAGTGGCTGGAAATCGGCATGCTGCTGGCGCAGGAGCCGCGGCTGCTGCTGGTGGACGAGCCAGCCGCCGGCATGACCCCGCAGGAGCGCGAGCACACCACCGATTTGCTGGTGCAGGCGGCCAGGACCCGCGCCGTTGTGGTGGTGGAGCACGATATGGAGTTCGTGCGGCGGCTGAACTGCAAGGTCACGGTGCTGCACGAAGGCTCGGTTCTGGCCGAGGGCAGCCTCGACCATGTTACATCCAATCAGGACGTCATCGACGTCTACCTGGGGCGCTGAGAGATGCTGAAACTATCCGATCTGACCCTGCATTACGGGCATTCGCAAATCCTCAACGGGATCTCGATGGAGGCCCGCGAGGGCGAGGTGACCTGCGTGATGGGCACCAATGGCGTCGGCAAGACCAGCCTGATGAAGGCGATCTCCGGCGCGCATCCGCGCTCCGGCGGCCGTCTGGAGCTGGGCGGCGAGACCCTGGGCGTGTTGCCCGCGCATCGGATGGCCTGGAAGGGTGTCGCCTATGTGCCGCAGGGGCGCGAGATCTTTCCGCTGCTGACGGTGCGCGAGAATCTGGAGACCGGGTTTTCCTGCCTTCCGGCGTCTGAGCATTTTGTGCCGGACGAGATTTTCGATCTGTTTCCGGTGCTGAAGAAGATGCAGAACCGCCGCGGCGGCGATCTGTCCGGTGGCCAGCAGCAGCAATTGGCGATTGCGCGCGCGCTGATCACCAAGCCGCGGCTCCTGCTGCTGGATGAGCCGACGGAGGGCATTCAGCCCAATATCATCCAGCAGATCGGCGAGGTGATCCGCCACCTGCGCGCCTCCGGCAGCATGGCGATTGTACTGGTCGAGCAGTACTTTGATTTTGCCTATGAGCTGGCAGATCGTTTGGTTGTCCTGCGCCGCGGTGAAATTATGCTCGAGGGGACCCGCAACGACTTGTCCCGCGAGGCGGTGCTGCAGGGTGTCAGCGTCTAGCGCAGGGAATGCTGATGGGTAGGAGCTCTGGGGAAGACTGGTGCCGGTGATAGGACTCGAACCTACGACCCCATCATTACGAATGACGTGCTCTACCAGCTGAGCTACACCGGCACTCTTCCTCTCCGCCTGACCTGAAGGCCTTGCGGATGGACGTCGTTTAAACTCTGTCCAGCGCCAGTGCAAGTGGCGAAGACGCAGGTTTGGCGCCGGACCACACGGCAACCCGCCGGGTAGTTTTACTACAATATCGCAATGTCGGGGAATGGTGCCCAGGAGAGGACTCGAACCTCCACGTCCATACGGACACTAGCACCTGAAGCTAGCGCGTCTACCAATTCCGCCACCTGGGCAGGTGTCGTGCAGGCGCGTATAAGCGGGTTTTCGGGGGCCGTCAAACGGAAAACGTGACCTGTGCGGCCTTTCCCAGATGCGGCGAATGCGGCACGCGTTAACGGCTTTTTGCAGGATCTGGTGCCACATCCGGAGGAAACCCGATGAATTGCGCCTTGTTCGATGTGTCCCGCGGCGCTAGAGCATAAAGGCAGCTAAGTTCAGGAGCCAAAACATGTCCAAACTGGTCACGATTTATGGCGGATCCGGCTTTGTCGGTCGGTATATTGCGCGGCGTATGGCCAAGGAGGGCTGGCGAGTGCGGGTTGCGGTGCGTCGTCCCAACGAGGCCATGCACGTGAAACCCTACGGTGTGCCCGGCCAGGTGGAACCGGTGTTCTGCAATGTCCGTGACGACACCTCGGTGGCGGCCGTCATGCAGGGCGCGGATGCGGTGGTGAACTGCGTGGGCGTGCTGAATGAGCTGGGCAAGAACACATTCGGCGCCATTCATGCCGAAGGCGCGGGCCGCATTGCGCGCATCGCGGCGCAGGAAGGCGTGGACAGCCTGGTGCATATCTCGGCCATCGGCGCAGATCCGAACGCTGCCAGCGCCTATTCCCGTACCAAGGCCGCAGGCGAGGCTGCGGTTCTGGAGCATTTCCCAAGCGCGGTGATCCTGCGTCCCTCGGTGATCTTCGGGGCCGAGGATGGCTTCTTCAACCGCTTTGCCGGCATGACCCGCCTGTCGCCGGTGCTGCCGATCGCGGCGGGTGAGACCCGGTTCCAGCCGGTGTTCGTGGACGATGTGGCCAAGGCCGCGGTCAAGGGGGCCTCGGGCGAGGTCGAACCGGGCGTCTATGAGCTGGGCGGGCCGGAGGTGAAGACCTTCCGCGCGCTGATGGCGCAGATGCTGGAGGTGATCCATCGCCGCCGCATTATCCTGTCGCTGCCGGGGTTCATGGCATATCTGGTCGCGCTGGGGTTCGACATCCTGCAGAAGGCCAGCTTTCAGCTGATCGAGAACAAGATGTTGACCCGAGATCAGCTGAAAAGCCTGAAGTCCGACAATGTGGTGGCCGACGGCGCCCGGGGTTTTGTGGATCTGGGTATCAGCCCGGTGGCGCTTGGCTCGGTTCTGCCGGACTACCTGTGGAAATTCCGCCCCTCGGGCCAGTATGACGAGATGACCAGCTCGGCGCGCAATCTGCGCAAGAACGGCACCTGACAGTCCCGGCCGTCCGGGGCTGGACAGAACGGACGTTATCTAAAGCGCGGGCCGGGGCCTGCGCTTTTTTCTGCGCCTCAGCTGCCGTAGGCGATGGTCAGCAGGATCAGCCCCAGGATCACCCGGTAGATCACATAGGGCGTGAAGCTGACCGAGCGCAGCAGGCGCATCATCAGGCTGAGTGCCGCCAGCGCCGAGACCATCGCCAGGGCGGCGGCAATGCCTGCATCCCGCAGCAGGGCGGTGTCTGCGTCCAGTGCAACCTCGGTGCCCAGGAGGATGCCGGAGGCGAGAATGGTCGGGATCGACATCAGCATGGCGATGCGGGCGCCTTCCTCGCGGCTGTAGCCGAGCTGGCGCGCGCCGGTGATGGTGATGCCCGACCGAGAGGTGCCGGGGATCAACGCCAGCATCTGCCACAGCCCCATCATCAGCGCATCGCGCAGGCCCCAGTCATCGACCTGTTTTACCTCGGTCCCTTTCTGGTCGGCCCAGTACAACAGCAGCCCGAAGCCCAGCATGGTCCAGCCGATCACGGTGATCGAGCGCAGGCTGTCGCTGAACCCGCTGAAATGCAGCGCCGCGCCGAACAGCACGGTGGGAATGGTGGCGACGACCAGCCCCATCGCCAGCCGGGCGCCGGGGGTGTCCAGGCGACCGCTGAGGGCGCGGGGCAGCCCGGCCAGCCCCATGCGGACATCACGCCAGAAATAGATCACCACCGCTGCCAGCGTCCCGACATGAACGGCGACGTCGATCACCTGGCCCTGGTCCTCCAGACCGGTCAGCCCGGGCAGCAGAATCAGATGTCCTGAGGAGGAAACCGGCAGAAATTCAGTGATTCCCTGGATCAAAGCCACCAGCACCAGTTGAAATATCGGCATTCTGAAATCGTCCTCTGCGGGCCGCAACCCGGCCATAACCTGTCGGGATCCTGTATAAATCCCGGTCTTGATTATGAAAGTCCCGATTATGGTCCGGATCGGACCTAAAATCTCTGTACATTTCTGCGGAACACGGTATCAGAGGGGCAAGAGCTGATGAAATAGGTCAGCATAGTTGACATAAAGCGTGCCGATACCTGCAAAGGTACCCTCGCAGCCAGACAAACGATGGAGTCCAGCCCGTGGCCAAGCAACCGATGCTGAAATTTGTGCAGATCGAACGCGACATGCCTCAAAAGCGTGACGCGAGCGTACGCAAGGAAGACTTCAATGAGATCTACGCGGAATATGCCGCCGCCAAGGCAGAGGAGCAGGCCAGCCGCTGCAGCCAGTGTGGCGTGCCCTACTGCCAGAGCCATTGCCCGCTGCACAACAACATCCCCGACTGGCTGCGCCTGACGGCAACGGGCCGCCTGGAAGAGGCCTACGAGGTCAGCCAGGCCACCAACACCTTCCCCGAGATCTGTGGTCGTATCTGCCCGCAGGACCGCCTGTGCGAAGGCAACTGCGTGATCGAGCAGTCGGGCCACGGCACCGTCACCATCGGCTCGGTCGAGAAATACATCACCGACACCGCCTGGGAGCAGGGCTGGGTCAAGCCCGCAGCGCCGCTGGCCGAGCGCAGCGAGAGCGTTGGCATCATCGGTGCCGGCCCCGGCGGTCTGGCGGCCGCGGACAGGCTGCGCAAGGCAGGCGTGCAGGTCACCATCTATGACCGCTACGACCGCGCCGGCGGGCTGCTGATGTACGGCATCCCCAGCTTCAAGCTGGAGAAGGACGTGGTCGAGCGCCGCAACAAGCTGCTGGCCGACGGTGGTGTTACCTTCAAGCTGAACTGCACCGTGGGCGAGGACATCTCGTTCGAGGATATCCGCGCCAAGCATGACGCGGTGATCATCGCCACCGGCGTCTACAAGTCGCGCGATCTGTCGATGCCGGGAAGCGGTGCCGAGGGTATCGTCAAGGCGATTGATTTCCTCACCGCCTCGAACAAGAAGAGCTTTGGCGATGCGGTTGAAGCCTTTGACAACGGCGATCTGAATGCCGCGGGCAAGAAGGTCGTGGTGATCGGTGGCGGTGATACCGCGATGGATTGTGTGCGCACCTCGATCCGTCAGGGCGCGACATCCGTGAAATGCCTCTATCGCCGCGACCGCGCCAATATGCCCGGCTCGCAGCGTGAAACCCAGAACGCCGAGGAAGAAGGCGTGGTGTTCGAATGGCTTTCCGCGCCCAAGGGCTTCACCGAGGAGGGCGGCAAGGTCGTCGGCGTGATGGTGCAGAAGATGCGCCTTGGTCAGCCGGACGCCTCGGGCCGTCAGGCACCAGAGGTGATCGAGGGCGCGGACTACGTCGAAGAGGCCGATCTGGTGATCAAGGCGCTGGGCTTTGAACCGGAGGATCTGCCGACCCTGTGGGACCAGCCGGAGCTGCCGGTGACCCGCTGGGGCACCATCAAGGCCGAATTCAAGACCGGTGCCACCGAGCTTGAGGGTGTCTATGCGGTGGGCGACATCGTGCGCGGTGCCTCGCTGGTGGTCTGGGCGATCAAGGATGGCCGGGACTGCGCCGGGGCGATCCTGGAGAAATTCAACAGCAAGGCCGCGGTGGCTGCGGAGTAACCCGCCACCGCCCCTGCACCAACCAGGCTGCGGCGCGGCGGGTGTGGGGGAGCAGCAAAAGTCAGCAGTGCTGACCTAGCCAGCAGGAGGACACGGAGATGGGCGAATTGCAGGGACAATGCATGTGCGGCGCGGTGACCGTCACCGCCACCCCGGCACGCGACGCCGTGGCCGCCTGTCATTGCCAGATGTGCCAGCGCTGGGCTGGCGGGCCGTTCCTGAGCTTTCAGGCTGCCCCCGGCTATGCAGCACTGGGACCGGTTCAGACCTATCAGTCCTCCGGCTGGGCGGAACGCGCCTTTTGCAGCAAATGCGGCTCGGCGCTGTGGTACCGCATGACCTCGGGAAAACATCAGGGCCAGACGCAGATCTCGGCTGGCCTGTTTGACAATGCAGGCGGCAATGAACTGCGCCTGGAACTTTATATCGACAAGAAGCCAGCGGGCTAT
Organism: Leisingera sp. XS_AS12; assembly: GCF_041224635.1. Lineage (NCBI taxonomy): Bacteria > Pseudomonadati > Pseudomonadota > Alphaproteobacteria > Rhodobacterales > Roseobacteraceae > Leisingera > Leisingera sp. XS_AS12. The sequence goes on from NZ_JBGFGM010000128.1 coordinate 292,343, forward strand.
GCGTTCGATGCCAGCAGCCGGAAACTGACCGGCGCTGACGTGATCGACATGTTTGCCCCGTGCCAAGAAGGAAACAGCCAATGACCAAATATGATGCAGATTGGGTGCGCGCCGAAGAAACCAAGCGCAAGTGGCTGGCGGAGAACGGCCTGTATTCCGAGGAGGAAGAGCATTCCTCCTGCGGCGTGGGGCTGGTGGTCTCCGTTGACGGCAAGAAGAGCCGCAAGGTGGTCGAGGCCGGCATCGACGCGCTGAAGGCGATCTGGCACCGCGGCGCGGTGGATGCCGACGGCAAGACCGGCGACGGCGCGGGCATCCATGTGCAGATCCCGGTGCCCTTCTTCCACGACCAGATCCGTCGCACCGGCCATGAGCCGCACGAAGATGAGCTGATGGCGGTGGGCCAGGTGTTCCTGCCGCGCACCGATTTCGGCGCGCAGGAGAAGTGCCGGACCATCGTCGAGACCGAGATCCTGCGGATGGGCTATTTCATCTACGGCTGGCGTCATGTGCCGGTGGATGTGTCCTGCCTGGGCGAAAAGGCCAACGCCACCCGCCCCGAGATCGAGCAGATCCTGATCTCCAACACCAAGGGCGTGGACGAGGAAACCTTCGAGCGCGAGCTCTATGTGATCCGCCGCCGCATTGAGAAGGCCGCGGCGGCCGCGGGCATCAACGGGCTGTACCTCGCGTCGCTGTCGTGCCGCTCGATCATCTACAAGGGCATGATGCTGGCCGAGCAGGTGGCGGTGTTCTACCCCGACCTGATGGATGAACGCTTCGAGAGCGCCTTCGCGATCTATCACCAGCGTTACTCCACCAACACCTTCCCGCAGTGGTGGCTGGCGCAGCCGTTCCGCATGCTGGCCCACAACGGCGAGATCAACACGCTGAAGGGCAACGTGAACTGGATGAAGAGCCATGAAATCCGCATGGCGTCTTCGACCTTTGGCGACTACGCCGAAGACATCAAGCCGATCATCGCCAGCGGTGCGTCTGACTCGGCGGCGCTGGATGGCGTGTTCGAGGTTCTGGTGCGCGCGGGCCGTTCAGCGCCGATGGCGAAAACCATGCTGGTGCCCGAAAGCTGGTCCAAGCAGGCGGTGGAGCTGCCGCAGGCCTGGCGCGACATGTACTCCTACTGCAACTCGGTGATGGAGCCCTGGGACGGCCCCGCGGCGCTGGCGATGACCGATGGCCGCTGGGTCTGCGCCGGTCTGGACCGCAATGGCTTGCGTCCGATGCGCTATGTGGTGACCGGCGACGGCCTGGTGATCGCGGGTTCGGAAGCGGGCATGGTGCCGATCGACGAGGCAACCGTTGTCGAAAAAGGCGCGCTGGGGCCGGGCCAGATGCTGGCCGTCGACATGCAGAAGGGCCAACTCTACCACGATACCGAGATCAAGGACAAACTCGCCCGTGCGCTGCCCTTTGGGGAGTGGGTGAGCAAGATCAGCGACTTGGATTCGACGCTGTCCGGGGTGACCGAAAAGCCCCTGTTCTCCGGCGAGGAGCTGCGCCGCCGTCAGGTCGCGGCCGGCTATTCGATCGAGGAACTGGAGCAGATCCTGGCGCCGATGGCCGAGGATGGCAAAGAGGCGCTGGCCTCGATGGGGGATGACACCCCGTCGGCCGTGCTGTCGAAAATGTACCGTCCGCTGAGCCACTTCTTCCGCCAGAACTTCAGCCAGGTGACCAACCCGCCGATCGACAGTCTGCGCGAATACCGGGTGATGTCGCTGAAGACGCGCTTCGGCAACCTCAAGAACGTTCTGGACGAGGACAGCTCCCAGACCGAGATCATCGTGCTGGAAAGCCCCTTTGTCGGCAACGCCCAGTGGGACACGCTGGTCGAGCATTTCAATGCGCCGATGGCCGAGATCGACTGTACCTTTGCGCCCGGTCGGGGTGCCCTGAGCGCCGCGCTGGCGCGGATCCGCAGCGAAGCCGAGGAGGCAGTGCGGTCGGGTGCAGGTCATATCGTTCTGACCGATCAGTATTCCGGCGCGGATAAGGTCGCGATGCCGATGATCCTCGCGACCTCCGCGGTGCATTCGCATCTGACCCGCGAAGGCCTGCGGACCTTCTGCTCGCTCAACGTGCGGTCGGCGGAATGTATCGACCCGCATTACTTCGCCGTGCTGATCGGCTGTGGCGCAACCGTGGTGAACGCCTATCTGGCCGAGGATTCGCTGGCCGACCGCATCGAGCGCGGCCTGCTGGAAGGCACCCTGACCGAGAACGTCGCCCGCTACCGTGAGGCGATCGACCAGGGCCTGCTGAAGATCATGGCCAAGATGGGCATCTCGGTGGTGTCGTCCTACCGCGGTGGTCTGAACTTCGAGGCCGTGGGCCTGAGCCGTGCGATGTGCGCCGAGTATTTCCCCGGCATGACCAGCCGCATTTCTGGTATCGGTGTGACCGGTATCCAGAGCAAGCTAGAAGAAATCCACGCCAAGGCCTGGAAGTCGCCCGAGGGTGTGCTGCCGATCGGCGGTTTCTACAAGGCGCGCAAGTCCGGCGAGACCCACGCCTGGGAAGCTAGCTCGATGCACATGATGCAAATGGCCTGCAATCGCGCCTCGTTCGAACTGTGGAAGCAGTATTCGGCGAAGATGCAGTCGAACCCGCCGATCCACCTGCGCGATCTGTTGCAGATCAAGCCCCTTGGCAAGCCGGTGCCGATCGAGGAAGTGGAATCGATCACCTCGATCCGCAAGCGCTTCGTCACGCCGGGCATGTCCCTGGGCGCCCTGTCGCCCGAGGCGCACAAGACGCTGAACGTCGCGATGAACCGTATCGGCGCCAAGTCCGACTCGGGCGAAGGTGGCGAGGATCCGGCACACTTCGTGCCCGAACCCAACGGCGACAACCCGTCGGCGAAGATCAAACAGGTGGCCTCGGGCCGGTTCGGCGTCACGGCTGAATACCTGAACCAGTGTGAAGAGCTGGAGATCAAGGTGGCCCAGGGTGCCAAGCCCGGTGAGGGTGGCCAGCTGCCGGGCATGAAGGTCACCGACCTGATCGCCCGCCTGCGCCATTCGACCAAGGGTGTGACCCTGATCTCGCCGCCGCCGCACCACGACATCTACTCGATCGAGGACCTGGCGCAGCTGATCTATGACCTCAAGCAGATCAACCCGCGCTGCAAGGTGACGGTGAAGCTGGTGGCGTCTTCGGGCGTCGGCACCATCGCCGCGGGCGTTGCCAAGGCGAAGGCCGACATCATCCTGATCTCGGGCCACAACGGCGGCACCGGGGCATCGCCAGCGACCTCCATCAAATATGCGGGTCTGCCCTGGGAGATGGGCCTCACCGAGGCGCACCAAGTCTTGGCGATGAACAACCTGCGCAGCCGGGTGACCCTGCGGACCGATGGTGGTCTGCGCACCGGCCGTGACATCGTGATGGCGGCAATGATGGGCGCCGAGGAATACGGCATCGGCACCGCCGCGCTGATTGCGATGGGCTGCATCATGGTGCGTCAGTGCCAGTCCAACACCTGCCCGGTGGGGGTCTGCACCCAGGACGAATCCCTGCGCGCCAAGTTCACCGGCAACGCTGACAAGGTGGTGAACCTGATCACCTTCTACGCTCAGGAAGTGCGCGAGATCCTCGCCTCCATCGGCGCGCGGTCGCTGGACGAGGTGATCGGTCGTGCCGATCTGCTGGCGCAGGTCTCCCGCGGCTCGGCGCATCTGGATGATCTGGACCTGAACCCGCTGCTGATCACGGTCGATGGCTCTGCCAACATCGTCTACAACCGCGACAAGGAGCGCAACGAAGTACCGGATACGCTGGATTCGGAAATCGTGCGCGATGCGGCGCGGTTCCTGCAGGACGGCGAGAAGATGCAGCTGTCCTATGCGGTGCAGAACACCCACCGCAGCGTCGGCACCCGCACCTCGAGCCATATCGTGCGCAACTTCGGTATGCGCAATTCCTTCCAGCCGGATCACCTGACGGTGAAACTGCAGGGCTCTGCCGGTCAGGCGCTGGGCGCCTTTGCGGCACCCGGGCTGAAGCTGGAAGTGTCGGGCGATGCCAACGACTATGTCGGCAAGGGTCTGTCGGGCGGCACCATCGTGGTGCGTCCGCCGCAGGTGAGCCCGCTGAAGGCCAGCGAGAACACCATCATCGGCAACACCGTCCTGTACGGTGCCACCGACGGGTACCTGTTTGCAGCTGGCCGTGCCGGCGAGCGCTTCGCGGTGCGCAATTCGGGTGCCAAGGTGGTGATCGAGGGCTGCGGCTCCAACGGCTGTGAATACATGACCGGCGGGGTTGCGGTGATCCTGGGCTCGATCGGCGCCAACTTCGGCGCAGGCATGACCGGTGGCATGGCGTATCTCTATGACCCGGAAGGCAAGGCGGAGACCCTGATGAACATGGAAACCCTCGTCACCTGCCCGGTGACAGTGGATCATTGGGAAGCGCAGCTGAAAGGGCTGATTGAACGGCACCTCGAGGAAACCGGCAGCCGCAAGGCCGCGGAGATCCTGCAGCACTGGGATATCGAGAAGGCCAACTTCCTGCAGGTCTGCCCCAAGGAAATGCTGAACAAGCTGCCGCATCCGCTGATGCAGGAGCAAGCGGCGGTTCCGGCGGAATAAGCCCGAAACAGATACTGGAAACAGACACCCCCGCAGGCGAATGCTTGCGGGGGTTTCTTTTAGCGGTTGGTTCACTCGGCTAGGCTGGCCTATAGAGAGGCATGGCAAAGGCAGTGGCAAAAAAGAAGAAATCGAAGAGCAGCGGCAAGGCGGCAAAGCGCAAGCTGGAGCCGTTGCAATGGCTGCAGCGCTGGGTGCTGCGGTTGGTGCTGGGAATCGTGGCGGGCTTCGTGGCGCTTATCCTCCTGTACTCGGTGGTGAACCCGCCGATCACCCATACGATCTGGGCCGAGCAGCGCCGTCTGGGCGAAGTGGACCGCATGTGGGTACCGCTGGAAGAAATGGCGCCGGTGCTGGCGCGTTCGGTGGTTGCGGCGGAGGATGCGCAGTTCTGCCGCCACTGGGGCTTCGATGCGCGGGCTATCCAGGCAGCGATCGAGGCGGGCGGAACCCGCGGTGGCTCGACCATTTCACAGCAGGTGGTGAAGAACGTCTTCCTGTGGCAAGGGCGCAGCTGGCCGCGCAAGGTGCTGGAGACATTGCTGACCCCGTTGGTCGAGATCACCTGGAGCAAGCGCCGCATCCTCGAGGTCTACCTCAATGTTGCCGAGATGGATGAAGGTGTCTTTGGTGCCGAAGCCGCGGCTCGGCGTTATTTCGGTGTCGGGCCGGAAGCGCTGACCGCGCGGCAGGCAGCGCTCATTGCCGCGGTATTGCCCAATCCCAAGGAACGCTCTGCCCGCCAGCCCAGCAGCTTTGTCCAACGTCGCGCCCGCCAGATCGCGGATGGGGCAGCCACCATCCGCGCAGACGGGCGTGCCGATTGTTTCGAGGATTGAATCTTTGTGCCTGCCGGGGCATTGCTTGACCATCTGCTGAAACCTACCGGAGACTTCATCAAGTATGGCGCGTCTGTATCACGTTCCCCTGTCCCCCTTCTGTCGCAAGGTGCGGCTGTCGTTGGCGGAGAAGAAGATCGAGGTGGAGCTGGTCGAGGAACGCTATTGGGAGCAGGATGCCGATTTCCTGCGTCGCAACCCGGCCGCCAAGATTCCGGTGCTGCGGCTGGATGGCAAGATGATGGCCGAAAGCGCGGCGATCTGCGAATACCTTGAGGAAACCCGCCCCGAACCGCCGCTGATGCCGCGCGATGCCGAGGGCCGCTATGAAGTCCGCCGACTGGTGAACTGGTTCGACGACAAGTTCCACCACGAGGTGACCTCGAACCTGCTTTACGAGCGGGTGAACAAGAAGATCACCGGCCAGGGCTACCCGGACAGCCGAAACGTCAAGGCCGGTGCCAAGGCGATCAAGTATCATCTGGACTACATGGCGTGGCTGTTGGACCATCGGCGCTGGTTGGCGGGGGATACGATGACCCTGGCGGATTTCGCTGCTGCCGCGCATCTGTCGTCGCTCGACTATATCTCGGATGTGGACTGGAACCGCTCGGCCGCGGTCAAGGACTGGTATGCCAAGATCAAGTCGCGGCCCGCGTTCCGTTCGATCCTGGCGGATCAGGTGCCGGGCTTCCGGCCGCCGCCGCATTACACCGACCTCGATTTCTGATAGACCGGGCAGTGGGGCGCTGCCCCTCTTGGGCCTGCGGCCCAATTCACCCCGGAGTATTTTTGGAAAGATGAAAGACGCGGCGGACATCAAGGAAAAACTGGTGGCGCAGGCGCTGGCCGAAGGGTTTGTGTCCTGCCGGGTCTGCCGTCCCTGGGATGTGCCGGAGGTGCCCGGGCGGCTGCAGGCGTTTCTGGAGGCGGGCTATCACGGGCAGATGGGCTGGATGGCGGAGCGGACCCATTGGCGGGGCGATCCGGCCAAGCTCTGGCCCGAGGCGCGCTCGGTCATCATGCTGGCGGAGAGCTACACCCCGGAGGAGGACCCGATGGCGGTGGTCGGCCAGGCCGATCGCGGCGCGGTGTCGGTCTATGCGCGGGGCAAGGATTACCACGACCTGGTCAAGAAGCGGCTGAAGCGGCTGGCGCGCTGGCTGATCGCAGTGGCGGGTGAAGAGACCGAGGTGAAAGTCTTTGTCGATACCGCACCGGTGCCGGAAAAGGCGCTGGGTCAGGCGGCGGGGCTGGGCTGGCAGGGCAAGCATAGCAACCTTGTGAGCCGGGATTGGGGGAACTGGGCCTTTTTAGGGTCTGTTTTTACCACGCTGGAGCTGCCCGCGGATCCGCCTGAGCGCGACCGTTGCGGATCGTGTCGGGCCTGCCTGGACAGCTGCCCCACCGATGCCTTTCCGGCGCCCTACCAGGTTGATGCGCGGCGCTGCATTTCCTACCTCACGATCGAGCACAAAGGGCCGGTGGACGAAGAGCTGCGGGCGAAGATGGGCAACCGGATTTATGGTTGCGACGATTGTCTCGCGGCCTGCCCGTGGAACAAGTTCGCGGTGGCGGCCAGCGACATGCGCTATGCCGCGCGCGAGGAGCTGAAAGCGCCGAGGCTGGCGGAGCTGGCCGCGCTGGATGATGCGGCATTCCGGGAGACGTTCTCCGGCTCGCCGATCAAGCGGATCGGGCGCGACCGGTTTGTGCGCAATGTCCTATATGCCATCGGCAATTCCGGTCTGGCGGAGCTGCGCGGCGCCGCGCAGGCGCTGGTGGCTGATCCTGATCCGGCGGTGGCGGATGCGGCGACCTGGGCGCTGGCGCGTCTGCCGTGACGCAAACAGGATGGACGCGCCGCAAATAGGCGTTACACCCGAGGCAGCAAGATGAACGAGGAGAGGAGCGGGCATGGCGCTGCTGCTGGGGGTGGATACGGGCGGAACCTATACCGATGCGGTGCTGATCCGCGACGAGACGGAGGTGATCGCCAGTGCCAAGTCGCTGACCACACGGGATGATCTGGCGATAGGTGTCGGCGGTGCGGTGCGGGCGGTGCTGGCGCAATCGGGCGTCGCCCCCGAGGCGGTCTCGATGGCGGCGCTGTCGACGACGCTGGCCACCAATGCGCTGGTCGAAGGCCAGGGCGGCCGGGTGGCGCTGATCTACATTGGTTTTGCCGAAGCCGATCTGGATCGGCACGGGCTGCGGGAGGCGCTGAAGGGCGATCCGGCGCTGGTGCTGGCAGGCGGTCACACCCACGCCGGCAGCGAGGCTGCGCCGCTGGATGTGGTTGCGCTGGAAGCCTTTCTGCGCCGCGAGGGGACGGGCGTGACCGGCTTTGCCGTTGCCGGGGTCTTTGCCACTCGCAATCCAGCGCATGAGCTGGAGGCGGCGCGGATCATCCAGGAGATGACCGGCGCGCCGGTGACCTGCTCGCACCAGCTGTCGGCGCGGTTGAACGGGCCGAAACGGGCGGTGACGGCCGTGCTGAACGCGCGGCTGATCGGGATGATCGACCGGTTGATCGGTCGCGCGCAGGACAAGCTGCATGACCTCGGCATCAGGGCGCCAATGATGGTGGTGCGCGGTGACGGTGCGTTGATGAGCGCGGAACAGGCGCGGGAGCGGCCGATCGAGACCATCCTGTCTGGTCCTGCGGCTTCTATCGTCGGTGCGCGCTGGCTGACTGGCGCGCAGAATGCGCTGGTCAGCGATATCGGCGGCACGACCACGGATGTTGCACTGATCCGCGATGGGCGACCGGCCATTGATCCGGCAGGCGCGCAGGTCGGAGGGTTCCGCACCATGGTCGAGGCGGTTGCGATGCGTACCACCGGGTTGGGCGGCGACAGCCAGGTGCATATGAACGCCTCTGGCCTGGCTGGTGGTGTGACGCTGGGGCCACGGCGGTTGGTACCGGTGGCGCTGATCGCCACGGAGGCGCCGGAGCAGGTGCATGCCGCACTTGACGGCCAGCTGCATGCGAGCACCGTGGGTGAACATGACGGGCGGTTCGTGCGGGCGGTACCGGGCGGTGCCGTGGCCGGTTTGGGCGAACGCGAGGCTGCCTTGCTGGCGCGGATCGGCACCGACGTGCAGCCCTTGGGGCAGGTGTTGCGGACCCGGATCGATCAGGCGGCGCTGGCGCGGCTGGTGGATCGCGGGCTGGTGCAGATGGCGGGGGTGACGCCCTCGGATGCAAGCCATGTGCTGGGGCGGCTGGAGAGCTGGGACCGGGAGGCGGCAGTGAAAGCGCTGACGCTGTTTGCCCGCCGCCGTGCAGGCAGTGGCCACCGGCTGGCGCGCGATGCCGAAGAGCTTGCGCGCATGATCATCGACCAATTGACCGAACAGACGGCGTTGACCTTGTTAGAGTCTGCTATTGCCGAGGAGGCCGAGGGTTTCGACCTGCCTGCGGAGCAGCTTGCGCGGCATGTTCTGTTGCAAAAGGGGCTGTCAGGTCACCGCGGGCTGCTGGCGCTGGATGCGTCGGTGAATGTTGATGTCGTCGGTCTGGGCGCTTCGGCGCCCAGCTACTACCCGGCCGTTGGAGAACGCCTGCGTGCGCGGATGATACTGCCGGAGCACGCCGGTGTGGCCAATGCCATCGGTGCCGTCGTCGGCCGTGTGTCCATGCGGCGCACTGGTACCGTGACCGCGCCATCCGAAGGCAAATTCCGCGTGCACCTGGAGAGTGGTCCGAAAGACTTCATGGAGAGAGATGCGGCCCTGGCGGCTTTGGAGAATGCGCTGTCCGAGGAGGCCCGAGGCGCTGCAGAGGCGGCGGGGGCCGATGACATCCAGGTGCATGTCGCCCGGGATGTCAAAACCGCCCAGCTGGAAGCGCGGGAGGTGTTTGTCGAGGCGACGCTGACGGTGGAGGCCAGCGGGCGACCGCGGGTCGCGCGGGGCTGAAGCGGAAAGCCCACGGGACGCCCCGGAACACAGGTTGCAGGCTCTGGGCGCGCCCACTGTGGGCAAGAAATGCAGGCAGACTCCGTCCCATTGTCTTGGGCAAAGGCTGCCGTGACTGACTTTATTCTGCTGCGGTGCTGCGCTTGGGAAGCACCCAGTCCGGGCGAGGGAAATGGCAGGTGTAGCCATTGGGCAGGCGCTGCAGGTAGTCCTGATGTTCCGGCTCGGCCTCCCAGAAATCGCTGACGGGCTCCACTTCGGTCACCACTTTTCCGGGCCACAGGCCGGACGCGTTGACGTCGGCAATGGTCTCTTCGGCCACGGCTTTCTGCCGTTCGTCCACATAGTAGATGGCGGAGCGGTAGCTCATTCCGACGTCGTTTCCCTGCCGGTTTGGCGTCGTGGGATCGTGGATCTGAAAGAAGAACTCCAGCATCTCCCGGTAGGATGTGACGGCCGGGTCGAAGATGATCTCGATCGCTTCGGCGTGGGTGCCGTGGTTTTGGTAGGTGGCATTGGGCACGTCGCCTCCGGTATACCCGACGCGGGTGCTGAGGACGCCTGGGCGTTTGCGGATCAACTCTTGCATGCCCCAGAAACAGCCGCCTGCCAGTACGGCGCGTTCGGTAGTGCTCATTTCACGACCTCCACTTGGTTGATGTAATCGCCATATCCCTCGGCTTCCATGTCGTCCAGATGGACAAAGCGCAAGGACGCGGAGTTGATGCAGTAGCGCAGGCCGCCACGGTCCATCGGCCCGTCCGGGAACACATGGCCCAGGTGGCTGTCGCCATGCGTGGAGCGGACCTCGGTGCGGATCATGCCGAGCGATCGGTCCTCAAGCTCCTGCACGTGGGCGGGTTCGATCGGTTTGGTGAAGCTGGGCCAGCCACAACCGGAATCATATTTGTCGGAAGATGCAAACAGCGGTTCACCGGAAACGATGTCGACGTAGATGCCCGGCTCCTTGTTGTGCAGCAGCTTGCCGGTCCCGGGGCGCTCGGTCCCGGATTCCTGTGTCACGTGATATTCTTCCGCCGAGAGCGCGGCGATGGCGTCGGGGTCTTTGTGGTAGCGGGTCATGGGGTCCTCACGCCGTTGTCTATGGCAGTGGATAATGGGGGCTGGCGGCGCGATTTCAATGTCATGTTACAGGCGGCTCGCGGTGCCGTGTGCGGGGGCGCACCCTCAGTTGGCAAAGGCGGCCGCCAGCTCGGCGGGCAGCTCGAATTCGTCAAGCACCCGCGCGCGCGCTTCCGGCGACATCTTGCGGGCGGTCTTTTCGACGATCCGTTGCACCTTCTCCGCCGGGTGTTTGGCGGCAAAGGGGGCAAAGTACCACTTCAGGAAGACCAGGCAGATGATGTCCTCCAGCGCTTGCACCTGCGGGTCGCGCTTGATGCCCTCCTTGCGCAGCATCTTGGCGGCTGCCTGCTGCGCCTCGGTGTCATAGCCAGCCTGTTGCATCAGGTTGCTCACCACCTCTGCGTGGTGTTCAGCTTCGGCCTTGCGCCAGGCCAGATAGCCGGCCCGGCCTTCGGGATAGGCTTCACGCGGGAGCTTCCAACGCTCAATGTGCTGGCCGCGGGCCGCGATCTGCAGGGTCTCGGAGGCGTCGGGAAACAAGCGTGCCTGTTCCGCAGACATGCGCTGACCGTAGAGCAGGGCGGCCGGCTGGCCGTTCTCGAGGTTGGGGTCCTTGGCGTTGGTGGCATCGATGGCCTCCATCACCTGGGTCAGTCGTGCGCTCATACGGCAATCTCCTGTCGGGTTTGGTCATAGGTTACGCTGGGGGCGGGGGCTGGTGCAACGGCGCGCGCGCCGCGTCAGCGGCGCCGGGCCCAAGGGGCGCGGGCGGGCGTCAGCCCGGCTTCGCCGCGCGGGAGCCCTCCGCCGCTGGCTGGGCGCCGACGTGCGGCTGGCGGGCCAGTTGCACCGCCAGAATGCCTGCGGTCACGATGGCCACGCCCAGCAGATCCAGCGGGCCGAGGCTTTCCCCCAACAGCAGGCTGGCAACTGCAACGCCGAAGACGGGGTTCAGGAAATGAAACGTGGCCGCGCGCACGGCGCCGATGCGGTTCAGCAGCAGCACCCAGATGAAGGTCGCCATCAGCCCCGGCACGATCGTGGTGTAGACAAAGGCGGCTGCCAGTCGCCAGGTCGGGGTGACAAAGATGGTTTCAAACAGCGGCGCCGCAACGAACAGGATGGCCGAGCCAACCAGCATCTGTAGTCCCACGACCATCATGAAATTCCCGCCTGAGGTGGCCCCGCGCAGCGCCAGCGTGGCGGTGGTCAGCGCCAGTACGCCCAGCACGCAGAGGGCGACCCCCATCAGGTCTACACCGGCGCTGATCCGGGTGCCCATGATCAGCGCAACACCGATGAACCCCGCCGCCAGTCCCAGATAGCCAAGTGGGCGCAGCCGCTCTCCCAGGAAGCCCCAACCGGCCAGCGCCACCAGCAGCGGCATGGTCGAGGCGATGATCGCTGCCAGCGACGCCTCGATCCATTGCATGGCGACGAAGTTGAGCCCGAGGTAGAGCGCGTTCTGGCACAGGCCAAAGATCACCGTGGCGCGCCATTGGCCAGGGGTGAGCCGCCACGTCTGCCCCAGCGCACGGGCGATCGCGACGCCGATCAGTCCCGAGATCAGGAACCGAACGGCCAGTGAAAGCAGGGGCGAGGCGTCCTGCACGATGATCCGTGCCGAGGTGAAGGCCGAAGACCACATCAGGGCAAAGGCAAGCCCCATGGCAATTGCGCGTGCGTCCATCCAACATCTTCCCTGTTTGTCGCGGGGCGGTCCTAGTGTGCGCGGAGCTTCGTTCAAGCACGCCCATTGTGCAAGGTCGAAGCCCGTCGCGAAGAGCAAGCCAGCGGTACGCGGTTGAAAAGCTCACAAAAGAAAAGGGCCGCCCGCAAGGGCAGCCCTGAAACTGGTCGGATCGCGAACCGGACTTAGCCGTTGACGCTGTCCTTCAGCGCCTTGGCGATGGTCATTTTCACGACCTTGTCGGCTTCCTTGGTGAATTTCTCACCGGTGGCAGGGTTGCGCACTTCGCGCTCGGGACGCTCGCGGCAGTAGATCTTGCCAACGCCCGGCAGGGTCACGGCGCCGCCGTTGGACACTTCGCGGGTGATCAGCGCGCAGACCGCTTCCAGCGCGGCACCGGCGGTTTTCTTGTCGCTGTCCATTTCCTCCGCCAGGGCGGCAACGAGCTGGGTTTTGGTCATCGGTTTGGACATTCTTCGTCTCCTTAAACTGCCCGAACTGTGGGGCCTCATTGCCGGACATTATCGTTATGTTGTGGGGCAACACAACTTCTTGTGTGCATTGGGCGAAGGAAATAAGGCGATTTTCACCGGAAATTCGCGAAAAAACCGCCTACAGGAAGGCCGTTTCGTCGAATGAGCGCAGTTTCCGGCTGTGCAGGCGCTCCAGCGGCATGCCGCGCAATCTCTCCATAGCTTTTATGCCGATTTGCAGATGTCGCGCAACTTGGGTCTGATAAAAGTCCGACGCCATGCCCGGCAACTTCAACTCGCCATGCAGCGGTTTGTCGGAGACGCAGAGCAGCGTGCCGTAGGGCACGCGGAAGCGGTAACCGTTGGCGGCAATGGTTGCACTCTCCATGTCCAGTGCGATGGCGCGGGACTGGGACAGCCGCTGCACCGGGCCGGACTGGTCGCGCAGTTCCCAGTTGCGGTTGTCGATGGTGGCGACGGTGCCGGTGCGCATGATCCGCTTGAGGTCGTAGCCCTCGAATTCGGTGACTTCCTCCACCGCTTCCTCCAGCGCCACCTGGATCTCGGCCAGCGCCGGGATCGGGGTCCAGATCGGCAGGTCGTCGTCCAGCACGTGGTCCTCGCGCAGGTAGCCATGCGCCAGAACGAAGTCCCCCAGCGCCTGGGTGTTGCGAAGGCCGGCGCAATGGCCGACCATCAGCCACGCATGCGGGCGCAGCACCGCGATATGGTCGGTTGCGGTCTTGGCGTTCGAGGGACCGACGCCGATGTTGACGAGCGTGATGCCGCTCCCGTCTGCCCGCTTCAGGTGATAGGTGGGCATCTGCGGCAGTTTGGTCAGCGCGGGGATTGGTGCTGCCGGATCGGTGATCTCGTGATCGCCGGTGCTGACAAAGCTGGTGTAACCCGACTCCGGGTCTGCCAGCTGGGCGCGGGCGTAGGCTTCGAATTCGGCCACGTAGAACTGGTAGTTGGTGAACAGCACGTGGTTCTGGAAATGCTCCGGGCTGGTCGCCGTGTAATGGCTGAGCCGCGCCAGCGAGTAGTCGATGCGCTGGGCGGTGAACAGCGCCAGAGGGCCGGTGCCGTTGGCGGGCTGGAAAGTGCCGTTGACGATGTCGTCATTGGTGGTCGACAGATCCGGCACGTCAAAGACATCGCGCAGGGTAAAGCCGGCCGCGCCCTCTTGCGGCACGGTCAGGTCGGGGCGCGAGGCGACCGCGAAATGCACCGGGATCGGCGTGTCGGAGACACCGATGGTCACCGGCTGGCCGTGGTTGCGGATCAGCAGGCTGATCTGCTGGATCAGGTAGTTTCGGAACAGGTCCGGCCGGGTCACCGTGGTGGCATAGGTGCCGGGGGCCGAGACATGGCCAAAGCTGAGGCGGCTGTCCACCTGCGCAAAGGTCAGGGTGGAGAAGCGGATTTCAGGGTAATAGGCGCGGATGCGCTGGTTGTCCGGCGCACCGTCGGCCATGGCGCGGATGAACTCCTCGCACAGAAAGGCGGTGGCCTGGTTGTACAGCAGCTCCAGCCGATCAACGGCTTCGGTCGCGTCAGTGAATTGTTCAGCGGGCGGGTGGCCTGGGTGTTTGGTTGTTATCATTGTGCGGGCTCGATCACCGGGATTTTCTGGAATGTACGGACGTCAACAAGGCCGAGGTCGGAGATCCTGAGTTCCGGGATCACCACCAGGGCCAGCAGAGAGTGCTGCATATAGGCATTGTTCAGCTTGCAACCACTGGCTTGCATTGCCTCGACCAGGGCCTGCGCCTTGGCGGCGACCTCGGTTGCGGGGCTGTCGGACATCAGGCCCGCGATCGGCAGTTCGACCAGCGCCTGTTCCTGGCCGTCGCGGAACAGGGTGATGCCACCACCGACCTCGGCCAGGCGGTTGGCGGCCAGCGCCATCTGTTCGCGGTCGGTGCCGACCACGATCATATGGTGGCTGTCATGCGCCACGGTCGAGGCCATCGCCATTTTGCCCTCGTAGCCGAAGCCGGAAACAAAGGCGTTGGTGACGCCGCCGGTGGCGCGGTGGCGCTCGACCAGCGCGATCTGGCAGACCTCGTCCGTGCCCTCGACCAGCCCGTCGATGACGGGCAGCTCTGCCTTCAGCGCCTTGGTCGGGGCCTGGTTTTCCACTACACCGATCACATTGGCGGTGACGGCATTGGCGCCCTCGGGGGCACCGACTTCAAAGTCTTTCGCGGTCAGCGCGTGGCCCAGATGCACGGTGCCGCGGGCGCTGGCGGGCCAGTCCAGATGTGGGCAATCCACCTTGATAGAGCCTGATTCCGCCACGATCTGGCCGCGCGCGATCACCACTTCGATCGGCAGCTCGCGCAGGTCGGAGGTCAGGATCACATCGGCGCGGCGCCCCGGCGTGATCGAGCCGATCTCGCGCTCCAGCCCGAAATGGGTCGCGGTGTTGATGGTCGCCATCTGCAAGGCAACCACCGGGTCGCAGCCGCAGGCGATGGCGTGGCGCACCACCCGGTTCATATGGCCGTCGTTGACCAGCGTGCCGGAGTGGCAGTCATCGGTGCAAAGGATGAAGTTGCGCGGATCGAGACCCTTTTCCGTGATGGCGGTGATCTGCGCCTCGACGTCGTACCAGGCGGAGCCCAGCCGCACCATGGCGCGCATGCCCTGACGCATCCGGGCGATGGCGTCGGCCTCACAGGTGCCTTCGTGATCGTCGGCCGGGCCGCCCGCCACATAGGCCGCGAAATCGGGGCCAAGATCGGGCGAGGCATAATGCCCGCCCACGGTTTTGCCGGCGCGCTGGGTGGCGGCGATCTCCGCCAGCATTTTCGGGTCCCCCGCGGCAACGCCGGGGAAGTTCATCATCTCGCCCAGACCGATGATGCCGGGCCAGTTCATCGCCTCGGCCACGTCCTCGGCCGAGATTTCATAGCCGGTGGTCTCCAGCCCCGGCGCCGAGGGCGCGCAGCTGGGCATCTGGGTGAAGATATTGACCGGCTGCAGCAGCGCCTCGTCATGCATCAGGCGCACGCCCTCAAGCCCCAGCACATTGGCGATTTCGTGCGGGTCGGTGAACATCGAGGTGGTGCCATGCGGGATCACCGCACGGGCAAATTCCGCGGGCGTCAGCATGCCGCTCTCGATATGCATATGGGCGTCGCACAGGCCGGGGATCATGTAGCGGCCATTCGCCTCGATGATCTGGGTGTCCGGGCCGGTGCAATAGGACGCATCCGGCCCGACATAGGCAATGCGGCCCGCGGTGATTGCAATGTCGTGGCCTTCCAGCACCTCACGCGTGTGGACGTTCACCCATGTGCCGCCACGGATCACCGTATCGGCGGCAGCGCGTCCGGCAGCAGTTTCGATGAGTTGAGGAGCGACGTCGGGCCAGCTTGGGAAGGTCTTGTTTGTCATGGCCTACTGTTGATGATTGCGCGCAAGGGTGCAAGACCCCTAGGCGCGGATCGTCACAGGGGTATGAAAACGGGCGCGGACTGCGGGTGATGCCGCCGGGGCGGGCCGGGTTTTCATTCCGCAACCTTTGGGCGATGCTGGCGGCAGCGCAATTTGCCGGAAGGGATGCCGATGCACGCCATTGCCGATACCACCGCCCTGGTCGAGGAGGGGGTGCTGACCCCGGATCAGGCCCGCCGGATCGAGGCGCGCTCGCGCGAGGTGATGGTGCAGCTGGCGGTGAACGCCATCCTGTGTTTTGGCATCATCGCCGCCACCGCGGGCTTCATCTTCTGGCTGGCGGAGCCGCTGGCGGTGGCGCTGACCGGGCTGTTGATGCTGGGCGGCGGATTGGCGGTGCTGGCGTGGGGCGGCGCGATGCTGCGGATGTTCGGCAATTCCGCCACCCTGATCGGCGGGGGCATGCTGCTGGGCGGCGCCGCGATTGAGCTGGTCGACAAGCATGAGGCCATCGCCGGCTGGGTGATGCTGCCAGCAGGCGCATTGGTCACCGGGATCTGTGTCTGGCGCTGGCGGCAGGGCGCGTGGTCGACCGTGTTTGTGCTGGGCGCGGTGCTGCTGATGGGGCTGGCCATGCATCTGGCAGGGATCGAGCTGCTGTTGCAGCAGCACGAGATCGGCTCGCCGCTGCGCAATCTGGTACTGCTGTATTACACGGCAGCGATTGCGCTGGCGGGCTGGCTGATTGACGTGCGTTTTGTCACCGCGCTGGCGATTGCGCCCTTTGCCCAGATGCTGGAGACCGGCACCAGCTATTTTCATGCGGCCTATGTGTTCTACTCGCCGGAATCGACGCTGACGATCCTGCAGATGGCGGCTCT
The DNA here is from genome assembly GCF_041224635.1 of Leisingera sp. XS_AS12. Classification (NCBI taxonomy): domain Bacteria; kingdom Pseudomonadati; phylum Pseudomonadota; class Alphaproteobacteria; order Rhodobacterales; family Roseobacteraceae; genus Leisingera; species Leisingera sp. XS_AS12. Next base: position 309,254 of record NZ_JBGFGM010000128.1, read on the forward strand.
GATTGGCCTGTGCCCCTGGGGCGCTGCCCGGCTGGCAGAGCGCGACGCCCGGCACCTGCGCATCCTTGCGATCCTCGGCTTTGTGATTGCCAACCTCTGCGCGCTGGTCGGCTCGCTGTGGGGCGATGTGGTGGGCGAAACCGTCTGGGGGCCGGGACGGTTCCGGGACGGCTATGCCGATTGGGAAAGCTATGCCGCGGCGCGGGATGCCTTCCGCGCCAACGCGCTGTTCATTTCCGAGGGCGTCTATTCCGTGCTCTGGGCCGCTGTGCTGGCGGCGGTGATTTTCTGGGCGGCGCAGCGGCACCAGCGCGGGTTGTTCAATGCGGGCATGACATTCGCCGCGATCCACGCCTACACCCAGATGTTCGGGAGCTTCGCGGATGAGCCGCTGGCCTATGTGATCGGCGGGCTGGCGGCGATTCCGCTGGCCTGGGGGCTGTGGCGGCTGAACCAGTGGATGGCGGCGAAACAGGCCTAGCTGCCGCGCAGGCTGCGCGGGGTGGTGCCGAACTCCGCGCGAAAAGCGCGGGTCAGCGCGCTGGGATCGTCGTAGCCGCAGCGCAGGGCGATCTCCGAGACACTCAAAACAGTCTCTAACACGAGCTTTCGCGCCTCAATCAGGCGCAAGCGCCGGTAGACGGCCTGCGGTGTTGCGCCAAGATCCGCGCGCATACGGCGCTCCAGATCCTTTTGGCTGCGCCCCGTTCGGCGCGCGACCTCGGCGATTGGGAGCGGGGTTTCCAAGTTGGCCTGCATCAGTGCCACGGCACGAGCAACGGGACGGCTGCGGGCGAGGATCGGATCCTGGGTGTCGGTGGCCTCGGCCGCCATGAACAGCGCCGCTACCTCCAGCCGCAGGGCCGCGCCGTGGTGTTGGCCGATCAGCTCCATCATCGTGTCAAAGGCCGCCAGCGCGCCGGTGCAGGTGATGCGGTTGCCATCCATCACGTGACGCGCGCGCTGGGCCTGCACCTCGGGGAACTGCTCGGCAAAGCGGGTCAGCTCCTGCCAATGGATGGTTGCCTGATGTCCGTCCAGCAGCCCGGCCTGCGCCAGCAGCCAGGCGCCGGTGTCGAACCCCGCCAGCACATCATAGCGCCGCGCCGCCGACTGGAGCGCGCGGCAGGCCGCAACCGTGGCATGGCGCAGGAAATCATAGGAGGGCATCGCGATCAGCATATCGCCGCGGCAGTCGGCCAGCCGCCCATGCGCGCGCACCTCCATTCCCGAAGACGACACCGCAGTCCCGCCATCCAGCGTCAGGAAGCGCCAGCCATAGACCTGACGCCCGGCAAAGGTGTTGGCAGCGCGCAGGGGTTCGACCGTATTCGCCAGACAATGGGCCGAATAGGCATCAAACAGCAGCACGTCCACCTGCCGCACCGCGGCGTGATCTTTTGCCCAGTTTTGCATGATTTCATCTAACTTTGCATGATGAGGTGAGGCAAGCGGCGTAACCTGACTCACAACAGATTTGCAAAGGATGTCCCCCATGCAGTTCGGAATGACCGAAGAACAGTCGATGATCGTCGAGACCACCCGCGCCTTTGTCGAAAAGGAGCTGTACCCGCATGAGGCGGAGATCGAGCGAACCGGTCATCTGGACATGGAGGTGATCCGCGACGTCCAGAAGAAGGCGATGGAAGCGGGGCTTTATGCCGCCAATATGCCCGAAGAAGTCGGTGGCGCGGGCCTCGATACGCTGAGCTGGCTGCTGTACGAAAAGGAACTGGGCCGCGCCAATTATGCGCTGCACTGGACCGGGGTTGCGCGGCCGTCGAACATCCTGCTGGCAGGCACCGAAGAGCAGAAGGAAAAATACCTGTTCCCCTGCATCCGGGGCGAGAAGTGGGATTGCCTGGCGATGACGGAGCCGGACGCGGGCTCGGACCTGCGCGGCATGAAGGCCACTGCGCGCAAGGACGACGATGACTGGATCCTGAATGGCACCAAGCATTTCATCAGCCACGCGGATATTGCCGATTTCGCCATCTGCTTCATGGCCACCGGGGTCGAGGACACCCCGCGCGGGCCGAAGAAGAAGATCACCGCCTTCTTTGTCGACAAGGGCACGCCGGGGTTCGAGGTGCGCGCGGGTTACGGCAACGTCAGCCATCGCGGCTACACCAATGCGGTGCTGGAATTCGACGACTGCCGCCTGCCGTCCTCGGCGATCCTGGGTGAGGTCGACAAAGGGTTCGAGGTGGCCAACACCTGGCTGGGCGCCACCCGCCTGCAGGTGGCCGCCACCTGCCTGGGCCGCGCGGATCGTGCGTTGCAGCATGCGCTGGAATATGCGGCCGAGCGCAAGCAGTTCGGCCAGCAGATTGGCAAGTTCCAGGGTGTCAGCTTCAAACTCGCCGATATGGCGCTGGAGCTGAAGGCAGCGAACCTCTTGACCTGGGAAGCCGGCTGGAAGTTCGATCAGGGCACCGTGACCGAGAGCGACATGTCGATGGCCAAGCTGAAGGCGACCGAGATGCTGGCGATGGTGGCGGATGAGGCGATCCAGATCCACGTCGGCATGGGGCTGATGGACGAGCTGCCCTTGGAACGCATCTGGCGCGACGCGCGGGTGGAGCGTATCTGGGAAGGCACCAGTGAAATCCAGCGGCACATCATCAGCCGCGAGATGCTGCGCGCCTTGGGAGGCTGACATATGACCGGGACCGCGACCCCGAAACCCGTTGTGACCATTACCTACTGCATCGGCTGCAACTGGCTGTTGCGCGCGGGGTGGATGGCGCAGGAGCTGCTGCAAACCTTTCAGGACCAGCTGGGCGGGGTGACCTTGGTACCCGGAGATTTGGGCGGGATCTTTGAGATCCATGTTGATAAGGAGCTGGTCTGGGAACGCAAACGGGACGGCGGCTTTCCTGATGTGAAAGAACTGAAAACCCGTGTGCGTGACCGGATCAGCCCTGAACAAGACCTCGGCCATCTGGACCGTGGCAAGACCGGTGAATAGGATCTCATGCAGTCTCTAAATAGGCTTTTTCGCCCCAAAACCATTGCTGTGATCGGAGGCGGTGCCTGGTGCCGACTGGTGATCACGCAATGTCAGAAAATGGGGTTCAAGGGCTCCATCTGGCCCGTCCATCCCAAGGCCGACGAGGTGGCGGGCCTGCCTGCGGTCCGGGATGTGGAGTGTCTGCCCGAGGCGCCCGACGCTGTGTTCATCGGGGTGAACCGCTTTGCCACGATCGAGGTCGTGCGGGCCCTGGCGGCACGTGGTGCGGGCGGCGCGGTCTGTTTTGCCTCCGGCTTTCTTGAGGCCGAGGCGGAAGATGCCGAGGGTGCGGATCTGCAGGCACAACTTCTTGAGGCGGCGGGAGATATGCCGATCCTCGGGCCGAACTGCTATGGGTTTATCAACTACCTTGATGGCGCGCTGCTGTGGCCGGACCAGCATGGTGGCGTCACCGCCGAGACCGGCGTGGCGCTCATCACCCAAAGTTCCAACATCGCCATCAACCTGACCATGCAGAAGCGCGGCTTGCCAATGGCTTATGTGGTGACAGCGGGCAACCAGGCACAGACTGGTATCGCTGCCATCGGCGAAGCGCTGCTTGAGGACGAACGCGTCACTGCGCTGGGTCTGCATATCGAGGGCTTTGGTGATCTGCGCGCGTTCGAATCGCTGGCGGCGCGTGCCCGTGCGCTGGGCAAACCGATCATAGCGCTGAAGGTCGGTAAATCGGCCGAGGCCCAGGCCGCGACTGTTTCCCATACCGCTTCGCTTGCGGGCGGTGACGCGGGAGCCGGGGCTTTGCTCTCACGCCTTGGCATCCCGCGTCTGGAGGATCTGCCCTCGTTTCTGGAGACACTGAAGCTGTTGCATGTGACAGGGCGACTGCCTTCGAACCGTATTGCGACCATCAGTTGCTCGGGCGGAGAGGCGAGCCTGGCGGCCGATACAGGCCATGCGCGGGCGGTTGAGTTCCCGCCCCTGAACGCGCGGCAGACAGCCGATCTGCGGGCGGCACTGGGCCCCATGGTGGCGCTGGCCAACCCGCTCGACTACCACACCTATATCTGGCGGGACGCCGATGCGATGACGCGTGCGTTTTCGGCGATGATGGATCCCCAGCTGGCGATCACCCTGTTGATTGTCGATTTCCCGCGCGCGGATCGCTGCGATGCATCGGACTGGGAGTGTGCCATCGAGGCAGCCATCGGCGCGCGGCGCACCACCGGGGCCAATGTTGGTCTGGTGGCGACCTTGCCGGAACTTCTACCCGAAGATGTGGCGGACCGCTTGATGGCGGCAGGCGTGGTGCCGTTCTGTGGTCTCAGCGAAGCCATCGCCGCCTGCGAAGCGGCCAGCCTGCTGCCGCCGGAACCACCGGCGCCCTTGTTGATGCCGACCCCGACGGTTGAGCCGGACCTGGTCCCGGAGGCCGATGCCAAGTGGCAGCTGGCGGAATATGGCCTGCGGGTTCCCCGTTTCAAACGGGCGGCATCAGCGGCCAATGCGCGTGCGGTGGCGGTGGATGTGGGGTTCCCGGTCGTATTGAAGGGCGAAGGCGTCGCCCACAAGACCGAGGCGGGGGCGGTCGCGCTGAACCTCAGCACGGGGCAAGAGGTCAGCGACGCTGCATTCGCGATGCCCGCCAAGCGCTTTCTGGTGGAGGAAATGGTCACCGACGTGGTGGCGGAGCTGCTGATCGGGGTGGTCAAGGATCCGGCACATGGCTTTGTCATGACGCTGGCTGCAGGCGGTGTCCTGACCGAGCTGCTGGAGGACCGTGCGTCCTTTCTGCTGCCCGCCAGCGATGCGGCAATTGCGTCGGCCCTGGATGGGCTGCGGATTTCCCGGCAGTTGCAAGGGTATCGTGGCGCCGCGGCCGCCGATCGGGATGCCATCCTGCGGGCGATCCGCGCGGTGGAGGCCTACGTCATGGAAAACGCCTTGGGCCTGGAAGAAATCGAAATCAATCCGCTGCTCTGTACTCCGGCTGATGCCGTTGCCGCGGATGCGTTGCTGCGGCGCAAGTACTGAACAGCCATTCTGGAGGACACCACATGAGCGAAAGCCCTGTCAAAACGCGTCGGGACGGCGCCATCCTGGAGGTCACGCTGGACCGCCCCAAGGCCAATGCCATCGACCTGAAGACGAGCCGGGCCATGGGCGAGGTGTTTCGTGATTTCCGGGATGACCCGGATTTGCGGGTGGCCATCCTCACCGGCGGTGGCGAAAAGTTCTTTTGCCCCGGCTGGGACCTGAAGGCGGCCGCGGACGGCGACGCGGTGGATGGTGATTATGGCGTCGGCGGCTTTGGCGGGCTGCAGGAACTGCGCGACATGAACAAGCCAGTGATCGCCGCGGTCAACGGAATCGCTTGCGGAGGCGGGCTGGAGTTAGCGCTGTCGGCGGACATGATCATCGCGGCCGATCATGCCACCTTCGCCCTGCCGGAAATCCGGTCCGGTACCGTGGCCGACGCCGCCAGCGTCAAGCTTCCGAAGCGGATCCCCTATCACATCGCCATGGAACTTCTGCTGACCGGGCGCTGGTTCGACGCCGAGGAGGCCCATCGCTGGGGGCTGGTGAATGAGATCGTGGCCGCGGACCAGTTGATGGACCGGGCTTGGGAACTTGCGCGTCTCCTGGCGTCCGGTCCTCCCCTGGTCTACGCGGCGATCAAGGAGATCGTGCGGGATGCAGAGGACAGCAAGTTCCAGGATGCGATGAACCGGATAACCCGCCGTCAGCTCAAGACAGTGGATGTACTCTACGGGTCCGAGGACAATCTGGAAGGCGCCCGTGCCTTCGCCGAGAAGCGCGACCCAGTTTGGAAAGGCCGGTAACCAGCCCGGAAAGGCTGGTGAGGCGGGAGCTCCCGCCTGTTTCCGGCCAATGGTGGATTGGCCGAACCAGTTGGGCATGGCGCCGCGCCAAGGCGCGGCGCGGTTGCGCCTGATCGCTGGCCGACGCGCGCGCAGTCAGACCTTATGGAACAGGGCGATGAAGGCGGTGTCGTTCCGGTGCGGCCCCCTTGCAGCGGGGCCGTATATCGGCACGTCCTCGAGTGAAAAATCCTTGATCCATTGCCCGTTTTGCAATCGTTCGAACGCCTGATCGAACCCGGCCGTTTCGAAGACGCGGGCATTCACTGACAAAGCGAATTGTGCGTCCAGCGTGGCAGTTCGCAGAAGGGCAGGCAGCACCTCGGGGCCAAGGTGGCCATGGGTGAAAGTGCCGGAAGATACCACCCCGCGATAGACACCGCGTGGCACCGGTATGCCCTCGGTGAGGTCGGCTTCGATCACGTCGCGGTAGGCGTCCTTGCGAAGCGCACGGCCCAGCATCGCCGGGCTGATGTCCGTGGCATCCACCGGTTCCAGTCCCAGCCTGCGCAGGGCGACCCCACAAAGGCCTGTGCCGGCACCGACATCGAGGATCGGTCCCTGACCACCTGCATCAGCAAACGCGCGGGCAACCGATTCGGGCAGCGTGTAGCCCTCCCCGGCGGCAAATTCCGAGTCGTAGCTGTCGGCCCATGCGCCATAAAACTGTCTGGAGTCGCTCGGTGATGTCAGGGCGTAGGCGTCCGAAAGTTTCTGTTTTGGCGTATCCATGCGGCCTATCAAAAGATGGAAGAGGCGCGGAATCAACCCTTGCACCCCTGAGCCAGTGCACGCATCAAGAGACAATGGGTAAAACACTTCTTTGTCTTGGGTTTGGCTATACGGCGCGGGCACTGGCGCCGCATCTGATCGCGCGCGGCTGGCGCGTCTTCGGTACCACGCGGGACGTGGTCCCGGGCGATGTGCCGGACGTGCAACTGCAGCGTTGGCCCGGTACGCGGTTGCCGCTGGAGGGAGTGACCCACGTTCTGAGCTCGATCGCGCCGACCGAGCCCGGTGACCCCGTTATGGCTGAGCTTCGCGAACAGTTTGAGGCGGCTTCGGATCTGCAATGGGTGGGTTATCTTTCGACCACGGCAGTCTACGGCGATCATGGGGGTGACTGGGTGGACGAGGATACGCCGCTGACCCCGGCCAGTGTGCGCGGCGAATGGCGGCAGCGCGCGGAGGCCGAGTGGCAGGCGGTGCCCGGGCTGCCCTTGCATATCTTTCGGCTGGCCGGCATCTACGGCCCTGGTCGCGGGCCCTTCGCCAAGCTGATGGCGGGCAAGGCGCGCCGGATTGTCAAACCGGGACAGGTTTTTTCACGCATTCACGTGGAGGATATCGCGCGTGTTCTGATAGCCTCGATCATGCAACCGCGGCCGGGTGCGATCTACAATGTCTGCGATGATGATCCCGCCCCGCCTCAGGACGTGTTGGGATATGCAGCTGAATTGCTGGGGCTGCCTGTACCTGCCGAAGTGCCTTTTGAAGAGGCCGGCATGACCCCGATGGCGCGCAGCTTCTATGGAGAAAACAAGCGCGTCAGCAACCGTCGTATCAAGGAAGACCTGGGCATCAGCCTACTGTATCCGAGCTACCGCGAAGGGTTGCGGGCCGTGCTTGCGGCGGAGGATATGGAGAGCTTTGTTCCGCCTTCAGAGCCTCCGGGGGTGTGACCGGACTAAAGCAGCGCGTCATTCGGCGGCCAAAGGGCAAATCTGCCGACCCCGTCCGGCACACGAAAATTTGTGCCGGTCGCACAGGATTGCCATCTTGACGAAGCCGACCCGGGCCATGAGAAATGCTGTCATGGAGCGTCTGGCGCAAATCTCTTGGATCTTCAGAATGGTCACTGCCTGGGCAGTGATCCTGGGGATTGTATTTTCCCTGCCGTCAGCTGCGCATGCTTTTGCTGGCCACCACGATGCTCCGCACCTTGCCCATGCTGAAGATTCACATGCCGGAGTACCGGGCGCAGAACATGCGGCCAATTCCCACCACGTGACAGCGCAGGACAGCCACGGTACCGTTGATGACCTGGACACCACCAATTGCTGCGCAGGCTCCTGTATGGCGGTTGCGGTGCTTTCCCTGCAGCCAACGGAAATTGTGCTGAAGCAGTCCGAGCGCTGGGCGCAAAGGGATTCGCAATTGCCCTCGCGTGAGCAGATCGCACTGCTGCGCCCTCCGAGACACTGAGACATCTGAACCGTTTCGGCGGTCTTTAACCCGCTTCTGCATGCACATGCAGGAGCAGTTCAGATCATTCTCGGAATATTCACATGAAATCCTACTTTCTGGCCGGGGCGGGCGCCCTGCTGCTGGGAGCGTGCGTCGGGACACCGACGCCGCTGCCCGAAACCACAGCGTTGGAGCGCGCGTCGCAGCCCACTGGCCCCTATCGCACCCTTGCCTATGAGGACCCCTTCAGGGGCTACGAACGCCACCAGCCCAGCGGCCCCGGGTCCTGGCGCGGCGTGAACGAACAGCAGCAGGGAGGCCACCATTGATGCGTATGAAAACGTGGCGGATGGTCCTCGCTTGCCCGGTCGCGCTTGCGGCCTGCGCGACAGCGGTTCCCGAAAAATACACCAATCCCAATGCCGGTTTTCAGGAGGTGGTCAGCCGGACCTCGACGGCGATCGGTAAGCGTACCGCCTTTGCCCAGACACAAGCTGAAAACGAGGCGCTCGCCAAGGAAGTTCGCAGCCTTGTGCACGGCAAGACGATCTCGGCCGATACCGCGGTGCAGGTAGCCTTGTTGAACAACAAAGGTCTGCAAGCTTCCTATGCGGCGGTTGGGCTTTCGGCGGCCGAAGCCTGGCAACAGATGACACCGGAGAACCCGGTGGTCTCGATTGGGCTGATGGGCATCGGTGCGCCTGAACTGGGTCTCTACCGGGCGTTGGAATCCTCCGTTGCCGTGAACTTGCTGGATGTGAAAAACCGCAAGCAACGTATCGCGGTGGCCGAAGCCCAGTTCCAGCAGGCCCAGCTGAATGCGGTGAACGACACGCTGGCGCTGGCCGCAGAGACGCGGCAGGCTTGGATCAACGCAGTGGCGGCGTTCGAGCGTCTCAGCTACCTGCGCAAGGCCGGCGAGACTGCCGCGGCGAGCGCCGAGCTGGCCAGCCAGCTGGGCAAGACCGGCGCGCTGAACAAGGCAGGGCAGGCGCGGGAGTTTGCCTTCAACGCGGAACTGGCAGGCCAGGTTGCCCGGGCGCGGCTGGATGCCAAACTGGCCAAGGAAGAGCTGACACGGCTGATGGGGCTGTGGGGCAGCGATGCCAACTACTACGTGCCGGATGCGTTGCCAGCGCTGCCAAAGTCGCTGCGCAAACTACCCGCCATCGAAAAGACCGCGCTGCAGAACCGCGTCGATCTACAGGTCGCCAAACTGGGTCTGGAAGCACAGGCGCGCGCCTTTGGCCTGACCGACAGAACACGGCTTGTCACCGATCTGGAGTTGATCGCTGGCGTCGAGTCGGAACGTGAACGCGAGGATGGGGAGACCCACACCGAAACCCTGCCGCAGCTGGAGTTGGAATTTGCCATTCCGATCTTCGATACCGGCAAGGCGCGGATGCGCAAGGCGGAACTGGCCTACATGCAAGCCGCCAATGCGTTGGCAGAACGGGCCGTGAATGTCCGCTCGGAGGCCCGCAGCGCGGAGCTCGCCTATTACTCCTCGTATGAAATCGCCCGCCACTATCGCGATGTGTTGGTGCCGTTGCGCCAGACGATCGAGGAAGAAGGTCTGCTGAGCTACAACGGCATGATCACCAATACCTTCGAACTGCTGACCGATGTGCGTGAAAAGCTCTCCAGCTTGCTGGAAGCGGCCAATGCCAAACGCGATTTCTGGCTGGCGCAGGCCAATGTCACCGCCGCGATCTACGGCGGCGGCACAGGATCGGCCCCGCAGGGCGGCGGCGCGGAAATCGCCGCTGGCGGCGGTGCAGGCCATTGAAAGGACCACATGACATGATGAACCGACGTCAACTGCTCGGAGCCGGCGCCGCGGGTGCCGCGCTGGTCTCCAGCCAGGCCTGGGGCAAGACCTCCAACATGGGCCTGCCCGAAGCCGCCAGCATGGACACCGCGGCCACCCAGCCGCCGCTGGCCCCAACCACCGGGCCGGACTACAACCCGACCGTCACCCTGAACGGCTGGACCCTGCCGTTCCGGATGAACAACGGGGTGAAGGAGTTTCACCTGGTGGCCGAACCGGTCGAGCGTGAGCTGGCCGACGGCATGATCGCCCATCTGTGGGGCTACAACGGCCAGTCCACCGGCCCCACTATCGAGGCGGTGGAGGGCGACCGGGTCCGCATCTTCGTGACCAACAAGCTGCCGGAGCATACTTCGGTGCATTGGCACGGGCTGATCCTGCCCTCCGGCATGGACGGGGTCGGCGGCCTCAGCCATCCGGGCATCCCGCCCGGCAAGACCTTTGTCTACGAGTTCGACCTGACCAAGTCCGGCACCTTCATGTACCACCCGCACGCAGACGAGATGGTGCAGATGGCGATGGGCATGATGGGCATGTTCATCGTGCATCCCAAGGATTCGTCCTTCATGCCGGTGGACCGGGACTTCCTGATCATGCTGAACGCCTTCGACATTGATCCGGGCTCTTACGTGCCCCGGGTGATGGAGATGACGGACTTCAACCTGTGGTGCTGGAACAGTCGCCTCTTCCCGGACATCGACCCGCTGGTGGTGAACCAGGGCGACCGGGTGCGGGTGCGGGTCGGCAACCTCACGATGACCAACCACCCGATCCACATGCACGGCTATGACTTCGAGGTCACCTGCACCGACGGTGGCTGGGTGCCGGAAACCGCGCGCTGGCCGGAAGTGTCGATCGACATCCCGGTCGGGGCCATGCGCGCCTATGAGTTCGACGCGGTGCATCCGGGCGACTGGGCGATCCACTGCCACAAGTCGCACCACACGATGAACGCGATGGGCCACGACGTGCCGACCTTCATCGGCACCGACAAGCGCAAGCTGACCGGCCAGATCCGCAAGCTGCAGCCGGAATACATGCCGATGGGCACCGCCGGGATGGCCGACATGGGCGAGATGTCCATGCCGCTGCCCGACAACACCGTGCCGATGATGGCCGGCTGGGGGCCGCACGGGCCGCTGGAGATGGGCGGCATGTTCTCGGTCGTCAAAGTGCGCGAGGGCATCGACGCCGACGATTACAGCGACCCCGGCTGGTATGAAAACCCGCCCGGCACCGAGGCCTACGAGTGGACCGGCTCACTGCCGGAACCGACCCGTGTCGAAGACGCCCAAACCCGCATCACCCCGAAACCCGCCGCCAAAGGCTGACCGGCCCCTGGCTTTAACCAGAACTGACGAGGAAACAGACATGAACAAGATTCTTTCCACTGCCCTGATCGCAACCCTTTTCGCCGCGCCGGCCATTGCGGGCGGTACCCACGGCGGCGGCCACCACGATGAAATGGAGGTCGGCAAACCCGGCGATGCTGCACATGCAGACCGCGAGGTCGTGGTCATCATGAAAGAAACCGATGACGGCGAAATGCTGTTCGAGCCTGCCAACCTCTCCTTCTCCGAGGGCGAGACAGTCAAGTTCGTTATCACCAACGAGGGCGAACTGGAGCATGAATTCGTGCTGGATACGCCGGAGCGCAACGTCCACCACAAGGAGCTGATGGCAAAGATGGACATGGAGCATGACGACCCGAATTCGGTGCGTCTGGATCCCGGCGCCACGGGAGAGATCGTCTGGACCTTCTCCAACGCGGGCACGTTCGAGTTCGCGTGCCTGATCCCCGGCCACTACGAATCCGGCATGCATGGGCCGGTGACCGTGCTGCAAGGTGATACGACCTTCACCGCGGGAATGGTGAAGAAGGTCGATCCCAAGTCCGGCAAGGTGACCATCAAGCACGAGGAGCTTGTGGATCTTGATATGCCGGCGATGACCATGGTGTTCCGGGTTGCCGATGACGCGATGCTGGACCAGCTGAAGGCGGGCGACGCGATCGAATTCGTCGCGCAGCGCATCAAGGGCAAGCTGACCGTCGTCGCGGTGAAGTAGGGCACTGGCGGAGGTCGCTTCGTCGACCTCCGCCTTTGGGTTTTCCGCGGTGACGGTGCACTCGCCCCGTGCTGGAAGCAGATCCTGCCTGCCATACGCTGCGCGCGACCGGTCAGCCGAAGTTTAAACGGGTGCAGCCCAGCCTGTCGGCGATGTTGGTCGTCTACATAACCCGCGAATTGACAAAGCTGATCGTGAGCACGGTTTTTAAGGATTACACAGAGGTGGTGACCGGACCGGGGCAGGGGGTGATGCAGATGCCACTGCTGCTCCTGTTCTGCGGCGCTTCAATGGGGTTGCTTCCGGCAGCCTTCAATATCGAACCAACCGAACGTCAAGAGAGTGTCTGATGAACAATAAGCTTGGAATAAGCGCTGCGGTCGCACTGGTGGCCGCTCTGGCTGTCTATCTCTACTCCGGCAGTCCCGACAGAAACGGGCAAGACAGCAATCGGGCATCACAGGAAGTCGGCGAACGGCTGGTGCAGGTCGCAGTGCCGACAACGCTCAGCGAAGCTGCGCAGATCGGCAAGCGGGCCTATGATGCTGTGTGCGCGGACTGTCATGGTGAAAATGCTACCGGGCGGAATGGCATGGGGCCGCCGCTGGTTCACAAGATCTACGAGCCGTCGCATCACGCGGACGCTGCCTTTTTGCTGGCTGTCCGAAACGGAGTGCGCGCGCACCACTGGAACTTCGGCAACATGCCGCCCCAACAGGGCCTGACCGATGCGGATGTGAAGGGCATCACCCGCTACGTGCGAGAGCTGCAACGTGCCAATGGGATAGAGTAGGCATACACCCGTGGTCGGCTATCCGTCGGCCTGTGAGACATGCCCGTTGGTCTGGACATGTTCTGTGAGGCTTTCAGGACATCCAAACGCGGCGGGGGCGTTCGTGACGATAGACCTTGTCGGGATGCCAAAAGGGGTCGTTTCCCTGAAATATCGTCCTCGGCCAGGCCCAATGCATCGGCGTTGGCCGCGCGCAAGCGCAGTGCGGGACCGTGATCATGAACGGATTTGCCGTGGCTGTGACCGTGCAATGCCCGGGTGAGGTCTGCCTCGAACCCGTGCCTGCACCATGTCCTCTTCGCGGCCCTCTGAAACGCTGCCTTGCTTTATCCCCCCTAGGGGGATAACTCTGGCTAATGATGGATCCACACCGGCATGCAAGTCACCCCAAGCTCACCGCCCGGCTGAAACGCGCCGAAGGGCATCTGCGCTCGGTCATCGGCATGATCGAAGACGGGCGTCCCTGTCTTGACGTCGCGCAGCAGCTTCAGGCGGTGGAAAAAGCGATCCGCAACGCCAAACAGGCGCTGATCCACGATCACATGGATCACTGCCTCGACGGCGAAAATTCCGAAGCCGACCGGGCCGAACTCAAGGCCATCTCGCGCTATTTATGAGGCTGCCATGCTGGATGTCCTTTCCGACCGCACGTATCGGCACCTTTTCCTGGCGCAGGTTGTGGCACTTCTGGGAACCGGCCTTGCAACTGTCGCGCTTGGGCTGCTGGCCTACGATCTGGCAGGAGACAGCGCAGCAATGGTGCTGGGCACGGTCTTCACCATCAAGATGGTGGCCTATGTCGGGATCGCCCCGGTTGCAGGGGCCTTTGCGGACCGGGTGAACCGCCGCCGCCTGCTTGTCGTGCTGGACCTGGTGCGGGCGAGTGCGGCGCTGGCGCTGCCCTTCGTGACCGAGGTCTGGCAGGTCTATGTGCTGATCTTCCTGCTCCAGTCCGCCTCGGCGGCCTTCACGCCCACCTTCCAGGCTACGATCCCCGATGTGCTGCCCGACGAGGCGCGCTACACTCGGGCGCTTTCACTTTCGCGTCTGGCCTACGATCTGGAAAACATCATCAGCCCGACACTCGCGGCGCTGCTGCTGGCACTGATGAGCTACAATACCCTGTTTCTGGGAACTGTGGCGGGCTTTGCAGCTTCCGCGCTCTTGGTGGTTTCCGTGATGCTGCCGAGCCCGCAGATTGCGGAGCCGCGGGGAATTTACGACCGCACAACGCGTGGAATGCGCATCTACCTGGCGACTCCACGCCTGCGCGGCCTGCTTGCGCTCAACCTTGCGGTCTCGGCAGCCGGGGCGATGGTGCTGGTGAACTCGGTCGTGCTGGTGCGCGGTCTGCTCGGCCTGCCGGAAAGCGCGCTGGCCTGGACCATGTTCGCATTCGGCGCGGGCTCCATGGCAGCGGCGCTGCCGCTGCCAAGGCTTCTGGACCGGCTGCCCGACCGTCCCGTCATGCTTTCGGGTGCCTGCCTCATGATCCTCTCCTTGCTTGGACTCGCCGGGGTCACCACCGCATCGGGTCTGCATTGGGGAGGGCTGCTGTTCACATGGCTGCTTGTCGGCTTCGGCTATTCCGCGGTGCTGACCCCCTCTGGGCGGCTGCTGAAGCGGTCGGCGCACCCCGAGGACAGGCCCGCAGTGTTTGCTGCACAGTTCGCCCTGTCTCATGCCTGCTGGCTTGTGACCTATCCGCTATCGGGTTGGCTGATGACAGAATTCGGCGCCATCCCCGCGCTGATTGCCTTGGCCGGGTTGGCGGGAATTGGGATCGTGGTCTGCCTGCTGCAGTGGCCCGGCGAAACGGCTGGGGAAATCGAGCACACGCACGACGATCTACCGCCTGACCACCCGCATCTGCGGGAGCACGGAGCGATGGGGCACAAACACGCAGTCATCATAGACGATCTGCACCGCAGCTGGCCCATGCGCTCCTGACATGTTGTCCCTCGCCGGTCTGTTCGCGGCGGCCCTGGTGGCCGCAACGCTGTTGCCTGCACAGTCAGAGGCTGTGCTCGCGGGAATGGTGGTTGTCGGCAGCCACCCGGTATGGCTGCTTCTGGCTGTTGCGACGGCAGGAAATGTCCTGGGTTCAATCCTCAACTGGGCGGCCGGGCGGTATCTCATGCATTTCTCCGACCGCAGCTGGTTCCCGGTATCAAGCGCGCGACTGGATCAGGCGGCGGCTTGGTACGGCAAATGGGGGCGCTGGAGTCTTCTCGGGTCCTGGGTGCCCGTGATCGGAGATCCGCTGACGCTGGCGGCAGGTCTCCTGCGTGAACCGCTATGGCGCTTCACCCTCATTGTCACGATTGCAAAGGGCGGCAGGTATCTTGCTGTTGCCGGGGTCACGATTGCCGCCGCCTGACACGGGAAAACTGGTGGTCAGGCGGCCTGTTAACGTTGCAAATGCGGGGTGAGGAGCGCGTCGAGCCTGCTTGGCGCAACCCGGCCGCGTTGGGCCGACCTCACTCCAGGGTATCAGCCCCTACCACGGTAGGGCGGAACGCCCTGGTCCGGGATCCATACCGCTTCCGGCATAGGTCCGGTCTGCCAGAAAACGTCGATGGGGATACCCCCGCGCGGATACCAATAGCCGCCGATCCGCAGCCATTGAGGCTCCAGAAACTCTGCCAGGCGGCGGGCGATGGAAATCGTGCAGTCCTCGTGGAACGCGCCGTGATTGCGGAACGAGGTCAGGAACAGCTTGAGCGATTTCGATTCCACCAGCCACGGGCCGGGAACATAGTCGATCACCAGATGGGCAAAGTCCGGCTGGCCGGTCATCGGGCAGAGAGAGGTGAACTCCGGCGCGGTAAAGCGCACGTTGTAGGCGACGTCGGCCTGCGGGTTGGGCACCCGCTCCAGCTCGGCCTCTTCGGGGCTGGCGGGAATGCGGGTTTCGCCGCCGAGTTGCTTGAGATTGCTGTAGATGTTTTCGGACATGGTGGGTTCCATCATTTCAGACGCCGCGCTTGTTGCCCCAGATCAGGACATGCAGCTGCGGCAGGATACGGGCGGCGAACCAGCCGTCGGCCATTGCCTTTTCGGTCAGCCAGCGCAGGCGGTCGGCCAGCGCTTGCAGGTCAACGGGGACCGCGGGATCGACTTCCGGGTTGCCGGGCTGAAGATAGAGCGGCAGATCGGGGTGGCGACTGTGCGCCTCGCGCGCCCAATCATAGTCCGCCTGGTCGAAGATCACGATCTTCATGACCTGCTGGCGGGCTCCGGCACCGGCTTGGCGGCAGGCGTCAAAGGCCTCCCAGTCCACCTGCTCGCCGCTGGACGGCGGCTTGGGCGACAGGACCAGCGTGTCGAGAGCGGCAAACCACGGCCGCGCCACCGAGCCTTGCGTCTCGCAGGCAAAGCGGTAGCCCGCGGCGCGTCCAAGCTCGATCAATGGGCCAAAGTCCTGGATCGCGGGATTGCCGCCCGACAGCGAGACAGTCAGCGGCTGCCCGCCGGAAAGCCGCTGGACTTCCTCCCAGACCGCCTCGGTTTGCATCGCGGCCCAGCTGTGGCGGTTTTCGCTGTCGACCGCATGCAGGCTGTCGCACCAGCTGCAGCGGTAGTCGCAGCCGCCCGCGCGCACAAAGACGGTCGGCTCTCCGATCAGGACGCCTTCGCCCTGGATCGTGGGACCGAAGATTTCGGCGATGCGCAGGGTCATGGCCGGTATTCCGCCCAGGTCTTGGGGGTTTCGCTGACCAGCACCGCGCAGGTTTCGGGCCAGCGTTCGGCGCACCACTCATAGAAATGCCGCGCCATGTTTTCGGCCGTGGAGGGGCCGTCCATGACATCATTCAGATGGCGGTGATCGAAGTTGTCGTCGATATAGGACTTGAGCGGCTTCAGATCGTGGTAGTCGCGCACGAACCCGTCGGCATTCAGCGCCTCGGCAGCCAGTTCGACCACGACGATGTAGTTGTGCCCATGCAGCCGCGCACATTGGTGATCGGCGGGCAGGTGGGTCAGCTGGTGCGACGCGGAAAAGTGGAACTCCTTGCGGATACGGAACATCAGCCCGCCTCCTTGCCCGCAATCGCCGCGGACCAGAAGTCCGGGTCGACGTAGGTCGTGGGGTCGCTGACCCCGGCGAGGTGGAAGGCCTCGCGCCGCTCGACGCAGGTGCCGCAGCGCCCGCAATGCACCGCGCCGCCCTTGTAGCAGGACCAGGTCTCGGCGAAGGGCGTGCCGTGCTGCGCGCCCTGGCGGACGATCTCGGCTTTGCTGTGTTCGACGAAGGGCGTGTGCAGTCGCACCTCGGCATAGCCGTCCAGCGCCGCCTGCTGCATCGCGTCAAAAGCGCGGGTGAAGCCGGGGCGGCAGTCGGGATAGATGAAGTGGTCGCCGCCGTGCACGGCGGTTGCCACCGCTTCGTCGCCCTGGGCGGCGGCGATGCCGAAGCCGATCGACAGCATGATCGCGTTGCGGTTCGGCACCACGGTGATGCGCATCGTGTCTTCGGCGTAGTGGCCGTCGGGGACGTCGATGTCATCGGTCAGCGCCGAGCCCGAGAGGGCCGCGCCGATACCGCGCATGTCGATCAGGTGGAATGGAACGCCCAGCCGCCTGGCTGCGGCTTCGGCGAAATCGATCTCCTTGCGGTGGCGCTGGCCATAGTCAAAGGAGACGAGCCGGGTGAGCTCATGCTCATCGGCGGTGATATGCGCGAGCGACACGGAATCGAGTCCGCCCGAGCAGATGACGAGTGTTTTCATTTTGGGGCCCTTGTTTTGATGTCCGGGTAGGCTGCGACCGGATGGGGCGGCTTACTGCAAAAAGGGTAAAGAATGCAAGTGGCATCGGCTGCAGGGGCGGCGATGCCGGTCATGGACACTTGGGCAGTATTGGCGACCCCGGCAGGATTCGAACCTGCAACCTGCCCCTTAGGAGGGGGCTGCTCTATCCAGTTGAGCCACGGGGCCGCGCCTGGCACCGCGATAGCAAATCCCTATAGCGATCACAATGGCATGGACCGGTCGGCGCAGGCTTTTGCCCTCCCGGTTTCCATTGTGCAGCATATAGTGTCTGCGCTAACCTCGCGACAGCAGTAATGATGAGGCTCAGCAACGTGACCACGGACAATAAGCGACCGCTCACCCTACGCGACGTATCCGAAGCAACCGGGGTCTCCGAAATGACGGTGAGTCGCGTGCTGCGCAACCGCGGCGACGTGTCGGAAAAAACCCGCACCAAGGTTCTGACCGCGGCCAAGGAGCTGGGTTATGTGCCCAACAAGATCGCCGGGGCGCTGGCCTCGAACCGGGTGAACCTTGTGGCGGTGATCATCCCGTCGCTGTCCAACATGGTGTTCCCTGAGGTGCTGACCGGCATCAACCAGGTGCTGGAAAATACCGAGCTGCAGCCGGTGGTAGGGGTCACCGACTACCAGCCCGAGAAGGAGGAAAAAGTCCTCTACGAGATGCTGTCCTGGCGTCCTTCCGGCGTGATCATCGCCGGACTGGAACACACCGAGGCTGCGCGGGCGATGCTGAACAGTTCCGGCATTCCGGTGGTCGAGATCATGGACACCGACGGCAAGCCGGTGGATGCGATGGTCGGTATCTCGCACCGTCGCGCGGGGCGCGAAATGGCCAAGGCGATCCTCAAGGCGGGTTACCGCCACATTGGCTTCATGGGCACCAAGATGCCGCTGGACCACCGTGCCCGCAAACGCTTCGAGGGCTTCACCGAGGCGCTGGCCAAGGAAGGGGTCGAGATTGAGGACCGCGAGTTCTATTCCGGCGGCTCGGCGCTGGCCAAGGGGCGGGAGATGACGGCGGCGATGCTGGAGCGTTCGCCAGAACTGGATTTCCTGTATTATTCCAATGATATGATCGGTGCCGGTGGGATGCTGTACCTGCTGGAGCAGGGCATCGACGTGCCGGGGCAGATCGGTCTGGCCGGTTTCAACGGGGTGGAGTTGCTGCAAGGGCTGCCGCGCAAGCTGGCCACCATGGACGCCTGCCGACTGGAAATCGGGCGCAGGGCGGCGCAGATCATCGCCGATCAGCTGGCCGACCCGGAAGCGGAGATCGAGCGCCAGATCACCCTGTCGCCCACCATCACCTATGGTGACACGCTGAAGCGGCGCTGATGGCGCTGCAGCGGCTGGACAATGCGGCGGCGCGGCGGCTCTTTCTGGACCGCCACGCGCTGCTTGAGCAGCCCGCAGGCCCCGCCAAGGGGGCCGATCTTCTGGCGCTGATCCAGCGGCTGGGGTTCGTGCAGCTGGACAGTATCAACACCGTGGCCCGCGCTCATGACATGATCCTCTATGCGCGTCGCCCGGCCTACCGCGCCAAGCACCTGAAACAGCTGTATGAACGCGACCGTGGCCTGTTCGAACACTGGACCCATGACGCCGCGGTGATCCCGATGGCATTCTATCCGCAGTGGCATCTGCGGTTCCAGCGCGACACCGAAATGCTGCGCAAACGCTGGCGCAACTGGCGGCGTGACGGGTTCGAGGCGCGGTTCGACGCGGTGCTGCAGCATGTGCGCGATCACGGGGCGGTCAGCTCTTCCGATGTCGGCAAGGACGAAAAGAGGGGCTCGGGCGGTTGGTGGGATTGGCATCCGTCCAAGACCGCGCTGGAATACCTGTGGCGCAGCGGTGCGCTGACGGTGGTGGGGCGCAGCGGGTTTCAGAAGCAATACGACCTGACGGAGCGGGTGATCGAAGAGCATCTGCGCCCCGGCACGCAGCCCGTTGACGCGGAGGCCACCGTGCATTGGCTGTGTTCCGCGGCGCTGGAGAGGTTGGGCTTTGCCACCTCGGGCGAGCTGGCGGCGTTCTGGGACACCGCAACGGCGGCCGAGACAAAAGCCTGGTGCGCGGAGCAGTTGCAGCAGGGGGAGCTGCAAGAAGTCGAGATCGAACTGGCCGATGGCAAGCTACGCAAATCCTTCGTGCGGCCCGGAACCATAGAGGCCGCCGTTGAACTGGCTCCGCCATCGGGGCGGATGCGGGTGCTCAGCCCCTTTGATCCGGCGCTGCGCGACCGCAAGCGGGCAGAGCGGTTGTTCGGCTTTCACTACCGGATCGAGGTTTTTACCCCCGCTGAAAAACGCCAGTACGGATACTACGTCTTTCCGCTGCTGGAGGGGGCGCGGCTGGTGGGGCGTATCGACATGAAGGCCGACCGCGACGCGGGCGTGCTGCGGGTGACCGCCTTGTGGCCGGAGCGGGACGTGAAATGGTCCCCCGCCCGCACCCGGCGGCTGGAGGCCGAGCTGGAGCGGGTGGCACGCTTTGCCGGGCTGGACAGCGTCAGCTTTGCCCATGGCTGGCTGCGCTGACGCTTATTCCGGGCGCAGCTGGGCCTCGATCACCGCGCGGTAGTCCTGCGGTGCGGGGCGGGTGGTGAAGGTCTCGGGCGCGATGAACACGCAGACGAATTTCCCCTCGAAACACAGCTTGCCGTCCTGGCGGGCGTTGACCCGGAAGGTCACCGATTTCTCGCCCAATGCCGCTGGCCAGACCTCGCAGGCCAGCCGGTGGCGCGGGGTCACCGGCGAGCGGAAATCGATGCTCATATGCACAAACGGCGTGCCGGTGCCGCGGTCCAGCTCCATCTGGTACCAGCCGTCGCCGTTCAGATGGTGTTCCCACCAGGCGTCGATTGCCTCCAGCGCAAAGGCGGGCAGGCGGCCGGTGTAGGCAATCCGCGCCGGGTCGCAATCGCCCCAGCCGACGCGGATTTCATGCACAAAGCCTTTGGCCTCTCCGGTGTCATGTGTCATCTGGCTGCCCCCCTCAGTTCATCAGCATGAGGGGCAGCAGCGTGATCACCGGGAAGGCGACCAGGATGACCACCCGGATCAGGTCCGAGGCGACAAAGAACATCACCGCCTTGTAGGTGTCGATCATGCGTGTCTGCCGGTCCATCGCGTTGATGATGAACAGGTTCATGCCCACCGGCGGGGTGATCAGGCCGACTTCGACGACGATCAGCACCAGGATACCGAACCAGATGGCGACATACTCCGCCTCGATCCGGTTCACCCGGCCTTCGGTGACGCGAATGCCCAGTTCCTTCATCTGCTCGCGGGTCAGCTCGGCACCGCTGGCGATGGCGTCCTTGATCGACGCCAGCATCTCGGCTCCCATGCCCTCGGGCACGCCGGCCTTCAGCACCTCCATCGCCGCATCCGCCTGCATCGCAGGCAGCGACAGCAGGTTGAAGTCCATGGCAGAGATCACCGGAAAGAAGATCGGGATGGTCAGCAGGATCATCGACAGGCTGTCCATCAGGCAGCCGAACAGGAGGTAGAAGGCGAGGATCATCGCCAGCACCATCCACGGGCTGAGCCCCATGCTGACGACGTAATCCGCCAGCTCCTGCGGCACTTTGGTCAGCGCCAGGAAGCCGTTGTAAAAGCCCGCGCCCAGCACGATGAAGAAGATCATCGCGGTCGAGCGCGCGGTCACGAGGAAGCTGTCGGCGAGCGTTTCGCGGTTCAGCCCGCCATTGGTCCAGGCGATGAAACCTGTGCCGAAGGCACCCACGGCGGCACCTTCGGTCGGGGTGAACCAGCCAAGGTAGATGCCGCCGACCACCAGGCCGAACACCAGCAGCACCGGCCAGACATGGAACAGCGCGGCAAAGCGCTCGCGCATCGGCACCGGCGGGCGGGTGCCCGCGCTTTCGGGGTACATGCGCACGTAGATCGAGATCGCGATCACATATCCCAGCGCGGCCAGCAGGCCGGGGATGAAGGCCGACAGGAACAGCTTGGCGATGTTCTGCTCGGTCAGGATGGCATAGATCACCAGCACCACCGAGGGCGGGATCAGGATGCCCAGCGTGCCGCCCGCCGCCAGCGTTGCGGTCGAAAACCCGCCGGCATAGCCGTATTGCTTCAGCTCTGGCAGGGCGACGCGGCCCATGGTGGCCGCAGTGGCCAGGGACGAGCCGCAAATCGCGCCAAAGCCCGCGCAGGCACCGATCGACGCCATGGCGACCCCGCCCTTGCGGTGGCCCAGAAAGCCCTCCGCCGCCTTGAACAGCGCCGTGGACATACCGCCCAGCGTTGCGAAATGCCCCATCAAGAGGAACATCGGCACAATGGTCAGCGAATAGGACGAGAAGGTCGTGTAGGTTTCGCTTTTCAGCCGCCCGAAGGCGACCTGGGTGCCATCGGTCACCAGGATCAGACCGCCCAGGCCGACCAGGAACATCGACAGCCCGATGGGCACCCGCAGAAAGATCAGAAGCATCAGAACCGGAAAGGAGGCGATGCCAATTTCAAGAGCCGTCACTGTTCGCCCTCCACGCCGTCCCAGACAAGGATCCTGCCGGTAAAGAATTCAATTGTGCGCACCGTGGCCATGTAGAGGCCCACGATGGCGGCGACGACGGCCGCTACCATGCTGATGGCATAGGCCCACCAGATCGGAAATTCGAGCAGGAAGGACGTCTCGCCGTTGGCGTATTTGCTGGCAAGGCCTGCGCCCAGACGCCACGCGATCAGCACCAGAACCGCGGCAAACAGGATCTCGGTCACCATGCGCAGAAATCGCTTCACGCCGCGTGGAAAGGCATTGGCGACCACATCCACCGAGGCATGGCCCGCAGTGATCTGGCACAGCGGCAGAAAGGCGAAGATGGCAAAGGCAACGCCGGCCTCGACCAGTTCGAAATCGCCGTTCACCGGGCCGACCCAGCTGCGCATCCAGTCCGAAAATCCAGGCGCGATCGCCGTCATCAGATCACCATGGAAAAAGCCGTTGAGCAGACGCCCGGCAATCGACACGCAGGTCAGGATGATAAGAAGAGCGAGGACCGCACCGCCCAGGTAGGCCATTGATCTGGCCAGCCATGTCATGAGCTTGTGCATGGTTACAGTGCCTTGTTTGATTTGCACCGGGCCGCTGGGGGTACAGCCTCGCAGCCCGGTGCAGATTTCGGTCAGGCCGCGTTACTGGTACTGCGGCGTGTATTTTTCGATCAGGGCAGTGGCCTCGTCGAGCAGCGCCTGGCCGTCGATGCCCTTCTCCGCCATGTCGGCAACCCATTTGTCATAGATCGGCTGGGCGCGCTCGCGCCACACGGCGGTCTGCTCTTCGTCCAGGGTGATGACGTTGTTGCCATTGTCCAGCGCAAACTCGCGCGACGGGTCGTCGGCATCGGCCATGGTGCCGCCGGCAAAGACCGAGAACTCCAGCCCGGAGTTATCGTCGATCACCTTCTGCAGATCTTCCGGCAGGCTTTCGTATTTGTCCTTGTTCATCGCCAGAACAAAGGTCAGCGTATACAGCGCCTTGCCGGTGAACTCGGTGTGGTTCTCCACCAGCTCCGGCACCTTCAGGGCCGAGGTCACCTCCCACGGGATGGTGGTGCCATCGATCACGCCTTTGGACAGGCCCTCAGGGATGGCCGGGACCGGCATGCCAACCGGGGTTGCGCCCAGTTCTTCCAGCAGCGCGTTGACCGACCGGCCGCCGCCGCGGATCTTCATGCCCACCAGGTCTTCGGGGGTTTCCACCGGATCGGCCGAGTGGATCAGGCCGGGGCCGTGCACCCAGGTGGCCAGGATGTGCACATCCTTGAACTCGGTGTCCTTCATGTGCTTTTCGAACATTTCCCAATAGGCGTGCGAGACGGCGCGCGCATTGGTCATCATGAAGGGCAGTTCAAACACCTCGGTCGAGGGGTAGCGGCCGGGCGTGTAGCCAACCACGGTCCAGACGATGTCGGCCACGCCGTCGATGGCCTGGTCCATCAGCTCCGGCGGCTTGCCGCCCAGTTGCATCGACGGGAACCGGTCGATCTTGATGCGCCCTTCCGAGTCCTCTTCGACCTTGTCGGCCCAGACATCCAGGATCAGCTTGGGCACGTTGGCCTGAGCTGGCAGAAACTGGTGAAGTTTGAGCGTCACTTCCTGTGCAAAGGCCGGTGCGGCCCCCATTGCTGCCAAGGCGACGGCAGCGGCCACCCCCATGAACGTTCTGCGCGTGGTCATGTCAGTCCTCCCTTTGACCATTCAAGACGGAGAGCTGCGCTGTAATTATGCTGCGCTTGCCCGCCCATTTGTTTTCATTTCTGTTGCCAGACCCCCCAAAACGGTTCGTTTAACGAACCTATCGTCCTCCTGCTATTGGGTGCGTTTGTAACTATCAACCGCGGATCCTGCATTTTCGAGTCATCAAATCCGGCTTTCCACCTAGGCGTGTAAGTCGGTCGATATGTTACACAAATTTCTTGTGTCGCAAGTTATTGATACGTTTTTCATCATTGTCATGGCAACAACAATCCTATCCTTGCTGCCTGTGTTCTCGCCTGCAAGCCTCATTTCCCTAGTGTGCGGTATTGAACGGCTGACAGAGGGTCGGCAGGCTTCTGAAAACTATCTGGCGGCGACGGTCGTGTGTTGAAGGCCGCATTTGCGCAGCGCTGTCGCAGACCGCCCAATGCTTGGGCGCATTGCTCAAAACTTCAGCGGCGAGGGCGCGCGGTGGCCTTTGGGGCACGCCGTGGCTTTACAGCTGTTGCCTGCGGTCGGAATGCTCTGCGGCATGCCGGATGCCCTGTCCATCATAGTGGTCGAAGCCGACCGTGAACGCGCCTTCATGATCGTGGACGGGCTGCGCGAGGCTGGCGATTTTGACATTCATGTCATCGCTGATCCCTCTGGCCTTGCGCGGCAGATCCAGCTGCGCGATCCGGACGTGGTGCTGATCGATATCGAAAACCCCTCGCGCGATGTGCTGGAGGAGTTGGCGTTGGCCTCCGGCCCGCAGGAACGCCCGGTGGCGATGTTCGTGGACCGCAGCGCCGAGGGCTTGTCCTCGGCGGCGGTGGAGGCGGGGGTATCGGCCTATGTCGTGGATGGGCTGCAGCCCGCGCGGCTGAAGCCGGTGCTGGACGCGGCCATTGCCCGCTTCCGCTTGTTTCAGCGCATGCGCACCGAACTGGCCGAGACCAAGCGCGCGCTGGAGGAACGCAAGGTGATCGACCGCGCCAAGGGCATGATCATGAAGGCTCGCGGCATCGGCGAGGATGAGGCCTATGCGCTGCTGCGCAAGGCGGCGATGGACCAGAACAAGCGTGTTGCCGAAGTGGCGCAGGCGCTGGTGACCGCGGCGGGGCTGCTGTCATGACCACGACACCCGTTGCCGCCGGTTTCCTGCCGCTGACCGATGCGGCGCCGCTGATCGTGGCGCAGGAAATGGGCTTTGCCGCCGAAGAGCGGCTGGCGCTGGATCTGCGCAAGGCGGCCTCGTGGTCGGCGCTGCGCGACATGCTGGCTTTCGGCCAAGTGGATGCGGCGCAGATGCTGGCCCCGCTGCCACTGGCGGCCGCGCTGGGGCTGGGCGGTGCGGGCAGCCGGTTCGCAGTGCTGTCGGTGCTGTCGGTCAATGGAACCGTCATCGGAGTCAGCCACCGGCTTGCGGCGGCGCTGGCGTCGGGCGGGCATGATTTTGCCTTTGATGACGCCGTGGCCGCGGGCCGGGCGCTGTTCGCGGCGGAGGCCGGGATGATCCGCATCGGGGTGCCGTTTCCGTTCTCGATGCACTCGGAGCTGCTAAACTACTGGCTGCAGGGGCTTGGCGGTGATGCGGTGCAGCGGGTCTCGATCCGCACCGTGCCGCCGCCGCTGATGGCGCAGGCGATGCGCAGTGGCGAAATCGACGCCTTTTGCGTTGGCGAGCCCTGGGGCTCGCTGGCGGTGGAGCGCGGCGATGGCGTGCTGCTGCTGCCGGGCACCGCGATCTGGTCCTTTGCACCAGAAAAGGTGCTGGCGGTGCGCAGCGGGTGGGCCGAGCGCGAGCGCGCGCTGGGCGGGCGGCTGATCCGGGCGCTGTGGCGGGCCGGGCGCTGGCTGGCGGAGCCTTCGTCGCGTGGGCTGGCGGCAGAGATCCTGTCGGCGCGCCGTTATCTGGACCTGCCGGCCGAGATTATCGAGCGCGCGCTGACCGGTCGCATCACGGTGACGCCGCAGGGTCTGCAGCGGCAGGTGTCCCGGTTTGTCGAGTTCCACGATGGCGCTGCGGGCTTCCCGTGGCGCAGCCAGGCGCAGTGGATTGCGCTGCAGATGGCCCGCTGCAACGGGCTGGATCCGCGGGTGGCGTTCGAGCGCGCGGAGGGGGTGTTCCGCAGTGACCTGTACCGCGCCGCCATGCGCGGCACCGGCGCGCAATTGCCCGCGGCCTCGCTGAAGCTGGAAGGGGCGGTGGACGGTGAAATGGCTGTGGCAGGGGAATCGCAAAGCCTGCGCCTGCTGCCGAACCGGTTCTTCGATGGCCGCGTTTTTGATCCCCTCGCGGCGCTGTGATGAAAAACCGGGCAATGGCGCGGCCCCCAACCGGCTTTCAATGCTGCAACTGCGAAAAAACCTTGGCGCCGACGCTCCGCTAGGTCAGGCTGAACCCAAGCCGGCAATGGCGCTGGCCAACTGATTTTCCCGACGATCCGGGTTTCACTGAGCAAAGCCGCTCGACACTCCGCCTCTCCTTCCGGCGGTGCGTGTCGGCGGCTTTTTCCGTTCCGGTCCCCCCGTGTCCGGACGCAGCTAGGAATAAGGAAACGACCCGATGAAGAAACTGACTTTTGCCTTTGCCGCGGCCTCTGCCCTTGCCGGACCGGCGCTGGCGCAGACGCTGGAGCTGGAAAAGGACGTGCTGACCTTCGGCTTCATCAAGCTGACGGACATGGCGCCGCTGGCAGTGGCCTATGAGCAGGGCTTTTTCGACGACGAGGGGCTGTTCGTGACGCTGGAGGCGCAGGCCAACTGGAAAGTGCTGCTGGACGGCGTCATCGACGGCACCCTGGACGGCGCCCATATGCTGGCGGGCCAGCCGCTGGCCGCCACCATCGGCTATGGTACCGAGGCACACATCATCACGCCGTTTTCCATGGATCTGAACGGCAACGGCATCACCCTGTCCAACGAGGTCTGGGAGATGATGAAGCCCAACCTGCCCACGGACGCGGATGGCAAGATCGCGCATCCGATCTCTGCCTCTTACCTCAAGCCGGTGATCGAGGACTTTAACGCCAAGGGCAAGCCCTTCAACATGGGCATGGTGTTCCCGGTCTCCACCCATAATTACGAGCTGCGCTACTGGCTGGCGGCGGGCGGCATCAACCCCGGCTATTACTCCCCCGAGAACGTGACCGGCCAGATCGGAGCCGAGGCCTTCCTGTCGGTGACCCCGCCGCCGCAGATGCCCGCGACGCTGGAGGCAGGCACCATCTCCGGCTACTGCGTGGGCGAGCCGTGGAACCAGCAGGCGGTGTTCAAGGGCATCGGCGTGCCGGTGATCACCGATTTCGAGATCTGGAAGAACAACCCGGAAAAGGTGTTCGGCATCACTGCCGAGTTCGCCGAGGAAAACCCCAACACCACCCGCGCCGTGGTCAAGGCGCTGATCCGCGCCGCCATGTGGCTGGATGAAAACGACAACGCCAACCGCGCCGAGGCGGTCGAGATCCTGTCGCGTCCCGATTACGTCGGTGCCGATCCGGAGGTGATCGCCAACTCGATGACCGGGACGTTTGAATACGAGCCGGGCGACAAGCGCGAGGTGCCGGACTTCAACGTGTTCTTCCGCTACAACGCCACCTATCCCTTCTATTCCGACGCGGTCTGGTACCTGACCCAGATGCGCCGCTGGGGGCAGATCGGCGAGGCCAAGCCCGACAGCTGGTATGACGAGGTCGCGCGCTCGGTCTACAAGCCCGAGATCTATCTCGAAGCGGCAAAGATGCTGGTCGATGAAGGGCTCGCCGATGCCGCCGACTTTCCCTGGGACAGCGATGGCTACAAGGCGCCGACCCCGGTCGAAGACATCATCGACGGCATCCCCTTCGATGGCAAAACCCCCAACGCCTATATCGACAGCCTGCCAATCGGCCTGAAGGCCGGGCAGACCGTTGTCGGCAGCGCCGTACAGGGCTGACCCCGGCAGGCGCGCGGCGCGGCCAGCCAAGGTCGCTGCCGCCGCCCGGCCGCAGCATTCCCCGAAAAGGACCCCGTTATGACCACCGTCGACCCCGACACGCTTAGCTCTGACGCCCGCCGCGCGCGGCTGTTTACCCGGATCAACAAGCTGGATGCCTGGTTTCAGGTCTTTGGCCTGGCCTGGATCACCCCGGTTCTGAAGGCCGCCGCCGGCGACAACCCCCGTGCCCAGATGAAGGAAATCTGGCGCCTGCTGGCGGTGCCGCTGATTGCCATCGGCGCGTTTCTGCTGCTGTGGGGCAGCCTGGCGCCCAAGGTGCAGACCTCGCTCGGCGCCATTCCCGGCCCCGCCGCGGTCTGGGCCGAGGCCGTCAACCTGCATCAGGACGCCCAGGCCAAGGCCGTCAAGGAGCGCGCCCACTACGAGAAGGTCGAGGCCCGCAACCAGCGCTTCATCGACCGCGGCCAGCCCGAGCGGGTGAAGGACATCCCCTATACCGGCGCGCCGTCCTACTATCAGCAGATCTGGACCTCGATCCAGACGGTGTTCTTCGGCTTTCTGATCGCTTCTGCCGTGGCCATTCCGCTGGGCATTCTGGCGGGTCTGTCGCCGGTGGCCAATTCCGCCATCAACCCGCTGGTGCAGATCTTCAAGCCGGTGTCGCCGCTGGCCTGGCTGCCGATCGTCACCATGATCGTCTCGGCGCTATATGCCAGCAACGACGGGCTGTTCGCCAAATCCTTCCTGGTCTCGGCGATCACCGTGACGCTGTGTTCGCTGTGGCCGACGCTGATCAACACCGCGCTGGGGGTGGCCTCGATCGACAAGGATCTGGTCAACGTCTCCAAGGTTCTGAAAATGAACACCTATACCAAGATCACCAAGCTGGTGCTGCCCTCGGCGCTGCCGCTGATCTTCACTGGGTTGCGGCTGTCGCTGGGCGTGGGCTGGATGGTGCTGATTGCCGCCGAGATGCTGGCGCAGAACCCCGGCTTGGGCAAATTCGTCTGGGATGAATTCCAGAACGGCTCCTCCCAGTCGCTGGCCAAGATCATCGTTGCGGTGCTGACCATCGGCATCATCGGCTTCCTGCTGGACCGGGTGATGTTCGCGCTGCAGTCGCTGTTTACCTTCACGAACAACCGGTGATCCGCCATGAGTGTTCTTGAGTTCAAAAACGTCTCCAAGAGCTTTGGTGAAGGCACCGCCCGCACCGATGTTCTGAAAAACATCAACCTGCAGGTTCAGGAGGGCGAGTTCCTTGTGCTCCTGGGCTTCTCCGGCACAGGCAAGACCACTCTGATCAACCTGATGGCCGGGCTGGACCGGCCCACCAGCGGCTCGGCCACCTATCGTGGCAAGGCGATCACCGGTCCCGGCCCGGAGCGCGGCGTGATCTTCCAGCGCTATTCTCTGATGCCCTGGCTGACGGTGAACGGCAATGTCTCGCTCGCGGTCGACACGATCTTCCCCGGCATGGCCCGTGCCGAGAAACAGGCCAAGGTGGATCACTATGTCGGAATGGTCGGTCTCAGCCATGCTGCGCACCGGCGCCCGGCGGAGCTGTCGGGCGGCATGCGCCAGCGGGTCAATGTGGCGCGCGCACTGGCGATGGACCCGGAGGTGCTGTTGCTGGATGAGCCTCTGTCGGCGCTGGATGCGCTGACCCGCGCCAACCTCGCCGATGAGATCGAGGCGATCTGGCAGGCGGACAAGAAGACCTGCGTGCTGATCACCAATGACGTGGACGAGGCGATCCTGCTGGCCGACCGCATCATCGCGCTGAACCCGGACGGCACCCTGGGCGAGGAGTTCAAGGTCTCCATTCCCCGCCCGCGCGACCGCTCTGCCATGAACACAAATGACAGCTTCAAACGACTGCGCGCCGAGGTGACCTCCTACCTGATGGACGCAGGCATCGCGGCCCGCATCGAAGGCTCCCGCAGCCTGCCGGACGTGACCCCGATCCATGGGCTGCCCGCGGCGGTGGCCGAGGCGTCGAAAACCATGACCGAGGAGCGCTTCCTCGACTTCTCGCAGCTGCACAAGATCTACCCGACCCCCAAGGGGCCGCTGACCGTGGTTGAGGATTTCAACCTCAAGATCAACAAGGGCGAGTTCATCTCGCTGATCGGCCATTCCGGCTGCGGCAAATCCACCGTGCTGACGATGGCCGCGGGGCTGAACCCGATCTCCAAGGGCGCGATCAAGCTGGACCGCCGCCATGTGGAGGGCGCCGACCCGGAACGCGCGGTGGTTTTCCAGTCGCCCAACCTGTTTCCCTGGCTGTCGGCGCGGGAAAACTGCGCCATCGGGGTCGACAAGGTCTACCCCAAGGCCAGCCAGGCGGAGCGGCAGGACGTGGTGGAATACTACCTGGAGCGTGTCGGCCTCGGCGATGCGATGGACAAGCCCGCGCATGCGATGTCGAACGGCATGCAGCAGCGGGTCGGCATCGCCCGCGCCTTTGCCTTGTCGCCCAAGCTGCTCTTGCTGGATGAACCCTTTGGCATGCTCGACAGCCTGACCCGCTGGGAGCTGCAGGAGGTGCTGATGGAGGTCTGGTCCCGTACCAAGGTGACCGCGATCTGCGTCACCCACGACGTCGATGAGGCGATCCTGCTGGCCGACCGGGTGGTGATGATGACCAACGGCCCGCAGGCCACCATCGGCAAGATCACCGAGGTTGACCTGCCGCGCCCGCGCACCCGCAAGGCGCTGCTGGAGCACCCGGATTACTACACCTATCGGCAGGAGGTGCTCGATTTCCTGGAGGAATACGAGCACGGGGCCAAACCGGCCCCCAAACCAGCCGCAGAGAAGATAGCAGCGGAGTAAGACCATGACTTTGAGCCAAATCCCTGTATCGCCCGGCGGCACCGCCGGGCAGCCCCCGGCCGCCCCCCCGGGCGGGGGCTTCTCCCCCACCCGCGGCCGGGAGCTGCCCTCCGAGACATTCACCCAACAAGAGCAATGGAGGCAAAGCCAATGACCCAGAAACTCGTCATCATCGGGGCTGGCATGGCCTCTGGCCGGGTGATCGAGCATCTGCTCGACACAGCCCCGGACGCCTACGATATCACCCTGTTCAACGCCGAGCCGCGCGGCAACTACAACCGCATCATGCTGAGCCCGGTGCTGTCCGGTGACAAAACCTATGAGGAAATCGTCACCCATTCCGACGCATGGTACGCGGAGCATGGCATCACCTGCCGCTTCGGCGAGCATGTCACCGCCATCGACCGCGATGCCAAAACAGTCACCGGCGAAAACGGCACCGTCTCTTATGACAAGCTGGTGATCGCCACCGGCTCTGCCCCTTTCATCATCCCGGTGCCGGGGCACGATCTGCCGGGGGTGATCTCTTACCGCGACCTCGACGACACCAACGCGATGATCGAAGCCGCTGCCAAGGGCGGCAAGGCAGTGGTGATCGGCGGCGGCCTGCTGGGGCTGGAAGCGGCTGCGGGTCTGAAGGAGCGCGGTATGGATGTGACCGTGCTGCACCTGATGGGCCACCTGATGGAACGTCAGTTGGACGAAGCCGCAGGATACCTGCTGCGCAAGGATCTGGAGGCACGCGGCATCATCGTGAAAACCCAGGCCTCGACCAAGGCGATCCTGGGCGAGGACCGCGCCGAGGCGGTGCTGCTGGAAAGCGGCGAGACGCTGGGAGCGGACCTGGTGGTTATGGCGGTGGGCATCCGCCCGGAAACCCGGCTGGCCAATGACGCCCACCTAGACGTCGCGCGCGGCATCGAGGTGAACGCGCAGATGCAGACCAGCGACCCGGATGTCTATGCACTGGGCGAATGCGTGGAGTTCGATGGCCATCTGTTTGGCCTCGTCGCACCGCTTTATGATCAGGCCAAGGTGCTGGCGGACAGCCTGCTGGAGCGGCCCAATGCCTTCGTGGTCAAGGAGCTGGCGACCAAGCTCAAGGTCACAGGCTGCGATCTGTTTAGCGCCGGGGATTTTGCCCAGGGCGAAGGACGCGAGGACATCGTCTTCCGTGATCCCGCCCGCGGCATCTACAAACGGCTGGTGATCGAGGGCGACCGGCTGGTCGGAGCCGTGATGTACGGCGACACCGCAGACGGCAGCTGGTTCTTCGGCCTGATCAAGGGCGGCACCGATATCGAGGAGATGCGCGAGACGCTGATTTTCGGCCCGGCCTTTCAGGGGGGCGCCTCCGCGGACCCTCTGTCAGCCGTTGCAGCCTTGCCGCTTGATGCGGAGATCTGCGGCTGCAACGGCGTATGCAAGGGCACTATTGTTGAGGCCATCGAAGGCGGCGCAACAGACCTCGGCGCGGTCAAGGCGACCACCAAGGCCTCGGCCTCCTGCGGGACCTGCACCGGGCTGGTGGAGCAGCTGCTGCAGGTGACGCTGGGCGATGACTTCCAGATGCCGCAGGCGCAGCCCATCTGCGGCTGCACCGGGCACAGCCACGACGACCTGCGCCGACTGATCAAGTCCAAGGCGCTGAAAAGCCAGGCCGCGGTCTGGCAGGAGCTGGGCTGGACCACCCTGAACGGCTGCCATGTCTGCCGCCCGGCGGTGAACTATTACCTCTTGGCGGATTGGCCGCTGGAATATCGCGACGACCCGCAAAGCCGTTTCGTGAACGAGCGTAAGCACGCCAACATCCAGAAGGACGGCACCTTTTCGGTGGTGCCGCGCATGTGGGGCGGCATCACCACCCCGGATGAGCTGCGCGCCATCGCCGATGCCGCGGACAAATACGACGTCCCCACGGTCAAGGTGACCGGCGGCCAGCGCATCGACCTGTTGGGCGTGAAGGGCGAGGATCTGCCCAGCATCTGGGGCGATCTGAACCGGGCCGGGCTGGTCTCGGGCCATGCCTATTCCAAGGGTCTGCGCACGGTGAAGACCTGCGTCGGTACTGACCATTGCCGGTTCGGCACCCAGGACTCGACCGGGCTGGGCATCAAGCTGGAAAAGCACCTTTGGGGCTCCTGGACGCCGCACAAGCTGAAGCTCGCCGTGTCCGGCTGTCCGCGCAACTGCGCCGAAGCGACCTGCAAGGACATCGGCGTGGTCTGCGTTGACAGCGGCTACGAGATCCACGTGGGCGGCGCCGCGGGCATGGAGATCAGGGGCACCGAGCTGCTGTGCAAGGTCGCCACGGAGGAAGAAGCGATCGAGGTGATCTCGGCCATGACGCAGATCTACCGCGAGAATGCCCGCTATCTCGACCGGATCTACAAATGGCTGGACCGCGTCGGGCTGGACTGGGTCAAGGCGCAGATCGTTGACGACGTGGAAAACCGCAAGGCGCTGGCCGAGCGGTTCCAGCTGTCGCAGTCGATCTACCGCAAGGATCCCTGGGCCGAACACGCGCAGGACAGCACCACGCGGGCGCAATATGCGCCGGTTGCCAATCTGACACTGGAGGCTGCGGAATGAACTGGATCGACATCTGCCATATCGACGACATCCCCCTGCGCGGCGCGCGGGTGGTGAAGACCCCGCTGGGCTGCATCGGCCTGTTCCGCACCGGTGAGGCCGAGGTTTTTGCCGCCGCTGACAGCTGCCCGCACAAGGGCGGCCCGCTGTCGGAGGGCATCGTGCACGGCCAGAGCGTGACCTGCCCGCTGCACAACTGGGTGTTCGATCTCAATACCGGCGAGGCGCAGGGCGCGGACGAAGGCCGGATCGAAACCTACCCCGTTCAGGTCGAAGGCGGCCGCGTTCTGATTGCCGAGGCCGTTCTCGGCAAGCGGAGAGCTGCCTGATGCGCGGCACCGGGCCAGACGAGATCCGCTCTGCCTGCCCATACTGCGGCACCGGCTGCGGCGTGCTTCTGCGCCGCAGCGGTGCGGCGGGGCTGGAGGTGCGCGGCGATCCTGATCATCCTGCCAACCGCGGGCGGCTGTGCTCCAAAGGGCTGGCGCTGGGGGAAACCCTGGGGCTGGAGGGGCGACTGCTGGCACCGCGGGTTGGGGGCCGCGAAACCGATTGGGACAGCGCGCTGGATCTGGTGGCGGGCAAATTCCGCGACGCGGTGCGCGATCATGGCCCGGACAGTGTCGGCTTTTACGTCTCCGGGCAGCTGCTGACAGAAGATTACTATGTCGCCAACAAGCTGATGAAGGGTTTCATCGGCTCGGCCAATATCGACACCAACTCGCGCCTTTGCATGGCTTCGACCGTGGCGGGGCACCGGCGCGCCTTTGGCACCGATACCGTGCCCGGCACCTACGAGGATCTGGAGGAGGCGGACCTGATCGTGCTGGTGGGCTCGAACCTGGCCTGGTGCCATCCGGTGCTTCACCAGCGCGTGCTGGCCGCCCGGGCTGCGCGCGGCACCAAGCTGGTGGTGATCGACCCGCGCCGCACCGCCAGCTGCGATCAGGCGGACATGCACCTGCGCTTGCGCGCGGGCAGCGACGTGGCGCTGTTCAACCATCTGCTGGCGCGGCTGCAGGCGGATGGTGCGCTGGACGCGGACTACCTGCGCCACGTCAGCGGGCTGGAGGAGACGCTGGCGGCAGCCCATGCGGAGGACGCCACAGTCACAGGCCTTACGGCGGAAGAGCTGGAGGCCTTCTGTCAGCTGTGGCGGCGCACCGAAAAGGTGGTGACCGTGTTCAGCCAGGGGGTGAACCAGTCTACCTCCGGCGCGGACAAGGTGAACGCGATCCTGAATTGCCACCTCGCCACGGGGCGCATCGGCAAGCCCGGCTGCGGGCCGTTTTCGGTGACCGGCCAGCCTAACGCGATGGGCGGGCGGGAGGTCGGCGGCCTGGCCAATATGCTGGCCTGCCACATGGCGCTGGAGGACAGCCGCCACCGTGACGCGGTGCAGGGCTTCTGGCAAGCACCCGCGATGCCGCAGCAGGCGGGCCTGAAGGCGGTCGACCTGTTCCGGGCCGCGGGCGACGGGCGGCTGAAGGCGCTGTGGATCATCCACACTAACCCCGCCGTCACCATGCCCGAGGCCGGTGCCGTGGCGGAGGCGATCCGCGCCTGTGCGTTCACCGTGGTCAGCGACATCACCGCCTCAACCGACACGGCCCGGCTGGCTGATGTGCTGTTGCCTGCCGCCGCCTGGGGTGAAAAGGACGGTACCGTCACCAACTCGGATCGCACCATCAGCCGCCAGCGCGCGGCGCTGCCCGTGCCGGGCCAGGCCCGCGCCGATTGGCAGATCCTGGCCGAGGTCGGCCGCCGCATGGGCTGGAAGGAGGCCTTTGACTATCAGACCCCGGCGCAGATCTTTCGCGAACATGCCGCGCTGTCGGGGATTGCCGGCGGCTTTGGTCTTGATTTCGACATTTCCGGCTTCGCGCAGCTGTCCGACGATGACTATGCGGCGCTGGAGCCGCAGCGCTGGCCGGTCACGGCGCAGCGCCACGGCGGGCGGTTCTTTGGCAGGGGCAGTTTCTACCATTCCGATGGCAAGGCGCGCATGCTGCCGGTCCGCCACCGCGCGCCTGCAGCGGCGCAGGGTCGGAAGTATCCCTTCCGGCTCAATACCGGGCGCATCCGCGACCAGTGGCACACGATGACCCGCACCGCCCTTGCGCCGCGCCTGTCGGGGCATCTCGCGGAGCCGTTCGCTGACATCCACCCGCAGGACGCCGCGCGGCTGGGGGTGCAGCCTGCCGATCTGCTGCGCCTGCGCAGCCCGCAGGGGGAGGCCATCCTGCGCGCCCGTATCACCGCGGACGTGCAGCCGGGGGATCTGTTCGTGCCGATCCACTGGACCGGCGAAACCGCGCCCTCGGCCCGGATCGACCAGCTGGTTGCCGCCGCGACCGACCCGGTCTCGGGCCAGCCTGAAAGCAAGGCGGCCGTTGTCGCAGCAGAGCGCTGGCAGCCCGCCTGGTACGGCTTTGCGGTCTCCTGCCGCCCCATGGCGCCGCAGGCGGAGTATTGGGCGGTGTCACGCACCTGGGCGGGCCACCGTGCCGAGCTGGCGGGGCAGGACCCGCTGGCCGACCCGGAGGCCGCGGCGCGGGCGCTGTTTGATTTGCCCGGCGCCGAGGTGCAGATGATGACAGACAGCCGCCGCGGCATTGCCCGGCTGGCGCTGATCCAGGACGGTCGCCTGATGGCAGCGCTGTTCACCGCGCCGGAGCCGGTGGCGGTCAGCCGCAGCTACCTGGCGGAGCTGCCGGGCAGCTGCGCTGACGGCGTGCTCAGCGGCCTGCCGGCCGCGGACCGGCCCGACCCCGGCCCGACGGTCTGCGCCTGTTTCAACGTCGGCGCCAATACCATCCTGCAAGCGATCGAAAGCGACGGCCTGCTGAGCGTTGCCGAGGTCGGCGCCGCGTTGCAGGCGGGCAGCAATTGCGGCTCCTGCCGCCCGGATATTGCAGATCTTCTGGCCCGGACCCGGTTCCGGCAGGCGGCAGAATAGGAGTGCCGAGATGACCAACCCCCCCGCGAATCCCGCTGCTGCGGGACTGCTGTCACTGGTCGGGGCCGGCCCCGGCGCGCGCGATCTTCTGACCCTGCGCGCCATGCAGCGGCTGCAGCAGGCCGACACGGTGTTTTACGACCGTTTGGTGGATGATGAAGTGCTGGCGCTGGCACCGCCCTCTGCCCGTCGCGTGTTTGTCGGCAAGCACGTCGGTGCACACTCCTGGCCGCAGGACAAGATCAACGCGGTGATCGTGGCGGAAGCGCTGAAGGGTCGCCGCGTGGTGCGGCTGAAATCCGGCGATCCGGGCATTTTCGGCCGCGTGGCTGAAGAGCTGGCCGCCGCCCGTGCCGCCGGAATCGAGGCCGAGGTGGTGCCGGGCGTCACCGCCGCCTGCGCCGCGGCTGCGGCAAACGGTATTTCGCTGACGGAACGCGGGGTCTCGGACACGCTGGTGCTGACCACGGCACGCTGCCGGGCCGGCGATCCGCTGCCCGACTGCACCCGCCATGCCAAGCCGGGCACCACCATGGTGTTCTACATGGCCGTGCGGCAGGCCGACCGACTGCGAGATGGGCTGTTGCGGCAGGGGATGCCGCCTACCGCGCCGGTGACGATTGCGGTGGATGTATCAAAGCCTGGCGCGCGCACATTATTCTGCGATTTGGCGGCGCTGCCGCAAACGCTGGCGCAGCACGGGGTCGTGGGGGTTGCGACGATCATTGTCACTTATCCCAAGGCGCAGACGCAGCGGCTGGCGGCGGTGCCCTGACCGTCGCAGTCACCGCATCAGAAACTTAACCTGAAACCCGCCAACAGGCATGCTGCCCATCGCGCCGCCGCGTATCGCGGTGTGCGCTCTTCGGCGTCGTCTATCAGTGTCTTTGGGGAGGAAGTGGTGAGCCGTGCAGGATTCGAACCTGCGACCCACTGATTAAAAGTCAGTTGCTCTACCAACTGAGCTAACGGCCCACTTCTTCGTCGCTGTCTAAGTGTTTTTCCCAGAAGGTTCAAGCACTTATTTCGCTTCGGAACCGTTTGTCACCGTGTGACTTGCTGTCCCGATAGGCGGCGTATCTAGGGGGAGTTTGGCGGGGGGTCAACCCCTTTTTTCAACTTTTCTCACCCAAGGCTGGATTCATTGCTGCGCGGGGTCTATATGCTCGCCATGAGCATCACCGCAGATACCGCAATTCCCTTCTTGAAGATGCATGGGCTAGGCAACGACTTCGTCGTGGTCGATGCGCGTGCACAAGATTTTGCCGTGACCCCGGCGATGGCAAAGGGAATCGCGCACCGCCAATTCGGCGTCGGCTTTGATCAGCTGACGGTCATCTCTGACGGGGCGGGGGATGCGCATCTGACGTTCTACAATGCCGATGGCTCCACCTCGGCGGCCTGCGGCAATGCCACGCGCTGCATCGCCCGCCACCTGATCGTGGAAAGCGGCAAGCAGGAGCTGCACCTGACCACCGATCGCGGCGATCTGTATGCGCGCGACGCGGGCAACGGGCTGACCTCTGTCAACATGGGGACACCGCAGCTGGATTGGCAGGACATTCCCCTGTCCGAGGACACCGATACGCTGGAACTGCCGATTGAGGGCGGGCCGACCGCCACCGGTATGGGCAACCCGCATTGCACCTTTTTTGTCGAGGACGCCGAGGTGATCCCGCTGGAGGAATTCGGCCCGCGCTATGAACACCACCCGCTGTATCCGCAGCGGACCAATGTTCAGGTCGCCCAGGTGACCGGCCCGGACCGCATCCGCATGCGGGTCTGGGAGCGCGGTGTGGGCGTGACGCTGGCCTCTGGGTCATCCTCCTGCGCCACCGCTGTTGCTGCTGCCCGGCGCGGGCTGACGGGCCGCAAGGTGCAGATCGACCTGGATGGTGGCACCCTGTGGATCGATTGGGCCGAGGATGGTGTCTGGATGACGGGTGAGACAATGCATGTGTTCAACGGCACCTTCACCCGCCAATTCCTGGAGAGCCTCGAATGAGCGCGCCGAAGTTCACCACTCTGGGCTGCCGCCTGAACGCCTATGAAACCGAGGCGATGAAGGAGCTGAGCCAGCAGGCGGGGTTGGAGAACGCCGTGGTGGTGAACACCTGCGCCGTGACGGCAGAGGCCGTGCGCAAGGCCCGGCAGGAAATCCGCAAGCTGCGCCGGGAGAATCCGGAAGCACCGATCATTGTCACCGGCTGCGCCGCCCAGACCGAGCCAGAGACCTTTGCCGCGATGGAAGAGGTCACCCGCGTCATCGGCAATACAGAAAAGATGCAGCCGGAAACCTGGCAGCAAATCGCGAAGGGGCCGGATTTCATCGGCACCACCGAAAAGGTACAGGTCGACGACATCATGTCGGTGACCGAGACGGCTGGCCATCTGATCGACGGCTTTGGCACCCGCAGCCGCGCCTATGTGCAGGTGCAGAACGGCTGTGACCACCGCTGCACCTTCTGCATCATCCCTTATGGCCGCGGCAACTCTCGCTCGGTGCCTGCGGGTGTGGTCATCGACCAGATCAAGCGGCTGGTGGACAAGGGCTACAATGAGGTGGTGCTGACCGGCGTTGATCTGACCTCCTGGGGCGCTGATCTGCCCGCACAGCCGCGCTTGGGGGATCTGGTGATGCGAATCCTCAAGCTGGTGCCTGATTTGCCCCGCTTGCGAATCTCTTCGATCGATTCGATCGAGGCAGATGACAACCTGATGCAGGCCATTGCCACCGAATCGCGCCTGATGCCGCATCTGCATCTGTCCCTCCAACACGGCGACGACATGATTCTGAAGCGCATGGCCCGTCGGCATTTGCGCGACGATGCGATTCGATTCTGCGAAGAGGCCCGCAAACTGCGGCCTGAAATGACCTTTGGCGCCGACATCATCGCCGGGTTCCCGACCGAGACCGATGCGCATTTCGAAAATTCTCTCAAGCTGGTGAGTGATTGCGACCTCACCTGGTTGCATGTCTTTCCCTATTCCAAACGCGAGGGAACCCCGGCAGCGAAGATCCCGAAGCAGGTGAACGGCAATGTCATCAAGGAACGCGCCGCCCGCCTGCGTGCGGCAGGGGATCAGCAGGTGGCGCGCCATCTGGCGGCACAGGTCGGCCGGACGCACCGCATTCTGATGGAGAATCCGCACATGGGCCGGACCGAACAATTCACCGAGGTATCCTTTGCTGCGGCGCAGACAGAGGGCAGCATCGTTACGGCGGT
Organism: Leisingera sp. XS_AS12; assembly: GCF_041224635.1. NCBI lineage: Bacteria > Pseudomonadati > Pseudomonadota > Alphaproteobacteria > Rhodobacterales > Roseobacteraceae > Leisingera > Leisingera sp. XS_AS12. The sequence continues at coordinate 348,527 of NZ_JBGFGM010000128.1, forward strand.
CATCACCGGTGTCGCGGGATCCCAGCTGACGGCTTGAAATCAGTTCTGACTGCTTCGGGGCGTCGGTGAGAGGTTCATCTGGGTACACGGGTGCTCGGAGTAGGCCCAGACCAGGTACCCGGGTCCCACCTGCATGAAGGCAAGTAGGCCAGGTGGAAGCAATCTCGAAAGGCCTGTCGCACGTGGCGACGCCTAAGCTGCTGCTGTCCAAGTGATGTGGCTTCTCAAACAGCGCGAAACTCTGCCGGAAAATTCTTCAACGCCGGGGCCGCCGTGCCGCGTGGTGTGATCTTCGCCAAGCCGGATAGTCTTCACACGAAAAAAGTCCCCGCAAGATCGCTTGCGGGGACTTCTATTTCACGGTGTCAGCAGACCTGGGTTCAGTCTTTGCCCTTCACGGGCGCCCAGAGCTTCTTGTTGGTCAGATACAGCAGCACCGACAGAACCGTCAGGAACAGCACGCCGACAAAACCGGCCTGCTTGCGGGCCATCATCTTGGGCTCGGCGGTCCACATCAGGAAGGCCGCGACGTCCTTGGACATGGATTCCACGTCGTTGGGGTGTCCGTCGGCATATTCCACCTGCTCATCCGACAGCGGCGGCGCCATCGAAATCCAGCCGCCCGGGAAGGCGGTGTTCTCGTAGAAGGTGGTGCCAGCTTCCTGCTTGGTTTCGCCGGTGTAACCCGCCAGCAGCGAGGCGATGTATTCCGCACCGCCCATACCTTTGAACAGCTGGTTCAGGCCCAGGCCGTAGGGGCCGTGGAAGCCCGCACGCGCCTTCGCCATCATGCTGAGGTCCGGCGCGCCAGCGTTGTTGTTCTCCGGGAAGTGATCCACGGGCTTGGCCGGGCGGTCCTCGTCCAGCTCGGGATCATAAACGGTGAAGTTGTCTGCCGCATACGCCCGGACCTGGTCCTCGGGCATGCTCGGGCCGTCTTCGTCCGACAGGGTGCGGATCGGCACCAGTTTCAGACCGTGGCAGGCCGCGCAGACCTCGGTGTAGACCTGCAAGCCACGCTGCAGCTGGTTGCGGTCGTAGGTGCCGAACGGACCCTCGAAGGAGAAGTCGTAGTCTTCGATGTGGCCTGCCCCGCCTGCTGCGAAGGACGCAGCAGGGATCAGGGCCAAAGCGAAGGCGGCACCGGTTGCCAGTTTCTTGAACATTGCTAGGTGTTCCTTCTTCTTACTCGGCAGGAGTGGCTTCGGAAGACTTCTTGCCGTATTTGGCGTCGAAATCCTCTTCGATGGTGGCAGGCTGTGCCAGCGGCTTCTCGATCACGCCCAGCAGCGGCAGGATCACGAAGAAGTAGCCGAACCAGTAGGCCGAAGCGATCAGCGAGAACGAGGCATAGGGTTCTTCCGCAGGCATCGCACCCAGCCACATCAGGGCGAAGAAGTCGACGACCAGCAGCGCGAACCACCATTTGAACATCGGGCGGTAACGACCCGAACGCACGTTGGAGGTGTCCAGCCAGGGCGCCAGCGCCATGGCCAGGATCGCGCCGAACATGGCAATCACGCCGAAGAACTTCGCGTCGATGATGCCGCCGGTGATGAAGGAGGCGAACTGCACAACCCAGACCTCGGAGGTGAAGGCACGCAGGATCGCGTAGAACGGCAGGAAGTACCATTCGGGCACGATGTGCGCAGGCGTCACCAGCGGGTTGGCTTCGATGTAATTGTCCGGGTGGCCCAGGTAGTTCGGCATGAAGCCGACGATGGCCCAGAACACGACCAGCACAACGGCCAGACCCAGGAAATCCTTGATCACGAAGTAGGGCCAGAAGGGCAGGGTGTCTTTCTTGGCTTCTTCCTTGGAGCCACGGCGGACGTCAACACCGGTGGGGTTGTTGTTGCCAGTGGTGTGGAAGGCCCAGATGTGCACGATCACCAGCGCCGCGATCACGAAGGGCAGCAGGTAGTGCAGCGAGAAGAAGCGGTTCAGGGTGGCGTTGTCCACCGCCGGTCCGCCCAGCAGCCAGGTCTGGATCGCCTCGCCGATGAACGGGATCGCGCCGAACAGGCCGGTGATCACGGTCGCACCCCAGAAGGACATCTGGCCCCACGGCAGCACGTAACCCATGAAGGCGGTGCCCATCATCAAGAGGTAGATCAGCATGCCGACGATCCACGTGATCTCGCGGGGCGCCTTGTAGGAACCGTAGTACAGGCCGCGGAAGATGTGGATGTAGACGGCAACAAAGAACAGCGAAGCGCCGTTCATGTGCAGGTAGCGCAGCATATGGCCGCCGTTCACGTTGCGCATGATGTGCTCAACGGAGGCGAAGGCCAGGTCAACATGCGGGGTGTAGTGCATCACCAGGACGATGCCGGTGACGATTTGCAGCGCCAGGCAGAAAGCCAGGACGATGCCCCAGATCCACCACCAGTTCAGGTTCTTGGGGGTGGGGATCATGATGGTGTCATAGATCAGGCCGACGATGGGCAGGCGGCTGTGCAGCCACTTCTCTGCGCCTGTCTTCGGCTCGTAATGGTCGTGCGGAATACCGGACATGAGCGCGTTTCCTTATCCCAGCTTGATGGTGTTAGCGTCGACGAACTCGGCGACAGGCACGTGCAGGTTCTCCGGCGCCGGACCTTTGCGGATACGGCCTGCGGTGTCGTAGTGCGAGCCGTGGCAGGGGCAGAACCAGCCATTGAATTCACCGGCGCCATCGCCCAGCGGCACACAGCCGAGGTGGGTGCAAACACCCATCATCACCAGCCATTCGCCGGCCTCGTCCAGGGTGCGGTTCGCGTCTGCCGCGTCAGTGCCCGGCTTGTTGGGGTTCTCCGACCGGGGGTCGATCAGCTCGGACAGCTCCACAGCACGGGCTTCCTCGATCTCTTCCTGGGTGCGACGGCGGATAAACACCGGCTTGCCGAGGAACATGACCGAGATCTGCGTGCCAACTTCCACGCCGCTGACATCGACCAGGATCGAAGACAGCGCTTTCACGTCGGCGGAGGGGTTCATCTGGTTGACCAGGGGCCATACGGCGGCACCCGCGGTCACTGCCCCGGCGCCGGCAGTGGCGTAGTAGAGGAAATCTCTCCGGGTTCCTTCGTGGTCTTCTGCGTGGGACACGAGGTTTTCTCCAATTCCAGCGCCCGTTTAGGGCAAACATGCGCATGCACCGCGATCGCTCGCGGTGACTCTGGCGCGTATCTAGCGGGGCAAAGGGCGTTCGTCCAGCGGTCATAGGCGCGCAGAAAGCCGCACGTACAACTTTCTGTCACGCGCGTGTGACAATGCCACACTGGCGCGCCGGGCCGGGGCCGAATGGCCCCGTGTGCGGCAAGGTTTTGTTAATCAGGCGTCGCGCGGTTGGGTGGCCTGCATGCTGGGGCGCGATTCGAAGGCAGCATACCACTGCGCGAGCGCCGGGTTTCCGTTGCGCCAACCTGCGTCTGGATGGCGAAAATCGACATAGCCAAGCGCGCAGCCTACGGCGATCTGGCCGATGTCCAGCGGCCCTTGCAGGTGGCTCATCCAGCGGGCGTTCAGCGCCGCGCAGCCGCCCAGAACCTTGTCCAGCTGCGCGTCCAGCCAGCCGTCCCACTGTTTGTCCTGCGGCCGCAGCCGTTTTTCATAGGACATCAGCACCGCTGCATCCATGATGCCGTCGGCGGTGGCTTCCAGGATCTTGCTGTCCCAGCCGCGGTTGTACAGCCGTCCGCCCGCGCGCTGGTCCAGATAGGCACAGATCACCCGACTGTCATAAAGCGCCGGGCCGTCGCCGCGCTCCAGCGCAGGGATCTTGGCCAGCGGGTTGCTGGCCTGCACCGCGCCGCTGGGCTGCACCGGCGAGGTGACCACCGGCACGATTTCAACGGAGTCCAGCTGCCCGGTCTCATGCAGGACCACCATGACCTTGCGCACAAAGGGCGACGCCGCCGCTGCATAGAGTTTCATGCCGGTCTCCTCTGCCGTATCCGCTGCCGTGCGGACATTGCACCGCTGACCCTAGTTACCCAAGAGTTTCGCAAAACATTTGGCAAGACTTTTTGCAAAAGGCGTGTGGCGCCGGGCGACTGTCCGCCGGCTCTTGCGTCGGGTCGCAAAGGCTGGCAGGTTCACCGCGTTCTCAGGGCGGGGCGGAATTCCCCACCGGCGGTAAGCGGGCGAGATCCCGCAAGCCCGCGAGCGGCTTCCGGATGTCGGAAGTGTCAGCAGATCTGGTGCGACACCAGAGCCGACGGTCACAGTCCGGATGAAAGAGAACGTGCAGAAGGGCGACGCCAGAGGTGCGCCCGTCTGTCCGTGATCGCCTTGGGTGACGTGTCAGAACCTATGGAGATTACGATATGACACACACCCGCTATGCCTTCATCAAGGCCCAATGGCATGCAGATATCGTCGACCGCGCGCTGGAGGGATTCCAGCAGCTGATCCCGGCCGAGCAGATCGACGTCTTTGATGTGCCCGGCGCGTTCGAGATGCCGCTGTTGGCGCAGGAGCTGGCCAAGACCGGCAAATACGCTGCGGTTGCCTGTGCCGCGCTGGTGGTCGACGGCGGCATCTACCGGCATGACTTCGTAGCGCAGGCCGTGGTAGACGGGCTGATGCGGGCCGGCATGGACACCGGCGTGCCGGTGCTGTCGGTGTCGCTGACGCCGCATCATTTCCAGGAGACCGACCACCACATGGCGATCTACCGTGACCATTTCGTGGAAAAGGGCCGCGAAGCCGCGCGCGCCGCGCTGATGATCACCGAAACCCGCAAGGCGGCGCTGGCCGCCTAGCCCAGATAGGCCTTGAGGGCCGGCGGCGGGTTGTCCAGCAACTCTGCCGTCCGCTGCGGCGGGTGGGCGCGGCCCTCCGCCACCAGCACCACCTGATCCGCGATGCGGCGGGCATCTGCAGGCTCATGGCTGACCATCAGCACGGTGGCTCCGCTTTCGCGCGCCAGCTCTGCCACAAGATCCAGCATCTCGGCCTTCAGGGCGGGGCCAAGTGCGGCAAAGGGTTCATCCAGCAGCAGGATATCGCGGCCCTGCACCAGTACCCTTGCTAATGCGACCCGGCTTTGCTGGCCGCCGGACAGGGCCGCGGGCTTGCGCGCGCCCATTCCAGAAAGGCCGACCCGCGTCAGCGCGGCCTCCACCTTCTGCCAGTCTGCATCCGACAGCCGCAGGCTGGCGCGCAGCCCCAGGCCGACGTTCTGGGCTGCGCTCAGATGCGGAAAAAGGTTGCCGTCCTGAAACAGCATCGCCACAGGCCGCTTGCCCGGCGGCTGGCCGGCCATATCCGCGCCCTGCCAGCGGATCTCGCCGCGGGTCAGCGGCAGAAAGCCTGCGATCGCCTCCACCAGCGTGGACTTGCCCGCGCCCGACGGGCCGATCACCGCGGTGCAGCTGCCTGCTTGGATCTCCAGATTCGCCTCCACCGCGTAGCCGCCGTTCAGGATCCGGCAATTTTCAAGTTTCAGCATGCCAGCGGCCTCCGCGGTCCAGTATCCAGAAGGCGCCCATCGACAGCGCCAGCAGCAAGAGCGCGGCCGCCGCCGCTGCCTCCATCCGGTAGGCCCCCATCAGCCGGTAGATCTGCAGCGGCAGAGTGGCAAATTCCGGGTCGGCGAACAGCGCCACCACGCCGAGATCGCCCATCGACAGCGCCGCCGCAAGCCCCGCGGCAAATCCGGTCTGCGCCCGCATCCGGGGCAGGTAGACGTGGCGCACGAAATGCCAGCCGCGCATGTCCAGCGACAGTGACAGGCGGCCGTAGCGTCCCAGCACTTCCTGCGCGCGCGGCGCCAGGATGCGCATCGCAAAGGGCAGCGCCATCACCGCATTGACGAGGGCCGTGACCGGGAGGGCCAGATCAAACGGGCTGGCGAACGGGTAGATCACGATGAACAGCCCGGTACCGATCACCAGCGGCGAGGCCGCAAGCCCCAGAATTCCCGAGAGTTCCGCCAGCCTTCCGCGCCCGGCCGCGGCCGCCGCGGCCATCGGCAGCGCCAGCACCAGCAGCAACGCGGTGCTGAGCGCGGCCACCAGAACCGAATTGCCCGCCGCCTGCCAGACAGAGCCTTTCAGCGTGGTGAGCCCCGGCAGCCCGGCCAGCACGATCGCGGCCAGCGGCAGCAGCAGAAAGGCAGCGGCCAGCAGGATCCAGCCCGCATCCAGCCCGCGCGCGAGGGTGCTTTTGCCGTCCCAGCGCTGCACCGCGCGGTCCAGCCCGGCGCCGAAACCCTCGCCCGTCGAGACCCGCAGCGCCACCAGCGCAGCGGCGCCGGTCAGCACGAGTTGCAGGCCCGACAGAAGTGCGGCGCGGCCAAGGTCGAAATCAAAGCGGAAGGCCTGATAAATCGCGAGCTCAATCGTGGTGGCCCGCGGTCCGCCGCCCAGCGTCAGCGCCACCGCAAAGCTGGAAAGGCAGATGGCAAAGACCACCGCCAGCGCGCCCGGGGCGACGCGGCGCAGCATCGGCGCCTCCAGCAGCCGCCACATCGCCAGCGGCCCGGCATCCAGCTGGGCGGCGAGGCGGAAGCGCTCGGCCGGGATTTCCTGCCAACCCTGCAGGATCAGCCGGGTGGCCAGCGGCAGGTTGAAAAAGACATGTGCCAGCACCACCCCGTGCAGCCCGTAGATCTGCACCGGCTCCAGCCCGAACAGACCCAGCAGCACACTCAGCCAGCCGGCGCGGCCGAACACCGCCAGCAGACCAAGGATCGCCACGATCACCGGCAGGATGAACGGCGCGCCCAGAAGCGCGATCAGCAGCCGCCGCCCGGCAAAGCGTCGCCGCGCCAGCGCGCGGGCAACGGGGATGGCGAGGCCGACGCTCAGCAGCGCCGACAGGCTGGCCTGTGTCAGGGTAAAGCGCAGCGCGGACCAGTCGCTGGTCGCAAGGCCGCTGCCGGTTTCGGCCCTGAGGGCCACCGCCGCGAGGGTGCCCAGGATCAGCGCCGCTACCAGAAGCGCCGCGCCGATCCCGGCCGTTGCCCTTATTGGCTGAGCGCGTTCAGCCATTCGTCCAGCGCCGTACCCCGCACGGCGGCGGCCTCGTCTTCGGACAGCAGCAGCGACTTGGCCGGCTGTGCCAGGGTCTCAAACCCTTTGGGAAGACCCTCCGCCGGGGTCACGGCAGGGTACATCCAGTTGGTGGTCGGGATGATCGACTGGAAGGCATCAGAGACCATGAAGTCGAGGAACTGGTCGGCCAGCTCCGGCTGGTCGGAGCCAGCCAGCTTGCCGGCCACTTCGACCTGCATGTAATGGCCCTCGTCAAAGGCGGCAGCCGCCTTGGTGCCGTCTTCCTCGGCAATCAGGTGATAGGCCGGAGAGGTGGTGTAGGACAGCACCATGTCGGCTTCGCCCTCCAGGAACATGCCGTAGGCTTCGGACCAGCCCTTGGTCACCGTCACCACGTTGTCGGCCAGCCCTTCCCAGATCGCGGGGGCTTCATCGCCGTAGGCTGCCTTGACCCACATCAGCAGTCCCAGACCAGGGGTCGAGGAGCGCGGATCCTGGATCACGATCTTCTTGTCGCTCGCGGCCAGCGCCTTGAAATCGGCGGGCGCCGCAGCATCGGCGTTGTGGACAAAGGCGAAGTAGCCCCAGTCGTAGGGCACAAAGGTCGCGTCGTTCCACGCAACCGGCAGGCTGTAGTCGGCGCTGACCGAATGCTCGGCGAACAGGCCGGTCGCCTTGGCAGCGGCGGTCAGGTTGGTGTCCAAGCCCAGAACCACGTCGGCCTCGGATCGTGCGCCCTCCAGCTTGATGCGCGCAAGCAGTGCCGCGCCATCGCCTGCGCCGACCAGTTTCAGGTCGCAGCCGCAGACTTCCTCGAACGCCTTCTCGACGGCCGGGCCGGGGCCCCATTCGGAGACGAAGCTGTCATAGGTATAAACGGTGAGTTCGGGCGTGTCGGCAAAGGCTGCCGAGGCGCCCAGCAGTCCCGCTGCAAATGCAAGATGTTTCATGCCATCCTCCTTTGCGGCTTTGGGCAAGGGTGGAGGCTGTCCAGTACCTTCCCTCCGCCGGTGTGATCCGGTTCAGGTTCAACGGGTGTCATCTCAGCGCCTGCGCGCACCCCGAGGTGGCGCGCAGAGTATTCCCCGTACGCCGCAATGACAAGGCAAACTCCGCCGCCTGTCTTGCGCCGCCAAATCCCGGCGGAGCCGCCGGGGTCGGTGCCGGTCGCCTGTGCCGCAGCAGGAAACCCCTTGAGAGAGCGCCCCCCGCCCGCTAAGCACGGCCCAAAGGAGACCCTTCCCGATGTCGATGAACAGCTTTGGACACCTCTTCCGCGTTACCACCTGGGGCGAAAGCCACGGGCCCGCGCTTGGCGCTACCGTCGACGGGTGCCCGCCGAACGTCCCGTTGGAGCCGGAAATGCTGCAGCAGTGGCTGGACAAGCGCCGTCCGGGGCAGAACAAGAACACCACCCAGCGCAATGAACCCGACGCGGTGAAGATCCTGTCCGGCGTGTTCGAGGGCAAATCCACCGGCACGCCGATCCAGCTGATGATCGAGAACACCGACCAGCGCTCAAAGGACTATGGCGAGATCGCGCAGACCTTCCGTCCGGGCCACGCCGACATCACCTATTTCCAGAAATACGGCAACCGCGACTACCGCGGCGGCGGCCGGTCCTCGGCGCGCGAAACCGCGGCGCGGGTTGCGGCGGGCGGTGTTGCACGTGAAGCAATCAAGACACTGGTGCCTGGTCTGGAGATCAAGGGCTACATGACCCGGATGGGCGAGATGGAAATCGACCGCAGCCGGTTCGACTGGGATGCGATCGACCAGAACGATTTCTGGATCCCGGATGTCGGGGCCGTGCAGGACTGGGAAGACTATCTGCAGGGCCTGCGCAAGGCGCATGACTCGGTCGGCGCGGTCGTGGAGGTTGTCGCGCGCGGCGTGCCCGCAGGCATTGGCGCGCCGATTTACGGCAAGCTGGACACTGATCTGGCCGCGGCGATGATGTCGATCAACGCGGTGAAGGGCGTCGAGATCGGCGAGGGCATGAACGCCGCCCGGCTAAAGGGATCGGAGAACGCCGACGAGATCTTCATGGGCAATGACGGCGCGCCGGTCTATTCCTCGAACCATGCCGGCGGCATTCTTGGCGGTATTTCCACCGGGCAGGACGTGGTGGTGCGTTTCGCGGTCAAGCCGACCTCCTCGATCCTCACTCCGCGCCAGTCGATCCGCAAGGATGGCACCGCCACCGAGGTCATCACCAAGGGCCGCCATGACCCCTGCGTCGGCATCCGCGCGGTGCCGGTGGCGGAGGCGATGATGGCCTGTGTGATCCTGGACCACTTGCTGCTGCACCGCGGCCAGATCGGTGAGAACCAGGGCCGCATCGGCTGACTTTCAGGCTCTAACAAGGGAGCTTTCCAGCAGCTCCGAGCTGTTTAGCCGTGCTCCGTGGTGCATTGGCTGTGATCGCCAAGCGCCGTAAGCACCTTGCAGCAGCCACCGTTGCCGCCATCGCACAGGTGGCTGATCCGCTCCAACTCGGTCGCCAGCTGTTCCAATTTGCGGATGCGGTCACGAACATTGGCCAACTGGCTGCGGGCGATGCGGTCGGCTTCGGCACAATCCTCGCCCAGCTGGCCATCCAGCCCCATCAGCGCCTTGATGTCCTCCAGTGAAAAGCCGAGGTCGCGGGCATGTTTGATGAACCCCAGCGCATCCATCCCGTCCTGCCCATAACGGCGCTGGTTGCCGGCGTTGCGGCCCGGCTGCGGCAGCAGGCCGATCTCCTCGTAATAACGGATGGTGGGCACCTTCACGCCCGTCGCCTTGGACAGCTGGCCGATGGAAAACATGCGAAGCCCCTCTTGAAGCTCTAGTGACTAGAGCACTTAGGTTGACCTCGAATCAAGAACGAGGACAAGAGAAATGGCAGGCTGCTGCAATCACGAAGCAAAATTCGACGGGGTCTCGGCGGACTACAAACGCAGGCTATGGGCGGTAATCGCCATCAACGCGGGCATGTTCGCGGTGGAGATGGGGGCAGGCCAGCTGGCCGACAGCCAGGCGCTGAAGGCGGACGCGCTGGATTTTCTGGGCGATGCGCTGACCTATGGCATTTCACTGGCGGTGATCGGCGCCTCCCTGCGCACCCGCGCGCTTGCGGCTCTGGGCAAGGGCGTCAGCTTGCTGCTGATGGGGCTGTGGGTGTTCGGCTCGACCATCTATCAGGTGTTCTACATCGGCGTGCCGCAGGCGCATGTGATGGGCGGGATCGGGTTCATGGCGCTGGCGGCCAACCTGATCTCGGTCATGCTGCTGGCACGCTACAAGGACGGGGATGCCAATGTGCGCTCGGTCTGGCTGTGTTCGCGCAATGACGCCATCGGCAACGTGGCGGTGATGATCGCGGCACTGGGGGTCTGGGGCACGGCCAGCGGCTGGCCCGACCTGATCGTGGCCGGCATCATGGGCGGCCTGTTCCTCAGCTCCGCCTTCCAGATACTGATGCAGGCGCTGAAGGAATGGCGCAGCGAGGCGGTGCAGGCCGCGCATCAGCACTGACACCCACGGTCTGCGCCGACGCCTGCGGCGGGGGCGCAGACCACATGATTGGCCGCCAGGGCGCAATCAGCCCATTGATCTTTGCGGCGCTTGGGCGCAGGGTCGCGCCATGGCAAAACCGTTAACATCGCATCGACCTGTGCTGGCAGTCCTGTTGAAGGTACTGGCCATCGCGCTGTTCACCGCCCTGTCCGGGATCATCAAGGCCACCTCCGCGCATGTGCCTGCAGGCGAGGCGGTGTTCTTCCGCTCGTTCTTCGCGATCCCGGTGATCGTGGTCTGGCTGGCTGCGCGGGGCGAACTGCGGCACGGGCTGATCACCAAGCGGCCGATGTACCATGTCTGGCGCGGGCTGGTCGGGACATCGGCGATGGCGATGACCTTCATGGGGCTGGCGTTGCTGCCGCTGCCCGAGGTCACCGCAATCGGCTATGCCACGCCGATCTTCACCCTGATCCTGGCAGCGCTGTTTCTGGGCGAGACCATCCGCATGGTGCGGATCACCGCGGTTGCCATCGGGCTGCTGGGGGTTCTGATCATGATCTGGCCACGACTCGGCGGCGATCTGGAGGATGGCGCCATGCTGGGGGTTCTGCTGGTCGTCGCAGCGACGGTGGCGCGCGGCTTCGTGCAGATCCACATCCGCCGCATGGTGCAGTCGGAACATACCGCTGCGATCGTGTTCTATTTCTCGCTCACGGCCTCGGTGCTGGCGCTGCTGACCGCGCCGTTCGGCTGGGTAGTGCCAGAGCCCCGCGTGCTGGCGTTGCTGGTCTCGGCCGGGCTGGTCGGCGGGGTGGCGCAGATCCTGGTCACCTCCTCCTACCGGTTTGCCCCGGCCTCGATGCTGGCACCTTATGACTACGCTTCGATGATCTTTGCCATCATCATCGGTTATGTCTGGTTCAACGAGTGGCCGACGCTCGTGATGCTGGCAGGGGCCGCCTTGGTCGTGGCGGGCAATGCGTTGGTGATCTGGCGCGAGCACCGGCTTGGCCTGCAGCGGGGCAAGGCCAAGCCGATGATCGATCCCAAGGGCGGATAACAGGCTCTAACAAGGCATACTCGTTGCATTTGCCTAGACCGACCGGGTCAGCCCGCCGTCGATGCGAATGTTCTGCCCAGTGGTATAGGCAGCCTCGTCCGAGGCAAGATGCGCAATCAGCGCCGAGACTTCGCGGGCGGTGCCGTAGCGGCCCATCGGGATCCGCGCCTTGCGGCCCTCGGTCTCGGGCAGGCTGTCGATGAAACCGGGCAGCACGTTGTTCATCCGCACGCCCTTTGCGGCATATTTGTCCGCGAAGAGTTTGGTGAAACTGGCCAGCCCGGCCCGGAACACGCCCGAGGTCGGAAACAGCGGATCGGGTTCAAACGCCGCAAAGGTCGAGATGTTGATGATCGAACCCTTGCCTTGCGCCGCCATGATCGGGGCCACCAGACGGGTCGGGCGGATCACGTTCATCAAGTAGTATTCCATCCCCAGATGCCAGTCATCATCGCTGATTTCCAGCACATCGCCCTTGGGGCCATGGCCGGCCGAATTGACCAGCACGTCGATCCGCCCCCAGCGGCCCATCGCCTTGTCCACGAGCGCCTGCAGGTCATTTTGCACAAGGTTAGAGCCTGTATGGCCGATGCCGCCCAGCTCTTCGGCCAGGGCTTCGCCCTTGCCGGAGGAGGACAGGATCGCCACCTCGTAGCCTTGGGCGCGCAGGTGGCGGGCCGCGTCGGCGCCCATGCCGCTGCCGGCGGCGGTGAACAGGGCTATCTTGGTCATGGTGTTACTCCTTCTGCTGCCTGGAACATGGCGGCTGTGGCGGCGCTTGACCAATCATGTCTCATCGCGCAAGGCTGTAGAAAATCTACTGGCTGAACCCCGATGCGCCTGCCCAACCTGAATGCTTTGCGGATGTTTGATGCCGCTGCCCGCCACCTGAATTTCGGTCGCGCGGCCGAAGAGCTGCACCTGACCCAGGGCGCGGTGGCGCAGCAGGTGCGGCGGCTGGAGGCTGATCTGGGGCACAAGCTGTTCCACCGTCACGCCCGTGGACTGACGCTGACCGATACGGGGCGCAGCTATCACGCGCCGGTGCGCCAGGCGCTGGCGCTGATCCGCGATGCGACCGACAAGTTGGCGCCGACGGTGCAGCGGGTCACCCTGTCGGTGCCGCCTTCGTTTGCGGCCAAGTGGCTGGTACCCAGGTTGACGGAGTTCGAGGCTGCCCATCCGGATCTTGACCTGCGGGTGGTGGCGGAGGAAAGCCTGACAGATTTCAAGCGTGACGGCATCGATATCGCCATCCGCCAGGGGGCCAGACCGCGGGAGGCCGGCTTGCAGTCCGCGCTGCTGGCACCGGTGGAGCTGGTCGCAGTGGCGGCGGCAGATGCGGCTCTGACACTGGGAGATTCGCCGGACCTTGCGGATCTGGCGCGAATGACGCTGATACAGGACGGGCACCGGCACTGGGACCGGCTGCTGCGGCAGGCGGGGCTGGCCACCACCGGGCGGTTGCTTCAGTTCAATCAGACCGCGCTGGCGATGGATGCAGCGCTGAACGGCCAGGGCATCGCGCTGGTGCCGCGGATCTTTCTGGGCGCGCAGCCGCTGAGGATCCTGTGGCAGGCACCGCCGCAGGACGATCTGGGGTTCCATGTGCTTTGGCCCGGCACGGATGGCCGGACCAAAGCGGTGATTGACTGGCTGCTGGCACAGCCCGGGATCAGATCGACGCGCCGACCGGATCCAGCGTGACGCTCCACAGCTCCTTGTCGGCGCGGTCCATCAGCCGCACCTTCATCTGCTGGGTGGCTCCGTCGATGTCCACCAGGCCAAAGAACTGCAGCCCCATCGAGGGCGGCAGGTTCTGGCTCTGATCCTCGGTCGGTGCCTTGATGTACTTGACCTCCGGCCCGAAGGTCATGTCGAGGTCATTGGGACCAAAGGTGCCCGCATGCAGCGGCCCGGAGACAAATTCCCAGAACGGTTCGAACTCTTGGAAGGCGGCCTTGTCGGGGTTGTAGTAGTGCGCGGCGGTGTAATGCACGTCGGCGGTGAACCAGACGGTGTTGTGGATCTTGGCGGTCTTGATGAAGCGCAGGAGTTCGCCGATCTCCAGCTCGCGCCCCTTGGCGCTGCCGTTGTCGCCATTGCCGATTGCCTCCTGGCCGCCGCCGACCACCAGGCCGATCGGCATGTCGGAGGCAATCACTTTCCAAGTGGCATCGGAATTGGCCAGCTCACGTTTGAGCCAGGCCATCTGCTCGGCGCCCAGAATACGGCTCTCGTCCGTCAGCTCGGCCTGCAGGTTCTCGGTATTGGGCCCGCGATAGCTACGCAGGTCGAGGAAGAACACATCCAGCATCGGACCGTAAGAAATCTTGCGGTAGACGCGACCCGGCTCGGACGGGGTGATGCGCAGCGGCGTCATCTCGTGGAAGGCGCGGGTGGCGCGGGCCTGCAGAACATGGATGGATTTCTCGGAATAGCGATCATCCTCCATCAGGCTGCGCGAGGAGGACCAGTTGTTCACCACCTCGTGGTCGTCCCACTGCATGAAGGTCGGGCAGACCGCGTTCATCGCGCGCACGTGCTCGTCCAGCAGGTTGTATTTCCACTGGCCGCGGAACTCGTCCAGGGTTTCGGCCACCTTGCGCTTTTCATCGATCAGCGTGGTGTTTTTCCAGATCAGCTGGCCGTCCTTTTCGACCTCGTCCTGCATCGGCCCGTCGGCATAGATGGTGTCACCGGAGTGGATGAAGAAATCGGGGCGGTGCTGCGCCATGGTGGCATAGGTGGCCATGCCGTCATCATCGATGCCCCAGCCCTGACCGGCCGTGTCGCCCGACCAGGCAAAGCGCACGTCACGACGCGCCGAGGGGGCGGTGCGGAACCGGCCCACGACGGGTTCGGACACGGCGTTGATGTCATTCAGGTCCGCCGCCACGAAGCGGTAGAAGATGTCCTGGTCCGAGGGCAGACCCTCGACCAGGCGCTTTACGGCCATGTCGTGGTTGGGCAGCGCGCTCATCGGTGCCAGCTGGCGGGCGTTGGCGAAGCTTTCGGTGGTGGAGACCTCCATCATCACTTTCGCCGGACGGTCGGTGCGGGTCCAGATCATGCCGGAAGTGGCGTCGACATCGCCGGACTGCACCCCATGCGTGAACTGCGGCCGGGCGGCGGCGCGGGAAATTGCGGGCAGCGCCAGAGAGGTGGCGAAGGCGGTACCGCCCGCCAGAAAGGCGCGGCGGGTCGGACGCGGAAAACGAATTGAAGACATGAAGCTCACCTGTCGAAAAGGAAAGGGATAGGTGAGCGCGTCTTGGGGGCGAACTGTAACTGCTGCTCTTCAGTCCGATGAAACTATCGCAAATCTTTTGCGACGGAGCACGTGTCGGACCATCACTCGCCGTCCAGATCCGGCCGGTCGGCGCTGCCCCGTTTGTCCATCACGTGGCTGAGCGCCAGAATTCCTGCAGCGATCACCGAAAGCATCAGCGCATGGACGTAGTAGCCAAGCCCGGAGGCCATACCGACGGCACCCGCCACCCACAGGCTGGCCGCGGTTGCCATGCCCCCGACGCTCTGCTTGCCCTGGATGATTGCTCCGGCCCCCAGAAAACCGATTGCCCCCACCAGCCCCTGCATGATGCGGGTCGGGTCCGACCCCATCTCGAATTGCAGCGCCTCGAGGGACAATTCCATGGTGATAAGCGTGAAACCGGCCGAGCCGAGCGCCACGATCATGTAGGTCCGCATCCCGACGCGACGCTCGCGCAGCTCCCGGTCCAACCCCATGATGGCTCCGGCAACCGCCGCACACAACAGCCGCAAGCCCAGTTCCAGATAGCTGACATATGCCGTGTCGTGTTCCACCATGTTCTCCCTGCGCCACTGTTCGGGGCAAAGGGCAGGGTTGCAGCATTCGGAGGTTCGGGCAACGAAAAACCCCCGCGCAGTGGCGGGGGTTCGGTAATTCCAGAGACTGGCGGCGGCTCAGGCGCGTACCAGCTTTTCGTAGTCTGCGGCGATCTCGCGGGTCAGCGCACCGACTTCGAACTTGTAGGGGCCGATCTCGCCCACCGGGGTGACTTCGGCGGCGGTGCCGGTCAGCCAGCACTGCTCGAAACCTTCCATCTCCTCGGGCATGATGTGGCGCTCATGCACGGTGATGCCCTTGTCCTTCAGCATCTGGATCACGGTCTGGCGCGTGATCCCGTTGAGGAAGCAATCAGCCAGCGGCGTGTGGACTTCGCCGTCCTTGACGAAGAATACATTCGCACCGGTCGCCTCGGCCACGTAGCCGCGGTAGTCCATGAACAGCGCATCCGAGCACCCCTTGGCTTCGGCCTTGTGCTTGGAAATGGTGCAGATCATGTAGAGACCGGCCGCCTTGGCATGCACCGGGATGGTCTCCGGGCTCGGGCGTTTCCACTCCGCGATGTCCAGCTTGGCGCCTTTCATCTTGGCGTCGCCATAATAGGCACCCCAGCCCCAGACCGCGATGGCCATGCGCACGGGGTTCCTTGCCGAGGCCACGCCCATGTCCTCGCCCGAGCCGCGCCAGACCAGCGCCCGCACATAGGCGTCCTGCAGGCCGGAGGCTTTCAGGGTCTCTTCCTTGGCGGCCTCGATCTGGTCGACGGTGTAGGGCATCGGAATGTCCAGCGCCTCGGCACTGGCGATCAGCCGTTCGGAGTGCTCGCGGCTCTTGAAGATCTTGCCGTTGTAGGCGCGCTCACCCTCGAACACGGAAGAGGCATAGTGCATCGCATGGGTCAGGATATGCACCTTGGCATCCCGCCATTTGACCAATTCTCCATCCATCCAGATCAGACCATCCCGGTCGTCATAGCCAGCCATGCCGCAGCCTCCTACACCTTGCAGTATTTTCGATAGTTGCGCAATTTAGGGCCGTTGCGGTCACAATCTTGCGCCAAAGCTGAGATTCGATACATCTTCACCCTTGGAATGTCAACAAGGCTGACATAAACTGCCGGGAAGTTCAGACGAGGGAAGACATATGCCGGAAGGGCGATCAGGGCAGGGACACGGCGGATCCAGCCTGTTGTTTCTGACCGACGAGCAGCTGCGCCAGGGCATCGAGGCGATGTTCTTTGCCTATCGGGGCTTCACTGCGGATCCGGACCGGATCCTGGCCGAGCTGGCCTACGGTCGGGCGCACCACCGGGCCATCCATTTCATCAGCCGCTCGCCGGGAACCACGGTGAACAACCTTCTCAGCATCCTTGGGGTGACCAAACAGTCGCTCAACCGGGTGCTGCGCACGTTGATCGGTGACGGGTTGGTGATCAGCAAGGTCGGGGAATTGGACAAGCGTGAGCGGCACCTCTACCTCACCGAGGAAGGCGAGGCGCTGGAGGCCAAGCTTTCGGATGCGCAGCGCGCCCGGATGCGTGCCGCTTACAAGGAGGCCGGGCCGGAGGCGGTGCAGGGCTTCAAGAAGGTGCTGGAGGCGATGATGGATGCGGACATGCGCCGCGCCTATGCCAAGCTTCGGGACTGAAAGGCCACACCATGAGCGATGCCCACCTGCTGATCGTCGACGATGATGAACGCATCCGTGGTTTGCTGAAGAAATTCCTGATGCGGGCAGGTTTTCTGGTAACTGCGGCGCGCGATGGGGCGCATGCACGCCGGGTGCTGGCAGGGCTTGAGTTCGACCTTATCATCATGGATGTCATGATGCCGGGCGAGGACGGCATTTCGCTGACCCGTGACTTGCGCGAAAAGATGACGACGCCGGTGCTGCTGCTGACCGCCAAGGGCGAGACGGAGGACCGGATCGCCGGGCTGGAGGCGGGGGCGGATGATTACCTGCCCAAGCCCTTCGAACCCAAGGAGCTGCTTTTGCGGGTCAATGCGATCCTGAGGCGCATTCCGGACACCACGGCACAGGATAGTGCGCCCAAGGTGCTCCATCTCGGGACCATCCGCTATGATATCGAGCGCGGCGAAATGTGGCAGGGTGAGGAGCTGATCCGCCTGACTGCCACCGAAAGCCAACTGATGCGGATCTTCTCGGCGCAGCCCGGCGAGCCCGTCAGCCGCTCCAAGCTGGTCGAGGATCTGGGCCGCGACCGCGGCCAGGCACAGGAACGCGCGGTGGATGTGCAGATTACCCGCCTGCGCCGCAAGATCGAGCCGAACCCGAAACAGCCGCAATATCTGCAAACGGTGCGCGGTGCCGGCTACATGCTCGCGCCGGACTGACCCGCGCCGCTTCTCGCTTCTTCGGCAAATCCTGTCCGGTCCGGGGCCGTGCCCGGCAAAACCGCTTGCAGCTGTCGCCTGCCGCCTCCTAGGCTCGCCCCAGACCTGACCGCAGGAGAACCCAGTTGATGACCGCCGCCCCGACCACTGCCCTGATCACCCACGCCGATTGCCTGAACCACGTCACCCCGGAGGGCCATCCCGAACGGGTGGCCCGGCTGGAGCATGTGCTGCATGCGCTGGAGCCTTTGGAGCTGAAGCGTGTCACCGCCCCGATGGCGGCTGAAGACGACATACTGCGCATTCATCCGGCGGCCTACTTGGCGGAACTGCGGCGGGCCTCTCCGGCGGAAGGCTGGGCGCAGATCGATGGCGACACCTTCCTGTCGCCGGGTTCGCTGGACGCGGCATTTCGCGCGGCAGGTGCCGTGGTGCGTGGCGTCGACATGGTGCTGGGCGGCGAAGTACAGAACGCTTTTGCCGCGGTGCGCCCGCCGGGCCATCATGCCGAGGCCGACACTGCCATGGGCTTTTGCCTGTTCGGCAATGCGGCGCTGGCGGCAAAACACGCGCTGGACCATCACGGCCTCAGCCGCGTCGCGGTGGTCGATTTTGACGTGCACCACGGCAACGGCACCCAGGATCTGTTGTGGGACGAGCCGCGCGCGCTGGTGATCACCAGCCAGCAGATGCCGCTGTGGCCGGGCAGCGGCCACGCCGATGAAGACGGCGCCCATGGCCAGATCCTGAACCTGCCGCTGCCACCGGAGTCGGGCCGGGCAGAGATGCAGGCGGCCTATGAGGGGCAGGCGTTTCCCCGCCTGCGTGCCTTCCGGCCGGAGCTGATCATCATCTCCGCCGGTTTCGACGCCCATCAGGACGACCCGCTCGCCAATCTGAACTGGAGCACCGCTGATTTCGCCTGGTTGACGGCACAGCTGTGCGCACTGGCGGCAGAGCTGTGTGGCGGCCGTATCGTCTCGACTTTGGAAGGCGGATATGATCTGAACGCGCTTGCCGCGGCAGCGCGCGCACATGTTGAAGAATTGATAAGGGCACCGGCATGACAGAGACCCCTGTGGACCAGATGAGCTTTGAACAGGCAATGCGTGAGCTGGAGGGCGTGGTGGACCAGCTGGAGCGCGGCGACGTGGCGCTGGATGCGTCGATCGCGCTGTACGAGCGCGGCGCCGAGCTGAAGAAACGCTGCGAGGACGAGCTGAAGCGCGCCGAGGAAAAGGTCGCCGCCATCACCCTGGATGCCAACGGCACCCCCAAGGGCACCCAGCCGCTGGACGCCGACTGAGCCATGAACGCCGCCGCAGACAGCCAGGCGCGCCCCTTTGCGCAGGCGCTGAAACAGGCCCAGGCCGCGATCACCGCCCATATGGAGGCGCAGCTGGCCGGTGGCGACGAGCTGCACTCCGCGATGCGTTACGCGATCACGGGCGGCAAGATGCTGCGCGGCTTCCTTGTGTTGGAAAGCGCCCGGCTGCACGGCGTGCCGCAGGCCGCCGCGTTACAGGCGGCCTTGGCGATCGAATGTATCCACGCCTATTCTCTGGTGCACGACGATCTGCCTTGCATGGATGACGACAACCTGCGCCGCGGCCAGCCAACGGTGCACCGCAAATGGAACGAGGCCATGGCCGTGCTGGCAGGCGACAGCCTGCAGTGCTTTGCCTTTGAACTGCTGGCCGACCCGGCTCTGGGGCCGCAGGCGTTGCCGCTGATCCGAGGACTGGCGCTGGCTTCGGGCAAGGATGGCATGGTGTCGGGGCAGATGCTGGATATCGCCGCCGAGACCGCCGAGGCGCCGCTGACGCTGGACCAGATCACCTTGCTGCAAAGCCGTAAAACCGGCTGCCTGATCGAATGGTCGGCCACCGTCGGCGCCGTGCTAGCGGGCGAAGATCCCGCGCGCTTGCGCCAATATGCGACGGCGCTGGGGCTTGCCTTTCAGATCGCGGATGACATCCTGGATGTGGAGGGCGACGCGGATAAGGTTGGCAAGGCCGTGCGCAAGGATGCAGAGGCCGGCAAGGCGACCTTCGTGTCGCTGCTTGGGCTGGATGCGGCAAAATCGCGTGCCAAGGCATTGTGCGAGGAGGCCTGCGCCGCCCTGGCCCCCTATGGCGCCGAGGCGGAAACCTTGAAGGAAGCCGCGCGCTTCGTTATCTCGCGCGACAGCTAACCCAGCACGCAACGCTCCCCGCGGGGCGGCCCGCAGCCCAAGGAGGCACCATGTCCGAACGGCCCCATACTCCGCTTCTTGACCAGATCAGCCGTCCGGCCGACCTGAAGGGGCTGACCGACACTCAGCTGACCCAGGTGGCGCAGGAACTGCGGCAGGAAACCATCTCTGCGGTCTCTGTCACCGGCGGCCATCTGGGTGCGGGGCTTGGTGTGGTGGAGTTGACCACGGCATTGCATGCGGTCTTTGACACCCCGCGGGACAAGGTGATTTGGGATGTCTCCCACCAGTGCTATCCCCACAAGATCCTGACGGGCCGTCGTGACCGCATCCGCACGCTGCGGATGAAGGACGGGCTGAGCGGTTTCACCAAACGCTCCGAGTCGCCTTATGATCCCTTCGGTGCGGCCCACAGCTCCACCTCGATCAGCGCCGCCCTTGGCTTTGCCGTGGCGCGCGACCTTGGCGGTGTGATCCCCGAGGGGCTGGGCGACGCCATCGCGGTGATCGGTGATGGCTCGATGTCAGCGGGCATGGCGTTCGAGGCGATGAACAATGCAGGCCATCTGGGCAAGCGGCTGATCGTTATTCTGAACGACAATGAAATGTCGATCGCACCGCCGGTTGGGGCGCTGTCCTCTTACCTGTCGCGCCTCTACGCGGGTGAGCCGTTCCAGGAACTGAAGGCCGCCGCCAAGGGCGCAGTTTCGCTGCTGCCGGAGCCCTTCCGTGAAGGCGCCAAGCGCGCCAAGGACATGCTGAAGGGCATGGCAGTTGGGGGCACGCTGTTCGAGGCGCTCGGGTTCTCCTACCTGGGTCCGATCGACGGCCATGATATGGACCAGCTGCTGCCGGTGCTGCGCACGGTGAAGGCGCGCGCGACCGGCCCGATCCTGATCCATGTGCTGACCAAGAAGGGCAAAGGTTACGGCCCCGCCGAGCGCGCCCGTGACAAGGGCCATGCCACCGCTAAGTTCGACATGGTGACCGGCGAGCAGAAAAAAGCGCCCTCCAACGCGCCTTCCTACACGTCTGTTTTCGGCAATACGCTGGTGAAGCTCGCCGCCCAGGACGACAAGATCTGTGCGGTGACCGCGGCGATGCCCGATGGCACCGGGCTGAACCTGATGGCCGAGCGCTACCCTTCCCGCACCTTCGACGTGGGCATTGCCGAACAGCACGGCGTTACCTTTTCGGCCGCCCTTGCGGCAGGCGGAATGAAGCCCTTCTGCGCGATGTATTCCACCTTCCTGCAGCGCGGCTACGATCAGGTTGTGCATGATGTGGCGATCCAGCGGCTGCCGGTGCGCTTTGCCATCGACCGGGCTGGGCTGGTCGGCGCAGATGGCGCGACGCATGCGGGTAGTTTCGACATCGCCTTCATGGCCAATCTGCCGGGCATGGTGGTGATGGCCGCCGCCGACGAGGCCGAGCTGGTTCACATGGTCGCTACCGCTGCGGCCCATGATGACGGGCCGATTGCGTTCCGTTATCCGCGTGGCGAGGGCGAAGGTGTCGAGATGCCGGAGCAGCCGCAGGTGCTGGAGATCGGCAAGGGGCGAATGGTGCAGCAGGGCAAGCGCGTGGCGCTGTTGTCCTTTGGCACCCGTCTGGGCGAGGTCCGCAAGGCTACCGAGGCGCTGGCCGCCAAGGGTATCACACCGACCATTGCCGATGCCCGCTTTGCCAAGCCGCTGGACCGCGAGCTGATCCTGCAACTGGCCGCCGACCACGAAGCGCTGATCACCATCGAAGAGGGGGCCGTGGGCGGTTTCGGCTCGCATGTCGCGCAGCTTCTGGCGGAGGAAGGCGTCTTTGACACGGGCCTCAAGTACCGCTCGATGGTGCTGCCGGATATCTTCATCGACCAGGCCAGCCCGGCGGACATGTATGACGTGGCCGCGATGAACGCGCCGCAGATCGAGGCCAAGGTGCTGGAGGTGCTGGGCATCGCCACCCTGGGTGAAAAACGCGCCTGAGATCCGGGTTGGTGGCACGCGCACCCGGCTTTGCAGCGGGTGTGGTCTCGTGTGGTTTCGGATTGAATGCCGCATAAATCATTCCGTTTTGGAATGATTGCAGTCGCCGTTCTCAGTGGCAATCCGCGGTCGAAGCGCCGATATTTGCGCCGTTTCGTCCCAAGGAGGCCGCATGGACCGCGCTCAGATCGTGCATCAGAATTTCCTCGACCGGGTAAAGTCCGGGCAACTGCCGCCGGGCCGTGATCCTGCCGGACCGCTGGAAGCAGCCGAGGCCGTGGCCACCTACCGCGCGCAGGTGCTGAGCCGGGCGCTGGATCAGACCAGCCGCGCCATGCAGAAGGCGGGAGAGGGGTTCTACACCATCGGCTCCTCGGGGCATGAGGGCATGGCGGCGGTCGCCGGTGCGCTGCGCCCTACGGACATGGCCTTTCTGCACTACCGCGATGCGGCGTTCCAGATCGCCCGGGCGGATCAGGTACCGGGCCAGCAGATCACCTGGGACATGCTGCTGTCCTTTGCCTGCTCTGCGGAGGATCCCACCTCCGGCGGGCGGCACAAGGTGCTGGGCTCCAAGGCGCTGATGATTCCGCCGCAGACCTCGACCATTGCCAGCCACCTGCCCAAGGCAGTGGGCGCGGCCTATTCCATCGGGGCGGCAAGGCGGCATAGGCCGGAGCATCAGCTGCTGCCGGATGATGCCATCGTGATGTGTTCCTTCGGGGATGCCTCGGCCAATCACTCCACCGCGCAGGGTGCGATCAACACCGCGGGCTGGACCTCGGTCCAGTCGACGCCGCTGCCCTTGCTGTTCGTCTGCGAAGACAACGGCATCGGCATTTCGGTGAAAACCCCGAAGGGCTGGATTGAGGCCTCGATGGCGGGGCGGCCGGGCATCAAGTATTTCAAGGCCGACGGGCTGGACATCTATGACGCCTACCGGGTGGCGCAGGAGGCGGCGGAATACGTGCGCACCCGCCGCAAACCCGCGTTTTTGCATCTGCGCACGGTGCGTCTGTATGGCCACGCGGGGGCGGATGTCCCGACCACCTACCTCAGCAAGGCTGAGGTGGAGGCGGATGAGGCCAATGATCCGCTGCTGCATTCCGTGCGGTTGCTGGGGCAGGCCGGGGCGCTGACGCCCGATGCGGCGCTGAAGATTTACAATGACACCCGCGCGCGGGTGGAGCGGGTGCGCGGCGAGGCGGTGACTCGACCGCATCTGAAAACGACCGATGACGTGGCCGCGAGCCTGATCCCGCCCAAGCGCGCCTGCGCCGCCAGCAACGGCCCCGCTGCCGAGGCACGCGCGGCGGCCTTTGGCAGCGACCTGCGCGCGATGGAGGAGCCGCAGCCGATGTCGCGGCTGATCAACTGGGCACTAACCGATCTGATGCTGGAGCATGGCGAGATCGTCATGATGGGCGAGGACGTGGGCCGCAAGGGCGGCGTTTACGGCGTCAGCCAGAAGCTGCAGCAGCGCTTCGGGCCGGACCGAGTGATCGACACTCTGCTGGATGAGCAGTCGATCCTCGGGCTGGCCATCGGCATGGGGCACAACGGTTTTGTGCCGATCCCTGAAATCCAGTTCCTCGCCTATCTCCACAACGCCGAGGATCAGCTGCGCGGTGAGGCGGCGACCTTGCCGTTCTTCTCGAACGGGCAGTTCGCCAACCCGATGGTGGTGCGGATCGCCGGGCTTGGCTATCAGAAGGGCTTTGGCGGGCATTTCCACAACGACAACTCGCTGGCGGTGCTGCGCGACATTCCGGGGCTGGTGATCGCCTGCCCTTCGGACGGGGCCGAGGCGGCGATGATGCTGCGCGAATGCGTGCGGCTGGCGCGGGAAGAGCAACGGGTGGTGGTGTTTGTCGAACCCATTGCGCTCTACCCGATGCGGGATCTGCACGCCGCCAAGGACGGTGGCTGGATGCGCAGCTATCCCGCACCGGAGCAACGTATTGCTCTGGGCGAGGTCGGTGTGCATGGGGATGGCAGCGATCTGGCGATCGTGACCTACGGCAATGGCCGCTACCTGTCGGCACAGGCGCAGGCGGATCTGGCCGCCAAGGGCGTGCAGGCGCGGATCATCGACCTGCGTTGGCTGGCACCCCTGCCGGCCGAGGCGCTTCTGGCGGCCACGGAGGGCTGCAAGCATGTGCTGATCGTCGACGAATGCCGCACCACCGGCAGCCAGTCAGAGGCGCTGATGGCGCTGTTCGCCGAACGGGGCAAAGTGCCCGCGGCGCGGATCGCCGCCAGCGACTGTTTCATTGCAACCGGCCCCGCCTATGGCGCGACGCTGCCGTCCAAGGACAGCATCGCCGAGGCCGCCCTGACCCTCGTGAAAGGCGCGTCATGACCCGTACCGCTGTTCTGATTTGCCCCGGACGGGGCACCTACAACAAGGCCGAGCTGGGCTACCTGCACCGCCACCATGCGGACAAGGGCGCGCTTCTTGCGGAATTTGACGCGCAACGGGCGGCCGCCGGACAGGAGGAGGTCACGTCGCTCGACGGTGCAACGCGCTTCTCGGTGTCGAAATACTCGCGCGGGGACGTGGCGTCGCCGCTGATCTACGCCTCGGCCCTGGCGGATGCCCGCAGCTTGGCGGAGGACATCGAGGTGGTCGCCGTGACCGGTAATTCGATGGGCTGGTACATCGCGCTGGCCGCCGCCGGAGCGCTGAGTGCTGCGGACGGCTTCACGGTGGTGAACACCATGGGCACGCTGATGCAGGAGCAGCTGATCGGTGGCCAGCTGGTCTACCCGTTTGCCGGGGCGGACTGGCGCAACGATCCGCAGCGCAAGGCCGAGCTGCTGGCGCTGGTGGCAGAGATCTCCGGGCGCGCCGGGCATGATCTGGCCCTGTCGATCGATCTCGGTGGCATGCTTGTGCTGGCCGGCAATGAGGCCGGTCTTGCGGCCTTCGAGGTCGCGGTGCCGGTGGTGGCCGAGCGCTTCCCGATGCGGCTGGCCAATCACGCCGCCTTCCACACGCCCCTGCAGGAGCCCGTTGCGGCGGAGGGGCGCAGGCGGCTTGCGGCGGAGATGTTCCGCCAGCCGGATGTGCCGCTGATCGACGGGCGCGGGCAGATCTGGTGGCCGGGCGCCAGCGACACCGCACGGCTGTGGGACTACACGTTGGGTCATCAGGTGGTGGCGCCCTATGATTTCACCCGCGCCGTACAAACCGCAGCACGAGAGTTTGCGCCGGATCTCTTCATCATTACCGGTCCCGGTACGACGCTGGGCGGCGCTGTTGGCCAATCTCTGGTGCAGTTGGGTTGGCAGGGGCTGATTGACAAGGACGCCTTTCAGGCCCGGCAAACGGCCAATCCCTTGCTGGCGGCAATGGGGGATCCGGCCCAGCGAGCCTTGGTCACGGCCTAGGGTCCGGATTGACCGCACGGGCGCGGCGCCCCGCGCCCGTTGCCTGCCCAAGGTTGTTTCTAAAAGCATCCCCGAGGCCTGGCTCCCCCGATGAGGCATGGTGTGCGAAAGCGCTCAGACCATGCGGATCACGTCCTTGCTGATAGAAAGGACGTAGCCGCGTTTGGCGATGTTCTTGACCAGGAGTTCGCTGACCATCTGGTTTCCGAGCGTATCGCGCAGCCGTTTGATCCGGGTGGCGCCGGCCGCTTCCTCGCAATCCGAGGCGGCACGCCCGGAAATCACCGATTCGATCTCGGCGCCGGACAAGACGTCGTCATCCAGCCGGGCTTCCGCCAGGACCGACAGCGTTTCCATCGCGGCGGGGGTCAGCTTGAAACCCATGTTGTTGAGGTAGACGGTGTTCTCGTCGCGGCTGATCAGAAGTTCGTTGACTTGGATACCGGCCCGTTCGATCTGCGCCATGCGCCGGTTCAGCATCACCAGCATGCCCAGAACCGTCAGCGCCGCTACCATCATCGCGGCGGCAAAGACCAGCAGAACGAAAATCACAGCGCGATAGCTGGCCAGGGTGTCGGCAAAAGCAGTGCCGGACTGCGCCAGGATCTCCAGCAACTTGATTTCGGCCTGCTTGGTCAGGTCGTTCTCGACGAACAACCGTTCCACCCGCGCGTTAAAGGCATTGGCATCGGGCAGCGTCAGCAAAAGCAACGTCCCCGCAATCGCCAGCAGGGCGACGATCGCGGCTATGCCGAAGGCGATCACCCGGCTGCCGGCGGTGCGGGCGTCAGAAACGGAGAAAATAGGGTCCGGCATCGGCCTTCCTTTGTTGCAACCCCTCCGGGCCAAAGACCGACAGCACATTCAGCAGGGTCCAGCCTGACGGAGCCAGACGGCTGCTGATCTCGGCGCGGGCGGCCTGTTTTCTGCAACTGCCATCAAGCTGCACCACCCCATAGTGCAGTCGCAGGGGATTGTCCTGCTTGGCCTTGTAGTCGGCGTAACACTCCGCCGCCAGTGCCGGGCCAGACAGGCCCAGCAGGGCAGCCGCAAGGGCGGGGATAAGGAGATGCTGTTTCATGCTGCCATCCTGCGTGGCGACGGGGCGAAATTCAATAACCGCAGGGGTTTGAGCCACTGATATTCGATAACATCAGGGCGATATTGCCTGTCTGGCGGGGGCAGGGCGAAGGTTTTGATATCCTGGCGCACCGGATGCGCTGCACAACCCGATTGAAAGGTTCCGGCATGGCCCAGACACCCGCAAAGACCGCTCATCGCAAATTCATTGCTTTCATCGTGGCAACCTCGATCGCCATCACCGGCTTTTCCGCCGCTCCCGCCCGCGCGGATGAGGACGTGGCGAAGTTCATCGCCGGGATGGCTCTCCTGGGGATTCTTGGGGCTGCCATCAACGACGCGCGCAAGAATGACCGCGCGGTGACACAACCCCATTACTACCCGCACAAGCCGCATCATCCCGGCGGCCAGGTCCGCCCCTTGCCGCCCAAACTGCACAAGTACAACCTTCCGGCCCAGTGCGTGCAGTATTTCCCTCACTACAGCCAGACCTATCCGCTGGCCAGCAACCTGTGCCTGAAGCGTCACTACGGCAGCACCAGCGCTCTGCCCGCAGCCTGCAAGGTGCGGTTCTGGAACGGCAGGAACCACCGTGTCGGTTTCAAGCCGAACTGCCTGCGCAAGCATGGCTATCGGATGGTATTGCGCTGAATTCACAGCAATCGAGCAGACTGGGGGGCGAGAGCCCCCCTTTTTTTTCATGTGCCCAGCCTTGCGTTTTCTGGCGGCGTTGACCGGGCGGTTGCATTTGAGCTGCGAATTGGGTTTGTCAGGGCATGACCCAGCCAGATTACAGTTACGAGCAGGCCGCCAGGGCCAAGGGATTTCTCCGCATCGCGGGTGTCGACGAGGTCGGTCGCGGGCCGCTGGCCGGTCCGGTGACGGCGGCGGCGGTGATCCTGGATGCCGAGGCGATCCCCGAAGGTCTGAACGATTCCAAGAAGTTGAGCCTGAAACGGCGCGAGGCGCTGGAAGCCGATATCTTCGGGTCCGCAGAAGTCGCCATAGCCCATGCCACCGTCGAGGAGATCGATTCCCTCAACATCTTGCGGGCGTCGCATCTGGCGATGGAGCGCGCGGTTGCGGCGTTGGATCCTCCGCCGGATTACCTGCTGATCGACGGCAATCTGATTCCGAAAGGGCTGACCCAGCCGGCCGAAGGAGTGGTCAAGGGGGACGGCAAATCAGTCTCGATCGCAGCGGCCTCGATCGTTGCCAAACTGGCACGTGACAGGGTGATGGTGGATTTGGCGCAACAGTTTCCGGGATATGGCTGGGAGAAAAACGCGGGCTACCCCTCGAAACAGCATCGCGATGCGCTAATTGAACTGGGGGTGACCCCACATCATCGGCGATCCTTTAAGCCCGTACACAACATCTTGTATCAAGAGTGAACCGCAGGGTGTTGTTCTAAAAAACAAATTGACCTCGAATCCGCGATGACTCATCCTGTGGACAACCTAATGAGCGCAAAAATGCGCCGTGGTTTTGAGGCAGAGCAATGAATACAACCATCACAAAGGGCGCGGCAGCGCTCCCTTTAAACACGATTATTGGCGGCGACTGTGTGGAGGTGATGAACAGCCTCCCGGCCAATTCGGTCGATATGATCTTTGCGGACCCGCCGTATAACCTGCAGCTGAAAGGCCAGCTGCACCGCCCCGACAATTCCAAGGTTGACGCGGTGGACGATCACTGGGACCAGTTTTCCAGTTTTCAGGCCTATGACAATTTCACCCGCGAATGGCTTAAGGCGGCGCGCCGCCTGCTGAAGCCGAACGGATCGATCTGGGTGATCGGCTCCTATCACAACATCTTCCGGGTCGGCTCCGTCCTGCAGGACGAGGGCTACTGGGTGCTGAACGACGTGATCTGGCGCAAGTCGAACCCGATGCCGAACTTCCGCGGCAAGCGGTTCACCAACGCGCATGAGACGATGATCTGGGCGTCCAAATCCGAAGGCGCCAAGTATACCTTCAACTATGAAGCCCTGAAGGCGTTGAACGAGGGTATCCAGATGCGCAGCGACTGGGTGCTGCCGATCTGCACCGGCCATGAACGGCTGAAGGACGAAAACGGCGAGAAGGCACATCCCACCCAGAAACCGGAGGCGCTGTTGCACCGGATTCTCGTCGGGGCGACCAACCCGGGTGACGTGGTGCTGGATCCGTTCTTCGGCACCGGCACCACCGGCGCCGTTGCCAAGATGCTGGGCCGCGAATTCATCGGCATCGAACGCGAGGAAGCCTATCGCAAGGTTGCCGAAAAGCGCATCAAGGCGGTGCGTAAATACGACCGCGAGGCGCTGGAGGTTTCGGCCAGCAAGCGGGCGGCTCCGCGGGTGCCCTTTGGCCAGCTGGTCGAGCGCGGCATGCTGCGCCCCGGTGAGGAACTCTACTCGATGAACCGCCGCCACAAGGCCAAGGTGCGCGCCGACGGCACGCTGGTCGGCGACAACGTCAAGGGCTCGATCCACCAGGTCGGCGCGCATCTGGAGAACGCGCCCTCTTGCAACGGCTGGACCTACTGGTGCTTCAAGCGCGAGGGCAAGACCGTGCCCATCGACGTGCTGCGCCAGCAGATCCGTGCCGAGATGCAGAACTGATTCCGGCAGTCCCGAACAGCCAGACTGAATTGCTGGCGCCTGTGCTGCGGTACAGGCGCACACCTTGCCCCGCCTCCACCAGGCGGGGTTTTTTGCTTTTTTATCAGGGGTGCGCTATTCCCGCGATCGCACAGCGACCTTATCTTGGAAGCGCATCTGCACTCCGTTCGCAACGAAAGGCTTTTCGATGACTGAAACCGCGCTCGCAGGTGCCGCGATAGCCAAGGATTTGGATGACGCAGCGCAGGCGCGGGAAAGGGAGCGGGCCAAACAGCGGGATCTCGGGCTCGAGGGATCGGTGTTCGAAAACAGGTTCGCCGAGGCCGCGTTGGACGCCCACAAACGCCGCGGGTTGCAGCTGGCGGTTCAGGCGCGCTGGATCATGATGCCCCTGATCGGGTTGTTCATTACCTTCATCATCCCCGGTATCGAGGTTCTGTACTATCACGGCTTCTTGCTGCTGCTGTGCGTGAACGGCTGGTTCATCAGCCGCGCAGGCAAGGTCGGTCGCTCCAAGATGGAGCTGTTCCTGATCTTTCTCGACCTGCTCATTCTGACCGTGGGCATGGTGACGCCCAACCCGCTCAGCCAGCATGACTTCCCGCTGGCGATGCACTACCGCTTTGACAACTTTCAGTATTTCTTCGTGATACTGGCGGCCGGTACCATGGCCTATTCCTGGCGCACGGTGATCGCCATCGGAACCTGGACGGCGGCGATGTGGCTTGCGGCATTGGTGCTGGCGATGTGGTTTTCCGAACCCTTGCCGGAGTTGTCCGAAGCGGTGCAGGCGGCGCTGGCGACCCAGCCGGAATTGGCGGAATTCTTTGATCCCAACAGTTTCGTGCCCAGCCTGCGGGTGCAAGAGGCGCTGATCTTTCTGCTGGTGGCCATCACGCTCGGGTTCTCGGTGCGGCGTTTCAACGGGCTGCTGCGCAGCAACGCCAGCCTCGAACGGGAGCGTGCGAACCTGTCGCGCTACTTCTCGCCCAATGTGGTTGATCAGCTGTCGCAGAACGACGAGCCGCTGAAGCAGGTGCGCAGCGAAAATGTGGCGGTGCTGTTCATCGACATCGTCGGCTTTACCCGGCTGACGGCGGATCTGGACCCGCGCGCTGTGATCGACCTCCTGCGCGAGTTTCATGGCCGCATGGAACGCGAGGTGTTCCGGCATCACGGCACCTTGGACAAATACCTGGGCGACGGGCTGATGGCGACGTTCGGCACCCCCGTGGCTGGGTCTCAGGACGCCAGCAATGCGCTTGCCTGCGCCCATGCCATGCGGGCCTCCCTGGCGAAATGGAACGCCGAGCGCACGCGCCAGGGCAAGCCGGAGATCAGGGCCGGCATCGGCATCCACTACGGCGAGGCGGTTCTTGGCGACATCGGCGCCAACCGACTGGAGTTCGCGGTGCTGGGCATGACGGTCAACGTCGCCGCCCGACTTGAGCAGCTGACCCGAAAGCTGCAGGCGGATATTGTCATCAGCGAGACCGTGGCGCAGCAGGTCAAGGCGGAAAGGGTCAGCCAGCATCTGCTGGAGGGCGGCCGCCGACGTCCGGACCAGCAGGTGCGCGGGCTGGACCGGGTGATGACTGTGCTTTCCTGGGACTGAACGGCGCGCGGGGGCGGTGTCAGCGTGGCAGCGGGTTTTGCGCCTTGTTGTAGGGTTTCCAGTCGGTGATCTCGGGGTAGTATTTCTGCCGCCAGCGGCGCACCCGCGGGTTCATGATCCGGCGCCACAGCGGCGGGATCATCGCCGCCACCGTCATCACCGGATAGCCGTAGGGCAGCTGCGGCGCGTCGGTCTCGGTATAGTTCTGCAGCAGCGGAAACCGGCGGTTGGGTTTGTAGTGATGGTCCGAGTGGCGCTGCAGGTTGATCAGTAGCCAGTTCGACGCCTTGTGCGCCGCATTCCACGAGTGGCGCGGGCGGACGGGTTCATATTTGCCATCGCCCAGGTGCTTGCGGGTCAGACCGTAATGCTCGACGTAGTTCACCAGCTCCAGCTGCCAGATCGCAACCCCCGCCTGCACGAGGAACAGCAGAAGCCCGGTTAACCCACCCAGCAAGATCGCCAAGAGCAGCATTGCCGCCTGCAGCGCCCAATAGCGGAAGAACGGGTTGGCCAGATCAGTCCAGGGCCGATTTTTCTGTGCCAGTTTCCGCTTTTCGGCCTGAAAGGCGGAATGCCAGCACTCGCGCAGAACCCGTGGATAGAAGCGATGGAAACCCTCGTTGTAGCGCGCGGTGACCGGATCGCGCGGGGTGCCGACATAGCGGTGATGCACCAGAAGGTGCTCCGAGCGGAAATGCGAATAGAGCACCATCGCCAGCAGGATGTCCGCCATCCAGCGCTCGGCCCGGCTGGATTGGTGCATCAGCTCGTGGCTGTAGTTGATGCCGACGGCGCCGGTGACGACGCCGACGCCGAAGAACACCGCGAATTTTTCGAATCCATTCAGGTGGCTGGCGTCGCTGACATAGAAAATCAGCCCGAACAGTGTCAGGAACTGCAGCGGCACCCATGCCAAGGTCAGCGCCTTGTACCACCTCAGCTCGCTGTCGGGCGTGTTCGGGTCTTCGTTGTCGAGGTTCAGTCCGAAAACGCCGTCCAGCACCGCGAACAGATGCCAGGTCGCCAGCGGTGGCAACAGCAGCGCCCAGCCGCCGAACAGCGCAGCGATCCAGACCAGTGGCAGCAGAAGGAAGGACATCCAGAATGGCAGGGCGCTTTGCCAGCGGGCAAGGGTTGCGGAAGCAATCATGCCGGGTCTCCCAGATCAATTGGCGCGCGTTTGCCAAAGAGCCTATGCCCAAAGATCTGGAAACCCAAGAGCGACCTCGCGTGACCTAACGGTTCGCGTACAGCTCATACGCTTTGCGCATGACCGTGGGCAGGTCGGTGGCGCGAAACGCTTCTTCGGGGACCAGTTCCTGATTGGGCGCCGGATTGAAGCCTGCCTGAAGCCGCGCGCTTTGCACCCGCAGCACCAGGTGGAAATGCGTGAAGGTGTGACGTACTTCGCCGTCGAGCTCCTGCCAGTCTGCGGTGAACGGGGGATTGGGCGTGGGCGCATCGGTCCAGTCGGTGCCGGGCCAGCCGAGTGTTCCCCCAAGGAGCCCTTTGTCCGGTCGACGCTCCAGCAGCCATGTGCCCGTCTCGGAGCGGGCCAGATAGACGATTCCATGGCGGGTCGGCTTGGGCTTCTTCGGCATCTTCTTCGGCAAATCCGGCGCGGTACCGGCCTTACGCGCCGCACAAGGGGTTTGCCAGGGACAGATGCCACAGGCGGGTTTGCGCGGGGTGCAGATGGTGGCGCCGAGGTCCATCACCGCTTGGGCATAGTCCCCTGGACGTTCGTCCGGCGTCAACGCGGCCGCATGGTCGCGGAGCAGGGGCTTCGCGCCAGGCAGCGGGTCATGGATGTCGTGCAGCCGCGCCATCACGCGCTCTACGTTGCCATCGAGCACCGCCACGGGTTCGTCAAAGGCAATCGAGGCGATGGCTGCCGCGGTATAAGGCCCGATTCCCGGCAGCTTCAGCAGCGCATCGTGGTTGTCAGGAAACTGGCCGCCCAGATCATCCGCGACCACGCGTGCGCATTTCAGAAGATTGCGGGCACGGGCGTAGTAGCCCAGCCCGGCCCATTCCGCCATCACATCTGCGTCCGCGGCGGCTGCCAGGTCCGCAACGCTGGGCCAGCGTGTGGTGAAGCGCAGGAAGTAGTCGCGCACCGCAGCGACGGTTGTCTGTTGCAGCATCACCTCGCTTAACCAGACCCTGTAAGGGTCCGGGCGTTCGCCGACTTTGCGGGCTGCAGGAGAGACACGCCAGGGCAAGTCGCGGGCATGGCGGTCATACCACTCCAGCAGCTCATCGCTGAGACTGCCCGAGCAGCCGTTCAAGTCACGCATTCGTTATTCCTTGGACAATGGTTTGGCTGGTGCCTGCTCCGAGGCTCTTTACAATAGGGCAGGCAGTCGAGCAAAAGCTAGAGCATGGCATTCAGGCGTAGCACAACACGCGGGTTTTCCCGGACCTCAAAGCTCCTCAGCGAGCAGATCCGCAAGGCAGGCGAAAGCCGCGGCTTCGCGGTCTCACGGTTGCTGACCCATTGGGAAGAAATCGCCGGACCGGACCTGGCGGCGATAGCACGGCCCGTCAACATCGGTTACGGGCGTGGCTCCTTTGGCGCGACACTGACGGTGCTGACCACCGGTGCGAATGCGCCCATGCTCGAAATGCAGAAGGAGCGCCTGCGCGAGCGGGTGAATGCGGTCTACGGGTTCAATGCGATCTCCAAGGTGCGGATCACCCAGACGGCACCGACGGGATTTTCCGACGGCCACGTTGAATTCAAGTACGCCCCCAAGGTGCAACCGCCGCTGCAGCCCGATCCGCAAGATGCGGCCGAGGCCAGCAAAGTTGCCGAAGTGGTTGAAAACGAAGAACTGCGCGCCGCCCTTGAGCGTCTTGGGCGCAACGTGCTGACAAAACAGAAAACGCAAAGAAAGGGGTTCAAATGACCCGTTTGATGACTGGTGTCTTTGCCGCGGTTGCGGTTGTTGCGGGGGGCTATGCCCTGTCGGGCTTCAATAGTCAGAGCAACCTGCCGAACAACCCGTTGGTCGGTGCTGCGATTGCGCAGGAAGCCGAAGTCGATACCTCGACCATCACCGAGATGACGCTGGGAGCGGAGGATGCGCCGGTCACGCTGATCGAATACGCCTCCTACACCTGCCCGCATTGCGCGAACTTCCACAATGATACCTTCAAGAAGCTGAAGGCGGATTACATCGACACCGGCAAGGTCAAGTTCATCTACCGCGAGGTCTATTTCGACCGCTACGGCCTGTGGGCTTCGATGATTGCGCGGTGCAACGGACCGGAGAAATTCTTCGGCATCACCGACCTGATCTACAAGGGGCAGTCGGATTGGGCGCGGGCTGGTGGCGCAAGCGAAATCGTTGACGAACTGCGCAAGATCGGCCGCCTGGCGGGACTGGAGAACGACCAGCTGGAAGCCTGCCTGCAGGACGGGACAAAGGCACAGACCCTGGTTACCTGGTACCAGGAGAACGCCACCGAGCATGGCATCGAATCCACGCCCTCGTTCATCCTGAACGGCGAGAAGATCTCCAATCAGTCCTACGCGGACTTCAAGAAACTTATCGACGCCGAACTGGAAGGCTGAGACAGGCGGCGTCGCCGCACGCTTTGGTACCGCCGTTCTTCGACATTACGCTCCCGCCCGCCTTCAGCGGACGGGGGCCACCTGACGCAGCATCTGCTTAAGGCGCTCGTCGTCGGATATTTTCAGCCGTACCGGCAGGGTTATGACCTTGCGCCGGAAGCTTCCCGGGAGCCGGACCGCATCCTTTTCGGTGGTGACCAGCTGCGCATTCAGCAGGGCGGCTTCGTTTTCCAATCGGCTCATCAAAGCGCTCGTGAGGGGCTGGTGGTCGTCCAGCGGTTCCGCCCGGACAATCTCGGCCCCAAGGCCACGCAAGGTGGCAAAGAACTTCTGCGGCTGCCCGATGCCGGCAAAGGCCAGCACGCGGGTGCCGTGCCACGGCATCCCGGTCTGCAAGGGCTCCAACGCGCCGGTGAAATGGGGCAGCGCTTGCAACTGCGCGCCCCAGGCGGCCTGGAAGTCGTGCTGAGCAGCCGTGTCGCCCAACGACAGCACGGCATCGGCGCGTTTCAGGCCGGTCGGCACGGGTTCGCGCAGCGGGCCTGCTGGCAGGCAGCGCCCATTTCCAAAGCCTTGCCGCGCATCGACCACGATCAGGGACAGATCCTTGGTCAGCGCGGGATTCTGGAAACCGTCGTCCAGCACGATCACCGTGGCGCCAGCGGCGGTGGCAGCACGTGCCCCGGCGGCGCGGTCGCGCGCAACCCAGACATCGGCAAAGGCGGCCAGAAGCAAGGGCTCGTCGCCGGTTTGCGCGGCTTTGTGGCGGGCGGGGTCGACCTGTACGGGACCCTGCAAGGAGCCGCCAAAGCCGCGGCTGACCACATGCGGTTCGTGTCCCATGGCGCGCAGCGTTTCGAGCAGCCAGATCACCGTGGGCGTCTTGCCGGTCCCGCCCGCGTTCAAATTGCCGACGCAGATCACGGGGACATCGACCTTCTCCGGGACGCCCCCGGCCAACCGCGCGGCTGTGGCCCGGGCATAGAGGTGGCCGACCGGTGCCAGCAACGTCGCGCGCAGGTCGAATTGGGTCGGTGGCTTGTGCCAGAAGTCAGGCGCCCGCATGGCTGTCCTCGCGTTGATCCAGAAGGTCTTGGACCTTTTCCATCAGTGTGTCGGTGGTCGCGGCGCTTTCGGTGACGCTTTGCCAGCCCGCCAGCGCCATTCGGGCGGCTTTGTCCGGCGCCGACAGGTCCACCACGGCATCGCTCAGCGCATCTTCCGTGCCAATGGCGCGGGCGGCTCCGGCCGCGGTCAGCCGTTCATAAAGGTCGCGGTGGGCATGGATGCCCGGCCCATGCAGAATGGCTGACCCCAAAGCCGCGGCATCCAGCGGTGACTGTCCCAAGGCCGCCGGGTTGAGACTGCTGGCCACCAGGGCAACCGGGGACAGGCGGTACCACAAACCGAGATCATCGCCATCGGCCAACAGCACCTGGTTGTGATCCTCCGGCGTTTCCCCGGCCTCCCAGTCGGCGACCGACAAGCCGCTGTCGCGCAGCTGTTGGCGGGCTTTGCCAAGATCGTCATAGCTGTCCATGGCAACCACCAGGAGCAAGCGGTGCAGCAGCTGCAGGGCCTTGCGGTGCGCGTCCAGCACGGCCGACAGTTCGCTGCGCTTTACATGAGCTGCCAGCCAGACCGGGCGGCTGCCGAGAGCCTGTTGCAGGGCCGTCAGTTCGTCATGGTTGCAGCCGGGAGGAATTGCCGACATCCGCAGGGGGCCGGCAATCTCGATCCTCTCCGCCGGGTAGCCTGCCCGCACCAGCGTATCCTGCACTGCCGGAGACGGGGTCAGGATGCAGTTCAGTCCTTCCAGCAGGCGCTTGCGTTGGTCGGGCAACCACCGGCTGGCGCGGTTGGGAACTTCGGCCTCAGTCAGATCGGCCAGCAGGACCCCGATATTCCGCTCACGCAACTGGCGCAGCAAGTTGCGCCGTGTCGGCGGGCCGGTCCAGATGCAGACATCCGGTTGCCAGTGGTCGAGGAACGCCCGCGTTTCGGCCGTGGTGTCCTCGGCCAGCGGCCCAATCGGCAGATCGCATCCGACGGTCCCGGTCAGACGCAGCTCGGAATCCCAGCTTGCCAGAACCGAGAGGTCTGGACGCAAAGACTTCAGGCGGCGCCCGATATCACACAGCGCTTGGTAGCGTTCCGGCGTGGTCGCATGGACCCACAGCAGCTCACCCTTGGGACGGGGCTGCGGGTTTGCATGCCGATGGGTGCCTGTGGTTCGCCGTTGCATCTGGTTCGATCCGATTTTGCCGACCAAAGGTATCGGCAACACGTGCCCCTGTCTGTGAAAATCTGCAAGCCGTGGGGGGCTGCTGGTGCTGCGCGCGGCTTACGGGCCGCAGGGCTCAATGTCCAGTCGGGCCGGTTTGCGCGGGCGCAAGCGCGGTGATGATCTCGTGGTGCAAAGCCGGATTGCCCGCCACCACCCCGTTCAACCGGGGCTGCGCGTTGTTGAACCGCAGCCTGTCACCGGCACGATCGGTGATGACGCCGCCTGCTTCCTGCAGGATCAGCGCGCCGGCCGCGATGTCCCATTCCCAACTGGGGCGCAGCGTCAGCATCGCGCCAAAGCGACCGTCAGCTACCCGCGCCAGTCGATAGGCCAGCGAGGGGCGATGCATGCGGATGAAGGCGGGTGGCGTGCCGTTCTGCCAGTTCTGCGCCACCAGACTAGGCTTGGCGGCCAGCACCTCGGCGGCGGACAGGTCGTCGACCGGCGAAACCCGGATCGGCTGACCGTTGCACGTCGCGCCGCGCCCCTTGGCCGCGCTGTAGAGCAGTTGGCGCTGCGGCAGGTAGATGACCGCTGCGATCACCTCGCCCGCTTCTGCGATGGCCAGGGAATGTGCCCAGGTGCTGGCCCCTTCAGCGAAACTGCGGGTGCCGTCGATCGGGTCAATGATGAAGACCCGGTTGCGACCCAGGCGGTCAGATGTGTCCTCGGTTTCCTCGGACAACCAGCCGTAATCCGGCCTGGCCTGCTGCAGCTTGGCCTCCAGCATGGCGTTGACTGCCAGATCGGCCTCCGTCACCGGTCCGGTTCCGTCCGGCTTGTCCCAGCGTCTGGCCGTTGCCCCCGTGTAGCGGCAGGCGATGTCGCCCGCCTGTTTGGCGGCGTCTACCAGCAGGTCGAGATCAGTTGCCGGCAAGGGTCATCCCCTCGACCAGCAGCGAGGGTACCACGGTCGACAGATGTTGGCGCGCGTCATTGGCGGGAACGATGCTGCGCAGCATGTCATGCAGGTTGCCCGCAATGGTGCATTCGTTGACCGGATAGGCAATCTCGCCGTTTTCCACCCAGAAGCCGGAGGCGCCGCGCGAATAGTCGCCGGTGTTGGGGTTGATGGTCGAGCCGATCATCGACGTCACCAGCAGCCCGGTGCCCATCTGCGCGAGCAGCTCTTCTCGGCTGGCGTCACCTTGCGTCAATGCGATGTTCCAGGTCGAGGGCGAGGGCACGCCGCCGATGCCGCGGGCGGCGTTGGCGGTGCTTTCCAGCCCCAGCTTGCGGGCCGAGGCCAGATCCAGCGTCCAGCCAGTCAGCACGCCCTTGTCCACCACGGTACGGCGGCGGGTTGCCAGGCCTTCGCCGTCAAACGGCCGCGAGCCGGAAATGCGCGGGCGGTGCGGATCTTCCATTACAGAGAGGCTGTCGGGCAGCACCTGCTTGCCCAGCGAATCCTTCAGCCACGACGAACCGCGCGCGATCGCGGCACCGTTGGCGGCGGACAGAAGATGCCCGATCAGGGACGAGGAAATGCGCTCGTCGAACAGCACCGGGAAGCTGCCGGTCTTGGGCTTGCGCGCGCCCAGCCGGGCCACGGCGCGTTCGCCTGCCGTGCGGCCGATATCCTCGGCGCTGCGCAGATCCGCCTGGAACGTGCGCGAATCGCCATCATAGTCACGCTCCATGCCGGTGCCACTGCCCGCGATGCCGGTGCAGGACAGTGACCGGCCGGTGCGCTGGTAGCCGCCGGAGAAGCCGTTGGTCGCGGCCAGATGCACCGCGTGGCGGCCATAGCCGGCGGCGGCGGACTGAACCTGGGTGATGCCATCGACCGCCTGGCAGGCGGCCTCTGCGGCCAGCGCATCCGCCTGCAGGGCGGCAGGCTCCGGCTCGGCCGCCGGATCTTCCAGTTCCAGCGCGGCCAGATCCCAGTCTTTCGCCAGCTGGGACGGATCGGCAAGGCCCGCATAGGGGTCTTCTGGCGCTTCGCGGGCCATCGCCACGGCACGTTCGGCCATGGCGGAGATGGTTTCGGGGCGCATATCGGAGGACGACACCAACGCCTGGCGCTTGCCGACGAACACGCGCAATCCCAGATCCGTTCCCTCGGAGCGCTCGGCATGTTCCAGTTTGCCGCTGCGGACCTCAATGCTGAGAGAGCTGCCCTCTGCGGCCATCGCGTCGGCGGCATCCGCACCGGCTTTCTTGGCGGCATCGATCAGGGCGTGGCAAAGCGCTTCGGGGGATTGTGTCATGGGCACCTTCTGTTCTGCTCTGTAAAAGAGCTATCCAGTGCGGCCGCCTGCCGCAAGAGCAGGCCGCAAAAAAGGGGGCTGCGCGCGGCAGCCCCCCACAGCGATGGTTCGCTCTGGCCTGGGTTACTTGATCCGCTGGCCGTTGGCGCGGATCTGGCCGTCCTCGGAGATCTCGATCTTCGAGGTCAGCGTGTCCTCGCCCTCGCCCGGCACTGCCAGCATGCCCATCATCATCCGCGCGCCCATGGCGTCGCTCTCCGACATCAGGCCCATCTGGATCAGCTTGTCGATCAACGTGTTGGCGCCTGTCAGCTTCAGATTGGCCGTGCCGGACGGGGCCGGCATGCCGTCAAAACTGGTCAGGTCGTCATTGTTGAAGGTGAAATCGCCGGTTCCGGTCAGCTCTGCGCCCGCCGCCGAGACTTGCAACTGTTTCACCGTCAGCGCGTTCAGCTCGCCTGGCTGGGTCTTGCCCTTCTCCACGTCTTCCATGGCCTTGGGATCGAACATGTCGAACAGGACCTTGCCCTTGCCGGCGAGGTCCACGATCAGCGTGGCCGGGTCACGAGGCAGCTGGCCGTTGGGGTCGACCATGGCCCACAGCATGTCCGGCACCGCAAAGTCACGCAGGGTGATGCCCAGGGCGAAATCCTGTTCGTCCTCGGATTTTTCCAGTGGCAGCATCAGCTTAATCCCGGCTTCCGCCATGCTGAGCGCGAGCGGGAAGGGGATGTCGGAGCCGGAGATGTTCACCGTCGCACCCGTCTGGGACAGGTCATAGCTCAGGTGCTTGCGGTCCATTGCGACGGCAATTTCGCCACCTTCGGAGGTGCTTTCCA
Organism: Leisingera sp. XS_AS12; assembly: GCF_041224635.1. Classification (NCBI taxonomy): domain Bacteria; kingdom Pseudomonadati; phylum Pseudomonadota; class Alphaproteobacteria; order Rhodobacterales; family Roseobacteraceae; genus Leisingera; species Leisingera sp. XS_AS12. Next base: position 388,045 of record NZ_JBGFGM010000128.1, read on the forward strand.
TGCTGAACGTCTCACGCCCTTCGGCGCCCGAGACCGAGCCATTGCCACCGGTGAACGTAAAGGCGCCGTCAAAGGCGAACCCGGCGGCCAGCAGGGCTTGCATGTCGCCGCTGTCGACATCGACGGGCACGGTGCTGGTGCCGTTGAAGCCGAGGCCCTGAAGCATGCCTTTGAAAACGCCGTGATCGTCGCTTTCCGGATCCTTGAAGGCAAAATCGTAGCTGAGGCTGGAGGCGGTCAGATTCTGGTCGTAGGCGCGCACCGTGCCAATCGTCATTGCGGTCTTGGTGACAACGTCATTCAAGACAATCTGGGCCTTCAGGACGTCGGCGGGAATGGCCTCGCCATCGGCGCGCAGGCTGTCCAGGGTCACGCTGACCTTGGGGGCGCTGTAGTCGTAGCTCATGTTGCCGACGTCGCCCGCAACCTTCATCGGACTGCCGTCATGCGCGTAGATCAGCGTGCCGGCAAAGTCCTCACCTTCTTCGGAAAACTCGAATCCCAAGGGGAATTCCTGCGGCAGCAGTACGTTGACTGTGCCGTCGCCGTTCTCGACGAACTTGATCTCTGGCAAGGTGAGGGTGCCGACCACGTCGCCTTCGGGAACGGGCAAGGTCATCGAGATGTCGGAGACGATCAGGGTGCTCCCGGATTGGCTTTCGGTCCCCGAGACCTCGTATCCGGTGCTGGTAAGATATGCCTTCCAGTCCTCCCAGACCTCCTGGGCGCTGAGATCGGCCAGTGCGGCCTGAGTTGAAACAACCAAAATCGCCGCTGCGACGCTACCGCGCGCTAGAAAAACGGACATGCGAGAACCCTTCTTTGAGAGATAATTGCTTTTATGGTCGGCCCGAGGCCCGCTGCGGTCAAGGGGGCCATGGGCTGGACCGTTCCCCCTAAGCGCAGTACCACTTGGATAAAATGTCACTTGGAGGGACAGGCTATGGATTTCAATGGGAAAACGGTGGCGATCACCGGTGCCAGTCGCGGTATTGGTGCCGATGCCGCACGGCAATTCGCGGCCGCCGGGGCCAATCTGGCCTTGCTGGCAAGGAGCGCAGAGGCATTGGACGATCTTGCGGCAGAGATCGGCGGAAACGTGCTGGTGGCGGCCTGTGACGTGTCTGACCATGCCGCGGTGACAGAGGCGCTGGGCAAGGCGCACCAGAGGTTCGGCAGCCTGGACGTGTTGATCAACAACGCCGGGGTGATCGAGCCGATCGCGCGGCTGGAAGACGCCGACCCCGCGGCCTGGGCCAAGCTGATCGATATCAACCTGACCGGTGTCTTCAACGGCATCCGGGCCGCGTTGCCGCTGATGAAGCCCGCGGGCGGCGGCACCATCATCACGGTCAGTTCCGGGGCGGCACATAATGCGTTGGAAGGGTGGAGCGCCTATTGCTCCTCCAAGGCTGGGGCGGCGATGCTGACGCGGGCACTGGATCTGGAGGAGCGCGCGAATGGCATCCGGGCAATGGGCCTGTCGCCGGGGACCGTGGCGACCCAGATGCAGCGCGACATCAAGGCCAGCGGGATCAATCCGGTGAGCGAGCTGAACTGGGAAGACCACATTCCAGCCGAATGGCCCGCGCGGGCGCTGCTGTGGATGTGCACCGCGGATGCCGACGATCATATCGGCCAGGAGATCTCATTGCGGGATGAGGGCATTCGCAAGCGGGTTGGACTGATATGATCCAGCTGGAGGTTGCCGACAGCGGACTGTGGACCGTTACCCTGAATCGGCCCGAAAAGGCGAACGCGCTGACCGCGGCGATGCTGACGGAGCTGGCAGAGATTGCGGAGGGTGCCCAGGCCGCACGCGGGCTCATTCTGACCGGCGTTGGCAAGGTGTTCAGCGCCGGCGCCGATCTTGAGGAGGCGCATGCTGGCCTGGCAACCTCGCCACTCTGGGAGCGGTTGTCCGGGGCACTGGCTGCGCTGCCCTGCCTGAAGGTGGCTGCGCTGAACGGCACCTTGGCGGGCGGCGCCAACGGTATGGCGCTGGCCTGCGATCTGCGCATCGCGGTGCCAGGCGCGCGATTCTTTTATCCGGTGATGAAGCTCGGCTACCTGCCGCAGCCGTCGGATGCAGGGCGGATGGCGGCCTTGATCGGCCCGGCCCGCACCAAGCTGCTGCTGGCGGCGGGACAGAAGATTTCCGCGCAGGAGGCGTATGATTTTGGCTTGGTGGACCGCATTGTGGAACCAGAGGACCTGATGTCCACCGCGCAGGATCTGCTGGCCCATGCGCTGGCGGCCGAACCGGAGATCGCGCGCGGCATCCTGCAGAGCTGCCGCTGAAAGCGCGCCTAGCCCCGGCCTGGACGTGTCCGCCGCTTGCCGGGCACGCGAGAGCGAAAGCCGGGCGGGCGTTTCTGGACCCAGGCGATGAATTTCGCCAAGCGGGGATGGCTTCGCAGCGCCTCGGGCGTATTGAAACTGCGGGCCAGTTCGGCCTCGGTCAGTGTCGCGTGGATTTCACGGTGACAGATGTCGTGCAGCAGCACGGTCGGGCCGCCCTTGCCTCCTTTCAATTTTGGGATCAGATGGTGCAGGCTTTGCGGGGCATCTTCGGGAATGTCGCGCCCGCACAGCGGGCAGACCGGATCGGGCATGGGGATGGCCTCTGTGATCTGATACGCGGAATGGAAGCGCAGGCGCGCAGCGCTGGCAAGAGATTGGCATGGAAACGGCATGACGGAAACATGGGATGCAGTGGTGGTGGGCGCCGGACCCGCGGGGCTGATGGCCGCCGAGGAGTTGGCCCGTGCCGGGCATCGCGTGCTGGTCGCAGAGGCCAAGCCCTCGGTCGCGCGCAAGTTCCTGATGGCCGGCAAGTCTGGCCTGAACTTGACAAAGAATGAACCCTACGCGCAGCTGATCGCCCACTACGGGGCGGCGGCGGATTGGTTGGCACCGATAGTGCAGGAGTGTGATGCCCAGGCGGTGCAGGACTGGGCAACTGGACTGGGCATTGAACTGTTCACGGGCTCCACGGGTCGGGTGTTTCCAACGGTCATGAAGGCCTCGCCGCTGCTGCGCGCCTGGCTGGCCAGGCTGGAGGGCAACGGCGTCCAGATCCGCACTCGGTGGCGCTGGATGGATTGGGCGCAGGGGCAGCCATTGACGTTGGCGTTTGAAACGCCGCAGGGGCGGCAGCAGGTGGCTGCACATACGGCGGTGCTGGCGCTTGGCGGCGCAAGTTGGGCGCGGCTGGGGTCGGACGGTGCCTGGGCTGCAAAGCTGGCGCAACAAGAGGTCGGGCTCGCGCCTTTCAAACCGGCCAATGCAGGGGTGCTGGTGCCGTGGTCCGCCCATATGGCCGCGCAGTTTGGCCAGCCGCTGAAGGGGATTGCCCTGCGTGCAGGCAATCTGTCCTCGCGGGGCGAAGCCGTGATCTCCCAGCGCGGGTTGGAGGGCGGCGGCGTATATTCCGTCTGTGCCGCCGTGCGTGAAGGTGCCGCGTTGCATGTCGACCTGCTACCGGACTTCACCGAAGCCGAGGTCGCGCGTCGATTGTCGCGCCCGAAGGGCAAGGCGAGCCTGTCCAATCACTTGCGCAAGGTCTTGAAGCTGGGGGCGGCGCGCATGGCCGTGTTGCAGGAGTTTGCCCGCCCCCTGCCGCAGGATCCCGCGGATCTGGCGGCGCTGATCAAGGCGCTGCCGGTGCGCCACGAGGGGCTGCGCCCGATGGACGAGGCGATCTCGACGGCAGGCGGCGTTCGTCGTGAAGCAGTGGATGACACGCTGATGCTGAAGGCCCGGCCCGGCATCTTCTGCGCGGGCGAGATGCTGGACTGGGAGGCGCCCACAGGCGGCTATCTCTTGACCGCCTGTCTGGCGACAGGTCGCTGGGCGGGCCAGGGAGCTGACCGTTACTTGACCAGCGCCGTTACGCGCTGAAACGCCGGACGTGCGCGCATGCGTTTTCCATAGTCCAGCATCGCTTCATTCTCGACCGGGAACTTGGCGTTGCGCGCCCAGTTCAGGCAATGGGTGCAAATGATGTCGGCGATGGTGAAGTCCTTGCCAGTCAGAAACGGTCCGCTCATCCGCTCCGCCAGCCGGTCGAGGCTCTGCGCGAATTCCCACTTCAGACTGTCCTTGACCTCAGGCACGCGGCGCTCCTCCGGAAGGATGAAGCTGTGCCGGGCGGCGGTCCACAGCACCGCATCCAACTCGTCCAGCACCAGATGGGTCAGAGCGTCCTGCCGGGCGCGCGCCAACGTGCCGGCCGGTGCCGTCAGATCCGAGTGCCGATCAGCGAGGAACGTGAGGATCGCGGTCGAATCGGTGATGATCTCTCCGTCCGTCTGTAGCACCGGCACCTTGCCCGAAATGTTCAGCGCCTGAACCTCAGGGCTGCGTGGCGGGTGCGGTTGCAGCTCGTAGTCGGTGCCGATTTCTTCGAGCGCCCACAATACGCGAAAGGTGCGGGTCTGCGGGATGCCGATGACGGTGTACATGTCGTGCCTCCTCTGTTGTGCGGCAAGGATGCGCAGGAACAGGCAGCGGATCAAGCGCTGCGTCGAGGCCGCGTTTCAGAAGCCGCTGTCAGCGGCTGCGACCGAGCATCGACAGGCGGATCAGGGCGCGTTCCATCAGGGCCAGCGCAGGGGCGGTCTGCCCGGCGGAGCGCAATTGCAGGTCGGTGTCCGTCAGGATCGTGAGCGCGGTCTGCAGCCGGTCCGCGCCCCAGTTCTGCGCCTGCCGTAACATGCGGTCGCGCCGCTTTCCATATAGTGGCGGCCGCAACTGGCCGATGCCCTGCGCCGGGCCACCGGGGGCGGAAGCGATGGTATAAAGAGTTCGGAAATGCCGCGTGGCACCGATGCACAAAGTGACGGCATTGGTCCCTTGCGCCTGAAGCCGCCGCATCAACGGGCCGATTTCGGCGCTGCGGGCTTCGGCGACCACGTTCAGCATGTCATCCAGTGCTGCCTCGGTTGATTGCGGGGCGACGGCGTCGATGTCCTCGAGGGTCAGCGGGCTGGTGTCGCCGTGCTTGTAAAGTGCCAGTTTGTCGATCATCCGCGAGAAGTCGCCGGGGCCGATGTCATTGGCGATATCGGTCAGCGCCGACATGCTGTCACCGGGCACGTCGCGGATGCCGCCTTCGGCGAGGATGCGCTCGATCTCGGCGCGCGACGGCGGGTCATCATAGATGCCGACGGCATAGGCGTTACTGTGACCCTCAAATGCCTTGCGCAGTTTTGAGGTGGCCTTGAGCTGCCCGGCGGTCACCACGAGCTGCGCATCACCCGGCTGCCAGTCTTGAAGCGCCGAGGTAATGGCAGGGGTGGCGGTCTCATTCGCGCCTTCCACGAAGACCGCTCGCCGTCCGGGAAAAAAGCCCACAGCCTTGATTGCGTCCAGCAACTGGGCCGGATCCTTGCGCAGGTTCGCCCCGGGCAGGCGGGTCAGTCGCATTTCCTCTTCGGCACCGGGGCCCAGCAGGGCGGCCAGGACCTGCTGGCGTTTCAGCGACACCCGCATGGCATCGGCCCCATAGATCAACAGGCCGGTCTTGCCAGGATCCGGCTTGGCGAAATAGCTGTCTGCCTCGCGCGGGGAGAGCTTCATTCCGCCGCCGTGCTCAGGTCCGCGGTGGCCAGAATCCGGGCCGTGATCTGATCGGCCAAAATGACCATCAGCCGCTCACGCGCGTCGCGTTCACCCGCCAATGTCTCGACGGTTGAACCGGTGGCGGAATAGCCGGTGAAGTTGTTGACCGTACCGCTGGCAACCACCTTGCCGTCAGCGTTTCGGGTCAGCACGAAGTCGGCTGTCCCCAGAACGGAGTAGCGGGTGATGTCGTTGTCGGCGGTGATGGCCTGGCCTTCTTCGCTGGTGCGCAGGGTCAGGTCCAGCTGATAGGCGCTGCCGCCGCGGCCCAGTCTCTGTTCCAGGCTGCGCACCAGGAAATAGGCGTCGGTGCCGCTGGCCCCGCGGATGGCCTCGGGGCTTTGGACGGCGATCTGGCCATGCAGCGCCGCGCCCGAGCCACCGGGGCTGTAGACAGGGCTGAAGCCGCAGGCGGCCGCAAGAAGCGGCAGCGCCAACAGCAGGGAGCGGAGATTAAGCAACGACATTCACAATCCGGCCCGGAACCACGATGATCTTCTTCGGAGCGCCGCCATTCAGCGCCTTTTGCACAGCTTCGTGCGCGAGCGCCAGTTTTTCAACCTCTGCCTTGTCCAGATCCTTGGCGACCTCGATTTCACCGCGGCGCTTGCCGTTGATCTGGATCGGCAGGGTGACGGTGTCCTCGACCAGCATCGCCTCGTCCGCGACCGGCCAGGGGGCTGTCGCGCAAAGACCTTCGCCCCCTTGGTGGCTCCAGATGTCTTCGGCCAGATGCGGGGTCATCGGGGCCATCAACTGGGCCAGCGTCATGATGGCCTGTTTCTGCACCTTGGCGCTGGCCTTGGATTTGGCCAGCGTGTTGGTGAAGGCATACAGCTTGGCGATGGCGGCGTTGAAGCCGAAGGAATCGACACCCAGGGTCACGTCCCGGATGGCCTTGTGCATCTCGCGCAGCAGATCCTCGTCGCCTTGTCCCGGCGCATCCGGGTCCATCTTTGCAATGCGGTCGTTCAGGTTCCACACGCGGTTGAGGTGCTTGTAGGCAGCCTCGGCCCCGGCAGCGGTCCATTCCACGTCCCGCTCGGGCGGCGAGTCGGACAGCACGAACCAGCGCGCCGTGTCCGCTCCGAAGGAGGAAATGATGTGCAGCGGGTCAACCACGTTGTTCTTCGACTTGGACATCTTGGCCGAGGGGATGATCTCCACCTCGGTACCATCCTTGAGGAAGCCCTTGCCGTCGCGCAGCTCCACCTCTTCAGGGTAGTGGTAGACGGGCCGCCCCTGATCGTTCGTGGTCTTGTAGATCGCGTGTGTGACCATGCCTTGGGTGAACAGGGCGTCGAACGGCTCGATGGATTTCTCCGGCAGGTGGCCGCAGATCTGCATCGCGCGGGCAAAGAAGCGCGAATACAGCAGGTGCAGAATCGCGTGCTCGATGCCGCCGATATACTGGTCGACGTTCATCCAGTATTCGGCCTCGGCCATGTCGGTCGGGGTCTCGGCGCGGGGCGCGGTGAAGCGGGCGAAGTACCAGGACGAATCCACGAAGGTGTCCATCGTGTCGGTTTCGCGCTTGGCGGGTTTGCCGCAAGACGGGCAGGCGCAGTCGCGCCAGGTCGGATGGCGGTCCAGCGGGTTGCCCGGCACCGAGAAATCGATCGGCTTGCCGCCCTCGTCATAGGGCAGGGCAATCGGCAGGTTTTCTTTCTTCTCCGGCACCACGCCGCAGGCGTCGCAATGCACCACGGGAATCGGGCACCCCCAGTAGCGTTGGCGCGACAGGCCCCAATCGCGCAGCCGGTACTTGGTCACGCCTTTGCCCCAGCCGGCCTTCTCGGCGAAATCGACCGTGGCATTGATGGCTTCTTCGCCGGTCGCCTCCGTCAGCCCGGCAAAATGATCGACCCAGCGGACTTTTTCGGTCTTCGGCGGTACCAGAGCCTCATCGGCCACCGGGGTGTCATCGCCCAGGGTGAAGAAGGCGTTGGTGACCGGCAGGTCATACTTGCGGCAGAAGTCGAGGTCGCGCTGGTCATGCGCCGGGCAGGCAAAGATCGCGCCGGTGCCGTAATCCATCAGGATGAAGTTCGCGATCCAGACCGGCAGCTCCCAGTCGGGGTTCAGCGGATGCTTCACGCGGATGCCGGTGTCGTAGCCCAGTTTCTCGGCGGTCTCGATGGCTTCCTCGGTGGTGCCGCCCTTGCGGCATTCCGCGACAAAGGCCGCGACCTCTTCCGATTCGGCTTCCAGCTGCTTGGCAATCGGGTGATCGGGGGAAATGCCGACAAAGGATGCGCCCATCAGCGTGTCGGGGCGTGTGGTGTAGACCTCGATCGCTTCGCCACCGTCGGTGCGCTCAAAGGCGAACTGCAGGCCGCGCGACTTGCCGATCCAGTTTTCCTGCATCAGCCGTACCTTGGCGGGCCAGTTTTCCAGATCATCCAGCGACGACAGCAGCTCTTCGGAAAAATCGGAGATCTTGAAGAACCACTGGGTCAGCTCCCGTCGCTCCACCAGCGCGCCCGAGCGCCAGCCGCGGCCGTTCTCGACCTGCTCGTTGGCCAGAACCGTCATGTCGACCGGGTCCCAGTTCACCACCGCGTTCTTGCGGTAGACCAGCCCCTTTTCCAGGAAGTCGAGGAACAACGCCTGCTGCTGGCCGTAATATTCCGGATCGCAGGTGGCGAACATGCGGCTCCAGTCCAGCGACAGGCCAAGCGGTTTCATCTGCTCGACCATCGTGTCGATGTTGGCGTAGGTCCAGTCTTTCGGATGTCCGCCGCTGGCCATCGCCGCGTTTTCAGCGGGCATGCCGAAGGCGTCAAACCCCATCGGGTGCAGGACATTGTGCCCCGTGGCCAGCTTGTAGCGCGCGATCACGTCGCCCATGGTGTAGTTGCGTACATGACCCATGTGGAGCTTGCCCGAAGGGTAGGGGAACATCTCCAGCACATAGTATTTCGGCTTGTCGCCGCTGCGCTTGGCCTGAAAGATCCCGGCCTTGTTCCAGGCTTCCTGCCATTTTGCTTCGATTTCCGTGGCGGAGTAACGCGACATCAGAGCGGTCCTTTGCATGAAAACGCCGGGCGAATGGCCCGGCGCTTCTGATAATGGGGTTTGGCTGTTGTTTCCAGTGCGCAGCGGGTCAGAACTTCTTGTCCGCGATCCTTAGCTGCCGGGCGCGGGACAGAATCGCGTCTTCGACGGCGCGCGTGGTGCTGGCGCTGACCGGTCCACCCTTGGACTGCAGCGCAACGCTCAGCGAACGTGCATCCAGCGCCGGGTCCTTGATGTGCACGGTGGCGCGGTAGGCGCGCCCCCCGCCCGGCGGGGTACCATAGCCGGTGACGATCAGCCCGGTGAACGGGTCCACCGACTGTATCGGCAAAAAGTTCAGTACATCCAGGCTGGCGGTCCACAGGTAGCGGTTGACTTGGACTTCGCGCTCCGCCGTGGAGGGCTTGAAGATGTCCCAGATCTTGCTGCCTTCGACATTTTCGGGGTCACGAGGATTACCGCCGATCACTTTTTCATTGTAGGTGGCGGGTTTACGGTCATCCTTGCCGCCAAGGGCACCGCAGGCGGAGAGTGCCGCGGACAATGAAATGATTCCCAGAATCTTCAACCAGCGCATCTCGGGCCTGTTCCTTTAATTCGCATGTGGTGCGCACAGTCCTAGACAAGGGTTGGCCCTGCAACAAGCCAAATCTTGCCGCAGGAACAGGGCGTCACGGCACTTTATATAGGGTAAAGCGCCGGGCGCCTGTGGGACACTGTGGCATCCATGCACCAACTTGGGGGGGATTGCAGCGGCGCATTCTCAGGATGCTTGCACCCGGCCCCCAAAAAGAGCGACACGGAGTGCGTACTCAGATCGGTGCGGGTTGCGCAGGTTTGAGATCGGAAATCTAAACCCGAGGGAAAACAATGAAAAAGATTCTCTTCGCTTCGACCGCTCTGGTCGCCACCGCAAGCGTTGCAGCCGCTGACGTGACCTTCTCCGGCTACGGCCGTTTTGGTCTGGGCTACGTTGAAGACCGTAACACCGACACGTTCGCTGGCGAAAACGAAGTGTCCGACACCGCGATCGTCAGCCGTTTCCGCCTGACCATCGATGCCGACGCAGAAACCGATGGCGGCGTTCGTTTCGGTGCCCGTGTTCGTATTCAGGCTGACGAAGACGCTGACACCGGCGAAGCTGGCGAAGCTGGCCTGAACGCCGCACGCTTCTTCGTTGAAAACGGCGGCCTGCGTGTTGAAGCTGGCAACGTTGCCGGCGCCATCGACAACCTGCCGGGCTACTACGGCTTCGAGCCGGGTCTGGAAGGCACCTTCAACATGTACTCCGGTGTCAACTATGACTTCATCGGCTACAGCTCGACCGGTGGCACCCACAACGGTGTGTACGCGCGTTACGCGATCGGCGACTTCGCCGTTGCAGCGGCCTACGACAGCGCACCGGGTGCAGAAGCTGCTGGCGACAGCCCGACCACTACCAACGGCGACCGTTGGGACATTCACGCTGCCTACACCTTTGGCAACGTGACTGCTGCTCTGGCATATGGTGAAACCGACACCGACGTGTCTCAGGAAATCACCGTTCTGACCCTGCAGGGTGACTTCGGCCCGCTGTCCGTTGCAGCCATCGTTGGTGACGAAGAAGTGAACGATGACGCAGGTGCCTTCGACACCAATGTCTCCGACACCTTCTACGGTCTGTCCGCTTCCTACGCTGTGTCCTCCGCGACCTCCGTGAACTTCGCCTACGGTGACGGTTCCGGCGACAACGACGAGCGTCACATCGGCCTCGGCGCCGTGCATGACCTGGGCGGCGGCGTCTCCCTGCGTGGCGCAATCGGTACCAAGCGTGAAGGCAACGGCGACTCGCAGACCGTTGCAGACTTCGGTGCTCAGTTCAGCTTCTAAGCTGACCTGAACCACCTTGGTTCTTGGGCGGGTTCCTTCGGGAGCCCGCCCTTTTCTTTTGCCTCTTAACATTTGCGCACAATCCGTGTTTTTCTGCGCCAAAACAGACATGAGGCCCGACCATGCCGCTTGACGACATCAAATCCCGAATTGCCAAGGCCGAAGAAAAGGCAGGCCGTGCGCCCGGCAGCGTTCAACTGATCGCGGTATCCAAGGTGCAGCCGAATGAACGCGTCGCCGCCGTGCTGGAGCAGGGCCATCGGTGCTTTGGTGAAAACAAGGTGCAGGAGGCGGCAGGAAAATGGCCTGATTTCCGGGCGCAGTTTCCTGGCGTTGATCTGCATCTGATCGGCCCGTTGCAGACCAACAAGGCGCGCCAGGCGATGGAGCTGTTTGACAGCATTCATTCCGTTGATCGTCCCAAACTGGCCAAGACGCTGGCACGGCTCGCACAGGAACTGGGCAAATGCCCTGATCTGTTCGTGCAGGTGAATACCGGCGAGGAGCCGCAGAAGGCCGGAGTTCTGCCTGCCGAAGCCGATGCCTTCATCGCCGAATGCCGCGAGCTGGATTTGCCGGTTCGCGGGCTGATGTGTATTCCGCCGGTGGATGAGGAGGCGAGCCTGCATTTTGCCCTGCTGGCGAAAATCGCTGCGCGCAATGGTCTGGACGGGCTGTCCATGGGCATGAGCAGTGATTTCGAGAAGGCCATCGCGCTTGGTGCCACCCATGTGCGCGTCGGATCCGCTATTTTCGGTGAGCGCAGTTACTGAGCGAGCAGCCTCTAAGGACTTGCGGGATGTTGCCAAAAGGCTTGGGGAGCGTCAGCTTTCCAGGCGCCCAGGCACGATGATCCGTGTGCCGGGCTCGATCCGGGCGGCAATCCAGTGCAAGTCCTGCCGCGAAAAGGCGATGCACCCTTCGGTCGGATAGCCCGGACGCCGCCATTGATGCAAAAAGATGGCCGAGCCGTCCCCGGCGCGGGCATTAGGCCAGTTCCAATCGGTGAGCAGCACTAAATCATACAGCGGATCCGCACGGCGCAACCGCTCGTGACTGCCAGTGTACGGCGCCCGAACAAGCTGGTTGTACCGCGGATCTCCCGCGTCGTCGGACCACAAGTCATGCGGGCCAATGGGGGTGGCCCAGGAGGTGGGGCGGCACAGGCGGTCTGGGCGGAACAGCATGCCCGTGATCCGAAGGACGCCGCTGGGCGTGGCGCCATCGCCCTCGCGTTTGGCCCCGGTCACTCCGCCTTTGCCGATGGAGCAGGGAAAGCGCCGTCCCATGAAGCGCAATCCCGACCGTGTCAGCACCAGATCGGCGGGTGACATCACAGCATATGTCCGGATTTTCTGGCCTTGGTGGCAAGGTAGTGTCGGTTATGGGCGTTTTCGCCAACCTTTAGAGCAACCCGTTCCGCGACCTCGATACCGGTCTTTTCCATCATCGCGATCTTGTTGGGGTTGTTCGTCAGCAACCGGACCTTGGAAAACCCGAGCTTCTTCAAAATCGCGGCCCCCAGACGGAAGTCGCGCTCGTCATCCTCGAAGCCCAGCCGGTGGTTGGCCTCGACCGTATCAAATCCCTGATCCTGCAGCGAATATGCGCGCATCTTGTTGGCGAGGCCAATGCCGCGTCCTTCCTGGTTGAGGTAGAGCAGAACCCCGGATCCAGCCTCGCCCATCTGGGTCAGCGCGCCGCGCAGCTGCGGGCCGCAGTCGCACTTCAGTGAGCCCAGCACGTCGCCGGTAAAGCAGGCCGAATGCAGGCGGGCCAGAACCGGTTTGCTGCGGTCCGGACGACCGATTTCCACTGCGTAATGCTCCTCGGCACCGTCGTCGGGGCGGAAGATATGCAGCCGCCCGGCTTCGGCCGCGTCCATCGGCAGGCGGGCAGCGGCCACCGGGTGCAGCGGTGAGCTCGCGGTCAGCAGCGGTTCGGCAGCGGACTGGGAAATGGTCGTGAGGCCATGGGCGGCGGCGAATCCTGCGGGTTCCTCCAGCGGCACCAGCGCCGCGGCGGGCAGCAGCCGGGCAGATTTCACCAGCGCGATTGCCAACCGGTGCAGGTCGGCACTGCCGCCGCGCAGGCTGGTGAGCGGTCCCTTCAGCGGAACGTTCAGGTCATCCGCAGGGTCTGCCAGCGACTGGATCCAGGTCAGCCCTTCGTCCACGGGGACGGTGACGCGGCTGATGTCCTCATCATAAATCCGTGCCTTCAGCGTTTCTGCCCGGCGGGCCGTCAGCGCCAGGGACAGGTCGCCGAGCGCCCGCATCTCGGCCAGCCGCGGCTCGCTGAGGGCTTCGACCGCGATGGCCAGCGCAGCGCTGCCGCCGCCGGTCAAGACCACGGGCAGCCCCATGCGCAGATCCACCCGCGCGCGGGCCAGAAGTTCGATCGTGGTGGGCATCAGGCTCATGCGGCAGTCCGATGTTATTGTGTAACAAGCCTTGCTGTCCTTACGCCCAAATGCAACGGATGTGAAACATTTTTGGCCTGCGGGACACGACGGCGTGAAAGTAATGCAGCATATCTTGCCGCGGGCGCAAGGGATGCGCATGTGTGAACCTGTGAACAGGAGGGTTAGCGAATGGCGCAACTGAAGAAAATTCTGCTGGTGGATGACGACGAAGACCTGCGCGAAGCCTTGAGCGAGCAGCTGGTGATGACCGAGGATTTCGATGTCTTCGAGGCGGAGAACGGCCAAAGCGCGATGGAGCGCGCCAAGGAAGCCCTGTACGACCTGATCATTCTGGATGTCGGCCTGCCCGACACCGACGGGCGTGAGCTGTGCCGCCTGATGCGCAAGCAGGGCGTGAAGGCGCCGATTCTGATGCTGACCGGCCATGACAGCGATGCCGACACCATCCTGGGCCTGGATGCCGGCGCCAATGATTACGTCTCCAAGCCCTTCAAGTTCCCGGTGCTGCTGGCCCGCATCCGCGCCCAACTGCGCCAGCACGAACAGTCCGAGGATGCGGTGTTTGCGCTGGGGCCCTACACCTTCAAGCCGTCGATGAAGCTGCTGATCACCGAAGACGACCGCAAGATCCGGCTGACGGAGAAGGAAACCAATATCCTGAAATTCCTGTACCGCTCCAGCGATGGGGTGGTGCCGCGCGATGTGTTGCTGCACGAGGTCTGGGGCTACAATGCCGGTGTTACCACGCACACGCTGGAAACCCACATCTACCGCCTGCGCCAGAAGATCGAGCCGGATCCCTCCAACGCGCGGCTTCTGGTGACGGAATCGGGGGGCTACCGGCTGGTGGCCTGACCTGGTTGACCGAGCGGCGAACCGATCCCGCGCATGCCCGGGTTACGGCATGCACCTCCCTGTTGGACTTGGCCGGGCCTTGCGCCCGGTCTTTTTTGTTTGTGCGGTGGCCGGGAAAATCGGCTCTGGTCCTTCGCGGCCGGGGCGGGCAGTATCGCGGCCAACCCGAATTTCATGATGAGAGCCGCAATGCCCTTCACCCTTGCCACCTGGAACATCAACTCTGTCCGCCTGCGCGAGCCGATCGTGCAGAAGCTTCTGCAGGAGGAAGCCCCGGATGTGCTGTGCCTGCAGGAGTGCAAAAGCCCGGTGGAGAAGATCCCGCTGGAGGGCTTCGCGGCACTTGGCTACACCCACATGATCGCGCGCGGCCAGAAGGGCTACAACGGGGTGGCGATCCTGTCGCGGTTGCCGATCGAGGACGTGGGCGACAAGGATTTCGCGGGCCTCGGCCACGCACGCCACGTTGCCGGGCGGCTGGAGAATGGCACCGTGATCCACAATTTCTACGTGCCCGCGGGGGGGGATGTGCCGGACCGCGAACAGAACGAGAAATTCGGCCAGAAGCTGGATTACCTGACCGAGATGCGCGACTGGTTCCATGCGGAAAAGCCGGAAAAATCGATCCTGGTGGGCGATCTGAACATCGCACCGCGCGAAGATGACGTCTGGGATCACAAGAAGCTGCTGAAGGTGGTGAGCCACACGCCCATCGAAGTCGAGCATTTCAGTGACGTGATGGAAGCGGGCGGCTGGAGCGACGTGACCCGCAACGACATCCCCGACGGGCGGCTTTACAGCTGGTGGAGCTACCGTGCCAGGGATTGGGATGCCGCCGACAAGGGGCGGCGCCTGGATCACATCTGGGCGACACCTGACATTCGCAACGCGGCCCATTCCAGCCGCATTCTGCGGGGTGCGCGCGGCTGGGAAAAACCCAGCGATCACGCGCCGGTCTTTGCCACCTTCGATCTGTAGATCGCAACGTCGGCAGGTGGCGCTCCCGCCCGTTACGGCGCCTCCGCCGGAGGCGCCTGCCCGGTTGGGCCGGGCACTGTGCTGGCGCACAGTGCGGCCCTTCAGCCCCGGGCGGTGGCATAGGGGAAACACCGGCGACTTAACTCCACCCTTGGTTTCCGGCGCGCGGGAATCCATATAGGGGGCAAGTTCCAAGCGGAGAACAGACTGATGAGCGAAATACTGGGCGGAGCCGCACCGGCGGCCGATCTGATCAAGGACGTATCTGAGGCCACCTTCATGCAGGACGTTGTCGAAGCGTCAATGAAGGCACCGGTTATCGTCGATTTCTGGGCCCCGTGGTGCGGCCCCTGCAAAACCCTCGGGCCGATGCTGGAGGCCGCGGTTGCCAAGGCCAAGGGCGCGGTGACGATGGCCAAGATCAACGTCGATGAAAACCAACGACTGGCGCAGGCTTTGGCGCAGCAGGGATTGCCGCTGCAGTCGATTCCGGCGGTTGTGGCCTTTGTGCAGGGGCGTCCGGTGGACATGTTCCAGGGGGCCATTCCGGCCTCGGAGATCGATGCCTTCGTGAAGCGCGTGGCCGAGGCTGCGGGCGTCAGCGCGGATGGTGGCCTTGGCGAGGCGCTGGAGGCGGCCGAACAGATGCTTGCGGAAGGGGCCGTGGCAGACGCGGCGCAGACCTTTGCCGCGATTCTCGGCGAAGACGACAAGAATGCGGCCGCCTACGGTGGTCTTGCGCGGGCGCACATCGCGCTCGGGGAACTGGACCAGGCGGAGGCAGTTCTGAACGGCGCCCCGGCAGAGATTTCCGATGCGCCGGAAATCGAGGCGGCGCATGCCCAGATCGCTTTGGCACGGCAGGCGGAAAACGCAGGGCCGGTAACCGAGCTGCGCGCCGCGGTCGAGGCCAACCCGGATGATCTGCAGGCGCGCTTCGACCTCGCACAGGCGTTGCACGCGGCCGGGGATGCCGAGGCCGCGGTGGCCGAGCTGCTGGAAATCTTCCGGCGTGACAGGGAATGGAACGACGGCGCGGCCAAGACCCAGCTGTTCACCATTTTCGACGCGCTCAAGCCGAATGATCCGGTGGTGTTGAACGGGCGGCGCAAGCTCAGCTCGATGATATTTGCCTAACATCCGGCCCGCACTACACTCTGGAACATGATCCAGGCCGCTGACCTGCCGGACACGATACCCGTGTTCCCATTGCCCGGGGCGCTTTTGCTGCCCCGGACACGCTTGCCGTTGCACATCTTCGAACCGCGTTACCTGCAAATGTTTGAAGATACGCTGAAAACGCGGCATCGCCTGATAGGTATGGTGCAGCCTGTCCCCGGTGAGCGCGACGGGGCCACGGTGCTGCACAGCATCGGGTGCGCCGGGCGGGTGACCCAGTTCTCCGAAACCGAAGATGGCCGGTACCTGGTGACCCTGTCAGGGGTTTCGCGGTTTCGTCTCAGTCAGGAGGCGAGCGGCTTCACGCCCTATCAGCGCTTTGATGTGTGCTGGCAGGGATTTGACCGCGATCTTGGTCGCAGCGAAGCGGATGAGACCCTGGATCGTGGCCCCTTCCTGAACCTTCTGGAGCGCTTCTTTGCCGCGCAGAACCTGTCAACCGACTGGGAAGCGCTGAGAGAGGCCGAAGATGAGCTGCTGATCAATTCATTGGCGATGCTGCTGGAGTTCGACCCCGAGGATAAACAGGCCTTGCTTGAGGCGCCTTGCCTTGCCACAAGGCGGGAAACCCTGGTCACCTTGATCGAATTCGCCCTGCGTGGCGGCTCTCAGGAGGAAACCCTGCAATGAGTGAAACAAAGGCGAGTGATGCGCAGACGCCGACTTTTGAACGGCGGATGCTGGAGGCGCTGGTCTGTCCGCTGACGCAGACCGTGCTGGAATATGACGCCGAGGCGCAGGAATTGATCTCGCGCGCGGCCAATCTGGCCTTTCCGATCCGCAACGGCATCCCGGTGATGCTGGTGGATGAGGCGCGCACGCTGGAGTGACCGCCAGCGCGCGGCGTGGGCCTTAGCCTTCAGATCATCTCGCCTTTCAGAAGCTTGGGCAGGTCGCCGGTGAGGCCGGCTGCTTCTCGCATGAAGTTGCGGCGCAGGCCCGGAATCGCGCCTGCCAGCCCAAGCCCCAGGTCGCGGCCCAGGCGCAGCACCGGGTTGTCGTTGGAAAACAGCCTGTTGAAGGCGTCCGTAGCCGCCGCCAGCGTGGCAGTGTCAAAGCGGCGCCACTGCTGGTAACGCTCCAGCACCGGGATTGCCCCGATGTCCTCGCCGCGGCGGGTGGCCTCGGTGAGAACTTCCGCAAGGGCGCCAACATCGCGCAAGCCTGCGTTCAGCCCCTGACCGGCGATCGGGTGCATCCCATGTGCGGCATCGCCCACCAGCGCCAGACGAGGCGCAACGAAGCTGTTGGCAAGGCTCAGCCCGAGGGGGTAGGTAAACCGCTTGCCCGCCAGCGAAATCTCTCCGAGAAAATCTCCGAATCGCGGTCGCAGCGCCTGCAGGTAGCTCTGGTCAGCCAGCGCGTGGATGGCCTTTGCGGTTTCGGTGCGCTCGCTCCACACGATGGAGGACATGTTGCCGGGCAGGGGCAGAATCGCCAGTGGTCCGGCGGGCATGAAGAACTGATGGGCAACGCCGTTGTGCGCCTTTTCGTGATGAATGGCACAGACCAGCGCCGTTTGCCCGTAATCCCAGCCCGTGCGCTTGATACCGGCGCGTTGCGCGGTTCCGCTGCGTCGTCCGTCAGCCCCGACAAGGACCCGTCCGCGCAGTTCGGTCCCGTCATCCAGCGTAACATCAACCGCGTTGGCGTCGCTGGCCTGGGATAGAACTTTTCGGCCATTGATCCGGGAGATCCCCGGGGTCTCGCTCATCGCCTTCTGGAAGGCGCGGCGCAAAAAGCGGTCTTCGACCATGTAGCCCATCGGGCCTTCTTCCAGCTCGGTATGGTCGAAGTGCAGAAAGAAGGGGGAAGGCCCCTGGCCCGCATGGCCGTCGGTGACCTTGATGTCCAGCATCGACTGGGCATGATCGGCCACGTGCTGCCAGACGCCGATTCGCTGCAACAGCCGCTGCGAGGCCAGTGCCAGAGCATAGCCGCGACCGTCAAAGTCGTCTTCGGCCTGCTGTTCGGGCTGCAATGCATCGACAATGGTCACGCTGTGACCGGTCTGTGCCAGTGCCAGCGCCAGGGCCGGGCCGTTCAGCCCGCCTCCCACGATCAGGATATCCGAAATGTTCTTCATGCCCCGCACTATGCGCTTGCAGGAGGAATTGTCCATGCGGCACAGGCGGGATTGTACCACTGGCGCGCTGGAGTTACCGTCGCGCCGAAAACGAATTGGAAGGGATGCGGATGCAAGACTGGCTGACAATGACCGCTGCCGATCTGGGGCGGGGAATCGCGGAGGGCCGGATCAGCCCGCTGGCGCTGACGCGCTGCTATCTGGATGCCATCGATGCGCACCCCGAGCGTGAACGAATTTATACCGAGGTCACGCCCGACCGCGCTATGGCCGAGGCTCAGGCGGCCGAGGAGCGCGCCCGCGCGGGCCTGCGCCGCTCCCCTCTGGATGGGGTGCCGCTGAGCTGGAAGGACTTGTTCGACAGTGCAGGCGTGGCCACCGAATCCGGCTCTGACCTCTTGAAGGGGCGGGTGCCGGACCGCGACGCGCTGGTGCTGCGCAACGCGACCCAGATGGGCGCGGTTTGCCTCGGCAAGACCCATATGAGCGAGCTGGCGTTCTCCGGCCTCGGCTACAACCCGGTCAAGCAGACCCCGCCCTGCATCAACGATGCCGCGGCGGCGCCGGGCGGGTCGTCCTCCGGGGCGGCGGCCTCGGTGGCCTTTGGCCTCGCAGCGGGGGCGATCGGGTCGGACACTGGCGGCTCTGTGCGTATCCCCTCGGCCTGGAATGATCTGGTCGGCCTCAAGACCACCGCCGGACGGATCCCGCTGGAGGGCGTGGTCCCGCTGTGCCTGAAGTTCGACACCATCGGTCCGCTCGCCCGCTCGGTCGAGGATGCGGGACTGCTGCTGGGGTTGCTGGAAGGGCGCGCGGGCCCGGACCTGCGCAATCCCGCCCCGTTGCGCGGCCGCCGCTTTGCTGACCTGCAGACCGTGGCGCAGGCGGATCTGGACCCGGTGGTTGCCGCAGCGCATCAGGCGGCACTGGATCGGCTGCGTGACGCTGGCGCGGAAATCCTGCCGCTGGAGGTGCAGGAGCTGGAAGACGCGATGGCGCTGAGCCCTATCCTGTTCACCACCGAAGCCTATGGCTTGTGGAAGGATGTGATCGAAAAAGCGCCGCACCTGATGTATCCTGAGATCCTGGAACGCTTCCGCTCCGGGGCGCAGTTCAGCGGAGCGGACTACGTCGCCGCATGGCAGCAGCTTGAGCGGCTGCGCAAGATCTGGGCGCAGGCGGTGGCGGGGTATGATGCGGTTCTCACCCCGGCTGCGCCGATTCTGCCGCCCAATCTGGACCGGCTGCAAAGCGATCACGACTACTACGTGCGCTCCAACCTGATGGCGCTGCGCAATACGAGGATCGGCAACCTCATGGGGCTTTGCGGTCTGTCGTTGCCAACCGGTACGCCGAGCTGTGGCTTGCAGGTTCTGGGCGCGGCGAACGGTGAGGAAACGCTGCTGCGCACCGGCGCCGCGATCGAGACCGCCTTGGCCTGAAAGCCACATCTGGCCGGGCGGACCATGCAGCGGGTGGACGCATCCGCCCGCCCCTTGTAACCTATGGCGCAAACGGGGCGCCCATGATCCCGTGACCGAGGCACAAAACATGACTTTTCCTGAGCGGTTCTCGAACCTGCCGGCCTACGCATTCCCGCGTCTGCGGGCGCTGTTGGACCATCACACCCCTGGCGGGGATGTGGTGCATATGACCATTGGCGAACCGAAACACGCGTTTCCGGCCTGGGTCACCGAGGTGATCGCCGAAAACGCCGCCGGGTTTAACCAGTATCCCAACAACGACGGCACCCCGGATCTGCGCGGTGCCATGGCCGACTGGGTCCAGCGCCGCTACGGCGTGGCGATGGATCCCGAATCGCAGGTGATGGCGCTGAACGGCACTCGCGAGGGGCTGTATAACGCCGCCATGGCCCTGTGCCCGGAGCAGAAAAACGGCCAGCGCCCCGCGGTGCTGATCCCGAACCCCTTCTACCAGGTCTACATGGTGGCCACGCTGTCGGTCGCGGCAGAGCCGGTCTTTGTGCCCGCCACCGCGGCCACCGGCCACCTGCCGGATTATGAAAGTCTGCCCGCAGACGTGCTGGACCGCACCGCGGTGGCCTATATCTGCTCGCCCGCCAACCCGCAGGGGGCGGTGGCCTCGCGCGATTACTGGACGCGGCTGATCCGTCTGGCGGAAAAACACGATTTCCGCATCTTTGCCGATGAATGCTACTCCGAAATCTACCGTGATGCGGCACCGACCGGTGCGCTCAGCGTCGCGCAGGAACTGGGCGCGGATCCCGAACGGGTGGTGCTGTTCAACTCGCTGTCCAAACGGTCGAACCTGCCGGGACTGCGCGCTGGGCTGATTGCCGGCGGTCCAGAGACGATCCGCCGGGTGAAGCAGCTGCGCGCCTATTCCGGCGCCCCCCTTCCCGGACCACTGCAGGCCGCCGCGGCCAAGGTCTGGGCGGATGAGGCGCATGTGGCCGAGAACCGGGCGCTCTATCAGCAGAAATACGCAATCGCGGACGAGGTCTTTGCCGGGCTTGAAGGCTACATGCCGCCCGAGGCGGGTTTCTTCCTGTGGCTGCCGGTCGAAAACGGCGAGCAGGTGGCGCTGAAACTGTGGCAAGAGACCGGCATCCGGGTTCTGCCCGGCGCCTATCTGGCGCAAGGTGGCGCTGGCGAAAACCCCGGCGAAGGCTACATCCGGGTGGCACTGGTTGCCCCCGCAGAGGACACTCGCAAGGCGTTGGTGGCCTTGCGGGACTGCCTTTATTGACCCAAGCGGCGCGGCCCGAACGGGGCGCGCGGCCAAGAGCAACAAACGAACAGACCCGTGACCCGGCGGTCAACAGCCGGGCAGGGCGAGCAGAAACGGAACTGAGGTAGGCATGGCATTTCAAACCCGCAGCCGCGACCCGCTGCTTGACAGCAACATGCAGGCGGCCATTGAAAAGCGCGGCAAGGAACTGATCGGTCTGGCGCTGATCCTGGCGGGGCTGATGTTCGCGGCAATGCTGGGGTCCTATACGGTGGAGGATCCGAACTGGACCGTCTCCACCGATGCGCCGGTGCAGAATTGGCTGGGTCGTCCCGGTGCCTCGGTGTCGTTCATTCTGATTACCCTCTTCGGCAAGGCCAGCTGGGCGCTGCCGGTGTTTCTGACCGCTTGGGGGCTGCGCTTTGTACTGCACCGGGGCGAGGACCGGGTGGTCTGGCCGCTGCTTTTGTCGGTGCCATGGCTTCTGGTGGTGTCCCTGCACATGGAGACCCTGAACGCCAGCACCACATGGCAGCAGAACTACGATTTCGGCCTTGGGGGAATGGTCGGCTACACCTTCCTTGGCGCATTGTTGGCGCTGTTGCCGGTGGGTTTGCACTTCATGGTCAAGATCATGTCGCTGCTGAGTGCGGTGGGCATGTTGGCGTTGGGGTGCACGGTGCTCGGGTTCACCTGGCCGGAGGTCCGCAAGGGGCTGCACAAGGTGATGATTGGCCTGATCCTGGGCTATGGCGCTGTTGCGGCCCTGCTCGGGCGTGGCGCCTCCAGCGGCTTGCAGGCGGCAATGACCTATCGGCGTGACCGGGTGACGGCCCAGGATGCGCCCGGCACGGGGTACGACCCGCACGCCGAGCCCGAGCCGGATGTTTTCGAAGACTATCCCGAGACGGTGTACCAGCAGGAACCGCTGGTGCAGGCACCCGAACTGGACCCCGGCGCTGCGCCAGTGTCCAAGCCTGGCCTGCTGGCACGGGTTCCGGGACTGATCCGCCGCGCACCGGCCGTGGAGCCGACTGAAACCGCCCTTTACGGCGACGGCGCAGAGCCGTTGACGGATGGCGCCGAAGGCAACCGCGACCGGATTTCAGAAAAAATTGCCAATGCTGTGCGTATTCGGCGCGCTGCCGATGTGCCGCCTGAGGAAGATCCGAACCTGCCACTGACCAAGGGGCGCGGTCGACGCCCGGCGCCGCTGATCTTCAATGCGAGCCCGGCGCAAGGGGGGCTGCCGCCGGAGCCGCCGTTGACGTCCGGTGGCGTGCCGCCTCGGCAGGAGCCACCGCTGAGCGTGGCGCAACCCACCGCACATGCCGTCCCCCCTGCGCCCTCAGCGGTTGCGGAACCTCAACCCTTTGAGCCGGCGCCGCACTCCTCTCCTTCGGCTGCTGTTGCGCAACCTTCGCCGTCGACCCCGGCGGCGATGCTGGCACCGGACCACGTGGCCAGCGAAGGCTTGCCGAAACTCTCCGCCCGCCCAACGCAGCCGCAACAGGAGCCGGTCGCGGCCCCGGAACCCCAACAGGCCGCTCGACCCGCCATGGAACTGCCGGTTGCAGAGCCGCGTCGCGCCGTGGTGGAAAAGCCGGTGCGCAAGCCGGTGCAGCCCTCCAGCCGCGCCAAGGCCGAGGCACAACCCGACTTGGCCTTTGCCGATTCCGATGGTGGTTTCGAACTGCCCCCGCTCAGCCTGTTGACGAACCCGGCCAGCATAGAGCGCCACCACCTCAGCGACGAAGCGCTGGAGGAGAACGCGCGCATGCTGGAGTCGGTGCTGGATGACTACGGCGTCAAGGGCGAGATCGTCTCGGTCCGCCCCGGCCCTGTCGTCACGATGTATGAGCTGGAGCCGGCGCCGGGTCTGAAGGCCAGCCGCGTGATCGGTCTGGCCGATGACATCGCGCGCTCCATGTCGGCGCTGTCGGCGCGGGTCTCCACGGTGCCGGGCCGCACCGTGATTGGCATCGAACTGCCGAACGAGAACCGCGAGAAGGTGGTCCTGCGCGAGATCCTGTCGTCGCGTGATTTCGGCGACGGCAACCACGCGCTGCCGCTGGCCCTGGGCAAGGACATCGGCGGCGACGCGATGGTGGCGAACCTCGCCAAGATGCCGCACCTGCTGATCGCGGGTACCACCGGCTCGGGTAAATCGGTGGCGATCAACACCATGATCCTGTCGCTGCTTTACAAGCTGACGCCGGAGGAATGCCGACTGATCATGATCGACCCCAAGATGCTGGAACTCAGCGTCTATGACGGCATTCCGCATCTGTTGTCGCCGGTGGTGACCGATCCGAAAAAGGCGGTCGTGGCCCTGAAATGGGTGGTCGGCGAGATGGAGGACCGCTACCGCAAGATGTCCAAGATGGGCGTGCGCAACATCGCCGGCTACAACGGTCGCGTGAAGGAGGCCCTGTCCAAGGGCGAGATGTTCTCCCGCACCGTGCAGACCGGCTTTGACGACGAGACCGGCGAGCCGGTGTTCGAGACCGAAGAGTTCGAGCCCAAGACGCTGCCCTACATCGTGGTCATCGTCGACGAGATGGCAGACCTGATGATGGTCGCCGGCAAGGAGATCGAGGCCTGCATCCAGCGTCTGGCGCAGATGGCGCGGGCCTCGGGCATCCACCTGATCATGGCGACCCAGCGTCCCTCGGTCGACGTGATCACCGGTACCATCAAGGCGAACTTCCCGACCCGGATCTCCTTCCAGGTCACCTCCAAGGTCGACAGCCGCACCATTCTGGGCGAGATGGGCGCCGAGCAGCTCCTTGGCATGGGCGACATGCTGTACATGGCGGGCGGTGCGAAGATCACCCGTTGCCATGGTCCGTTCGTCTCGGATGAAGAGGTCGAGGAGGTGGTCAACCACCTCAAGCAGTTCGGTCCGCCGGATTACGTTGGCGGGGTGCTGGATGGCACCGACGACGACAAGGCGGACAATATCGATGCGGTCCTGGGGCTGAACACGGGCGGCAACACCAATGGCGAGGATGCGCTTTATGACCAGGCGGTCGCCATCGTCATCAAGGATCGCAAGTGTTCCACCTCCTACATCCAGCGCAAGCTGGCGATCGGGTACAACAAGGCCGCGCGACTGGTTGAACAGATGGAAGACGAGGGCGTCGTGTCTGCCGCCAACCACGTCGGCAAGCGGGAAATTCTGGTTCCCGAACAGTAAACTGTCGGATTTTTGCCGATGCCGGGTGCAGGGTGCGCCCGGCATCTTCACATCTGCCAAAGCCTGCCTATGTTCAAGGGTATGAAACGCATTGCCCTTGCCCTTGCCCTCACCCTTTGCGCCCCGGCCTCCTGGGCCGCAGAGAAGCTGAGCCTGAATGAGATCTCGCGCTATCTGAACGGGATCACCACGGCCACGACCTCGTTTACCCAGATCAACGATGACGGCAGCCTGTCCACCGGCAAGCTGTACATACATCGCCCCGGGCGGATGCGGTTCGAATATGATGGCAAAGCAGGCGGCACCGTCATTGCCGGCGCCGGCGCCGTGGTCATCAAGGACCCCAAGTCGAACCAGCCACCGGAGACCTATCCGCTGAAGCGGACGCCGCTGTCGATCATTCTGGCACGTCAGGTCAACCTGGGACGGGCCAACATGGTTGTGGGGCACGGGTTTGACGGCACGTCCACGGTGGTTCGCGCGCAGGATCCGGAGAACCCCGAACACGGCAGTATCGAACTGATGTTCACCAGCAATCCTGTCGAACTGCGCAAATGGGTGCTCCACGACAGCTCCGGCAGCCAGACGACGGTTGTGCTGGGGCCGCTGGAAACCGGAAAGAAGCTGCCGTCGAGACTGTTCAGCACCTCTCCCTGACGGATCGGTCGGTAAGATCGCGACCTTTGCGCCATGTGATGGGCTGACGGGCTACCCCTGTCGGCCTGTCGCAGCGCATGCCTTTGCGAAACAATGGGCTAGGCCGGCACGATGGGCGAAACCATGAACGCGCCCGCGCAGCGCCTTGGCGCAGTGCAGGGCCTTTGGGGAATAATTCTTGCAGAAATTTGACCTCTCAGGCGGGATTGCCCCCGCCTGAGATGGTGTTTTTCTTGCGGCCGGTCAGCGGAACTTCCGGCAGGTTGCCAATTGGGCCTGGTACATCTGCGCGCGCGCCTCGGCCTGTGCTGCGACGCGCATCAGCCAGGATTTGGCGTGGTAGCTGCCGCGGGCAAATCCACTGTGCCCCTCGTGGTAGGCGAGGTATTGGTTGCGCGCATCGTATAGGGCGATGCCATTCCGCTCGTAGCTCTTGCGCATGTACCAACCCATGAAGTCGGTGGCGTCGCTGATGCGGTCGCGCTTGGCCCGACGGTTTCCGGTTTCGCGCCGGTAATCGTCCCAGGTGCCGTCCAGAGCCTGGCTGTAGCCATAGGCGCTGGACTGACGGCCCACCGGGATCACCCCCAGCACATATTGATGCGGTGTACGTGCATCGCCGCGGAAACGGCTCTCGTGGTAGATCGTCGCCATCTGCACATGTACCGGCACGCCCCAGCGCTTCTGGGTCTTGCGGAATGCTTTCAGGTATTCGGGGCGCTGTTGGATAATGCTGCACGCATTGTCCAGGTTGCGCGGTGGCGTATTGTACCCGCCTCCACAAGACGCAACAGCCAAGAGGAGGATAAGGGCGCTGATAAGTCTGCTCATGACCTCTGCCCGTGATTTGTGCCTGTGATCTTCTTTTGGTGCAGTCTAGCGGATCGCGGTTGCGGGGGAAATCACATTTCCAGCACCAGCCCGAGCAAAAGTGGCAGCAATAGTGCCGCCATCAGGGTGGAGACCACCACCAGCCCGGCCACCGCCTGCGAGTCCGCCTTGAATTTCTCGGCCAGCAGATAGGCGGTCACGGCAACCGGAGTGGCCAGCTGCAGGATCAGCACGCCCGCGGCGGTCCCGTCGAGGCCGAAGGCCACCGCCAGCCCCCAGCCGGTCGCGGCGCTGACCACGAATTTGACCAGGGAAAGCGCCACCGCGGTGCCCGTGCGCCCCGGGGTTAGCCGGGCCACCGCGGTGCCCAAGGTGATCAGCATAAGCGGCACGGCCATCTGCCCGACCAAGGACAGCGTGTTGGTCAGGAAAGGCGGTGTCTGCCAGTCCTGCCACAGGAATAGCCCGCCAAGCAGTGTTGCCCAGACCATCGGTTCGCGGATCGCCTTGCTGCCTGCGCTGTGACCCGCCACGAGGTAGATACCATAGGTAAATGACAGGATCGCCGAGACCGCCAGCATCACCACCGCATAGCCCAGCCCCGCGTCGCCGAAAGCAAACAGCGACAGTGGAATACCGATGTTGCCGGTGTTGCCGAAAATGAAGGGTGCCAGAAAGGTTTGGCGATCCAGCCCGGCGCTGCGGCAGAGGATTTCGCCCGCCACCGCCAGAATGCCATGGCCGAGCAGCGCGGCCAGCATGAAATGGCCCAGGGCCGCCTTGTCCAGACTGGTTTGCATCAAGGCGGTGAAGATCAGACAGGGCACCGCCAGGGTCATGGCGAGGCGGGTCACGAAATCGGTGCGATACTCGAATCCCAGCTTCACCCAGGTAAAGCCGACAAGCGCGAGCAGAAAGACGGGCGCTGTTATTTCCAGCACTGTCAAGGCGAGGTTCACAGTCTGTTTCCCTGAAAATTTATGTCAACTGTTGGACAATTGCCCTGTGGGCGCGCTATTTACTATGTACAAAGGCAGACATGACCATGATGAGAACACGCGCAAAATACAATCTCGGGCAGGTCGTCCGCCATCGCAAGCACCCGTTTCGTGGCGTTGTGTTTGATGTCGACCCGGAATTTGCCAACACCGAAGAATGGTACGAGGCAATCCCCGAGGACAGCCGCCCGGTCAAGGATCAACCGTTCTACCACCTGTTGGCGGAGAACGATCAGACCTATTACGTCGCCTATGTCTCGGAACAGAATCTGGTGGCCGATTATTCGGGGGAGCCGGTCGGTCATCCGGACGTGCCAGAGATGTTCGGAAATTTCGATGGCGCCGCCTATGCGCTGCATTACCCGCTGAACTGACAGGCCCCTTTGTGCACCTGGTGGCGGACCGTGACCCGGCCCGCCTTCCTTGTCGAGGCAAAGGCGATGATGCGCGGCTCAATACCCCAGCGCACAGCCATCCTTGCGCGGGTCGCTGCCGCCAATCAGCACGCCTGAGGCATCGATGCGGATGGCCTGCGCCCCTCCCAAGGGGGTGTCAGGCACGTCGATCTTGTGACCGAGATCCGCCAATGCCTGGCGCACCGCGGCATCATATCCGCGTTCCACCTTCAACACCCCACCGTCGGCAAAACAGCGCGGCGCATCGATGGCCGATTGCAGCTCCATGCCGAAATCGCTGAGGTTGCTGACAAGCCGCGCATGGCCTGTGGGCTGATAGCCGCCGCCCATCACGCCGAAAGGCATGATCACGTCGCCGCCCTGCTTCAGCATTGCCGGAATGATCGTGTGCATGGGCCGCTTGCCTGGCGCCAATTCGTTCGGATGGTCCTCTTCCAGGCTGAAACCTGCGCCCCGGTTTTGCAGCAGAATGCCGAATTTCTCGGATGCGATGCCCGAGCCGAAGCCATGGAAGATCGAGTAGATCAGCGAGACCGCCATCCGGTCGCGGTCGACGACTGTGATGTAGACGGTGTCCTTGTGGATGGCCTCGCTCAGCGGTGCGGCAGCGGGCATCGCGCGTTTGGTGTCGATCAGTGCGGCGAGACCGGCGGCCGTTTCCGGCGCCAGCATATGCGCGAGCCGCGTGGTATGGTCCGGGTCTGCCAGGAAACGGTTGCGCGCATCATAGGCCAGCTTGGCCGCTTCGGCCTCGATATGCGCGCGTTCTGCACCCAGCGGGTCCATCGCGGCAATGTCGAAATGCTTCAGGATGTTCAGCAGCAGCAGCGCGGTGGCTCCCTGTCCGTTTGGGGGATGCTCCGACAGCTCATACCCCTGGTAGCTGCCGTCCACGGGTTCCGTGGCAAACGCGCGCGCCGCAGCAAAATCTTCCGCGGCATGCACGCCGCCATGTGCTTGTAGCGTGGCGATCATGTCCTCCGCGACCTCGCCGCGGTAGAACCCGTCCCGCCCATCGCGGGCAATGCGGCGCAGCACCTCCGCCTGTCCCGGCGCGCGGAACAGCTCGCCCGTTTTCAGCGGATTGCAATCCTTCAGGTAATGGCGTCGCGCTGCGCCTTGCAGTGCGGCGGCGTCTTTCTTCCAGTCAAAGGCGGTTCGCGCGGCGACCGGAACTCCCTCCTCGGCATAGTGAATGGCCGGTTGCAAAAGCGCGTCCAGCCCGAGTTTCCCCTCGCGTTCGGCCAGCTGACAAAAGGCGTCTATCGCGCATGGGATGGTCACCGCATCTGCGCTGCGCAGCGGTATCGTCGTAAGACCACGGTTGCGCAACGCTGCCGCATTTGCGGCTGCCGGCGCACAACCGGATCCGTTCAGCCCCCGTACCGGCTCGCCGGGGCGGGACTGCAGTACAAAACAGTCGCCACCGATGCCGGTCATCTGAGGTTCGCAGATCCCCAGCAGAACGGCTCCCGCGATTGCAGCATCCATCGCGTTGCCGCCGCGTTTGAGAATGTCCACTGCGACTCCCGCCGCCAGCGGATGTGATGTCGCGCACATGCCGTTTGTGGCAATCACGGCGGACCGGCCGGGATAGTGGAAATCGCGCATGAACCTGCTCCTCGCTGTTGTTGCGCGGAGCCTATGGCCACCGTGATCGAAGCTCAAGCTGTCACGAAAAGGTCGCAGCAGATGTCGGAAGGGCGGTGTTCTGAACGGAAAGAGGGGTCACGCGGTCATGTGCACGGCAGCGCCAGACTTTGCACGAGAGGGCGCAACGCGTGGCGTCTGGGCATAATGCCAACAGGAAAAGACCCGCTGGGCAACCCGGTCAGAGGTGGCCGCGGCGCAACGGGGAGGTGTGCGAGGCTTAGGCGTCGGCCGACTGTCCCGTCACCTGGATTTCAAAGCAAAGGGACAGGTTGTTGTTTCCGTCGGTTCGCTCGTATTGCACTTGGCTGGCCAACTCGCGAATTAGGAACCAGCCAAAGCCGCCTTCGGGCAGATCTTCGATCGGCACATCCACGTCAGCTGGTCGACCTTCAGGCAGGATACCGGCCTGAAAGGGCGCCCCGGCGTCCTGGATACTGATCCACAGGCGTTCGGGATGCAGCTCACCCCGAATTCGTACATCACCGGGCGCGCTTCCGGCATAGGCGTGTTCGACCACGTTGTTCACGGCCTCGGTCAGGGCGATCTGAACTTCGTCAACACGCGGACCTGGCACTCCGAGGGAGCGCAGCTCCTCCACGACTGAAGTTATCCCCGACCGGGCATCCAGATTCGTGGCTGTGAACGAGCAGGCAAATGTTTTTACCATCAATATCTCGCTTTGCGCGTCCTGCGCGGTCGGTGTCAGGAGTTGGCGTCTGCCGGGGCGGTCGCGTCGCTGAGCGATGCGTAGAGGTCGAAAATCGTGTCCATGCGGGTCAGCCGGAACACCTTCTCGACCATGGGGGTCAGCCCGGCAAGGTCCAGCTTGCGACCGCTTCCCAGTTGCTTCATCGCTGCGACGATAGCGCCCAGACCACTGGAATCAATGAATTGCACTTCGGACAGATCCAGGATGACACGGTCAGGCCCGCTCTCGGTCTCGGTGCGCATGTCCTCCTTGAATTGGATGGCCATGGCGGCGTCAATGCGCTCGGCATTGACTTTGACGATTTGGGCACCGTCCGTCATGGTGGTTGTCAGGCTCATGGTATTCCCCTGGTTCTTGTGTGTCTCAACAGCACTCTAGACTGCAAAGCTTACTATTCTGTAGGTGTTGTTCCGAAACTTGGAGGAAAATTGCATGAAAGATGTTGTTATTGCCGGTGCCGCCCGGACGCCGATGGGCGGTTTTCAGGGCATGTATGACGGTGTGACGGCGTCGGAGCTCGGCGGCGCGGCCATCAAGGCGGCACTGGAAGGGGCTGGTACCCGCACCGTGGACGAGGTGTTGATGGGCTGCGTGCTGCCTGCCGGGCAGGGCCAGGCCCCCGCCCGCCAGGCCGGTTTTGCAGCAGGGCTGGGCGAGGAGGTGCCGGCCACGACGCTGAACAAGATGTGCGGCTCGGGCATGAAGGCGGCGATGATCGCCTTTGACCAGATTGCCTTGGGCCAGGCGGAGACCATGGTGGCAGGCGGCATGGAAAGCATGACCAACGCCCCCTACGTGCTGCCCAAGATGCGGGGCGGGGCGCGTCTCGGCCATGGTCAGGTGATCGATCACATGTTCCTCGACGGGCTGGAAGATGCCTATGACAAGGGACGCCTGATGGGTACTTTCGCCGAGGACTGTGCCGAGAAATACCAGTTCACCCGCGAGGCACAGGATGAATACGCGTTGAAGTCGCTGTCCAACGCGCTGGACGCGCAGCAGCGCGGCGCCTTCGACGGCGAGATCACGCCGGTGACGGTAAAGACCCGCAAGGGCGACGTGGTGACCGACGCTGACGAACAGCCCAAATCAGCGCGCCCCGAGAAGATCCCGACCCTGAAACCGGCCTTCCGCAAGGATGGCACGGTGACCGCGGCCAATGCGTCCTCGATTTCCGATGGCGCGGCGGCGCTTGTGCTCGCCTCTTCCGATGCCGCGAAGGCGCAGGGTCTGAATGTGCGTGCGCGTATCCTCGGCCACGCCAGCCACGCCCAGGCGCCGGGCTGGTTCACCACCGCGCCGGTGCCCGCGGCGCAGAAGCTGCTGAAATCCATCGGCTGGAGCGTCGAGGATGTCGACCTGTGGGAAGTGAATGAGGCTTTTGCCGTGGTGCCGATGGCCTTCATGCATGAAATGGGCATCTCCCGCGACAAAGTGAATGTGAATGGCGGTGCCTGTGCCTTGGGCCACCCGATCGGCGCCTCCGGTGCACGGATCATGGTCACCTTGCTGAACGCGCTGGAAAAACGTGGGCTGAAACGCGGTGTGGCTGCGATCTGCATCGGTGGCGGCGAAGGCACGGCCATCGCGATCGAGCGGGTCTGACCAGCCGCACAGAGCAATTGACCGCAAGACCAGGAGGGGGCAGACAGCCCCCTCTGTTACGTTTCAGGAGAACAGCCCATGCGCGCCGACTATGACACCCTGGCCAAGACCATCGCGTCGCTGACCGAAGGCGAGACCGATGAAGTGGCGCTGATGGCCACGCTCGCTTGCGAGGTGCATCACGCCGATTCCCGCTTTGACTGGACGGGGTTCTACCGCGTCGTTGCTCCGGAACTGCTGAAGATCGGCCCGTATCAGGGTGGGCACGGGTGCCTGCAGATTCCGTTCTCCCGGGGCGTTTGCGGTGCCGCTGCCCGCACCGGCGAGGTTCAGCTGGTGGCCGATGTCGATGCCTTCCCGGGGCATATCGCCTGCGCATCCACGACTCGCTCGGAGCTGGTCCTGCCCGTTTGGAACGGGCAGGGGGCGTTGATCGGCGTTTTTGACATCGACAGCGATCAACCCGACGCCTTTACCCAGGAAGATGCCGATCAGCTGACAGCGATCCTGGCGCAGGTGTTCGGTCGGCTCTGACGGCACCTGGGCCCGGTAGAATCCAGGTTTCCGCCGACCCGCAGCAAAATCTCTGACCAGATAGAAGCCTCCCGGCGCCAGCGAGTGCCGGGAGGTTTTCTGCATTTGGGAACGTGCGTGAAAAAATGCTTTGAAATTTCATGCCCGCAGGCCATGATGAAATTCGAGACGATTTTTTCACGAGATTCGGAGCGAGATGGTGAACGAACAGGTGCGGGCCGGAGCGACATTGGGGGCGGATATTCGCGCATTGCGCAAAGCGCGCGGGCTGACGCTTGTGCAGATCGCGGCGCGGCTCAATCGCTCCGTCGGCTGGTTCAGCCAGGTTGAGCGCGACCTGTCGGAACCGTCGATCTCTGATTTGCGGCAGATCGCGCAGGCGCTGGGCGTGCCGATGTCGATGCTGTTCGCCCACTCCGAGGCACCCGCGGCCGAGCATGGTTATGTGGTGCGGGCGGGCAGTCGCCGCCCGATGGGATCGGGTGAGGAAGGGCTGATCGAGGAACTGCTGTCGCCGGATCTGACCGATGATTTCGAGATGGTGCATTCCACCTTTCGTCCCCGCTCGCGCATGCAGACACCGGCGAACCGGCCAACGCAGGAGGTGGGCTACATGATCTCGGGGCAACTGGACCTGGTGATCGGCGGTCGTGCCTTCACAGTTGGTCCGGGCGACAGTTTCCGCATCCGGCACGAACCCTACCAATGGGTCAACCCGTACGATGAACCGGCTGTGGCGGTCTGGGTGATCGCGCCGCCGGTCTACTGACACCGAATTCGAAAAAGAACAGCGGCGGCAGCGCCGCAACAGGACTGACAGACAAGAACAGGGAGCAATCATGTCCGATTTTCCAAGCAAGGCCCGTGTGGTCATCATCGGCGGCGGCGTCGTGGGCTGCTCATCACTCTACCATCTGGCCAAGAAGGGCTGGAGCGATTGCGTGCTTCTGGAAAAGAACGAGCTGACGGCAGGCTCGACCTGGCACGCGGCGGGCAACGTGCCGACCTTCTCCACCTCCTGGTCGATCATGAACATGCAGCGCTACTCGACCGAGCTGTATGCCCGCCTCGGCGAGGAAGTGGACTACCCGATGAACTATCACCAGACCGGCTCGATCCGGCTGGCGCATAGCGAGGAGCGGATGCAGGAGTTCGAGCGCGCCTGCTCCATGGGCCGCTACCAGGGCATCGGCATGGAGATCTGGACGCCGGAACAGGCCAAGGAGCGCTACCCGTTTTTGGAGATCCACGACCTGAAAGGTGTGCTGTGGGATCCTTCCGACGGCGACATCGACCCGGCGCAGGTGACCCAGGCCTTGACCAAGGGCGCGCGCGACATGGGGGCAAAGATCCTGCGCTTCTGCCCGGCAACCGGGGTGACGCAGCAGCCGGACAAGACCTGGATCGTACACACCGAGAAGGGCGACATCGCCTGCGACTACGTGGTGAACGCCGCCGGCTACTACGCGCAGCGCGTGGGCGAGTGGTTCAAAACCTATGGCGGTCGCACCCTGCCGATGATGGTGATGAGCCATCAATACCTGCTGACCGAACAGATCCCCGAGATCGAGGCGCACAGCAAGCAGACCGGCAAGAAGCTGCCGCTGATCCGCGACGTCGACGTCTCCTATTACCTGCGCCAGGAGAAGAACGGCTACAACCTCGGCCCCTATGAGCCGAACTGCCGCGGCCATTGGATGACACCGGATGATCAGATGCCCGAGGACTTCTCGTTCCAGCTCTGGTCCGATGATCTCGACCGGATCGAAGACATCGTTGCCGACGCGATGGAGCGGGTGCCGCTGATGCAGACCACCGGTGTCTCCAGCGTCATCAACGGGCCGATCCCCTATGCGCCGGACGGGCTGCCGCTGTTGGGGCCGATGCCGGGCGTGGACAACGCGTTCGAGGCTTGCGTGTTCACCTTTGGCATCGCTCAGGGCGGCGGCGCCGGTAAGGTGCTGGCGGAATGGATCGTGGACGGGCGGACCGAATGGGACATGTGGGCCGTCGATCCGCGTCGCTACACCGATTACACCGATCAGGACTACTGCAACCAAAAGGGCATGGAGGTCTACGGCAACGAATACGCCATGCACTTCCCCCGCCACGAATGGCCGGCCGCGCGCAACAAGAAGGTCAGCCAGGTGCATGAGCGCATTGTTGAGCTGGGGGGCCAGATGGGCGTCTACAACGGCTGGGAGCGCGCCAACTGGTTTGCGAAAGCAGGCGACGACACCTCGGAGGAGGCAACCCAGACCTGGGGCCGCGCCGGGCCGTGGCAGCCGCGCATCCGCGAGGAGTGTGAGGCGGTGCGCGATGGCGTCGGCGTGCTGGACCTGCCGGGGTTCTCGCGTTTCAACCTCTCGGGTCCCGGTGCGGCCGAAGCCCTGCGCGGGCTGATCGCGGGCGGTCTGCCCAAGGTCGGGCGGATGAACCTGATCTATATCGCCGATGATCGGGGGCGTATCCTGACGGAGATGTCCTGCCTGCGCCACGAGGAGGACTTTTTCACCCTGATCACCGCAGGTGCCGCGCAATGGCATGACTTTGACCTTCTGCGCAAATCGCTTCCCGAGAGCCTGAGCCTGACCGACCACACGGCGGATTTCGCCACCATGATCGTCACCGGCCCCAAATCGCGCGAGTTGTTTCAGGCAATCGGCACCGAGGCCGACCTGTCGCTGCCCTGGCTGTCGCACCAGCCTGCCACCGTCGCGGGCCACCCTTGTGCGCTGGCGCGGGTGTCCTTTGCAGGCGAACTGGGCTGGGAGGTGCATTGCGCCAATGAGCACCAGCCGGAAATTTATGAGGCGATCCTTTCGGCGGGGGCCAAACCCTTTGGCATGTATGCGCTGAACAGCTTGCGGATCGAGAAGGGCTACCGCGCGTGGAAGGGCGATCTCAGCACGGATTATTCGCTGCTGGAAGGGGGGCTGGCCCGGTTTGTCAAACTGGACAAACCTCAGGACTTCCCGGGCAAGGCGGCCTTGCTGCGGGAGCATCAGGAGGGGGTGAAGAAAGCGTTCGTTACCCTGATCGTTGAGGCTGGCGACGCCGATGCCCCTTATATGTCCTGCATCTGGAAGGACGGCGAAATCATCGGCGAAACCACAAGCGGCGACTGGGGCTATCGCGTGAATGCTTCCATCGCCTTGGGAATGATACGTGCCGATCTGGCCGTGCCCGGCACTGAGGTCGAGGTGGAGATCTATGGCCGGAAATATCCCGCCGTGGTGCAGGAGGATCAGCCGCTGTGGGATCCCGACAACAGCCGTCTGCGGGCCTGAGGCCGCGACCGCACATGCGCAAAGAGGTGGCTGAACGTACACAGCAGCAGGCCAGATCCGGGGAAACCCGGATCTGGCGATTTGATATCATCCTGTGCGAAGGTTTCGTGCTGACGGAGTTTTCCGCTCTGGTCGAAGTGCTGCGTATCGCCAACCGGGTGCTGGCGCAGCCGCCTTTTGTCTGGACCTTGCGCTCTGCCGCAGGCGGTCAGGTCGGCTGTCGTGCCGGGCTGCGCGCCGATACCGAACCGTTGCCAAAGCGCGCGGATGCCGACTTTGCCTTCTTCCTCGGCAATTCGGACCCGGATCATCCGGGGCTTGCCGACGCACGGGCGATTTCCAGCTACACGAGCCGCGGAGCCAAGGTCTACCTGCTGGCCGAGGCCGCGGCGCGCTATATCCGCGATCAGGGCGGAGGCGGCGGGCGATTGACCACCCACTGGGAGAATTCCACGCTTTTGCGGGAACGGCTTGGGCTGTCCGATGCCAGTCATGCACTGGCCAGCGAGGATGGGCAGCTGGTCACATGCGCGGGGATGAATGCAACATTGGACGTGGTGCTGGCTCTGGTCGGGCGGCTGACCTCGGCGGCCGCGCAGGTGGCGGTGAGCGACATCCTGCTGCACGAGCGGGTGCGCGATCTTGGCTCCCTGCAGCCCTTCGCCGGGGTGCGGCCGACGGTGACCGGCGACCGCGATCTGGATCACTGCATCCGCGTGATGCAGGACAACATCGAAGAACCGGTGCCGATCAGTGACCTGGTGGCGCAATTGGACATCTCCACCCGCTCGCTGGAACGCAAGTTCCGCAGCTACCTGGGCACCACGCCGAACGGCTTTTACCGCGAGATGCGCCTGTCGCGCGCCAATAACCTGCTGCTCAACACCAGCATGAGCGTGCGGGAAATCGGCTTCGCTTGCGGCTTTCCGAACGGATTTTCCACGCTTTACCGGCAGGTCTTCGGAATCACCCCGCTGACCCTGCGCAAGCGCCGCCGACCGAGCAGTGCGACCGGATCGAAAAACGAAGGTGCCGCTGAATAGCCGGGGCAGGCTGACGTTTATGATACATTTTTCGCCGCCTTGCCGTGGTAATCCTAGCTGACTGCAACCCGGAGCGATGAAATGAGCGATCTTCCCAATTCGGCCCGCGTGGTCATCATCGGCGGCGGCGTGATCGGCTGCTCGGTAGCCTATCACCTGACCAAGCTTGGCTGGCGGGACGTGGTGCTGCTGGAGCGCAAGCAGCTGACATCCGGCACCACCTGGCATGCCGCCGGGCTGATCGCGCAGCTGCGCGCCACCGCCAACATGACCAAGCTCGCGAAATACAGCCAGGAGCTCTACGGCGCGCTGGAGGCGGAGA
The DNA here is from genome assembly GCF_041224635.1 of Leisingera sp. XS_AS12. NCBI lineage: Bacteria > Pseudomonadati > Pseudomonadota > Alphaproteobacteria > Rhodobacterales > Roseobacteraceae > Leisingera > Leisingera sp. XS_AS12. The sequence continues at coordinate 424,049 of NZ_JBGFGM010000128.1, forward strand.
CCGGCGTTGCCACCGGCTTCAAGCGTTGCGGCTCGATCACCGTGGCCCTCACCGAGGAGCGCAAGGAAGAGATCTTCCGCCAGGCCGCCATGGCCCGCGCCTTCGGGGTAGAGGTGGAGGAAATCTCTCCGGCCGAGGTGAAAGAGAAATACGAGCATCTCAATATCGATGACGTGACCGCCGGCGTCTGGCTGCCCAAGGACGGGCAGGGCGATCCGGCCAATATCGCGCTGGCGCTGGCCAAGGGCGCCCGCCAGCGCGGCGCGGTGGTGAAAGAGCGTATCAAGGTGACCGGCATCGCCAAACAAGGCCGCCGTGTCACCGGCGTCGACTGGGTCAGCGACGACGGCCAGTCGCAGGGCCACATCCAAGCCGACATGGTGGTGAACTGCGCCGGCATGTGGGGCCACGAGGTCGGCCGCATGGCGGGCGTCAACGTGCCGCTGCACGCCTGCGAGCATTTCTACATCGTGACCGAGGGCATCACGGGCCTCACCCAGATGCCGGTTTTGCGGGTGCCGGACGAATGCGCCTACTACAAGGAAGACGCTGGCAAGATCCTTCTGGGTGCGTTCGAACCCAACGCCAAGCCCTGGGCGATGAACGGCATCCCCGACAGTTTCGAGTTCGACCAGCTGCCCGAGGACTTCGACCACTTTGAACCCATCCTTGAGGCCGCTTGCAACCGCATGCCGATGCTGGCGGAAGCGGGCATCCACACCTTCTTCAACGGCCCCGAAAGCTTCACCCCGGATGACGCCTACCACCTTGGCCTCGCGCCCGAGATGGACAATGTCTGGGTCGCGGCGGGTTTCAACTCCATCGGCATCCAGTCCGCGGGCGGCGCCGGCATGGCGCTGGCGCAGTGGATGGAGGACGGCCAGAAGCCCTTCGACCTCGGCGATGTCGATATCTCCCGGATGCAGCCATTCCAGGGCAACAGGCACTACCTCTATGAGCGCTCCAAGGAGACCTTGGGTCTGCTTTACGCCGACCACTTCCCCTACCGCCAGAAAGCCACCGCCCGCGGCGTCCGCCGCACACCCTTCCACCACCACCTGAAGGAACAGGGCGCGGTGTTCGGCGAACTGGCAGGCTGGGAGCGCGCCAATTGGTTCGCAAATGAGGGGCAGGAGCGCGAATACCGCTACAGCTGGAAGCGCCAGAACTGGTTCGAGAACTCCGCCGCCGAACACCGCGCCGTGCGCGAAAACGTCGGCATGTACGACATGTCCTCCTTCGGCAAGATCCGCGTCGAAGGCCCCGACGCCGAAGCCTTCCTGAATTACATCTGCGGCGCGAACCTTTCGGTGCCCGTGGGCAAGATCACCTACACACAGTTCCTCAACCCCCGCGGCGGGATTGAGGCGGACGTGACCGTAACCCGCCTGTCGGAGACCGCCTATCTCGTGGTCACCCCCGCCGCCACGCGGCTTACCGACCAGACCTGGATGCTGCGCCATGTGGGCGACCGCCGCGTAGTGATTACCGATGTGACCGCGGGCGAGGGTGTGCTCGCCGTGATGGGCCCGAATGCGCGCAAGCTGTTGCAGAAAGTCTCCCCCAACGACTTCTCCAACGACACCAACCCCTTCGGCACCGCGCAGGAGATCGAGTTGGGCATGGGCCTCGCCCGTGTGCATCGCGTCACCTACGTGGGCGAGCTCGGCTGGGAGGTCTACGTCAGCGCCGATATGGCAGGCCACGCGTTTGAAACCCTGTGGGAAGCGGGGCAGGACATCGGGCTTAAGCTGTGCGGCATGCACATGATGGACAGCTGCCGGATCGAGAAGGGCTTCCGCCACTTCGGCCATGACATCACCTGCGAGGATCACGTGATCGATGCCGGGCTTGGCTTCGCGGTGAAGACGGACAAGGACGACTTCATCGGCAAGGCCGCTGTGCTGGAGCGCAAGGAAAGCGGACCGAAAACCCGGTTGCTGCAATTCAAGCTCACCGATGCCGAGCCGCTGCTGTTCCACAATGAGCCGATCCTCCGCGACGGGCAATATGTCGGCTACCTCAGCTCAGGCAATTATGGGCACACGCTGGGGGCCGCCATCGGCCTGGGCTACGTGCCCTGCGCAGGCGAAAGTGCGGCGGATGTGCTCGGCTCGACCTATGAAATCGACGTCTGCGGCGTGCGTGTGCCCGCTGAAGTCTCGCTGGAGCCGATGTATGACCCGAAGTCCGAGCGTGTGAAGCTGTGAGGCGCAGCCCTGCCGTCGCCCCAGGCGGTGGCAGGGCTGCGGTCGCTGTGGCCGCATTGCGGGTTCTGTTGCAACGAATCCTCTGGTTTCGGAAGCTGCCCGCGCGCGGCCTCTTGACCCCGCCTGAAATCCCTTGGAGAAATCCATAAAAAGCCTTGTATGGCAGGGGTAAACCGCTAGGTTGCTTGTCCCGGCTACTGACAGGGCCAGACGAAGAGGATTTGGGACATGAAGATCAGCATCGAACGCGGCACGCTTCTCAAGGCCGTCGCGCAGGCGCAGTCGGTGGTGGAACGCCGCAATACCATTCCGATTCTGGCGAACGTGCTGATCGAGGCCGAGGGCGACAGCGTCCAGTTCCGCGCCACCGACCTGGACATCGAGGTGGTCGACAAGGCCCCCGCCCAGATTGAGCGCGCCGGCGCCACCACCGTGGCCGCGACCACCTTGCACGAGATCGTGCGCAAGCTGCCGGATGGCGCGCTGGTCACGCTGAGCGCCGATGCCGCCACCGGCCGCCTGACGGTCGAGGCCGGGCGCTCCAACTTCTCGCTGGCGACGCTGCCGCGCGAGGATTTCCCGGTGATGGCCTCCTCGGAGTATCACTCCAACTTCTCGGCCAAGGCGGCGGTGCTGCGGCGCCTGTTCGACAAGTCGAAATTCGCCATCTCCACCGAGGAGACCCGTTATTATCTGAACGGTGTCTACCTGCATGTGTCCAATGCTGCCGAAGGCGGCAAGGCGCTGCGTGCCGTGGCCACCGATGGTCACCGTCTGGCCCGTATCGATGCCGAGCTGCCGCTGGGCGCCGAGGACATGCCCGGCGTGATCGTGCCGCGCAAGACCGTCGGCGAATTGCGCAAGCTGCTCGATGACGACGACATGGATATTGCGGTGTCGGTCTCGGAAACCAAGGTGCGCTTTGCCACCCCGAACATCACCCTGACCTCGAAGGTGATCGATGGCACCTTCCCGGACTACACCCGGGTGATTCCCGCGGGCAACACCCGCCGTCTCGAGGTGGACGCGGCTGAATTCGCGCAGGCCGTGGACCGGGTTGCCACGGTGTCTTCCGAGCGTTCTCGCGCGGTGAAGCTGCAGCTGGAGGAAGACCGCCTGATCCTGTCGGTGAACGCCCCTGACAGCGGTGCCGCCGAGGAAGAACTGGCGGTGGCCTACAGCGATGAACGGCTGGAAATCGGCTTCAACGCCAAGTACCTGCTGGAGATCGCCAACCAGGTGGACCGCGAAAACGCCGTGTTCATGTTCAACTCTTCCGGCGATCCGACCCTGATGCGCGAAGGCAACGACGAAAGCGCCGTCTACGTCGTGATGCCGATGCGGGTCTGACGCGCCTGACCGCGCGGCCTTCCCTCCCGGCGGCGGATCCGCCTGCCAGGCGGTCGGACACGAGTATTTTTGGAAAGATGAAAAGGGAGCGCGCCGCGTGCTGGCCCTGACTGCCCTGACCCTGTCTCATTTCCGCTCGCATCTGCGGGCGGAATTGCATTTGGACGGGCGGCCGGTGGCCATCTACGGCAACAACGGTGCGGGCAAGACCAACATCCTTGAGGCGGTTTCGCTGTTCTCCCCCGGGCGCGGGCTGCGCCGCGCCAGCGCCGCCGACATGGCCCGTCAGCCCGAGGCCTTGGGCTGGAAGCTGAAGGCCACCCTGCAAGCCCCAAGCCAGGCCTATGAGTTGGAAACCTGGTCCGAAGGCGGCAACGCCCGGCAGGTGAAGATCGACAACAAGTCCGCCAGCCAGGTCGCATTGGGACAGGTGGTGCGGGTGGTCTGGTTGATCCCGGCGATGGACCGGCTGTGGATCGAGGCCGCCGAAGGGCGGCGGCGCTTCTTGGACCGCATCGCGCTCAGCTTCGAGCCCGCCCATGCGGAGGCCTCGCTGGATTATGAAAAGGCTATGCGCGAGCGCAACCGGCTGCTGAAGGAGCAGGTGCGCGACGCCGCTTGGTACCGGGTTCTGGAGGACCGCATGGCGGCCGCAGGTCACCGGGTGCACGCGGCGCGGGTCGCGGCGGTGGACCTGTTGCAGCAGGCGCAGACCGAGGCTGAGACCGCCTTTCCTGCCGCCGAACTGGAGCTGATCCAGTCCGAGGGCAGCATGCCCGGCAGCGAAGCGGATTTCAAAGCGGCGCTGGAGGAGAGCCGGTTTCGCGATCTGGCGGCCGGGCGTACCCTGGTGGGGCCGCACCGCAGCGATTTGATCGGCACCTACCGTGCCAAGGGCATCCCGGCCAGGGAGTGTTCCACCGGCGAGCAGAAGGCGCTGCTGGTCTCGCTGATCCTGGCCAATGCGCGGGCGCTGGCCGCACGCGAAGGCGCGCCGCCGATCCTGTTGCTGGACGAGGTCGCCGCGCATCTCGACGCCGCGCGTCGTGCCGCACTTTATGACGAGATCTGCGCCCTTGGCACCCAGGCCTGGATGACGGGCACCGGCGCGGAGCTGTTTGCCGAACTGGCGGGCCGCGCACAGCTGCTGGAGGTCTCCGACAGTGGCGGAACGTCGGAGATTTCGCAGGTATGACGGTCTCGGCCTGGGACCTGACGCTCTATGCCGGAGCCTTGCTGGTGCTGTTCCTGACACCGGGTCCGGTGTGGTTGGCGCTGGTCGCGCGTTCGGTTTCCGGCGGTTTTCCCGCCGCTTGGCCACTGGCGGTGGGGGTGGCGGTCGGCGACATCCTGTGGCCGCTGATTGCCGTCGCGGGCATGTCCTGGGTGGTGTCCGAGTTCACCGGCCTCATGACGTTGCTGCGCTGGGTGGCCTGTCTGATGTTCCTGGGCATGGGATACCTGCTGATCCGGCACGCTGGCGCGGCGGTAGAGGAAAACCGCGCGTTGACCCGTCCCGGCGTCTGGGCGGGGTTCATGGCCGGGATCGCAGCCATCCTGGGCAACCCCAAGGCCATCCTGTTCTACATGGGCGTGCTGCCCGGTTTCTTTGACCTCTCGGCCACCACGGCAGGTGATGTCGCGGCAATCGTCGTGCTGTCCTTCCTGATCCCGCTGCTGGGCAATCTGGCGCTGGCCGGAATGGTCCACCGGGTGCGCCGCGCGGTCACATCCCCGCGGATCCGGCGGCGGATCAACCTCGTTTCCGGCGCGCTTCTGATCTGCGTCGGGCTGGTGATCCCCTTCACCTGAGCGCCACTAGGGCGCTGGTTGCAGCCATGCCTGCAGATAGGGTGCGAGCGCCTGTGCTGGCGGGGGAACGGTATCGTGCTCCCTGCAGAACCACAGGCCGAGCACATGGTTCGCGAAGGCCTGAATCCCTTCTGCCAGCAGTTCGGGCGGTTGGTCGCGACGGATCTTTCCCGCTGCCTGCAGCGGGCGAATCCAGTCGGACAGCAGTGCGACCTGGCGCAGGAAGCTGGCGGTGACGACCTCATCCGGAGGGGTGGTCGTGGCGCCGGAATAGCGCAGCAGCAAATCAAAGATCACCCTGTCCTGGGCCACGTAGTCCATATGCGGTGCCAGCCGAGCCGCCAGCTCCTCCGCATCCGCCGGGGCATCGCGTGATTCCATTTCGTCCAGCAGGCGCATCACGTCTGCGCCGATCAGCACCGCCAGCAATCCGTCCTTGTCCCCGAAATGGGAGAACAAGGTGCCTTTTGCCACGCCTGCGCGCGCTACCACCTCTTCTACCCGCAGGCCGCTGTAGCCCTGCTCTCGCACAATGGTGGCGGCCACGTCCAGCAGTTTCGCCCGCGTTTCCAGCCGCCGCTTCTGAGGGGCGCGTGTCATGCCTCTACCTCACGATCCCGTTATTGACCGCGGTCACTTTAATAGTTGACCGCGGTCATTTTTGATATATTAAATGACCATGGTCAACTTAGCTTGCGGAGCGCGAAATGTCTGCCCGAAAAATCATGGTACTGAACGGTCACCCCGGCCCGGCGTCCTTGTCGAAATCCCTGTGCACGGCCTACCAGGCCGCGGCAGAGCAGGCGGGCCATCAAATCCGCTACCACGATGTCTCGCAGATGCAGTTCGACATGGATTATGGGCAGAGCGGCTATAAGAACCCCAAGCCCCTGGAGCCGGACCTCGCAGCGTTTCTCGAGGATCTCGAATGGGCCGAGCATGTCGTGATGGCCGCGCCGCTCTGGTGGGGCGCGATCCCGGCCAAGCTGAAGGCGGTCTTTGACAGGGCGCTGTTGCCGGGGCACGCCTTCGACCCTCGGAACGTCAACTTCATGGGTCTGCCTGCGCCCATGCTGACGGGGAAGACGGCCCGGGTACTGCTGACCGCTGACACCCCCGCCTTGTGGCTCTGGCTGTTTTACGGGAATGCGGTGAAGCGCTTTCTCAGCCGCCAGATTCTCGGCTTTATCGGCATCAGGCCGACGCGGTTCACCACCTTTGCCCCTGCGACGGACGCGCCGGACGACAAGGTCGAGGCCTGGCTGCAAACCGCCCGTGGTCTGGGGGCCAGGGCGGCGTGAAACAGCCCAGAAAAAAAGGGGCTTGCGCGTGACAATCCCGACCAGACTTCGTATAAAATCCTGAAGCAAAGACAGGAAGATGCGAATGTCCGGAAACGAGCAGGCTCCCGCAGAATATGGCGCGGATTCCATCAAGGTTCTCAAAGGGTTGGAGGCGGTGCGCAAGCGCCCCGGCATGTACATCGGGGACACGGATGACGGCTCGGGCCTGCACCATATGGTTTACGAAGTCGTGGACAACGGCATTGACGAGGCGCTCGCCGGTCATGCCGACCACGTGACGGTGAAAATCCATGCCGACTCCAGCGTCTCCGTCAGCGACAACGGGCGCGGGATTCCGGTTGATATCCATCCCGAGGAAGGTGTCTCCGCAGCCGAGGTGATCATGACCCAGCTGCACGCCGGCGGAAAGTTCGACTCGAACTCCTACAAGGTCTCCGGCGGTCTGCACGGCGTGGGTGTCTCGGTGGTGAACGCGCTCTCCGATTGGTTGGAGCTGCGGATCTGGCGGGGCGGAAAGGAACACGTCGCCCGGTTCGAGCGCGGCGAAACCGCAAAGCACCTGACCGTGGTCGGCGACTGCGGCGACCGGACCGGGACCGAGGTCCGGTTCCTCGCCTCCACCGACACCTTCTCCAATCTGGAATATTCGTTTGAAACGCTGGAAAAACGCCTGCGCGAACTGGCGTTCCTGAACTCGGGCGTCCGCATCATTCTGATCGACGAGCGCCCGGCCGAGCGGCTCGAGGTCGAGCTGTTCTACGAGGGCGGCGTCAAGGAATTCGTCAAATACCTCGACCGCCACAAGACCCCGGTCATGGATACCCCGGTCTACATCGTGGGCGAAAAGGACGAGATCGGTGTCGAGATCGCCATGTGGTGGAACGACAGCTACCACGAGACGGTGCTGCCCTTTACCAACAACATTCCGCAGCGCGACGGGGGGACTCATGTCGCGGGCTTCCGTGGTGCACTGACCCGCACCATCAATGCCTATGCGCAGTCCTCGGGCATCGCCAAGAAGGAAAAGGTTTCCTTCACGGGGGATGACGCCCGCGAAGGCCTGACCTGCGTTTTGTCGGTGAAGGTGCCGGATCCGAAATTCTCCAGCCAGACCAAGGACAAGCTGGTGTCGTCGGAAGTGCGTCCGGTGGTCGAGAGCCTGGTCGGCGAGAAGCTGGCCGAGTGGTTCGAAGAGAACCCGAACGAGGCCAAGCAGATCGTCGGCAAGATCATCGAGGCCGCGCTGGCCCGCGAGGCCGCGCGCAAGGCGCGCGAGCTGACCCGCCGCAAGACCGCGATGGACGTGAACTACCTCGCGGGCAAGCTCAAGGATTGCTCCGAGAAGGATCCCTCGAAAACCGAAGTCTTCCTCGTCGAGGGTGACTCGGCTGGCGGTTCGGCCCAGACCGGACGCGACCGGATGACCCAGGCCATCCTGCCCCTGCGCGGTAAGATCCTGAACGTGGAGCGCGCGCGCTTTGACAGGATGCTGTCGAGCCAGGAAATCGGCAACCTGGTGATGGCGCTTGGCACCGGCATCGGCCGGGACGAGTTCGACATCTCCAAGCTGCGCTACCACAAGATCGTCATCATGACCGACGCTGACGTCGACGGCGCCCACATCCGCACGCTGCTGCTGACCTTCTTCTACCGGCAGATGCCGGAGCTGATCGAAGGCGGCTATCTCTACATCGCGCAGCCGCCGCTCTACAAGGTGGCCCGCGGCAAGTCCGAGGTCTACCTCAAGGACCAGGCGGCGCTGGACGACTACCTGATCAACCAGGGCGTCGACGGCGCGGTGCTGAAACTGGGCGACGGCTCTGAAATGGCCGGTGCTGATCTCACCCGCGTGGTCGACGAGGCGCGCCAGCTGAAACGGGTTCTGGACGCCTTCCCGACCCATTACCCGCGCCACATCCTCGAGCAGGCAGCCGTGGCCGGTGCCTTTGTGCCGGGTGCGGTGGATGCGGATCTGCAAGGTGTGGCCGACAAGGTGGCACAGCGTCTCGACCTCATCGCGTTGGAGTATGAGCGCGGCTGGCAGGGCCGGATCACCCAGGATCATGGTATCCGCCTGGCCCGCATCCTGCGCGGGGTTGAGGAAGTGCGCACCCTGGACGGCCCGATGCTGCGCTCGGGCGAGGCACGCCGTACCGGTAGCTTCACCCAAAGCCTGCAGGAGGTCTACGGCACCACCGCCCAGCTGGTCCGCCGCGACCGCAACCAGCTCATCCACGGCCCGCTGGGGCTGCTGAAGGCAATTCTGGAAGAGGGCGAAAAGGGGCTGACCCTGCAACGCTACAAGGGGCTTGGCGAGATGAATCCCGACCAGCTGTGGGAAACCACGCTGGACCCGGATGCCCGCACCCTGCTGCAGGTCCGCATCGACGACATGGTCGAGGCAGACGATCTCTTCACCAAGCTGATGGGAGATGTGGTGGAGCCGCGCCGCGAATTCATCCAGAAAAACGCGCTGAGCGTCGAAAACCTGGATTTCTGATCTGGTGTGACAACCCGGCGAACCGCACGCAGGCACGTGTCTCGGGCAGAATGACGCCCATTTTGCGCGGCGTGCAGGACGCGCGCCGTGCACGCCGCGGGCAGGTGGTGCTCACCGCCGTTCGGGACGTGCAACGCGGGTGTTGGACGCTTAGGGCCACTGCCTTTGTTTGGCGCGTGCTGCTCCTGTCGGTGTTGCAGCGCCTGTTCGGCTCCGGTTTGCCGCTCGGCGTGCTGTCAAAATCTTGCACAGGGCCCCCGCCGCCCCATATCTCGTTCAAGACGTCACGGTAAGGTGCGGGAGGCGACGATGGGCTATGTGAAGACAGCGATGCTGATGGCAGCGATGACCGCGCTCTTCATGGGGGTGGGCTACCTGATCGGCGGCGCGAGCGGAGCGGTGATTGCGCTGGTTGTGGCCGCGGCCATGAATCTGTTCACCTGGTGGAATTCCGATCGCATGGTGTTGCGCATGCACAATGCGCAACCGGTTCCCGCTGGCGACCGGATGGGGCTGCACGAATTGACCGCCACACTTGCGCAGAATGCGAACCTGCCGATGCCCAAGCTCTACCTGATCGACACGCCGCAGCCCAACGCCTTTGCGACCGGTCGCAACCCCGAGAATGCCGCCGTCGCGGTGACCACCGGCCTGTTGCAAAGCCTGTCACGGGAAGAAGTGGCCGGCGTCATCGCGCATGAGCTGGCCCACATCCGCAACCACGACACCGCCATCATGACCGTGACCGCGACATTTGCCGGTGCGATCTCCATGTTGGCGAATTTCGCGATGTTCTTTGGCGGCTCGCGGGAGCGCCTGGGGTTGATCGGGACGCTGTTGATGATGTTCCTGGCACCTCTGGCCGCGGCTCTGGTGCAGATGGCCATCAGTCGCACCCGGGAATACGCAGCCGACAAGGCCGGTGCCGAAATCTGCGGCGAGCCTCTGTGGCTGGCCTCGGCGCTGGAGAAGATCGCCCTGGGGGCCGCTCGCATCGACAACCATGCGGCCGAGCGCAATCCGGCGACGGCGCATATGTTCATCATCAATCCCTTGCATGCCCACAAGCATGACAACCTCTTTGCCACCCATCCCGCGACGGAAAACCGCGTGGCCGCATTGCGCGCGATGGCGCGGCAGGGCGGACATCCCCCGGGTCCCGGCCTGCAGCCTGGCCCCCGCCGCGGCCGGTCGCAAGCGCCCGGACGTCGTGATATCGGTCCCTGGGGCTGAGGCCAGGCACGACCGTCTTTGGACACGCGCCGCCAGCCGGGTGGTGCTTAAAGCGGTATGTTGCCGAGGTGTTCTTCGCCGCGTTCACGGGCCAGCTGCATCTGCTTCTGGCGCTCGCGGAACCGGGCCTTGTCGGCCTCGCTGGTCTCGTTGATGCACTGATGGCAGCTCACGCCCTGCTCGAACTCCGGGCGCGACTTGTCCTCCGGCAGGATCGGGCGGCGGCACCCGTGGCACAGTTCATGCGGGCCTTCGACCAGACCGTGTCCGACCGACACCCGGTTGTCAAAGACGAAACACTCCCCCTGCCAGGTGCTGTTTTCCGGGGGCACTTCCTCGAGGTACCGCAGAATGCCGCCCTTCAGGTGGTAGACGTCCTCCACCCCCTGACCCAGGAGGTAGTTGGTCGACTTCTCGCAGCGGATGCCGCCGGTGCAGAACATCGCCACGCGCTTGTTGTGGAAACGCGCCTTGTTCTCCTCCCACCATGCCGGGAAGTCGCGGAAGCTCTCGGTCTTTGGGTCGATCGCGCCTTGAAACGTGCCGATTGCCACCTCGTAATCGTTGCGGGTATCGATCACCACCACGTCGTCCTGCTGGATCAGGTCATTCCAGTCCTCGGGTTCGACGTAATTGCCGACGTTGGCCCGCGGGTCGACATCCGGCTGACCCATGGTGACGATCTCTTTCTTCAGGCGCACCTTCATCTTGCCAAAGGGGGGCTCGGTGGCGGTGGCCTCTTTCCACTCCAGATCGGCACAGCCGGGCAGGGCGCGGATGTGGTTCAGAACCGCGTCAATGGCGCTGTGTGACCCGGCGATGGTGCCGTTTATTCCCTCCTGCGCCAGCAGCAGAGATCCTTTGACGCCTTCCGCCTGGCAAAGCGCCAGAAGCGGCGGCTTGATCGCAGCGGGATCGGAGAAACGGGTGAAGTGGTAAAGCGCGGCAATCCTGTACATGGCTCGGCCTTAGAACCCTCGCGCCGGTAATTCAAGAGGCGAGAGGCGGCTGGCCACGGCATTAAAATGCGTGTTTCAGAGGCATCTTTGCACGTGTCGGCCCCATTTCCCCGGGGGCGGATTTCCAATCCCCGCTGAAGACGCTACATTTTGTATGTTTCAACCGGAGGAGCCGCAAATGACTGAGGCGCTGATCGTCGTGGATGTGCAGAATGATTTCTGTCCCGGAGGCGCGCTGGCAGTGCCCGGCGGGGATGAGGTGGTCGCCCCGATCAATGCGATGATGGACCGTTTCGATGCGGTGATTCTGACCCAGGACTGGCACCCTGCGGGGCATTCGTCCTTTGCCTCCTCGCATCCGGGCAAAAATCCGTTCGAGAGCATCGAGATGCCCTACGGCACGCAGGTTCTGTGGCCCGACCACTGTGTGCAGGGGACAACGGGTGCCGATTTTCATGCCGATCTGCGCACCGATGGCGATCTCATCATCCGCAAGGGATTCCGGCCGGACGTCGATAGCTACTCCGGGTTCTTCGAGAACGATCAGGCCACCCCCACCGGGCTGGAGGGCTATCTGCGCAGCCGTGGCATTACCGCGCTGACGCTGGCCGGACTGGCCACGGATTTCTGCGTGGCCTACACCGCGCTCGATGCCGCCCGGCTGGGCTTTGCGGTGACCGTGGACCTGGCGGCCTGTCGCGCCATCGACATGGACGGCTCTTTGGCCGCCGCTCTCACTCATATGGAGTCAAGGGGCGTCAAGCTGCAATCACGAGTGTAGTAAAATAAACTGTCACCGGGTTAGACTGTGTTCATACCCTGTCGGCAGGATGACGTGATGAACAGCACGAACGACGCCGCCTCCGGGCCGCTGGCCAGTTTCTACATGCGCTACGACCCGGCCGCGCTTTTGCAGAGCTACGCGACCGGTCGCGTGCGCACCTTCTGGGCGCGCCAGTTTTGCATGTTCGCTGCATTTGCGGTGTTGGCGCTGGTTGCGCCACCGATCCTCGCGTTGCTGGCATTTGCGATTTCCCTGGCGGGGGATGTGCTTGATACGCTGCTGTTGTCCCGTGTCGGCAGCCTTCTGCGGCGGGACATGCGGGTCGGGCACCTGCAATGGCTGAGCTGCCTGACCGGGCTGGTGCAGGCCATGACGTTTTCGGTTGCGGCGCTGGCGCCCTACTGGATCGAGCTGCCGAACCTGCCGCCGAACACGCACAACGGGCCGCTGTTCACCGTGGGCCTTGTCCTCGGTGCGGCGCTGAACACCGGCATGGTGATGCCCTACAACCCGCGGGCGGTGTTCCTCAAACTGGGGGTCTACGCCGCCTTGCCAGTGCTGATGCTGGTTCACGATTTCATCACCGCACCCAGTCTGGTGCCGATGCACTATCTGCATCTGGGCGGGCTGCTGGTGCTCTATGTATCGGGCTATTGGTTCCTGCAGTTCATCCTGCGCAACTTCGACCGTGGCCGCGAGCGGAGCCTGGCGCAGGCGCAGCAACAGGAAGAGCTGGAACAGGCCCATCACCGGCTGACCGAGCAGCAGATGCAGGCGCGACGATTGGCTCTGGTGGCGCAGAATGCCCATGACAGTGTCATGCTGATGGACAGGGAAGGGCGCATTACCTGGGTGAATGACAGTTTCACGCGTCTGTCCGGTTACACCTTCGAGGAGGCTGTTGGCACCTTTCCCGGGGATCTTCTGAACGGCCCGGACACCGATCCGGAGACCATCCGCAAGCTTCAGCAAGGTATCCGAACCGCCCAGCCCGTCCGCATCGAGGTCTGCAATCGGCGCAAGGACGGGCAGGACATCTGGATCGAGACCAGCCAGGTGCCGGTGCTGAACCGCGAGGGAGAGCTCGAGTCCCTGCTGGCCGTGGAGCGTGACGTCACCGCCGCCAAGAGACATGCCCAGCAACTGGAGGAGGCGCGCATCGCCGCCGAAGAGGGTGACCGCGCCAAGGCCGATTTTCTGGCCACCATGAGCCATGAAATCCGCACGCCGATGAACGGGGTGGTCGGGATGGCCCAGCTGCTGCGGGGCAGCGGGCTGAACGCGGAACAGAAATCCTATGCCGACGCGATCCTCAGTTCGGCGGACATCCTGCTGGCGCTGATCAATGACGTTCTGGACTATTCCAAGATGGAGGCCGAGGGCATCGTTCTCAACTGCGTTGATTGCGACCTGCACGCCTGCTTCCGCTCCACGGTCCGGTTGCTGCAGCCGCAGGCGGAGGCCAAGGGGCTGGAGCTGGTGCTGGAGATCGGCGAAACGGTCCCCCGGCGCCTGCACGGTGATGACCGCCGCATTCGCCAGATCCTGATGAACCTGCTGGGCAACGCCATCAAGTTCACCCCCGAGGGGCGGGTACAGGTGACCCTGGATCTGGATCTTACGGCTGCGGATGCCAGCGACGCGGCCCAGATGGCGGATGGGCCGCAGCCGGTTGGCGTGGTGTTTTCGGTCGCCGACACCGGCATCGGCATCGCGCCCGAACATCTGGACAGCGTGTTCGAACGGTTTTCCCAGGCTGACGCCGCCATCAGCAGGCGCTTTGGCGGCACCGGCCTTGGCTTGACCATCAGCCGCGGCCTGGCCGAGGCGATGGGTGGCGGGATAACCGCGCAATCCACACTCGGAGAAGGGACCTGTTTCACCGTGCAGCTGATGCTGCAACCTTGTCAGGCAGCCCCGGTGCCGCATGCCGCGATAGCCGAGGTCGACGTTGGCGAACTGCCGTCGCTCAAGGGGCTGAGGGTTCTCGTGGCCGAGGACAACCTCCTGAACCGCAAGCTGGTGGAAAAGTTCCTGCGCTCGGTGGACGTGGACCTGCTGTTTGCCGAGAACGGGCGGGCGGCCGTGCAGCAGTTCGAGGCGACAGCCCCGGATGTCATCCTGATGGACATGTCGATGCCCGAAATGGATGGGTTGGAGGCCACCCGGGCCATCCGCCGCCTGCCGTTGCCGCAGCCGAGCATCGTGGCCCTGACGGCGAATGCCTTCGCCTCGGACCGCGAGGCCTGCCTCGCGGCGGGGATGGACGACTTCATGAGCAAGCCTGTCAGTCGCCGCAAACTGGTTGAACTGCTTGAGAAACTGGCAACCCGACCGCGCTGCGCCGGTTGACTGCCTTGCTCTCGTGCAGCGGGTGTCCTATCAATCCCTGACCCTGAGGAGAGAGGCCGCCGGTGGACATTGCAACCCGCGTCTACAATCACAAGTGGAAGATCGACCCGATCGTACGCTCGCTGATTGATACCGATTTCTATAAGCTGCTGATGTGTCAGTCGGTGTTTCGCAACAAGCCGGACACCACGGTGACCTTCTCGCTCATCAATCGTTCGAGCCACGTGCCCCTGGCGCGGCTGATCGACGAGGGCGAGCTGCGCGAACAGCTCGATCACATCCGCTCCTTGTCGCTGAGTCGTGGCGAAAGCACCTGGCTGCGCGGCAACACCTTCTATGGCAAGCGGCAGATGTTCCGCCCGGACTTCATGGAGTGGTTCGAAGGGCTGCAACTGCCGCCCTACCATCTCGAACGCAAGGGCGACCAGTACGAGCTGACCTTTGAAGGCAAGTGGCACGAGGTCATGCTGTGGGAGATCCCGGCGCTGGCGGTCCTGATGGAGTTGCGCAGCCGGGCTGTCATCAACAGCATGGGCCGGTTCGAATTGCAGGTGCTGTATGCCCGCGCCATGACCCGCGTCTGGGAAAAGATCGAACAACTGCGTGAGATCGATGGCCTCTCCATCGCGGATTTCGGCACCCGCCGCCGCCATTCCTTCCTGTGGCAGGACTGGTGCGTGCAGGCGATGATCGAAGGGCTGGGCGACAAGTTCACCGGCACTTCCAACTGTCTCATCGCCATGCGCCGCGAGGTCGAGGCGATCGGCACCAATGCGCATGAGCTGCCGATGGTCTATTCGGCGCTGGCCGAAAGCGACGCTGAGCTGGCCCAGGCGCCTTATGACGTGCTGTCCGACTGGCATGACGAGCATGAAGGCAACCTGCGCATCATCCTGCCCGACACCTACGGCACCGAAGGCTTTCTTGATCGCGCGCCCGACTGGCTGGCGGGCTGGACCGGCATCCGCATCGATAGCGGCGACCCCGCCAAGGGCGCCGAAGTGGCGATCAACTGGTGGAAGGACCGGGGCGAAGATCCGGCGCAGAAGCGGGTGATCTTCTCTGACGGTCTGGACGTCCAGCAGATCCGCGAGCTGCATGCGCAATTCGCTGACCGCACCAAGGTGTCGTTCGGCTGGGGCACGCTGCTGACCAATGATTTCCGTGGCCTGGTGCCGGATGATGCGCTGGCCCCCTTCTCGCTGGTGTGCAAGGCGATCTCGGCCAATGGGCGTCCGACGGTGAAACTGTCGGACAACCCGGAAAAGGCGATGGGACCGGCGGCGGAGATCGAGCGGTACAAGCGCGTCTTCAGCGTCGGCGCGCAGGAGAGTCAGGACGTCATCGTCTGAGGTTGGGGTCGGCGCTGGCCAACCACGCGCCCGTCAGCCGCAAGGCACGGTGTGGCAGGTTTCGCAGGCTGGGCATTGCCCCCGGTACGGCGCTTCTATGGGTATCCATCTTCGGCCGGTTTGGCCCGGTGCTCTCAGGCCTGCCGGGCCCGGTGCCCTCAGGCTTGTTGGGAATGTGCGTTCTGTTCCGGGATCTCGGGCAACACCGGCGCGGCGGCAATCAGCTGCTGCGTATAGGGGTGCCGGGGATTGGCAAAGATGTCCTCGGTCGCCCCCTGTTCGACGATCTCGCCACGCTGCATCACCAGGCAGCGGTCGGTGATCGTGCGCACGACGCTGAGGTCGTGGCTGATGAACAGGTAGCTCAGGTCGTAGGCTGAGCAGAGCTCGGCCATCAGGTCCAGAATGCGGGCCCGGACGGACACGTCCAGCGCCGAAACCGCCTCATCAAAGATGATCAGTTCGGGCCGGGTGATGAGCGCGCGGGCGATGGCGATGCGCTGGCGCTGCCCGCCCGAGAACTGGTGAATGTACTTCTGCCCGTCTTCGGGTTTCAGGCCCACCGCGGTCAGCGTTTCGGCGATCAGGTCGGCGCGGGCGCTGCCGGTTGGCGCATCATCAAGCAGGTGGAACGGCTCGCTGACCAGTCGCGCGACCCGGTGGCGCGGGTTGAAGCTGCCATAGGGGTCCTGGAAGACCACCTGCATCTTTTGACGAATCGCGGGCTTCAGATCCGGGGTGACGGCGGTGCCTGCCAGGCGAATCTCGCCTTTCTGTAGCGGCTCAAGGCCGAGAATCGCCCGTGTTAGGGTCGATTTTCCGCAACCCGACTCACCCACCAGTCCCAGCCGTTCACCGCGGTGCAGGGTGAAGCTGACGTTGTTTACGGCCCGGTAACGGCCCGGCTTGCCGAACAGCGATTCGCGCGGCGTTTTGTAGTCGCGGACGGCCCCGCGCACCTCCAGCAAAGGGTGCTGCGCCGGGGTGTCGGGCAGGGTGACCTGGTGGTTCGAGGCGGCAAACAGCATCCGGGTATAGGGGTGGCGCATATTGCGCAGCAGCCACTGCGTCTGACCGGTCTCGACCACTTCGCCATGCCGCATCACCACGATGCGATCGGCCAGATCCGCCACCACTGCCAGGTCGTGGGTGATGATCAGCAGCCCCATGCCGTATTCCTGAACCAGATCCTTCAGCAGCTCGAGGATCTGCGCCTGGGTGGTGACATCCAGTGCCGTTGTCGGCTCATCGGCAATCAACAGCCGTGGACGCAGCGCGATGGCCATCGCGATCACGACCCGCTGGCGCTGCCCGCCCGACAGCTCGTGTGGGTAGCGGCTCAGGGGGAACCGGTCCTGCGGCAGGCCAACCCGCTCCAGCACCTCGCAGGTGCGGACTTCCGCTTCGGCGCGCGGCATCGCCTGGTGGATCAGGATCGTCTCCATCACCTGTTCGCCGATGGTCTTGAGCGGGTTCAAGGCCGTCATCGGCTCCTGGAACACCATGCCCACCGAGCGGCCGCGGATGGCACACATCTGCGCCTCGCTTTGCTCCAGCAGCTGGGTGCCTTCCAGCGTGACATAGCCCTTGGTCCGCGCCCGCTCGGGCAGGAGCTGCATCACCGCCAGCGCGGTCATCGATTTGCCGGATCCGCTCTCGCCGGTCACGGCGACGACCTCGCCGGGGTCGACTGTCAGCGACACGTCCCGCAGGACGCTGAGACCGCCGATTTTCAGCGACAGGTTGGTGATGTCCAGCAGTGTCATGTGCGTGCCACCCGCAGTTTCGGATCCAGATGGTCGCGCAGCCCGTCGCCCAGCAGGTTCAGCCCCAGCACGGTCACGATGATCGCGCAGCCCGGCACCAGCGCCAGATGCGGCGCAAAGCTGACCATGGTCTGCGCATCCGCCAGCATCCGCCCCCAGCTCGGGGTGGGCGGCTGGGCACCAAGGCCGACGTAGGACAGGCCCGCCTCAGCCAGAATTCCCAGCGAAAACTGGATGGTGCCCTGCACGATCAGCAGGTTCGTTACATTGGGCAGGATATGCTCGGCCGAGATCCGCGCCGCGCCCTTGCCGGACACCCGTGCCGCGAGGATGAACTCCCGCTCCCATAGCGACAGCGCCGCGCTGCGGGTGATGCGGGCAAAGACCGGGATATTGAAGATACCGATCGCAATGATGGCGTTGATCGCGCCGGCGCCCAGCACGGCGGTGATCAGGATGGCGATCACCAGCGACGGGAAGGCAAAGACCAGATCATTGCCGCGCATGATCACCTCGTCGAGCCAGCTGCCCTTGCGAGCCGCCGCTGTCAGCCCCAGCGGCACGCCAACACCCATGCCGATGCCAACCGCCACCAGCGCCACCGCGATCGAGGTGCGCGCACCGACCATGATCATCGACATCAGGTCGCGCCCGAAATGGTCGGTGCCCAGCCAGTGCTGTGCATTGGGCGATTGCAGCTTGGCCGGGATGTTCATCACCGCATGGTCATATGGCGTCCACAGGAACGAGATCAGGGCCGCCAGCACTACCAGCGCCGACAAGGCGCCGCCGAGGATCAGATTGCGGGTCATGTGCGGCTCCTCAGCCGGGGGTCGACCAGCGCATAGGCCAGATCGACGAGGAAATTCACCGTGATGACGGCAAACACCAGCAGCATCACCACCGACTCCACCACGATCAGGTCGCGGGCGGATATCGCCTGGAACACGAGACGTCCGAGACCGGGCAGGTAGAACACCTGTTCGATGATGATGGCGCCGGCCAGCAGGAAGGAAAACTGCAGCCCGATGATGGTCAGCACCGGGATCAGCGCATTGCGCAGCCCGTGCCGCCACAGCGCCTGGCGACGGCTCAGCCCCTTGGCGCGGGCGCTGCGCATGAAATCCTCGCCCAGAATGTCCAGCAGGGCCGAGCGCATCACCCGCGTGAGGATCGCCGCCTGTGGCAGCGCCAGCGCGATCGCGGGCAGGGTCAGCGCATGCAGGCCCGCGCCGATGCCAGCCTCCCAGCCCGGAAAGCCGCCGGCGCCGAACCAGCGCAGGTTGATGGCAAAGATCAGCACCAGCATCATCGCAAACCAGAAATTGGGGACCGCCACGCCCAGCTGGGTTGCGCCCATCACCGCCATGTCACCGCCGCGGCCTCGCCGTGCGGCGGCGTAGATGCCGACGGGAAAGGCGATCAGCGTCGACAGGGCCAGCGCGTAGACCGCCAGCGGCAGCGAGACCCAGAGCCGGTCGGAGATCATCTCGGCCACCGGCGTGCGGTAGGTGTAGGAGGTGCCGAAATCGCCCCCCAGCATGCCGGTAACCCAGGACAGGTAGCGGGCGACCTGGCCCTGATCCAGCCCCAGTTCGGCGCGCAGCGCGGCGACGGTATCGGCCTGGGCATTGACGCCCAGCATGAAGGAGGCCGGATCTCCCGGCGCGACTTCGACCACCAGAAAGATCACCAGCGAGGCAACCGCCAGGCTGAGCAGCAGGGAAAGCAGACGTTTGAGAGCGTAGCGCAGCATGAGCGTGACGTTAGGAGGCCATTTGGCAGGGGTCCAGAGGGCAGAAGAGGAAATTGCCGGAATGTCTGAAAAATTGTTCTCTGTTAATGCGTTGTGGCCTGAACAGGGTCAGGTTTTGGGCGATAGACGCACAGGTTCCACCGGCTGTGGTCGTCGGGCAGGCGCAGCCGCCCGACGAGAAGGCGGGCGGTCGTTATTCGGCCCAACGCAGCGCGCTGAGATCAATCGCAGCGGTGGGCGCGTTCTCCCACAGCCCTTCCAGCCCGGCCTTGGCCACGCCCAGCTTGGCGAGCTGGAACAGGTAGCCGTTGACGTAGTCGGCGGCGATCATGGCCTGGGCTTCCTGCAGCAGGGTGGTGCGGCTGGCCGGATCGCTGCTCGCTTCCAGCCGTGTCATCAAGGCTTGGAACGCCGGGTTGTCATACTGGAAGTAGTAGTCGGGCCGCGCATAGATGCCGATGTCCATCGGCTCGGTATGGCTGACGATGCTCAGGCCGAAGGTCTTGCCGCGGAAAACGGTTTCCAGCCACTGCGCCCATTCCACGTTGATGATCTCGGCCTTGATGCCGACCGCAGCCAGCTGGGCGGCGACGATTTCGCCGCCGCGCCGCGCGTAGGAGGGCGGCGGCAGGTGCAGCGTGGTCTCAAACCCGTCCGGCAACCCCGCCTCGGCGAGCAAGGCGCGCGCCTTCTCCGGGTCATGGGCAGAATTGGCGGTCAGATCCTTGTAGGCCGGGTGATGCGGCGCGAAATGGCTGCCGATCGGGGTGCCATAGCCGAACATCGCACCGTCGATGATCGCCTGCCGGTCGATGGCATGGGCCACCGCCTGGCGGACCCGCAGATCGTCGAAGGGCGGCTGCTTGTTGTTGATCGCGAGGATGGTTTCCCCCTCGGTCGAGCCGACCAGCACTTGGAACCGGGGATCGGCCTCGAACTGGGGCAGGTTCTCCGGCGCCGGGAAGTTGTCGAAGGCGTCGATGTCCTCGGCCATCAGGGCGGCAAAGGCGGCGGTGGGATCAGAGATGAACTTGAACGTGGCCTTCTCCAGCGCGGGCGGCTCTCCCCAGTAGTTCTCGTTCCGCGTCAGGGCGATGCGATCACCCTGGACCCAGTTCTGGAACTTGTAGGCCCCGGTGCCGATCGGATTGGTCTTGATGCTGCCGATGCTTTCCGGCGCCACGATCACCGCGTCGCCCCAGGCCAGGTTGAACAGCAAGGCGCCGTTGGGCGCGTCCAGGGTGATCCTGACGGTTTGCGGATCCACCACATCGACGGCGGTTATACCGGCAAACAGCGCCTTTTGCGCGTTGGTACTGTCTTCCGCCCGCGCCCGGTCGAGCGAGAACTTCACGTCCTCCGCGTCAAAACTGCTGCCGTCGTGGAAGGTCACGCCCTCGCGCAAGCGGAAGGTGTAGACGGTGCCGTCCCCGGAAATCTCCCAGCTTTCGGCCAGCCCCGGCACCACCGAGCCATCGCCCTGGAACCGGGTCAGCCCTTCGAAGATGTTGCTGTAAACTACGGAATCGATGGCTTGGGCGGCGGCGCTGGTCGGATCCAGATGCGGTGGCTCCAGCTGCATGGCGATGGTGACGCTATCCTTTGCCCAGGCGCCACCCGCCATCAGTGCAATCGCGGATCCTGCCGCCAGAACAAGTGATCTCAACGCCATCTCAATACTCCCTGAATCCATTTCTGCGCCTGTTTCCGGCGCCTATCGGAAACGAGTTTCCCGTTTTCCCAAGCGTAATCAAGACCAGAGAGACATTTCGCGCACTGGAAGCGCGCGGCGTAACTTGGTACTCCGTGCGGAGTGTGAACAGCGGACAGGAAGCCATGAGCGCGACAGCCAGGAAACAGGCCCCCAACGCCGAAGATATTCGTGCCCGCAAGGGCGGCACGCCGCTGGTCAGCCTGACGGCCTATACCACGCCGATGGCCCGATTGATGGACAGCCACTGCGATTTCGTGCTGGTCGGCGACAGCGTCGGCATGGTGCTGCACGGGCTGCCCTCGACGCTGGGTGTCACCATGGAGATGATGATCCTGCACGGACAAGCCGTCGCGCGCGGCCTGTCCAGCACGATGATGGTCATCGACATGCCCTTCGCCAGCTACGAGGAAGGTCCCGCGCAGGCGTTTCGCAACGCGGCGCGGCTGATGGCGGAAACCGGCGCGGGCGCGGTCAAGCTGGAAGGCGGGGTCGAGATGGCCGAGACCATCCGTTTCCTCGTCAAGCGCGGGATTCCGGTGATGGCGCACATCGGGCTGACACCGCAATCGATCAACACCCTTGGCGGATACAAGGTGCAGGGCCGTGATGCGCAGGCCGATGCGGTGCTGGCTGACGCCCATGCCGTCGCCGATGCCGGGGCGTTTTCGGTGGTGCTGGAAAAGGTGCCCCAGGGGCTGGCCGACCGGATCACCGCGGAGGTGGCCATTCCGACGATCGGCATCGGCGCCAGTGCCGGCTGCGACGGGCAGATCCTGGTGGTCGACGATATGCTGGGCTTCTTCACCGCCTTCAAACCGAAATTC
Organism: Leisingera sp. XS_AS12; assembly: GCF_041224635.1. Taxonomy (NCBI): domain Bacteria; kingdom Pseudomonadati; phylum Pseudomonadota; class Alphaproteobacteria; order Rhodobacterales; family Roseobacteraceae; genus Leisingera; species Leisingera sp. XS_AS12. The sequence continues at coordinate 445,965 of NZ_JBGFGM010000128.1, forward strand.
GTGAAACGCTATGCCGATCTGGGCCAGAACGCCGAGGCGGCGATTGCCGAATACGCTGCCGAGGTCCGCGCCCGCAGCTTTCCTGCCCCTGAACACGTGTTTGCCGATCAGGCGCCCTCCAAAGGATGACGACTCCCATGACCGCCCCGATCCTGCGCCGCCTCGACGGTCTGCGCACCCGCACAGCCGCGTGGCGCCGTGCCGGTGAAACCATTGCCGTGGTGCCCACGATGGGGGCACTGCACGCAGGCCACCTGTCTCTGGTCGAGGCCGCCAAGGCCGCTTGCGACCGGGTCATCGTGACCATCTTCGTGAACCCGAAGCAGTTCAACAACGCCGAGGACCTGGCCAACTACCCCCGGACCGAGCACGAGGACGCGGCCAAGCTCGCCCCCTACGGTGTCGATGCGATCTACGTTCCCGACCCGGACCAGATCTACCCGGATGGCTTTGCCAGCACCGTCGCCGTCACCGGCAGCATCACCGACGTCATGGAGGGCCCCTTCCGCCCCGGCCATTTCGAGGGCGTCGCCACGGTCGTGGCCAAGCTGTTCCTGCAGACCAGCGCCGACAAGGCGTTCTTCGGTCAGAAGGACTATCAGCAGCTGATGGTGGTGACCCGCATGGCGCGCGACCTGGATATCCCGATCGAGGTGGTGGGCTGTCCCACCGTGCGCGAGGCCTCCGGCCTGGCCATGTCCTCGCGCAACCTGCGCCTGTCCGAGGCGGCGCTGACCCAGGCCGCGGTGCTCTATGCGACGATGCAGACCGCTGCCACGGGCGCGGCACAAGGAGAGCCCTGGTCGGCTCTGGAGGCCGAAGCCCGGCGTGCACTGGCTGCCGCCGGGTTCGGCGAGGTCGAGTATTTCGACCTCCGATGCGCCGAGAGCCTCAAGGCGCTGGACTACCCTGACCGACCGGCCCGGCTGCTGGCGGCCGCATGGCTGGGCGATATCCGCCTGATCGACAATATCGAAGTGGCGCAGGTGCAGCGCTGAAGCGCATGTGCCGGGCTGTGCGATCTGCGCTGACCATGCCGCAGTCGGCGGTCAGCCGCGGCGCGGTTTTTGTACTAAAGATATAGTAGGGACTGGTAGCGGTACCGGATTTGCGTTTATTGTCTGCGGTCAGAGGAGACTGGAAGGCAGCAGATGACCTATATTCTGGCAATTGATCAGGGCACCACGTCCACCCGCGCGATCCTGTTCGACGGGGCGATGCAGGTGGCCGGTACCGCGCAACAGGAATTCACCCAGCATTACCCCCAGGCGGGGTGGGTCGAACACGACCCGGAGGACATCTGGGACAGCACTCTGGCGGTCTGTCGCCAGGTGATGGCGGACCTCGGGGTGGCGGCCTCTGATATCGCGGGGATCGGCATCACCAACCAGCGGGAGACCACGGTGGTCTGGGACCGCGAGACCGGAAAGCCGATCCACAATGCCATCGTCTGGCAGGACCGCCGCACCGCCGCCATCTGCGAGACGCTGCGGGCTGACGGCCATGAGGAGATGGTCGCCGACCGCACCGGTCTGCTGCTGGACCCGTATTTCTCGGGCACCAAGGTGAAATGGATCCTCGACACGGTCGAGGGCGCTCGGGCGCGCGCCGCCGCGGGGGAGCTGCTGTTCGGCACGGTGGACAGTTTCCTGATCTGGCGGCTGACCGGCGGTGCCGCGCATGTGACGGACGCCACCAATGCCGCGCGCACGCTGATGTATGACATCCGCAAGGGCCGCTGGAGCCGCACCATCAGCGATCTGCTGGAGGTGCCGCAGCAGATGCTGCCCGAGGTCAAGGACAGTGCCGCCGACTTTGGCATCACCGATCCGGAGATCCTGGGAGGCGCCATTCCGATCCTGGGGGTTGCAGGGGACCAGCAGGCGGCCACCATCGGCCAGGCCTGTTTCAAGCCGGGGATGATGAAATCCACCTACGGCACCGGCTGCTTTGCGCTGCTGAACACCGGCGACGCGCCGGTGGTGTCGAAGAACCGGATGCTGACAACCATCGCCTACCAGCTGGACGGCAAGCCGACCTATGCGCTGGAAGGCTCGATCTTCATTGCCGGTGCCGCGGTGCAATGGCTGCGCGACGGGCTGGGCATCATCGGCAAGGCGTCTGAGAGCGGCGTGCTGGCGGACAAGGCCGATCCGGGCCAGGACGTGATCCTGGTGCCCGCCTTCACCGGGCTTGGCGCGCCCTACTGGCAGCCCGACTGTCGCGGCGGCATGTTCGGGCTGACCCGCAATTCCGGCCCGGCGGAGTTCGCCCGTGCGGCGTTGCAAAGCGTTGGCTACCAGACCCGGGACCTCTACGAGGCGATGCGCGCCGACTGGGAGGACGACAGCCACCACACGGTGACCCTGCGCGTCGACGGCGGCATGAGTGCCAGCGACTGGGCGATGCAGAGCCTGTCGGACATCCTGGGGGCTGCGGTCGACCGGCCAGTGATGCAGGAGACCACCGCACTGGGGGCTGCCTGGTTGGCGGGGATGCGGGCCGGGGTCTACCCGGACCAGGCCGGTTTCGCCGAAACCTGGCGGTTGGATCGCCAGTTCGTCCCCCGGATGCAGCCCGAGATGCGCGAAGCGGCTTATGGCCGCTGGAAACGGGCGGTGCAGGCCGTGATCGGTATCTGAGCCCGCCAGCCAGCCCGCCAGCCAGCCCGCCAGCCAAGGCTCCCGCCTGCTTCGGCGCATTCCTTGCGGAATGACCTGCACAGTTGGGCGTGGCGCCGTGCATTCGCACGGCGCAGGTGCCTGCCGAGAAGCGGTTCAAGGGCAGCTCTGCCCTTGAACGCGCCAGCCCCAGTGTGGGGCCGCCCATCCCCGCCTCAAGGGTGAACCGTGCCTGCGGCACGGCGGCTGTGCCGCCCTTGACCCGGCGCTGGTCGGGGGGCGTCAGGCCAGCCGCGCGCCTGCGGCGATGGTGGGCGGGCGGGCGTTCAGTTCCTCGATGGAAAAGCCTGCGATGGATTTGTAGCGGGCGGCATGGGCGGCCAGTTCGGTGGTCGGGATGACCTCATCGATGTGGTCAAAGGCGCCGCCGCAGAGATCTTCCACACGTTGCAGCACCGCGTCCGGTCCGCCGCCCGCCCGGTTGGCGCGGCCAACGGCCGTGGCCAGCGGACGAACGGCGTCCTCGTAGGCCTGCAAGGCGGTCGGGGTGAGGCCATGGGCCAAGAGCTGCGCGCCGATGATCCGGGCATCCACGATGGCCTGGCTGGCCCCGTTGGACCCGATCGGGTAGGTCGGATGCGCTGCATCGCCTATCAGTGTCACCCGGCCGATGGTCCAGTGTGCCAGCGGGTCGCGGTCCACCATCGGGTATTCATAAACGACATCGGCGCCGCGGATCAGCGCCGGTACGTCGATCCAGCCGAACCGCCAATCCTCGAAATCGGGCAGGAATTCAGCGATGTCGGCAGGCCGGTTCCAGTCCTCGCGGCGCCAGGGGGCGGCGGGGTCAAAACTCTTTTCCGCGATCCAGTTCATCGTGACCAGCCCATCGGCGTCGGGGGCCGAGATCGGATAGGCCACCAGTCGCAGCTGGTCGTGGCCGATCATTGCCATCGCCGCGCCTCCCTTGAATTCGGGCGCGCGGGTGGTGGCGCGCCACAGGATGCGGCCATTCCAGATGGGTGCGCCCTCATCCGGGACCATCTGCGCGCGCAGCGCCGAGTGAATGCCATCCGCGGCAACCACCAGCGTCCCCTCGGCGCGGGTGCCGCCCGCCAGCAGCAGCGCCGCGCCGTCGGCGGTGGTCTCGAAGCCGACCGCGCGCCTGCCGGTGGTGATGCAGCCCGGGCCTGCGCGCTCCAGCAAGGTGCGGTAGAGCATCATCTGCAACGCGCCGCGGTGGACCGAATACTGCGGCCAGGCATAGCCAGCGCCGCGGCCGCGCGGCTCTTCCCAGATGGTGTTGCCCAGCTTGCTGTAGAACCCCAGCTGCCGGGTCTGCACCCCGATCGCCTCCAGCTCCTCTCCCAGCCCGAGGTCCAGCAACTCCCGCACCGCGTTGGGCTGCAGGTTGATGCCAACGCCCATCGGCCTCAGCTCCGCCGCGGATTCATAGATGTGAAACGGCACCCCGATCTGGTGCAGGGTCAGCCCCAGTGACAGCCCGGCGATACCGCCGCCGGCGATGAGGATGGACATGATAAGTATACCTCTCAATTTCCGTGGCACAGAACCACAGCCCGCCGCGCAGGGCAAGACTTAAGGGGAGGGGGAGGCTGTAGGGGAGGCTAGCGGCGACCCGCGATGATCAGGTCCGGGCCGAAGATGACGTCGGCATAGCTGTGCAGGTAGATCTTCAGCCAGGGGGTGAAGCGTTCCGGGTGGCGACTGACCTCGGCCAGCAGGTCGTGGTAGTCGACCCAGCGGGTTTCCATCACTTCGGCCGGGTTCGGCGTGACTTTCAGCGGGCGGTGCACATGGGCGAGGAACACATCCACCGCCTCATGTTCGATCAGCCCGTTGCCGACGTCGGCGCGGTATTCCAGGTGGTGCCGGAACTCGGGGTAAAGCCCGGTAATACCCAATTCCTCGCGCATGCGGCGCACCGCACAGGCCGAGGGTTGTTCTTCCCACATCGGGTGGGTGCAGCAGGTGTTCGCCCAGAGGCCTGGCGTGTGGTACTTGGTCATGGCGCGGCGCTGCATCAGGATTTCCACGCCTTTGACCACAAAGACGGAGACCGCCTTGTGCTTCAGACCGCGTTCATGCGCGGCCAGTTTGTCCACCGGTGTCAAATCGCCGTTCACCCAGGCGGGGATCATATGGCTCATGTTGTGTCCGTGACGGTTGCGTCGGCGTGGCTGCCCGCAGGGCACCCCGGCTCCTACCGCTAACGCCTGTGGGTTACGAAAGCAATTACGCGAAAGGCCGCGGCGAAAATGCCGCGGCCTCGGGGCTGGCCTGGTGCAGGCCGCTGCTTATTCGGATGGCGCCGTGGTCGTTTCTTCGGCGGCGGCAGCCTCCTCGGCGACAGGGCCGTGGCTGGCCAGGAAGGCGTAGATGTCCTCGCCGCCCTTCTTCAGGCGGAACGACATTTTCGACTTGGCCTTGGAGTTGCCGGTCTCTTCCCGCAGGAACGCGCGCGGATCGGCGGTGAAGGCGACGAATTTCTCTTCGTCCCAGACCAGCCCGGCTTCGCCCGCGGCAACGAGGTCCTTGCTGTAGTTGAAGCCCTCGACGGACCCGGCTGTTCGGCCTGCGATGCCCCACAGGTTCGGACCGGTCTTGCCGCCCTTGACGATAACCTCGCCCGCATCAGAGGTGACGGTGTGGCAGGCCTTGCACTTGTTGAACCCCTTCTCTCCCTTGTCCGGATCGCCCGCGGCAAGGGCGGGGGCAGCGAGGAGGCCAAGGATGGCGGCGGTTACGAGAGGTCTCATTTTGCTTGCTCCAGTTCTGAGTTGGCAGAGGAGACTCATCGTTTAATTGCCCGCGGAGTCAACCGGCAGTTTGACGCGCGGCATGCTGACAGCGGGCGTGGGGAGGCGGTCAGCGTGCGATTTCGCTGACGCAGGGCAGCAGGTCGCCCGGTTCCGGCCGGGCCAGCCAGACCGCGCGTGCGATGGCCCGGCTGAGACACAGCGCGGCGGCATGGGTGATCGCGGCCAATTCGGAGGGGTCGCCCATGGGGCGCGCATTGGTGCTGGCGGCAAAGATGAGATCCCCGTCGCCGGGCATATGGGCGGGGACGATGGCGCGGCCGATGCCGTCATGGGCGGCGCTGGCCATGCGTTGACATTGCGCCTTTGACAGATCCGCATCGGTGGCAACGATGGCAATCGTGGTATTGGCGCGCTCGTCGGGCAGCTTGGCGCCATCCGCCATCCGCTGCATCGCCTCCATGCGGCGGCTGGCAAGGTCGCGGCCAAGGCCGGCAGCGGTGTCCACGCCCAGCCCGCCGAATTCTCCGTCGATCTCGAAAGGGGCGGCCCAGAAGTGCCGCTCGCCGGGGGTGGTCACGGCACCAATCGGATTGGCGGCCACCAGCGCGCCCACCGTGACGCCGCTGTCCAGCACCAGCGAAGCGGACCCCAGCCCGCCCTTGACCATGGCCGTCAACGCACCGCAGCCCGCACCGGCAGTGCCGAGGCTGAAGGTCTCCGCCGCCGCCTCGAAGGCGCGGCGCCCCAGGGCCGCGTAAGGGTTCTGCTCCCAGTCCTTGTTGCCGCCGTTCAGCAGGTCGAACAGGATTGCGCCCGGCACCAGCGGGACCCGGGCCGGTCCAACCGCGAATCCGCGGCCCTGCGCGCGCAGCGCCTCGGTGACGCCGGAACAGGCCTCCAACCCAAAGGCAGATCCCCCGGACAGCACCAGCGCATCGATCTTGGCGACGGATTTATCGGGCGCCAGCAGATCGGTTTCACGCGAGCCGGGCGCGCCGCCCATCACCTGTACCGAGGCCGTAAAGGGCGTATCCGCGGTCAGCACCGTGGTGCCGGATTTCAAGGCGCGGTCCTCGGCGTTGCCAACGCGCAGGCCCGAAACATCGGTGATCAGGTTGCGGGGGCCCGGGGTCATGCGCGGTCTCCCACGGCGGACGGGGAAATCAGCCTGCGGACCCGGATCCTGCACGCGGTGCGCCCGGTTGCTCGCCTGGATGTGTCACTTGCCCGCAGCATGTCATTCTCCCGAGTGGTTTGCGGCAGCATGGTCCGAAGCGCGGGCGGGTGCAATCTCTGGATGTGCGGTGCCCGTCAATCGGGATCAACCTTGCCGCGGTTGGCCTTCAGCGCCCCGCGCTGTTTCTTGGCGTCCAACCGGCGGCGGACAGAGCCGCGGGTGGGCTTTGTGGCGATGCGCCGCTTGGGCGCGACCAGCGCCTTGCGCACCAGTTCGGCCAGCCGCTCGCGCACGATCTCGCGGTTGCGCTGCTGCGAGCGGGTCTCGTCGCATTGCAGGAGGATGGCACCGTCCTTGGTCCAGCGCCGCCCGGCCAGCCGTTTCAACCGGTTCTTGACCGCGGGCGTCAGCGCGGGCGAGCGCTCGGCCTCGAACCGCAGCTCGACGGCGGTGGCCACCTTGTTCACATTCTGCCCGCCGGGCCCCGAGGCGCGCATGAAGCTCTCGGTCATTTCCCAGTCTTGCAGGGTGATCTGGTCGTTGATGCGGATCATGGGGTCTTTATGGCCCGGGGGGCCAAGAATCGAAAGGGCTGTTCCCACACGCGGGAACAGCCCTTCGAGATGATAGGAGGTGCACCGGTTAGGTCAGCACCAATTCAGAGTTCTATACGCGCCAAGGGCTGCCTCGGCCGCACTCCTTCTGAACTGTTCCGGTACTGCTCTCCATAGCTTCTCTAGACAATGGGCACCTCCTTTCTGAATGTTTCGTGTGACTTCAGCCTGCCATAGATTCGGCAGATGTCAAAACAAAATCATGTGGTACTTGCGCTGAGTTTACGCACGATGATGCGGAAGGGCACAAGCGCCAGCAGCGCCAGCGACAATTTCACCATCCAGTCGGCCAGGGCCAGCGACACCCACAGCGGCGCCATCGGCCCGCTGCCCAGGAGCGGCAGCATCTCGCCGGCCCAGGAGACGTCATTGCCCGGCTCCAGCCAGCTCAGCGCGCCGGAGAACGCGATGGTGAAGAACAGCGCGGTATCGACGGAGGAGCCGACCAGCGTCGAGGCCAGCGGCGCGCGCCACCACTTGCCCTCGCGCAGGGCCGAGAACACGGCCACGTCGAGCATCTGCGCGGTCAGGAAGGCGAGGCCAGAGCCGAGCGCGATGCGCAGGGTGACGGCCGGATAGCTGTAGCCATCGCCTTCAAGCATGATCTGGGTGCCAATCAGCGAGCAGATCACCCCGACGACAAAGCCGACGGCCACGATCCGCCGCGCCGCGGCCGCGCCATAGACGCGGTTCATCACGTCGGTGACGAGGAAGGCGATGGGATAGGTGAAGGCGCCCCAGGTCAGCCATTGGCCGTACAGGAATTGCACCAGGATGTTGGAGGCCACAACGACGGCGGCCATGGCAAGAATGCCGGGAAGGTAAGTGCGGGTCATTTTGGATCCGTTTTTTATACAAGGTCGCGGAGACTTGTTCCGCCGAAGCGAAAGACTGGCCCTCCTACACCGGCTGGGCAGCTGCTGCAAGGATTACATATCGCGGTTGCACGGCGCGTCCAGTTGGCGGAGACGAGAGGGGCGTGCGCTCCCGCCCGAAGACGGCGCATCTGCGATTGCGCCTTTTCGGTTGGGCCGGGCGCCGCTGGCGCGGCGCCGGGGGCGCATGCGGTCAGCGTGGCAATGCGTATTCCACCAGCTCGGTGCGTTGCAGGGGCAGGAAATTGTCGTCCGAGATCATGGTGGCGCGCAGCCCGCCCGTGGGGGCGCGCCAGATCGACAGCCCTTCGAGGTTGTCGTGGGTGCCGGCCGCAGTCTGCAACAGTGTGACCTCGTTCGCGGGCCCTTCCGCCGTGATGTCCCACCGGCGCAGGCGGCTGCGAAAGCCCAGCAGCGTCAGGTCGCGTTCCAGCAGGTAGAAACGCCCGTCGGGGCCGAAATCCGCATCCACCGGAAGAAATCCTCCGCGTGGCGGAAGGCTGAAGGGCCGTGACCACTTGCGCCCGTTCCAGCGCCAGACCGGGATTTGCCCCTGCTGGTCCAATGCCCGTTCGGGTAGCGTGTAGAGATGACCGTGCCGATCGATCGCCAGGGTTTCCAGCGACTTGTTGCGCGGCAGCTTGCGAAAGGCGCCGGGGCGGGGCAGCACCTCGGCCCGGTCCTGCGGGTGCTGATACCGTGCCACCCGCGCGGTGCCTTCAAAGGAGATGTAGCGCACGCCGTCGGCGGCCACCGCGAGCCCTTCACTGTCACCGGAGGGGCCGTTCAGCACCTTGCCGCTCGAAGCGAGCAGCGGATGGGCGGCGGTGACCGAAATGGCGGCAATCTGGCCGTCGCGGCGGCGGATGCGACTGGTGACCAACGTCGCCCGGTCGCTGAGCGCGGTCAGCGCCTGACCGTTGTCGCTCAGCTTCAGGGCCGAAAACCCGCCGAACCAAGGCTGCTTCAGGTGCCAGCTGTAGCTGCCCAGATACCGGGCCTGTTGCACCGCGGCGTCCGCCGGGCGCTTGGCGGCATAGGCGGCCGCCGCCAGCCCGGCTGCGGCCAGCAGTGGCAGGATCAGTTTGATTGCAGAACGGCGGCGCATTGCTGGGGCAGGTCCGAAAGGGTGTAATCACGTCTCGGTCTAGGCTTTGGAGCGCTGGGGTCAACCGGTTTCGGCGGCGGCGGGTTCAGGATGTCGGCAACCCACTGCCGGGCTTCGGCGCAGCCATCGCCCTTGGGGGGCGGGGCTTGCTCGACACAGCCGCGCGCGCCGCGCGGGCAGTTCAGCCGCACATGGAAGTGATAGTGGTGTCCCCACCAGGGCCGGATCTTGCGCAGCCAGTTGCGGTTGCCCTTCTCGTCATTGCACATCTGCACCTTGGCGCCGGGAAAGACAAAGATCCGCGCCACCCGCCGGTCCTTGGCGGCGGCCTTCAGGATTTCGTGGTGGGCGCGGGTCCAGCTGCCGTTGACATAGGCGCCCTTGGCCCGCCGCATCGAGATCGAGGAGATGTTCTCGCGCGCCTTGCGGCTCAGGTTCAGGCGGTCGGCGGGGCGCATCCAGATGTCGATATCGAGCCCGATCTGATGGCTGCGGTGGCCCGACAGCATCGGCCCGCCGCGCGGCTGGCTGATGTCGCCGATATAGAGCCCGTTCCAGCCCCGCTGCCGGGCCGCAAACCGGCTCAGATCCTTGATGAAGTCGATCGTCTCGGGGTGACCCCAGTTGCGGTTGCGGCTGAGGCGCATCGCCTGCCAGGTGGGGCCGGTTTCGGGCAGTTGCACAGCGCCGGCCACGCAGCCCTTGGAGTAGGAACCAAACGGCGCGGGCCGCTGCTGCGAGGCGTCCGGTTTGGCACCGAACAGCGCCTTGGCCGGGGTCTGCGCGCTTGCCGGAACCGCGAACCCGATCACCGACAGACAGATGGCAAGTAACAGTTTCACCCTTGGTCTCCTTCTCCATTTACCCAGAACAACAGGAACAGCCCGGCAGCAAACAGCGCGATCACCGGGGTGATCCCCAGCCGGGCGCTGCCGGTAACGGTGGTGGCGAGGCCAATCAGCGCCGGCGCGAGGAAGGCGGTGGCGCGGCCCGACAGGCCATAGAGGCCAAAGCTCTCGGTCGCCTTCAGCGGGTCGGTATGGCGCACCATCAGGCTGCGGCTCGCCGATTGCAGGATGCCGCCGAAACCGCCGATCAGCACACCGCAGGCAAAGAACACCGCGTCCGGCAGCCTGGACCCTTCCGGCAGCGGGATGCCATAGATCTGCGTCCGCGACATGCTGACGATGGTCAGGCAGACTAGGCTCAGCACCAGGATCGACACCGTGATCACCGGCTTGGGGCCGAACCGCCGGTCCGCCTTGCCGCCCAGCCAGCAGAACACCGTGGCCGCCAGCGCCGCGACGATGCCGAAGACGCCGATCAGGGTGATCTGCCAGCCCAGCACCAGCTTGGCATAAACGCCGCCAAAGCCATAGAGCCCGTTCAGCGCATCGCGGTACAGCATCGAAGAACCGAGGTAGCTGGCGAGGCTGACACGGTGGCGCAGGTTCTTTACCGATTGCACCACCAGCGCCACCGCCTGGCCCAGCGTGCCGCGCTGCCCGGTGGCGCGGCCTTCGCGCACCCACAGGAAGTATGGCACCATGAACAGGGCAAACCACAGCGCAGTGAACGGCCCCACCGCCCGAGTGCCCTCGCGCGCCGCCGGGTCCAGCCCGAACAGCGGGCTGAGACCGATCAGGGTCTTGCCGCTGGCCTGTTCGACAAACAGCAGGAGCATGATGAACAGCGACAGCACGCCGCCGAGATAGCCGAAGGCATAGCCCGATCCCGACACGTCCCCCACATCGTCGCGCCCGGCCAGCGAGGGCAGCTGCGCGTTGACGAAGATCAGCGCGAATTCGGCTCCAATGAAGCCGAGCCCGAAGCTGACCAGCATCCACCAAAGGTTGCCGCCGCCGGGATCGGTGAACCACAGCCCCGCCGCGCCCAGCACATACATCGCCGAGAAGGCGAGGATCCACGGCCGCCGCCGCCCCGAAATATCGGCCAGCGCCCCCATGAAGGGCGCGCCCAACCCGATCATCAGCCCGGTCACCGTCAGGCACAGGGACCATATGGTCTGCGCCTCGGCCTTGGCGGCCTCTCCGGCAAGCCCCTGCGCGATGAAATGGTCGGTGGCAACGGCTGCAAAGAACGGGCCGAAGACAAAGGTCACCAGCAGCGTGTGATAGGGCTGGCTGGCCCAGTCAAAGAACCACCACCCCCAGATCCGCTTGCGCGTGGACACCTGCTGCATACCCGGCCTCTTGTTATAGTTGCCTTCAGGTATGACAGCCGGGCAGGGGGTCAGGCAAGCCCGTCCTGCATCGGCGGCCAGGGTCGGCCGGCATCCGCTTCGCACCAGTCAAGGATCCATTTCGGCAACTCGGGCGATGGCGTCTCGGCCTGTCCCAGCGCCGCCAGCACCCGGGCGGGCGGCACGATGCCATTGCGGTCGGTGACCGCGGTGCGCAGCATCACGTGGCTGGCGCAGTCGCCGTTCTTCTTCCACATGGATTGCTCGACGTAGATGAACTTCTCGTCCCAGCCCGCGGCGCGGCTGCGCATTTCGAATTTTTCGAACCCGCGGATGCGGCGGCGATAGCGCACCGACGACCCCGCCACCGTCAACCCCCAGCGGTTCTTCTTCAGCGCCCCGATCAGCCCGGCGCGCTGCGCCAGCATGGTGCGCCCCAGGTCATAGAGCGTCATGGTGCGGCCGTTGTTCAGCTCCATCCACATGTCCAGATCCCAGGGCCAGCAGATATGGTGCGAGACATGCAGGCCGGTGATCGGCAGCGGCTCCATCCGGCTGGCGAGAATGGTGTCCTTGATCAGACGGAAAATCGGGTACATCGGCACACGCTCCTTGATGAGATGTATCCGTGATGCCACCCGTTTACAGCCCGTCAACCGCAACCTTGCGGAACCCTTGCACATTTTGCGCTGTCTGCTTACCTGTGAGGCTGATTTAAAGAAGGAAACACAGATGGTCTCGCTGTTCCAAATCCTGATGCTGATCCTCGACATCGTCTGGTTCTTCATCATTGCCCATGTGATCATGAGCTGGCTCATCAATTTCCAGGTTCTGAACCTGCACCAGCAATTGGTCGGGCAGATCTGGTACGGGCTGAACCGCATTCTGGAGCCGCTTTATGCGCCGGTGCGCCGGATCCTGCCCAACATGGGCGGTCTCGACCTGGCGCCGCTGGTGGTGCTGATCGCGGTCTACGCGCTGCGCATCATCCTGGTGAACAACGTCGCGGCGTTCTACTGACACTGCGCAAATGACGTACCGCCCGGTCGACAGGCCGGGCTGCACCCGACCCTCCCCACGGCAGGGTGCTTGCGCGCCCTCTCTCAGGCTCGGGCGCAGCCCTTGGCGTGAAGACGCCCCCTCAACGCCCCTTGCCGCCCCATGCCTCCTGTGGGATTGTGCCTGCCAAGCAAGAGCAGACACCACACCGAGGCCACCCGCCCCCATGACAGCCACCGCAGCCCTGCCAGGCGCGACCCCGATCCTGCGCGAGATCTTCGGCTTTGACGCCTTCCGCCCCGGTCAGGAGGAGATCGTCGACGCCGTCACCGCGGGCGAAAACGTGCTGGCGATCATGCCCACCGGCGGCGGCAAATCCCTGTGCTACCAATTGCCTGCCCTTTTGCGCGAGGGCGTCACCGTGGTGATTTCCCCCCTCATCGCATTGATGCGCGATCAGGTCCGCGCGCTGCAGGAGGCGGGTGTCACCGCCGGCGCGCTCACCTCCGGCAACACTGACGAGGAAACCGAAGCGGTCTGGCAGGCGATCGAGGCGGGGCAGCTGAAACTCCTCTATATGGCGCCCGAGCGGCTCGCCTCGGGGGCGGCCATGGGCATGTTGCGCCGCATCGGTGTCAGCCTGATCGCGGTCGACGAGGCGCATTGCGTCAGCCAATGGGGCCATGACTTCCGCCCCGATTACCTGCGCATTGGCGAGTTGCGCCGCGCGCTGGACGTGCCGCTGGCCGCCTTCACCGCGACGGCGGATCAGGAAACCAGAGCGGAAATCGTCGAAAAGCTGTTCGATGGCGAAGCCCCGCGCAGCTTCCTGCGGGGCTTTGACCGGCCCAACATCCACCTCGCCTTTGCCGCCAAGGACAATCCGCGCCGCCAGATCCTCGAGTTCGCCGCCGCCCGCAAGGGGCAATCCGGCATCGTCTACTGCGGCACCCGGGCCAAAACCGAGGCGCTGGCGGCGGCGCTGCGCGAAGACGGGCATTCCGCCTGTTTCTACCACGGCGGCATGGAGGCCGAGGATCGCCGCATCGTCGAGACCCGCTTTGCGCGCGAGGACGGTCTGATCGTGGTGGCCACCGTCGCCTTTGGCATGGGCATCGACAAGCCCGACATCCGCTGGGTCGCCCACGCTGACCTGCCGAAATCCATCGAGGCCTATTATCAGGAAATCGGCCGCGCTGGCCGCGACGGCGCGCCCGCCGAAACCCTGACGCTGTTTGGCCCCGATGACATCCGCCTGCGCCGCACCCAGGTGGACGAGGGGCTCGCCCCGCCGGAACGTCGCGCCGCCGATCACGCCCGGCTGAACGCCCTCCTTGGGCTGGCCGAGGCGCTGCACTGCCGCCGCCAGAAGCTGCTGGGCTATTTCGGCGAAGAGGCAGAGCCCTGCGGCAACTGCGACCTCTGCGACACCCCGGCGGATGTCTTCGACGGCACCACGGTGGTGCGCAAGGCGCTCTCGGCCGTGCTCAGGACCGAGGAGTGGTTCGGCTCCGGCCATCTGATCGACATCCTGCTTGGCGTCGACAACGACCGCATCCGAGCCAAGCGCCATGACCAGCTGTCGGTCTATGGCTGCGGCAAGGAATTCGGTAAACGCCAGTGGCAGGCGGTGTTTCGCCAGATGATGGGCCACGACCTGTTGCGCCCCGACCCGGAACGCCATGGCGCGCTGCGCTTTACCGAGGCCGCCCTGCCGATCCTGCGCGGCGAGCAGACGATCGAGCTGCGCCGTGACACCATTAAATCGGCCGACCGCCGCCCGGCAGTGAAGGCTCTGGTGTCCGAGGAAGACGCGCCGCTCTTGTCGGCGCTCAAGGCCAAGCGCCGCGCGCTGGCCGAGGCGCAGAAAGTGCCGGCCTATGTGATCTTCCCCGACCGCACCCTGATCGAGATGGCCGAGAGGCGGCCCGAAACCCTCGACCAGATGGCGCGGATCAGCGGTGTCGGCGCCAAGAAGCTGGAACGCTACGGCGATGATTTCCTCGGCGTCATCACCGGCGCGGTCGAGCAGCTGCACCCGGCGCGGCGCAAGCTGGCCGGGCGCGGTGCGGGCTCCGCCTATGACCGGCTTCTGGAGGTGCAGGCGCAGCTGGCCCGTGGTGAATGCGGCACGCTGAAACCGCTGACCTGCTCGGCCTCTCTTCTGGCCAAGGTGGCGCAGATGCGCCCCGATGACGAGGCCGGGCTGACCCGGCTGCTGGGAGAGCGCCGCGCGGAACGTTTCGCATCGGCGTTTCTGGACGTCTTGCGCGGCGCGGGATAGGATCGCGCCAAGGATCATAGGGCAGATATTCGGGGGCAGACATGCTGGTAGTGACCTCTCCGGCCAAGAAGCTGGACTGGGCGGAACGGGATCAGGACATGACCTGGCCCGCGCTGCATGACGACGCGGTGGCGCTGGCAGAGGTGGCGCGCGCGCTGACGGTGGCCGAACTGATGAAGCTGATGCACATCAGCCTTGATCTGGCGCAGCTGAATTATACGCGTTTTCAGGAGTTTGCCGCAGACCCCGCGACAGAGGCCACCCGACCGGCGGTGCTGGCCTTTGCCGGTGACACCTACCAGGGGCTGGAGGCCGCCTCGCTGGATGCGGAGGAACTGGCCTGGGCGCAGGACCACCTGCGCATCCTGTCGGGGCTTTACGGCGTGCTGCGGCCGCTGGATGCGATGCAGCCCTACCGGCTGGAGATGGGCTCGCGTCTTAAGAATCCGCGCGGCAAGAACCTGTACGAATACTGGGGCAGCCGGATTTCCGAGGCGCTGAACGAACAGGCCGCCGCCACCGGCGCGCAGGTGCTGGTGAACTGTGCCAGTCAGGAGTATTTCGGCGCGGTGGATCTGTCGGCGCTGAAGCTGCGGGTGGTGACGCCGGTGTTCATGGAAGACAAGAACGGCACGCCCAAGGTGGTCAGCTTCTACGCCAAGCGCGCCCGTGGCGCGATGGCGCGCTACATCATTCAGCATCGCCTGAACGACGCCGCCAGCCTCAAGGATTTCGACGCTGGCGGCTATGCCTATCAGCCGGATCTGTCGGAACCGGACAAGCCGGTTTTCCTGCGCCGCGCTTGACCCTCAGGGGCGGGCCGCCTCCCGCCCGGTCCGCCGCATTCAGGGAATGCAACGTGCCGGGCCCAAGGCCGCACAAGGCGCGTGTCGGCGCAGCCGATTCGCCCGCGGGCGCGGGAGAATTTCGGAAAACCGAGAGAACAAGCGCGGTTGCAGCGAGGCGACCTGGGCTGTGACAAGACGACGTTTGCGCACCGTTGCCGCTGGGCCGCGTGCGGGGCGGGCTGCAATCCTGCCGTTGTAATGTCGTGCCGGACGCCGCCAGACGCCGAAACTCACGTCGCTGGAGGTCAGGAGGCTTCGGCAGCCGCGGGCGGCGTGGCGGGCGTGAGGGGCAGCGCGTCGGCGGGCGCAAAGGCGTGCAGCTTCTCGTGAATCAGCGCCTTGCGGAGCGGTTTGGTCAGGTAGTGGTCCAGACCGGCGGCCAGGATCGCGTCTGAATCGCCTGTCATCGCATGTGCGGTCAGCGCCACGATCGGCACATGGCCCCCGGTGTCCGCCTCGATCTTGCGGATTTCGACCGTGGCCTCCTTGCCGTCCATCATCGGCATCGAGATGTCCATGAAGACCAGATCGGGCTCGAACGCCTTGAACGCCTCCACCGCCTCGATCCCGTTGTTGGCAAATCGCAGCTCGATATCGAGGTCCTTGACCATTTTGCGAAACACCAACTGGTTGGTCTTGTTGTCCTCGGCGGCCAGCACCCGCATGCGGCGCAACACCGGCGCGGGCGCGTCCGGTGCGTTGTCCGCTTGCGGCGGGGTGGCCTGCAGCGCGGTGACGTCCTCTGCGGATTGGTCGCGCTGACCGGACCCCGTGTTGTCCGCGTGGTCCTGCGTGGCGCCTGCCGCAGCTGGCGCTGCCTGCTGTTCCCCATGCGGGTCGGCGTTGTCGCAGGCCGGGGCCGCGGCCTCCCGGCCCAGCCGGGCGAGATGGTCGAACAGGTCCGAGCGCGGCGTCGGATATTGCAGAATGCCGCTGACCAGATCCCCCACCTGCAGCCCGTTGCAGGCCTGCGGGCTGGAGTTCAGCAGCAACAGGGGCACATCGTGCCGTGGGCCGGATTTGAGGTCACGGGCCAGCTCCACCCCGTCCAGCGCGGGGGGATTATGTCCGCTGATGACCAGGTCGATATCCTTGCCGATCGCCGCCCTCGCAGCGGCAGCATTGTCGGCCGTCGTCACCTGGATGCCCAGCATCAACAGGTGTTTCTGCAGGATTTCGCGGTTCAGCGGCCGGTCGTCGACCAGCAACACATGGCGCAGCGTCTCTGGCAGTTCCGGCAGCGTGTTGCCACCATCGCCCTCCAGCGGCAGCGGCACCCGCAGCCCAAAGCACGAGCCCTTGCCCTCTTCGCTGTCGACCCAGATCTCACCGCCCATCAATTCGATCAGCCGCTTGGAGATCGCCAGACCCAGTCCGGTGCCCTCAAACTTGCGGTTGCGCTCGTCCTCGACCTGGTTGAATTCGCCAAAGATGTGGTCGACCTTTTCGGCGGGGATACCGATACCGGTGTCTTCGATAGTGATATGCACCGAGCAGATCTCGCTGTCGGGCGCGCTGATGCCGGTCACCCGCAGCGTGACGTGCCCTTCCTTGGTGAATTTCACCGCATTGCCCGCCAGATTGGTCAGCACCTGGCGGATCCGGCCGGGATCGCCGGTGAACCGGGTGGGCAGGAACAGGTCGTAATCCACCACCAGCGCCAGCCCCTTGTCGCGCGCAGTGGGTTGCAGCAGCATCACCACCTCATGCAGGCAGCGCTCCAGATCGAAGGGCTCGGGGTGCAGCTCCAGCTTGTCGGCCTCGATCTTGGAGTAGTCGAGCACGTCGTTGATGATGACCAGCAGCGCCTCGCCCGAGCTCTTGATTGTATCGGCATAAAGCCGCTGTTCCTCGTCCAGACCGGTATCGCTCAGCAGTTCGGCCATGCCCACGACGCCGTTCATCGGGGTGCGGATTTCGTGGCTCATGTTGGCAAGGAAGGCAGACTTGGCCCGGTTGGCCTCCTCGGCGCGGGCGCGGGCTTCGCGCAGCTCATGCTCGTGTCGCACGGTCGAGGTGATGTCCAGCGCCAGAGACACCATGTCACCGCCGTGGCCGCGCTGGTCGATCAGCCGCAGATAGCGTTCGTCCCAGAGCTGAACCATGATCGGCGCGGGCGAATCCGACAGCCAGCGATCCGTCATCATGTCGCGCCAGGCATCGGCGGCCAGTTCGCCCGTGTTGACCAGCCCTTCGTCGGTCATCAATTGCAGGATCCGCATGTAGGAGATCCCCGGCGCCACCTCCTCGAGGCCGTCAAAGATGTTCAGGTAGGCGGTATTGGCGCCGATCAGCTTGCTGTTGGAATCAAAGAAGGCAAAGCCGTCCTGAAAGGCCTGGATCGAATGCCACAGCCGCCGCTCGGCGGTTTCGATCTTCTCGTTGGCGGTGGTGAGGTCGGATTTGACCTTGGCGTTTTCGTCGCGGACGGTGGCGACTTCGGCCTGCGTCTGGCCGATCTGTTTGGTCAGTGCCAGTGCGTGGCGGCCCAGCTTGCGATTGGCAGCGGACAGTTCGGCCTGCTTCAGTTCAAGCAACCGTTCTGCGGCCAGTCTTGCTCGCCGCTCCTCCGCCAATTTTTCAGCAAGGCTCATCCCTGCAAACTCCGGCAATCTATTAACATCAAACGTCGCACGGGAAAAATCCGCGTCCGCAAGCAGGAATGCTGCTCTCTTGGTGTTACGCCGGGGAATCTTGCCATGACGTTAAGCGCGTGCCAGCCTGTCGCCAGTTTTGGAGGGTGCCATGCCGCGTTTGTTTGCTTTATTTTTCTTCTGTCTTGCCGCGAAACTGTTTGTATCACCTGCCGTTGCGAGTGATCCCGCCCTGCCGGATTTTCGTTACAAGTCCTTTGCCAACAAGGATTTTTACGGTGCGGACCTGCAACCGCTCTTTGATAGCGATATCATGTCCTGCGCGCGCGCCTGTTCGGCCCAGAAAGAGTGCGTCGGATTTGTTTTCAACCAACGCGCAAATTCCTGCTTTCCCAAGTCCGCAATGCATCAAGCCAGCCCCTTCGACGGGGCGATGGCGGTCCTGAAACAACCGGTTGAGCAGGCACAGCAAGCGGTTGCCGACCAGCGTGCGGCCCGTCTCGGGGCGGCGGCTGCGACGGATCTCGAGCGGGTCGGCCGCCAGGCACAGATGCTGGGGCTGCGCTATCCCTTGGCCACCACCGACCCGGCCGAGGCCGCCGCGGCCGCCCGCGCTCGGATTGCTGCGGGCGATGCGCTGGGGGCGATGTACTGGATGGGGCAGGCGGTGGTGCTGTCGGACAGCGCCGATGACTGGAACCGCTTTGCCGCCTACCACCTGCGTGCTGCCCGCGACGCCTCCAGCCGCTCGGCGCGCAACCGCCACAACGAGGACGCCTATCTGGCCGCCCTGAACAGCTACCTGCGCGCCGCGGCGCCTGCGGGGCAGGCCGACGCCCTTGCCCTTGCTGCCGACGCACAGGAGGCCCGCGGTCGCGGGCGGGACATGCTGCATCTCCTGCGCCTGGCCGAGGACACCGCGCCGGGCCTGCTGCCCGCAGAACGGCTGGAGGCGGCGATTGCCAAATACGGCTTCCGCGTCACCGGCTCCTCGGTCGAAAGCGACAGCGCCGCGCCGCGGATCTGCGCCGAGTTCAGCGAGGATCTGGAACAGGCGGGCACCGAGTATGAAAACTACGTGCGTCTCGACGGCGCGGCGCTGGCGGTCACCGTCTCGGGGCGGCAGCTGTGCCTCGACGGTGCCGAACATGGCCAGCGCTACCGCATCACCCTGCGCCGCGGCCTGCCCGCCGCCAATGGCGAGCAGCTCTACAAGGATACCGAGCTGACCCACTACGTGCGCGACCGCGCACCCCAGGTGCGCTTTCCGGGCCGTGCCTATGTGCTGCCCGCAGGCGGCGAGGCAGCCGTGCCGGTGGAGACCGTGAACCTAACCAGGCTGGACCTGCGCCTGCGGCGCGTCAGCAGCCGCAACGTGCTGCGCACCCTGCAGGAGGGCTATTTCGCCCGCCCGCTGTCGCAATGGCAGGAGGATCACTTTGCCGCCGAGATCGCCGAGGACATCTGGCAGGGCAGCGCCGAGGTGGACAGCGCGCTCAACCAGGTGATGACCAGCCGCCTGCCGCTGGAGCAGGCGCTGGCAGGGCAGAAGCCGGGTCTCTACGCGCTCAGCGCGCGGGTGCCGGGGAGCGACCCGCAGGAGGACGCAGGGGCCACCCAGTGGTTCGTGATGACCGCGCTGGGTCTCAGCACCCTGTCGGGCAGTGACGGGCTGCATGTGCAGGTGCAGGGGCTGGCCGACGCCGCCCCGCGTCCGGGCGCCGAGGTCAGCCTGATCTCCGCCGCGAACGAGGTGCTGGCGACCGAGGTCAGCGACGCCAGCGGTTACGTCCGCTTTGCGCCCGGTCTGATCCGCGGCAGCGGCGGCGCGGCCCCTGCGCTGGTCACAGCCCGCACCGGGGATGCGGCGGAGGAGACGGATTTCACCTTCCTGTCGCTGACCGATGCCGCCTTTGACCTGTCCGACCGCGGTGTGGCCGGACGGCCCGCGCCGGGGCCGGTGGACGTGTTCCTTGCGACCACCCGCGATGCCTTCCGCGCGGGCGAAACCGTGCATGTCACCGCGCTGGCCCGCGACAGCCGCGCGCAGGCTATCGAGGGCCTGCCGCTGACCGCCATCCTGAAACGCCCCGACGGGGTGGAATACAGCCGCCAGACCTCCGCCCGCGGGCACCAGGGCGGCCATCTCTTTGCGCTGGCCACCGATGCCGCCGCCCCGCGCGGCACCTGGCGGGTCG
This sequence comes from Leisingera sp. XS_AS12, assembly GCF_041224635.1. Taxonomy (NCBI): domain Bacteria; kingdom Pseudomonadati; phylum Pseudomonadota; class Alphaproteobacteria; order Rhodobacterales; family Roseobacteraceae; genus Leisingera; species Leisingera sp. XS_AS12. The sequence goes on from NZ_JBGFGM010000128.1 coordinate 466,269, forward strand.
AGATCCTCTCCGACCTCAGCGCGCCGCCGCTCGCCAGCCGCAAGATCCTGGTCGAGGACTTCCTGCCCGAGCGCATTGATTTTACGCCCCAGGTCGCCAATGCCGATGCGCTGCAGCCCGGCGGCGCTGCCCAGCTGTCGCTGCAGGCTGATTACCTGTTCGGCGCGCCCGGCGCCGGGCTGAAGATCGAGGGCGAGCTGCGCCTTGGCGCCGCTGACACGCTGGCGCAATGGCCCGGCTACCGCTTTGGCCGCTATGACGAGCCCGCCGCGGTGCAGACCGAATATTTCGGCGGCGCGCAGACCGGCCCGGACGGCAGCGCCGCCCTGCAGGTGCCGCTGCCCGCCCGCCTGCCCGCCGAGGGCAAGCCGCTGACCGCCACCCTGATCACCCGCGTCGCCGATGGCTCCGCCCGCCCGGTGGAGCGCAGCCTCGAGCTGCCGGTGCGCCCCGCAGGCCCGGTGATCGGCATCAAGCCGCAGTTTGACGAGGTCGCCGCCGAAGGCTCCGAGGCCGGGTTCGAGCTGATCGCCCTGTCGCCGGACCTCACGCCGGTTCCGATGCGGGTGAAATGGAGCCTGAACCGGGTCGAGACCCGCTACCAGTGGTACCAGCTCTACGGCAGCTGGAATTGGGAGCCTGTCACCCGCCGCAGCCGCATCGCCACCGGCGAGGCGCAACTGGGCACCGACCCCCTGCCGCTGGCACAGCCGGTGGACTGGGGCCGGTACGAACTGGTGGTGGAGCGCCTCGACGGTGCCTATGCCGCCGCGGCCTATGATTTCTACGCGGGCTGGTACGCGCCCGCGGGCAGCAGCGAAACCCCCGCCCGGCTGGAGCTGTCGCTGGACCGCGAAACCTACGCCCCCGGTGAGACCGCCCGGCTGCGCATCGTGCCGCCCGCCGCCGGCACCGCGCTGGTCTCGGTGATGTCGGACCGGCTGATCCACCGCATGGCAGTGGAGGTCGGCGCAGGTGAAACCATGATCCCGCTGGAGGTGACCGCCGACTGGGGCAGCGGTGCCTATGTCAGCGCCACGGTGATCCAGCCGGTTGCGGGCAAGACCGGCCGCAGTCCGCTGCGCGCGCTGGGGCTGGCCCATGCCGCCGTTGCCCAGCCCGGCCAGCAGCTCTCGGTCGCGATCGACGTGCCGGACGTGGTCCGCCCGCGCAGCACCCAGACCGCCCAGCTGCGCGTCGAAGGTGCCGCGGCGGGAGAGGAGGTCTGGCTGACCGTGGCGGCAGTGGATGTCGGTATCCTCAACCTCACCGGCTTTGCCAGCCCCGATCCCAGCGCCCACTACCATGGCCAGCGCCGGCTTGGGATGGAACTGCGCGATGTCTACGGCCGCCTGATCGACCCCGGCAACGGGGCGATGGGGCGGATCCGTTCGGGCGGCGATGCGGACAGCGGCATGAAGATGCAGTCACCGCCGCCGACGCAGGATCTGGTGGCGCTGTTCTCCGGCCCCGTGCAGGTCGGCGCCAATGGCGAGGCGTCCTTCCCCATGCAGCTGCCCGCCTTCAATGGCACGCTGCGGCTGATGGCGGTGGCGTGGTCGGGCAAGGCCGTGGGCCAGGCCGAGGCCGACATGCTGGTGCGCGACCCGGTGGTGGTCACCGCCGCGATGCCGCGCTTCCTCGCCCCCGGCGACAGCAGCCGCGCGCGGATCGAGATCGTCCACGCCGACGGCCCGGCGGGGGCGATGGCGCTCTCTGCCAATGCTGCGGGCGGGCTGGCGCTGGGCGGTCTGCCTGCCTCCGTCACCTTGGCCGAACAGGGCAAGGCGGTGCTGGAGCTGCCGATCACCGCGCAAACCGTGGGCGACCACACGCTGGCTCTGACGCTCACCACGCCGGACGGGCAGCAGCTGCGCCAGGAGCTGCGGCTGCCGGTGCGCGCCAATGATCCGGTGACGGCCCAGACCCGCCGCTTCACGCTGGCAGGCGGCGACAGCTTCCTGTTCAGCAAGGATGTCTTTGCCGGCCTGCGCCCCGGCACCGCCCGCGCCACGATCTCGGCCGGGCCGCTGGCGCGGTTCGACGTGCCGGGGCTGCTCGCCGATCTCGACCAGTACCCCTATGGCTGCACCGAACAGGTGGCCTCGCAGGCGATGCCGCTGTTGTACCTCAGCAGCGTGGCCAAGGCCGCGGGGCTGGGCGACGGCCCGGCGGTGAAGGCGCGCATCGAGGCCGCCATCCGCAAGGTGCTGACCCGTCAGGCCCCCAACGGCGCCTTCGGCCTGTGGCAAGCCGAAAGCGGCGAGTTCTGGCTTGATGCCTACGCCAGCGACTTCCTAAGCCGCGCGCGGGCGCAGGGGCATGAGGTGCCGCCGCAGGCCTTTGCCCAGGCGATGGACAACCTGCGCAACCGTATCAACTATGCCCCCGACTTCGACCGCGGCGGCGCGGATATCGCCTATGCGCTGCTGGTGCTGGCCCGTGAAGGCGCTGCGCAGATGGGCGATCTGCGCTATTATGCGGACGTGAAGGGCGATGCCTTCGCCACCCCGCTGGCCGCGGCCCAGCTGGGCGCGGCGCTGGCGGCCTATGGCGATCAGCGCCGGGCGGACCGGATGTTCGCCCGCGCCGCGCAGATGATCGCAACCGAAGGGCAGGGCGACAGCCGCCTCTGGCGCGCTGATTTCGGCACCGGTCTGCGCGACACCGCAGGGGTTCTGGCGCTGGCGGCCGAGGCCGGATCCGAGGCGGTGGACCGCGCGGCCTTCACCGCCCGTCTGGCCGCCGCCGAGGGCCGCCGCTCCACCCAGGAGGCCGCCTGGACGCTGCTTGCCGCCCACGCCCTGACCCGCACGCCCGAGGATTCCGGCCTCTTGGTCAACGGCCAGCCGGTGTCGGGGCCGTTCGTGCATGCCTCGGACGGGGCGCAGGTGCAGGACCTGGCACTGACCGCCGCCAGCGGCCGCAGCGCCGAGATCACCCTGACCACCCTCGGCGTGCCCGAGGCGCCGCTGCCCGCGGGCGGCATGGGCTATACGATCAGCCGCCGCCACTACACGCTGGAGGGCGCGCCGCTGGACCTGCAAACGCTGGCGGTCGGCACCCGATTCGTCACCGTGCTGGAGGTCACCCCGCATGAGGACACCGGCGCGCGGCTGATGGTCAATGACCCGCTGCCCGCCGGGCTGGAGATCGACAATCCCAACCTGCTGCGCTCCGGCGATCTGCGTGATCTGGACTGGCTGAAGCCCGCCGCCGCCCCCCATGCCGAGTTCCGCAGCGACCGCTTCCTGGCGGCGCTGGACCTGCGCGAGGCCAAGCCGGTGACGCTGGCCTATATCGCCCGGGCGGTGACGCCGGGTGACTTCCACCACCCCGCCGCCTCGGTCGAAGACATGTACCGCCCCGCCTTCCGTGCCCGCACCGGGACCGGGCGCGTGGAAGTCAGGTGAAACGCCTGTTCAACAGAGCCAAGGGCAGCGCCCGGCCCTGGGAGGGGGCGAAGCGCCCTCCCGTGGGGAGGGTCGGGCGCTGCCCGGCCTATCGGCCGGGCGGGCCGCTGCGATGGTGTGCGGTTCTTTTGACTGTGCTCTGCCTGTCTGTCTTCATCGCGGGGCGCGCCTTCGACGCCTGGATCGACCGCACCGACCTCCCCCTCACGCTCACGGAAACCTCCTCCGAGGTCCTCGACCGCCATGGCCTGCTGCTGCGCGCCTACCCGGTGGAGGACGGCCTGTGGCGGCTGGCGGTGCGGCCCGATCAGGTCGACGCTGATTTCCTCGCCATGCTGCTGCGTTACGAGGACAAGCGGTTCTACGACCACGCCGGCGTCGATCCTCTGGCACTGATCCGCGCCGCGGGCCAGGCGCTGGGCAGCGGTCGCGCGGTCTCCGGCGGCTCGACCCTGACCATGCAGGTGGCGCGGCTGCTGGAGGACGGCACCACCGGCCGCTGGGCGGGCAAGCTGCGCCAGATGCGGGTGGCGCTGGCGCTGGAGCGCCGCCTCAGCAAACGGCAGATCCTCACGCTCTACCTCACCCACGCGCCCTACGGCGGCGCGGTGGAGGGCATCCGCGCCGCCGCTCTGGGCTGGTTCGGCAAGGAACCTGCGCGCCTCACCCCGGCCGAGGCGGCGCTGCTGGTGGCGCTGCCGCAATCGCCCGAACGCCGCCGCCCGGACCGCTTTCCCGAAGCCGCCGCGCAGGCCCGCGACCGGGTGCTGGCGCGGATGCAGCGCCAGGGGCTGCTGAGCGCGGACCAGGCCGAGGCCGCCCGCCGCACGCCGTTGCCGCACCGCCTGGCGGCGCTGCCGCAGCTGGCACCACATCTGGCCGATCACGTGACCGCCGCCCGCCCCGGCCTGCGCAGGCTGCAGCTGACGGTGGACCGCCAGACGCAGGCGCAGATGCAGCAGCTGCTGACCGACGCGGCCCGGCAGGGCGGCCCGGACCTTTCGGCGGCGCTGATTGCGGCCGATCACCAGACCGGCGAGGTGCTGGCCATGGTCGGCTCCCCCGATTACAGCGCCACCGCGCGGCGCGGCTTTGTCGACATGACCCGCGCCATCCGCTCGCCCGGCTCGACCCTGAAACCGCTGGTCTACGGGCTGGCCTTCGACCAGGGGCTGGCGCATCCCGAAACGCTGATCCATGACGGGCCGGTGAATTTCGCAGGTTACGCGCCGCAGAACTTCGACGGCGCCTTCCGCGGCGATATCCGCCTGCGCGAGGCGCTGCAGCAATCGCTCAACATTCCGGTGGTGAAACTGACGCAGGAGCTTGGCCCGGCCCGCCTGCTGGGTGCGCTGCGGGCGGGCGGCGCGGAGGCGCAGCTGCCCGGCGGCGGCGCGCCGGGGCTGGCGCTGGCGCTGGGCGGCGTCGGGGTCAGCCTGGCGGATCTGGTGCAGCTTTACGCCGGGCTGGCGGCAGGCGGGCAGGGGCCGGGGCTGCAGGTGCTGCAGGGCGAAACGTCCGCCGCCCCCGCGCGGCTGATGTCACCCGAGGCGGCCTGGCACCTGGGCGACATCCTGCGTGGCCTGCCGGTGCCGCCGGGCGCGCGCGCGGGCAGCATCGCCTATAAGACCGGCACCTCTTACGGCCACCGCGACGCCTGGGCGATCGGCTGGGACGGCCGCCACGTGATCGGCATCTGGATGGGCCGCGCCGACGGCACCCCGGTGCCCGGCATCTTCGGTGGCGACCTGGCCGCCCCGGTGCTGTTCGAGGCCTTTGGCCGCCTGAAACCGGCGCTGGAGCCGCTGCCGCCGCCGCCCCCCGCAACGCTGATCGTCAGCGCCGCCGAGCTGCCGCCGCCGCTGCGCCGCTTCCGGCCCCGGGACGCGGCCTTTGCCGCTGACGCCGCCGCGCCCGAGCTGATCTTCCCGCCGCAGGGCGCCCGGCTGGCGCTGGCGGGCGGTGAACTGACGCTGAAGCTGCGTGGCGGCACTGCACCATTTCTGGTGCTGGCCAATGGCGCGCCGGTGCTCAGCGGCGCGCGCAGCCGGGAGATCAGCCTGCCCAGCCCCGGCGCCGGATTTTCTTCGCTGGTGGTGGTGGATGGGGCTGGCCGCTCTGACCGGGTAGACCTGCGGATCGATTGACGACAGCCTGACAGGAGCTGGCTCGGCGGTGGAGAGGTATTTCGCTTCGGGCTTTGCCCGAAGCGATCCGCGCCGCGCCCTTGGCGCGGCGCACGGCCCAACAGCACCGGGCGGCCCGCAGGGGCGTCCGTTGCGGGCGGGAGCCCCACCGCCAGAAATGACACAATGCAGCGGAGGGGAGGGCGGTTACCGTCGCCCTTCGCGCAGCCAGCCTGCGGTGATGAAGAACGCCGCCAGCAGCAGCGCCAGCCAGCCGGGCAGCAGCGGCGCCTGGCTGACCGAAAGCGTCTCGTAAGCCTCGCGCGGGGTGAGGCCGATCCAGCCGCGCCCGGCTGCGGGACGCCCCGCGCGGGTGTTGCGCAGCGACGGCAGCCCGTCCTCCAGCCGCAGAATGCCGCCGCGCCAGGGCGCCAGCACCGGCGCCAGCACGTCTCCGGTGGCCAGCGTCTGCTCGAACTCCCGCGGCGCGGCGGGGCCAAGGCCGACAACCGCGCTCTGGTCGCCGTCCTGCAGCCGGTACAGCCCCTGTTCCGGCCCCTCGTAGCGCGCCTCCCACTGGCCCGGCGCGGTCTCGCGCAAGCTCAGCTCCACCGTGCTGCCATCAGGATTGGTCACCGTCACCGGCCCGGCCTGCGGCGCCAGCGTGCGGCGCAGGATCCGCATGCGCTGGCCCGTGGTCTCGGCCCACAGCGCCTCTTCCTCCAGCTCCGGCTCTTTCATCATCCAATGCGCCAGCCGCCGCAGCAGCTCCAGCTGCGGCCCGCCGCCCTCGTAACCGCGGCTCCACAGCCAGGCGTGGTCCGAGGCCAAGAGCGCCACCCGCCCTTCCCCGACCCGGTTCAGCACCAGGAGGGGGCGCTCATCGGCGCCGCTCATCAGCACCTGGCCCTCGGGCGTGCGCAGGTCGATCTGGCGCAGCCAGCGGCCCCAGTCCCCGTCGCCCTCCAGGCCCGAGGTCACCGGATGCTGCCGCCCCAGATCGGTCACGGCAGGGCGGAAGGCCTGCTCCAGCACCCGCGCTGACGGCTCGGCCGGCAGGATCAGCGACAGCGGTGAGCGGTAGATGCTGTCGGCGCTGGCAAAATCCGGCCCCGCCGCCACCAGCACCGCGCCGCCGCCCATCGCGTAATTGGCCACGTTGTCGAGGTAGATCGCAGGCAGGATGCCGCGCCGTTTGTAGCGGTCAAAGATGATGAGGTCGAAATCCTCGATCTTTTCCAGGAACAGCTCGCGGGTCGGGAAGGCGATCAGCGACAGTTCCTCAACCGGCACCCCGTCCTGTTTCTCGGGGGGGCGCAGGATGGTGAAATGCACCAGGTCCACGGCGCTGTCGGATTTCAGCAGGTTGCGCCAGGTGCGCCCGCCGGCATGCGGCTCGCCCGACACCAGGAGCACCCGCAGCCGGTCGCGCACGCCGTTGATCTGCACCAGGGCGGAGTTGTTGCGCGCGGTCAGCTCGCCCGGCTCTTCCGGCACGCTGAAGCGGATCACGTTGCGGCCGCCATGCTGCAGCACCATCGGCAGCTCGAAATCCACGCCCACCGGCAGGGTAAAGCGCTGCGGCGCGCCGCCCGCGACGGAAACCTCCAGTACCGCCAGGCCGCGTTCCGAGGGCGCAGCCCCCTGGTCCTCGATCCGCAGCGTCAGCGTGACCGGCTCGCCGATGATGCCGAAGCCCGGCGCGTTCTTCACGATCAGGCGGCGGTCCCAGTCGTCCTCGCGGCCCGACAGCAGCAGGTGCATCGGCGCGGGCAGGTTCAGCGGCGGCTCGGCGTCATGCACCTGGCCGTCGCTCAGCGCGATGATGCCGGCCACCCGCGCGCGCGGCTCATCCGCCAGCGCCTGGGCAATCGCGCCCATCAGCCGCGTGCCTTCGTCGCCGGCGCCATCCGGCACGGTGATCCAGCGCACATCGGTGCCGGGACGGGCCTCCAGCGCCGCCTTCAGCTCCGCCCGCGCCTCGGCCATTTGCTGCGGGCGATCGCCCAGCTGCTGGCTGGCGGTCTGGTCCTCGGCGACGATGACGATGTCATCCAGCGCAGCGCGGTCCTCGCTCTGATGCACCGGCCCGCTGAGGGCGGCCAGCAGCACCAGCGCCGCCAGAGCTCGCAGGCCCCAGCCCGGCAGCCGCTTCCACAGCGCCAGCAGCAGCGCCGCCAGCGTCACCGCGACGGCGGCCCAGAGCACCGGCCAGGGCACCAGCGGGTCGAACAGGATTGTCTGTGTCATCGCGCGCGCCCCTATTGCCCCAGCCGGTCCAAAAGGGCCGGCACATGCACCTGGTCGGATTTGTAGTTGCCGGTCAGCACGTGCATCACCAGGTTGACGCCAAAGCGGAAGGCCAGCTCGCGCTGCCGCTCGCCGGCATAGCCGCGCCCGACAGGCAGCAGGGGCCGCCCGTTGCTGTCCACCGCCCAGGCCGCGGCCCAGTCATTGCCGCCGATCACCACCGGCGTCACCCCGTCGTTGAGGTTGCGGAAAGGGATGCCCTCGGCCTGCTCGGCATCCGGGGGCGCGGCCTCGACCCAGACCGGGCCACGGGTGTGGCGGCCGGGGAAATCCTGCAGCAGGTAGAAGGCGCGGGTCAGCACGTGGTCTTGCGGCACCACCTCCAGCGGCGGGATGTCCAGGGGCAAAGCGATCTGTTGCAGCCGCCGCGCCGCCGGGCTGCTGGCGCCAGCGCCCGCGAGATCCGCGTCGCGGGTGTCGAACAGGATCATGCCGCCCGCCCGCAGGTAGGTGTTCAGCTTGGCATAGGCCGCCGCCGAGGGCAGCGGCTGGTCGCGGGTAACCGGCCAGTAGAGCAGCGGAAAGAACGCCAGCTCATCGCGTTCCAGATCGACGCCCGCCGGTTCGGCCGGCTCGACCGAGGTGCGGAAGAACAGGGTGTCGGACAGGCCGCGCAGGCCGGCAGCGGCGATGCGGTCGACCTCGGCGTCGCCGGTCAGCACATGCGCCAGCACCAGCTCGGCCGCCAGATCCGCGGCCCGCGCATCCTCGGCGGCGGAGGGCGGCGGTGCGGCTGCCTGCTGTGCGCGCGCCTCCTGCGGCGCCGCCGCGGCAGCCAGCGCCAGCGCACCCGCCAGCATCAGCGCTGCGCGGCGCGGCGCCAGCAGGCCGGAGACCAGCAGCGTGCCCAGCACGTCCAGCGCCAGCAGCGCCAGCGCCAGGGTCAGGAAGGCGCCGCCCAGGGGCTGTTCCTGCGGCGCGCCATAGGCGCTGACGTCCACCGTGGCAGGCCAGCGCGCCGCCTGCAGCGCGTCGTCGGGGCGCAGCACGTTGCGCGCCAGCACCCGCCGCCCGCCGGAGTAGACGCCGGGGCGCAGCTCGGGCCCGGCGGCGGCGGCCACCAGGTCAGGCCCCTTGACCCCCGGCAGCGTGCCCGCGGTTTCGCTGCGGCCAAAGCCGTCCAGCACCTCGACCGGGGTCCAGGTGGTGCCCTCCAGATCTTCGGCGCTGGGAACTGCGGCAGAGGACGACACCGCCAGCCGCTCCAGCATCGACACGAACAGGCCCGACAGCGGCAGGCTGCTCCATTCCGCGTTGGCGGTCACGTGGAACAGCACCACCTGGCCCTGTCCCAGCGACTTGCGGGTGACCAGCGGGGTGCCGTCGGCCAGCTCGGCGATCACCCGCTCGGCCAGCTGCGGATCGGGCTGCGCCACCACCTGAGAGGTGACCGCGACTTCATCCGGCACCTCCAGGCCGTAAAAGGGCGAGCCTTCCGCGAAGGGCGCCAGCGTCTTCGGTTCGCCCCAGCTCATGGCGCCGCCGATGCTGCGGCCGCCGATGCGCAGCCGCACCGGCATCAGCGGTGCTTCGCCCGCGCGGGCGGTGTCGCTGGCGGCCAGCCGCGGCCCGGCAAAGCGCAACAGAAGGCCGCCGTTCTCGACCCAGTCGATGACACCGGCTTCCTGGTCGGGGGCAAGCTGCGCCACGTCCGCCAGCACGATCACATCAGGGTTTGCGGGCAGAAGATCCGGCAGCGCGCCCTCCAGCAGCTCGGCCGAGGGCTCCAGCGCCTGGCGCAGGTAGTGCAGTGGGGACAGCAGCGCGAGCCCCTCGTCCTCGCTCTGGGCGGCGACCAGCGCCACCTCGCGGCGGCGCAGGGAATCGTCGGTCAGCGCCACCGTCCCGGCGCTGCGCAGCCCCTGGATCTCGAACCGGGTTAGCCGCGCGCGCAGCTCGGCCGGCAGCGACAGCCCGGCGCTGGCCTCGACCGCGCCATCGCCAAAGCGCAGCGGCAGGGTGGCGAGCGTGCGGGCGGTGCCGCCGGGGTCGCGGCCCTGGGCCAGCACGGTGACCTGCTGCGCGGGTCCGGCGCGGCTGCGCAGGGCGGTGATTTCGATGCCGTCGGTGGTGTAGCCGGCCGGGCGCAACCCAAGCACCGGTGCGGGCTGTTCATAGACCTCGATGGCGCCGCGCTCGCTGAGAGTGGCAATCAGCCCGTCGCGGCCGGGGTAGTCCAGCCCGTCGCTGAACCAGACGGTGTCAAACGCGCCCTGGGCCGCGGCCAGAACCTCGGTGGCGGCCTGCAGCTGTGTCTCGCCCGGCTGCCAGGGCAGCGGCTCCAGCCCGGCCAGCTGCCGCTGCCAGCTGCTGGCGGCGCGGAACTGCAGGGGCTCGGGCGCGGTCAGCCGCAGCAGCGCCACCGGGCGTTCGGCGCGTCCGGCATCCTCCAGCTGCTGCGCCAGCTGCGCGCTGGTTTGCTGCCAGTCGGCCGCTCCCGCCCAGCTGGCGTCCAGCACCACCAGCAGCGGCGCGCGGGCGGCCGTGTCCTCGGTGCTGGGGTTCAGCACCGGCCCGGCAAGGCCAAGGATCGCCGCCGCCACCGCCGCCATGCGCAGTAGTAAGAGCCACCAGGGCGTGCGGTCAGAGAGGCTCTGGTCGTCCTTCAGCCCCAGAAGCAGCGTCACCGCCGGGAACGGCTGGCGCTTCGGCGCCGGCGGCACCGCGCGCAGGAGGAACCACAGCACCGGCAGCGCCAGCAGACCCAGCAAGAGCCAGGGCGCGGTGAAGCCGATGCCTGCAATCGTTGTCATGGCGCGGTTCTTTCCAATGCGTGGTACAGCCACATCAGCGCCGCCTGCGCCGGATCGCCGGTGTGGTGCCGGCCAAAGCGCCAGCCCGCCTCGTGGCACAGCCGCTCCAGCGCGGCGCGGCGCTCGGCCAGCCGGTCCAGGTAGCGCGTCTGCAGCGCCGAGGCCTTCAGTGTTTCATGTGTGACAGCGCCGCCGATGCTTTCAAACAGGGTGCGTCCGGCAAAGGGAAAGGCTTCCTCCGCCGGGTCCAGCACCTGCAACAGCACACCGCGCACGCCGCGCGCGGCAGCCTTGGACAGCGCCTGTTCCAGGGCGTCGAACGGGCCCAGAAAGTCCGAGATGAACAGGGCGCGCGCATGCGGGATCAGGGCGCGGTCGTTGGGCGGCGCATAATCCTCTGCCGCGTCGTCCATCAGCGCTTCGGCCAGCCGCAGGATCTGCACGTTGCCGCGCCGCGGCGGCAGGCTGCCGCCGGTCAGCCCGACCCGCTCGCCGCCCTGCACCATCAGCACCGCCGCCGCCAGCCCCAACAGCCGCGCGCGCTCGGCCTTCTGCGGCAGTTTCGCGCCGGAGGCAAAGCGCATCGAGGCGCCGGCATCCACCCACATATGCACCGTCTGGGCGATCTGCCATTCGCGCTCGCGGACGAATTGCACATCGCCACGGGCCGAGCGGCGGTGGTCGATCATCCGGCGGCTGTCGCCCGGCTGTGCCGGACGGTATTGCCAGAAATCATCGCCGGTCCCGGCCCGGCGGCGGCCGTGCTCGCCCATCAGCACCGCGCCCGCCAGCTGCCGCGCCTGCACCAGCAGCGGCGGCAGGGCGCTGGCCTCGGCCTCGGCGCGGTGCCGCAGCGCGCTGGCTGCGGGATGGGCGGCGGGTCTGGTCACGCGGCGGCTCCGCTGCGGGCCAGGTCGGCGGCGGTGTCGGCGATCAATGTCGCCAGGCTGTCGCCGCGCGCGCGGGCGGCGAAATTCAGCTGCATCCGGTGGCTCAGCACCGGCTGCGCCATGTCCAGCACATCCTCGACACCGGGAGCCAGCCGACCCTGCAACAGCGCCCGCGCGCGCACCGCCAGCATCAGCGCCTGCGCCGCCCGCGGGCCGGGGCCCCAGGCCACGGTCTGCGCCACCCGGTCCGATACGCCCGGTTCCTCGGGGCGGAAGGCGCGCACCAGGTCGAGGATCATTTCCACCACCGACTCTCCCACCGGCATCCGCCGCAACAGGGTCTGCGCCGCGATCAGCTCGTCCGCGGTAAAGACCGGGTAGGCCTCGGCCTCCTCGGCCCCGGTGGTGGCCAGCAGGATGTCGCGCTCGGTCGCGCGGTCGGGATAGGCGACGTCGATCTGCAAAAGGAAGCGGTCCAGCTGCGCCTCGGGCAGCGGATAGGTGCCCTCCTGCTCGATCGGGTTCTGGGTGGCCAGCACGTGGAACGGCACCCCCAGCGGGCGGTCCTCGCCCGCCACCGTCACCATCCGCTCCTGCATCGCCTGCAGCAGCGCCGACTGGGTGCGCGGACTGGCGCGGTTGATCTCATCCGCCATCAAAAGCTGGCAGAACACCGGCCCGGGCACAAAGCGGAACGAGCGGTGGCCGTCGGCGGCGGTGTCCAGCACCTCGGAGCCCAGAATGTCGGCGGGCATCAGGTCGGGGGTGAACTGGATGCGGTTGCCGTCCAGTCCCATCACCGTGCTCAGCGTCTCTACCAGCCGGGTCTTGCCGAGGCCGGGCAGGCCGATCAGCAGCCCGTGGCCGCCGCACAACAGCACCGACAGGGTCAGGTCCACCACCCGCTCCTGGCCGATGAAGCGCCGGGTGATCGAGGCACGCGCCTCCTGCAGCTTGGCTTCCAGCGATTCGATGGCGGCCAGCAGATCGTCTGTTTCGGACATGACATTCCTCGTTTCCCGGATGTATGGTGTTACTCTATCGTGCTGACAGGAAATGGCAAAAGCAATGAGCGGACAAAATCCTGTGACTCCCGATGCCGAGGGCCTCGCAGCGGCGGCAAAAGCGGCCACGCGGGCGGCGGAAGAGGCGGCGGGTCAGGCGCCGGGCAAGGCCAGGGGCCTGCCGCCGGTGCACCTGTGGAACCCGCCGTTCAGCGGCGATCTGGACATCCGCATCGCCCGCGACGGCAGTTGGCATTACCTCGGCACGCCCTTCACCCGGTTCGAACTGGTGAAGCTGTTCGCCTCGATCCTGAAGCTGGAGGACGGGCGCTACTACCTTGTGACGCCTGCGGAAAAGGTCGGCATCACCGTGGAGGACGCGCCTTTCGTGGCGGTGGATTTCGAGGTTGCGGGCGAGGGACGCGACCAGGTCATCACCTTCACCACCAATATCGGCGACACCGCCGCGGCCGGGCCGGAGCACCCTGTGCGGGTCACGCGCGATGCCGCCAGTGGCGAGCCCTCGCCGTATGTGATGGTGCGCGCCGGGCTGGAGGCGCTGATCGACCGCAAAAGCTTCTACCGGCTGGCGGAGCTGGGCGAGCACCACGACGGATGGTTCGGCGTCTGGTCGCAGGGCGCGTTCTTCGGCCTGATCCCCTCGGCCGAGCTGGAGGCGGACTAGCCGTCGGCCGCGGCGCATTCTTAGGAAGAAAAGCGAAAATCCGCCGTTTTCTGGCCCTTGGCCTTCGCCGCCGTCGCGGCCTAAACCACCATGACGCCAGGAGATCGATATGCCCAGATTCGCCGCCAACATCTCGATGCTGTTTGCCGAGCTGCCCTATCTCGACCGTTTTCCCGCCGCCGCCGCCGCCGGCTTCGAGGCCGTGGAGATCCTTGCGCCCTACGAGCTTGCGGCCAAGGAAACCCAGCGCGCGCTGCTGGCCAACGGGCTGGAGCTGTTGCTGATCAACGCGCCGCCGCCCAATTACACCGGCGGCATGCCCGGCTATGCGGCGCTCCCTGAGGGCGTCGATCGCTTCCAGCGCGACATCCGCCGGGTGCTGCGCTATGCCGAGGCGCTGAAGGCGGGCAAGATCCACGTGATGGCCGGCTATGCCAAGGGGGCTGCGGCGCAGGCCACCTTCGTGCAGAACCTGCAATGGGCCGCCGACCGCGCGCCCAGGCAGCAGTTCACCATCGAGCCGCTGAACAGCGGCGACCAGCCGGGTTATTTCCTCGATGATTACAACCTCGCGATGGAGGTGCTGGCGGCGGTGGACCGGCCCAATGTGGGCCTGCAGTACGACGCCTACCACGCCCAGCTGATCCACGGCGATGCGGCGCGGGTCTGGGAGGAGTTCGGCGCCCACGCGGTGCATGTGCAGATCGGCGCGGCGCCTGCGCGCTGCGAGCCGGGCACCGGGCCGGTGGACTTCCAGGAGCTGTTCGCCGCGATCGACGCCAGCGGCTATGACGGCTGGGTGAGCGCCGAATACACCCCCACAACCCGGCGCACCGAGGACAGCCTCGGCTGGATGCGCTGAGGCCGCCGCGGCTGACAGCGCAGGCGCGGCCGCGCAGACTCCTGTGCGCCACGGCAGTTTCCTTTTCCGGGCTATGCCTGCATATGAAGCCCTGCGTAGGAAGATCGCGGCAGGTGGTTACGGCCGCTGCCGCCCGACGCTGCCAGAAGGAGATCGCCATGCTGCCTGCCCGTTTCGCCCCCATTCTGTTTGCCCTGCTCTTGTCGGGAATGATGTCCTGCATCGTCTCGGGCATTGCCACCCTGCGCGTGACCGGGCTCGACGGTTTCGCGACTGCTTGGATGGCGGCCTGGAGCTTCAGCTGGCCGGTGGCCTTTCCGACCGTGCTGGTGGTCGCACCGATGGTGCGGCGCATGGTGGCGCGGATGGTGCGCCAGCCGTCTGAGGGCTGAGCGAAGGGGGGGGGCGCTCCCGCCCGCGGCCCGCGGCATCAAAGATGCCGCCACCGCGGTTGGGCCGCGCACCGCTGGCGCGGTGCGGCTGGCGCCTGCTGCGCCGTCAGTTCAGGCAGAGAAACAGGTCGTAATTCCTCCCCGCCGCGCCATCCTTGCGGGTGGAGGCATGTTCGGCGCGTTTGCCCTGGCCCTGCTGGCAGACCCGGTCCGCCTCGCCGCTGGCGGCGGCCAGCGCCCAGCGGCGCTTGTGATGCTGCTGGGTGGCAACGGTGACGCTGTCGCCGTTGTAGTGCGTTACGGCAGGTTTGATGTGATGCGCGCAGCCGCCGACGGCGGCCAGCAGGCAGGCAAAGAGGATCTGTTTCAATGTCTTGCACCAAAAATGAACGGTTGAAAGAGCGGCCCGCCGGGCGGTGCCGGAACGCCTGCCAAAGACTTCCCCGCCCGCCCGCGGGATGTCAATGTGGCGTGTCCCGGCTGCCGCATCGGCCCTGCCGCGCGGGGCAGATTATTGGCTGAGAAGCCCCTAAGGGCAGGTCTGCCCTTGAGGGGCGTTTTCCAGTGTTTTTGCGGCGCTCCGCGTCAAGGGCAAGCCGCGCGTCGCGCGGAGCCTGGCGGCTCCCTTGACCCGGCGAGGCGGCGTTGTGCTTACGCTGAGTGGTGGTGCCGCGCCGCGCCAGCGGCGCCCGGCCCAACGGGCTGAGATCGCAAGATCGAAGCCGGGCGGGAGCGCTGGCTGCCGCGGGCGGGGCTGGGGGCGGGGTCAGTGGGCCTCGGCCCAGTTCTGGCCGCGGCCAGCCTCCACCACCAGTTTCACGTCCAGATGCACCGCCGGGTCGGCGGCGTTTTCCATCACCTGGCGGGCGATCTCGATGGTTTCCTCGACTGCCGATTCGGGCACTTCGAACAGCAGTTCATCGTGCACCTGCAGCAGCATCCGGGCGGGCAGATGGGCGATGGCATCGGGCATCCGCACCATGGCGCGGCGGATCACATCGGCCGCCGTCCCCTGGATCGGCGCGTTGATCGCCGCGCGTTTGGCAAAGCCCGCCTTCGGCCCCTTGGCGTTGATCTCGGCGGTGTGGATCTTGCGCCCGAACAGGGTCTGCACATAGCCGTGCTCCTTGGCGAATTCCACCGTCTGATCCATGTAGCGGCGGATGCCGGGGAAGCGCTCGAAATAGCGGTCGATGAAGCCCTGCGCCTCCTTGCGCGGGATGCGCAGGTTGCGTGCCAGGCCAAAGCCCGAGATGCCGTAGATCACACCGAAGTTGATCGCCTTGGCCTGACGGCGGATCTCCGGCGTCATCTCCTCCAGCGGCACGTTGAACATCTCCGACGCGGTCATCGCGTGAATGTCCTGGCCCTCGGCAAAGGCCTGCTTCAGCGCGTCGATGTCGGCCATATGCGCCAGGATGCGCAGCTCGATCTGGCTGTAGTCGAGCGCCAGGAGCACGTTGCCCTCTTCCGCCACGAAGGCCTCGCGGATGCGGCGGCCCTCTTCGCTGCGGATCGGGATGTTCTGCAGGTTCGGATCGGTCGAGGCCATGCGGCCGGTGCTGGCCCCGGTCTGCGCGTAGGATGTGTGCACGCGGCCGGTTTCCGGGTTGATGTGGTCCTGCAGCGCATCGGTGTAGGTCGACTTCAGCTTCGACAACTGCCGCCAGTCCAGCACCCGTGCGGGCAGGTCGTGTTCGGTCGCCAGATCCTCGAGGACGTCTGCGCCGGTGGAGAACTTGCCGTTCTTGCCGCGCTTGCCGCCGGGCAGCGACATCTTCTCGAACAGGATCTCGCCCAGCTGCGCGGGTGAGCCGACGTTGAAGCTCTCGCCCGCCAGCTCGTGTATCTCGGCCTCCAGCGCCGCCATCTTCTGGGCAAAGGCATTGGACATGCGGCTGAGCGTGTCGCGGTCCACCTTGATGCCGTTGCGCTCCATCTCGGCCAGCACCGGCACCAGCGGGCGCTCCAGCGTCTCATAGACGGTGGTGACGCGTTCCTGATGCAGTTGCGGCTTGAATTTCTGCCACAGGCGCAGGGTGATATCCGCGTCCTCGGCCGCGTAGGGAACCGCATCCTCGATCGTCACCCTGTCAAAGGTGATCGCCGATTTGCCGCTGCCGAGCAGCGGTTTGATCGGGATCGGCGTGTGGTTGAGGTAGCGTTCGGACAGCGTATCCATGCCATGGCCGTGCAGGCCGGCGTGCAGCGCATAGGACATCAGCATGGTGTCGTCGATCGGCGCCACCTGCACCCCGTACCGGTACAGGATCTTGGCGTCGTATTTCATGTTCTGGCCGATCTTCATGATCGCCGGATCTTCCAGAACCGGTTTCAGCATCGCCACGGCCTCTTCCAGCGGCATCTGCCCCTCGGCCAGCCCTTCGCCGCCGAACAGGTCATCGCCGCCCGCCTTGTGCGCCAGCGGGATGTAACAGGCCTGACCCGGCTCCACGCAGAGCGAGATGCCGACCAGATCCGCCACCATTTCGTCCAGTCCGGTGGTTTCGGTATCCACCGCCACCCAGCCGCGGTGCCGGATGCGATCGATCCAGACCTGCAGGGCAGCGGCATCGCGCACGCATTCGTATCCGTCCCGGTCGAATGGCACCTCTTCCGGTGCCGGGACTGCTGCCGCGGCGGTCGCGGCGGCGGTGGCCGGTGCTTCGGGGATCGTCGGCGCGTCCATGCCCAGCTGATCGGCGAGCCGCTTGGTCAGGGTGCGGAACTCCATCTGCGACAGGAAGCCGAGCAGGGTTTCCGGGTCAGGCTCCATCACCTCGAGATCGTCGAGGGTGAAGTCCAGCTCCATGTTGCAGTCAAGCTGCACCAGCTTCTTGGACAGTTCGATCTGTTCGCGCTTTTCGATCAGCGTCTGCCGCCGCTTGGGCTGCTTGATCTCCTCGGCGCGGTCCAGCAGGTCTTCCAGCGAACCGAATTCGTTGATCAGAAGCGCCGCCGTCTTGATGCCGATGCCCGGCGCGCCCGGCACGTTGTCGACGCTGTCACCGGCCAGCGCCTGCACGTCCACCACCCGTTCCGGGCCAACGCCGAATTTCTCGCGCACGCCATCGGCATCGATGCGCTTGTTCTTCATCGCGTCGAGCATTTCGACCCCGCCGCCGACCAGCTGCATCAGGTCCTTGTCCGAGGAAATGATGGTGACACGCCCGCCGGCCTCGCGCGCCTGGCAGGCGAGGGTGGCGATGATGTCATCGGCCTCGTAGCCCTCGATCTCCTTGCAGGCGATGTTGAAGGCGCGGGTGGCCTCGCGGGTCAGCGGAAACTGCGGCACCAGGTCCTCGGGCGCGGGCGGGCGGTTGGCCTTGTACAGGTCGTACATCTCGTTGCGGAAGGACTTGCCCGAGTGGTCGAAGATCACCGCCACATGGGTGGGCGCATCGGGTCCCTTGTTGTCCTCGACCTGCTTGAACAGCATGTTGCAAAAGCCCGAGACGGCGCCGATCGGCAACCCGTCGGATTTGCGGGTCAGCGGCGGCAGCGCATGATAGGCGCGGAAGATGAAGGCCGAGCCGTCAATCAGATGCAGATGGCAGCCCTTGCCGAATTTTGTCCCGCTCATGGCCTGTCGCGCCCCCGTTTGCTTGCAGATCCGTTCGTGTTCTGTTTCCCGGTTATCGGTGATCCGGACAGGAAGGGCAATTGGAGTTTCGGGCGTGGCTGGCGGCTCGGCGCCCTTTGGCGCGAAGCGCCCGGCCGGGGCGGGCCGCGCGGCTCAGAATGCCCCCATCGCCAGCCCCGCCGCCAGCGCCTGGCCCAGCTCGCGGCAGGTCTGCAGCTCGGCCTCGGGAATCACCTTCTCGGCCAGGATCGCCTCGGGGGTCTGTGCGTGGGTGCAGATGATCAGGGGGGCCTGCACCGGTTTCAGCCGCCACCCCTGCGCGATGCGGGCGCATTGGCGCGCCGCGTTCTCACCGTCCGAGCCGGCGCAGACCATCTGCGCATAGGGCCGCCCGTTCAGCTGCCCCAGCACCGGGTAATAACAGCGGTCAAAGAAATCCTTCATCGGGCCGGACAGCGCCGCCAGGTTTTCCGGCGCACAGAAGAGATAACCATCCGCCGCCAGCAGATCCTCCGGCCCGGTGTCCTCGGCGCGCTTCAGGAGGGTCTCTGCCTCATCCCGCGCAGCGTCGCAGGCGGCCTCCGCCATCTGGCGGCTGCCACCGGTGCGGCTGTGGTATACGATCAAAAGTTGCGCCATCAGATGCCGCCGGGGCGCTCAGGCCCGATATCAAGCCGGATATCAGGCCCGGTATCACGGGTCCGACGGATGGCAGGCGTCACTGCGCCGCCTTGGCGACCTCTTCCTGCGCATCGGCGAGGATGAACTTGCAGTCGCAATAGGGGCATTCAACCCAGCCCTGGTCTTCGGGGATATGCAGGTAGACCCGCGGATGACCCAGGGCACCTTCGCCGCCGTCACAGGCGACGCGGGTTGTGGTGACGATACGCGTTTCGGGCGGGGCGATGGTCATGTCTGGCTATGTCTCACTGGCTTTGCGCACCGTGCCGGTACGCGGTTTGGCGAACCATAGCGGCGGTGCCGCAGACGGGCAAGAGGGGCGGCGGCGCTTGACCGACCGGCTAACCGGGCCATTTCGTTGCGCAAAGCAGCGGCTGGCCAAGGAGATGCACATGGAGCCCGATGACAGCGGTCCCACCGACAGCGGCCTCGAGGAGATCGACGCCGACACCGGTAATTTCTTTGAAAAGCTGGATTCCTGGGTCGACGGTTTCTTCTCGCTGCTGCCCAACATCGGCATCGCCCTCGTGCTGCTGCTGGTCTTCTGGTTCGCGGCGGGCGCCATCGGGCGGCTGCTGTGCCGCATGGGCCACCGCCGCGACCGCCCCAGCCTGGGCGAGGTCGGCGGCGCGCTGGTGCGTTGGGCCATCATCATCGTCGGCGTCATGCTGGCGATCACCATCGTGGCCCCCTCGGTCACCCCGGGCGACCTGTTCGCCGGGCTGGGGATTTCCTCGGTGGCGATCGGCTTTGCCTTCAAGGACATCCTGCAGAACATGCTGGCGGGCATCCTGATCCTGCTGCGCCAGCCGTTCGAGGTCGGCGATCAGATCGTCTCGGGCGGCTACGAGGGCACGGTGGAGCGGATCGAGACCCGCGCCACCATGATCAAGACCTATGACGGCCGCCGCGTGGTGATCCCCAACGCTGACATTTACACCGACGCGGTGATCGTCAACACCGCCTTTGACAAGCGGCGCTCGCAATACGGGGTGCAGATCGGCTGCTCGGATGATTTCGACACCGCCTGCAAGATCATGGAGGAGACCTGCGCCGGCGTCGAAGGCGTGCTGGACGATCCCGCCCCCGAGGCGCTGCCCTGGTCGATGGATGCCGACGGCAACACCGTGCGGCTGCGCTGGTGGACCAAATCGGTGCGCACCGAGGTCAGCCACACCTATGCCCGGGTGATAAAGGAAGTCTACAACGCGCTCGACAAGGCCGGCGTCGACATGCCCTATCCAACGCGGGTGCTGCTGTTCCACGACCAGACCGAAGAAACCGACGGCATCCGTGGCAAGCAGCGCGAAGGCTGGCCGCGCGCGCCCGAGGGCGAGCCGCCCGCAGCCGCCCGCATCGAAACCGCCCTGCGCCGCAGCCGCACCGAGGAGGACGGCGAGGGCAGCGACGGCCCGGGCAGCGGCGGCCAGCGGGGGGCGCGTCGCGCCGACTGATTTCCCGGTTTCCGCCAGCGCCGATGCAGGGTATCCCGTGTTGCGTCAGCGGCCGCGCGCCGCAGCGGTTTGTCACGGGAGCGACGGGAATGAACACGGCGGCGATTGAAATCCGGGGTCTTCGCAAGGTCTATGCAGCCCAGAAGAGCAGCCCCGCCAAGGAGGCGCTGAAGGGTATCGATCTGGACATCCCGCGCGGCTCCGTCTTTGGCCTGCTGGGGCCGAACGGCGCGGGCAAATCCACCCTCATCAACATCCTTGCCGGGCTGGTGCGCAAGACCTCCGGCCAGGTGTCGATCTGGGGCTTCGACCAGGATGAAAACCCGCGCCAGAGCCGCGCCGCCATCGGGGTGATGCCGCAGGAGCTGAACCTCGACCCCTTCTTCACCCCGCGCGGCGCGCTGGAGGTGCAGGCGGGGCTTTACGGCGTGCCCAAGGCGCAGCGCCACAGCGACGAGATCCTGGCGATGATCGGTCTCACCGACAAGGCAGAGGCCTATGCCCGCACCCTCTCCGGCGGCATGCGGCGGCGGCTCTTGCTGGGCAAGGCGCTGGTGCACCGCCCCTCGGTTCTGGTGCTGGACGAGCCCACCGCGGGCGTCGACATCGAGCTGCGCCAGATGCTGTGGGACAACATCCGCAAGCTGAACGCGCAAGGCATGACCATCATCCTCACCACCCATTATCTCGAGGAGGCGGAGGAGATGTGCGACGAGATCGCCATCATCAACCAGGGCGAGGTGGTGGCCCGCGACACCACCGCCAGCCTGCTGGGCCGGCTGGATGCCAAGGCGATGGTGGTGCAGCCCGCCGCCCCGGTGGACCGGCTGCCGCAGGGCGAAGGCATCGAGGCCGCCCTGCGTGACGACGGCGCCGTGGTGCTGCGCTATCGCAGCCAGGTGACCAGCGCCGAAGAGGTGCTGGCCGCGGTCCATGCCGCCGGGATCAGCATCCGCGACGTGAAGACCGAGGAAGCGGATCTGGAAGACGTATTCCTGTCGCTGACGAAATCCGCCTGAAGGCCGACGCGCGGCTGCCTGCCGTCCGGCGGGCGCAGCCTTTGTGTCTTGATGGCCAATGGGGGGCTTCTGCCCCTCGTGAAGCTCTGCCTATCCCCGGTCAATCCGCGCCTGATAGCAGTTGTTGCGGGCGGAGCGGATGTGAATATACGCCACCCGCTGATCCGCAAAGATCGCTTCGGCCTGCGCCATCATCTTTGCCTGCGGGATCACGAGGCCGGTGCCATAGACGATCCGGTGATCGGCGCTGTAGCCCTTGATCAGGTAATCGGGAGAGCCTTCCAGGGCCTGCGGAATCCCGTCCCCCTCATGCCGCGCGCAAGGCTCGGCACACAGGAAGATCGGCCCGGTTTCGGCATAGGGCTGCGCCTGCGGAAAGGGGCGGTGGGCGAGGATCAGCATTTCAGCGCCTTCGGGAATGTACCGCAGGCAGTGGCGGCAGGGATTACCGCCGCCGTCTGATACAGTGTGCTCCGGCTGCTGGCCGTGGGCATCGGGGCCGCCCGCCTGCGGGGCGCGGACGATCTCTGTGGGCAGGGCGGTGATTCTGGGCATCGTGGGTCTCCTTTGCTGGCTGAACCTTGCCAGACACGCATCGCCGCAATCGACCCGGATCCTGCGCATCCCGCAGACAGGCGGGGGGCTCCCGCCAGTCCTGCGGGCATTGAAAATGCCCCCTGGCCTGTTGGGCCGGGCGCCGTGCTGACGCACGGCGCGGGATCACGTGCCGGCAGGACTCCACATGAGAACAAAACGGGAATATCATGCGGGTCATGTTTGCCGAGTTCGCCTGCCTGTCCAACTTCACCTTCCTCACCGGGGCCTCGCATCCGGAGGAATATGTGCGCCGTGCGTTGCTGCTGGGGATCGGCGCGATTGCCATCGCCGATGAGAACTCGGTGGCGGGGATCGTGCGCGCCCATGCGGAATGTCGCGACATTGCCCGCCGGGTGGCCGAGCGGCAGGCCTGGGACCGGCAGAACAGTCCGATCGGGCCGCCGCGCCCGGAGGGCCTTTCGCAGCCGCCCTCCTTTCCGGTCTACGGCACCGTGCGGCTGATCCCCGCGGCGCGGCTGGTCTTCACCGATGCGCCGCCGGTGATCGCCCTGCCGGTGGATCGCATCGGCTGGGGCAGCCTGACCCGGCTGCTCTCCACCGGACGGCTGAGGGCGGAAAAGGGCAGCTGTACCCTGCAGCTTTCCGACCTGATGGAATTCGCGGACGGGCTGCACCTGCTGCTGGTGCCGCAGGCGGAGCATCTGCCCGGCGGCGCGGGCGGGTGGGGGCCGCATATGGAGCGGCTGACGCGCTGCTTTGGTGCCCGCATGCACCTCATGATGGCGCCCGCCTACGATGGCGGCGACCGGGCGCGGTTTGCGCAGCTGGCAGAGGCGGCCAGCCATCTGGGGCTGCCGCTTCTGGCCAGCGCTGCCCCGAAAATGCACCACGGCAGCCGCCGCCGCCTGGGCGATGTGCTGACCGCCATCCGCCTGCGCTGCAAGGTGGAGGACCTGGGCAGCGCCGCGATGGCCAACGGCGAGCAGCGGCTGCGCTCCGAGGCGGAGCTGCGCCGCCTGTTGCGCGATCATGAGCAGGCGGTGGACAATGCCGCCCGGCTGGCAGCACAGCTCAGCTTTTCGCTGGATGAGCTGCGCTATGACTACCCGGACGAGGGCAGCGAGAGCGAGACGCCGCCGCAGCGTCTGCGCCGACTGGCCGAGGAGGGGCTGAGCTGGCGCTATCCCGGCGGCGCGCCGCAGCGGGTGCGCGCGCTGCTGGAGCATGAGCTCACCCTGATCGCCAAGCTGAAATACGATCCCTATTTCCTCACCGTGCGCGACATCGTCGCCTTTGCCCGCTCCCGCGGGATCCTGTGCCAGGGGCGGGGGTCCGCTGCCAATTCGGTGGTCTGTTATTGCCTCGGCGTCACCTCGGTCAGCCCGGAACTGGGCACCATGGTGTTCGAGCGCTTCGTCTCCGAGGCCCGCGACGAGCCGCCCGACATCGACGTCGATTTCGAGCACGAGCGGCGCGAGGAGGTGATCCAGTGGATCTATGAACGCTACGGCCGCCACCGCGCAGGGCTGTGCGCGACGGTGATCCACTACCGCGGCAAACGCGCCATCCGCGAGGTCGGCCGCGCCATGGGGCTAACCGAAGACACGATCTCGGCGATGTCCTCGCAGCTCTGGGGCTTTTTCAGCACCCAGGGGGTGGAGGCCGAGCGCATGCGCGAGATCGGCCTCGATCCGGACAGTCGCCGCCTTCAGCTGACCCTGCAGCTGGTGGAGGAGATCATCGGCTTCCCCCGCCACCTGAGCCAGCACGTCGGCGGTTTTGTCATCACCCAAGGCCGCCTGGACGAGCTGGTGCCGATCGAGAACGCCACCATGGAGGGGCGTACGGTGATCTGCTGGGACAAGGACGACATCGACACGCTCGGCATTCTCAAGGTCGATGTGCTGAGCCTTGGCATGCTAACCTGCATCCGCAAGGCGTTCGACCTGATGCGGCAGCACCACCAGCTGGACTACAGCCTCGCCACCCTGCCGCCGGAGGACCCCGAGGTCTACAACATGTTGTGCCGCGCCGACAGCATCGGCGTCTTTCAGGTCGAAAGCCGGGCGCAGATGAACTTCCTGCCCAGGATGCGGCCGCGCTGTTTCTATGACCTGGTGATCGAGGTCGCCATCGTCCGTCCCGGCCCGATCCAGGGCGACATGGTGCATCCCTACATCCGCCGCCGCAACAAGGAGGAGCCGGTGCATTTCCCCTCGGATGCGCTGGGCGAGGTGCTGGGCAAGACCCTCGGCGTGCCGCTGTTCCAGGAGCAGGCGATGCAGATCGCCATCGTCGGCGCCGGGTTTTCGCCCGAGCAGGCCGACCGGCTGCGGCGCTCGCTCGCGACGTTCAAGAAACACGGCAGCGTCAGTGAATTCCGCAGCCTGTTTTTGCGCGGCATGGCGAAGAACGGCTATGACACGGAGTTCTCCGAGCGTTGTTTTTCCCAGATCGAGGGCTTCGGCTCCTACGGCTTCCCGGAAAGCCACGCCGCCAGTTTTGCGCTCTTGGTCTATGCCTCGGCCTGGATCAAGTGCCACCATCCGGGCATCTTTGCCTGCGCGCTTTTGAACTCGCAGCCGATGGGGTTCTATGCGCCTGCCCAGATCGTGCGGGATGCCCGCGCGCATGGGGTCGAGGTGCGGCCGGTCTGTATCAACAACTCCTACTGGGACAACGTGATGGAGCCGGATGGCCAGGGCGGGCTGGCGCTGCGGCTGGGGTTCCGCCAGATCAAGGGGCTGCGCGACGAGGATGCCGCCTGGCTGACGGCAGCGCGCGGCAACGGCTACCACGAGGTCGAGGACGTCTGGCGCAAGGCAGGGCTGGCGCCGCCGGTGATCGAGCGGCTGGCCGAGGCGGATGCCTTTGCCGCGCTGGGGCTCAGCCGGCGCGAGGCCTTGTGGGCGGCCAAGGCGATCACTGCCCGCAAGCCGCTGCCGCTGTTTGCCCGCGAACTGGAGGGCGAGGGGATTTACGAGCCTGCCGCCGATCTGCCGCAGATGGGGCTGGGCGAAGAGGTGGTGGAGGATTACGTCGCCATACGGCTGTCCTTGCGCGCCCATCCGGTGGCGCTGATCCGGCATCTGCTGACGCCGCAGAACACGGGCGGCGGTGCCGGTGGCAGCCCGGGGAGTGAGTATTTGGGGAAAGATGAAGCCCGGCGGCAGGGGCAAACCCGCGGGCGGGCGCGCCGATAAGGCAGCCTGCGGCCGCAATGGCGGTTCACCCCGGCGCGGCGAGGCGTTAGAAGGTGGGCAACACAGCCTGTCCCGGAGATGATCTGATGAGCGTACCCAAACCCGTTGTCCTGTGCATTCTTGATGGCTGGGGCAGCGGCGCGCCGGGCGCGGCCAATGCGCCGCATCTGGCCCATACCCCGACCTTCGATGCCATCATGGCCAAAGGCCCGGTGGCCAGCCTGATCACCCATGGCCCCGATGTGGGGCTGCCCAGTGGCCAGATGGGCAACTCCGAGGTGGGGCATACCAACATCGGCGCGGGCCGGGTGGTGGCGATGGACCTGGGCCAGATCGACCTTGCGATCGAGGATGGATCCTTCTTTGACAACAAGGCGTTGCAGGATTTCATCGCGCGGTTGAAGGACAGCGGCGGTGCCGCGCATCTGATGGGGCTGGTGTCGGACGGCGGCGTGCACGGGCATCTGACCCATATCGTTGCGGCGGCGCGCGCGATCACCGATGCCGGGGTGCCGGTCTGGCTACACGCGATCACCGACGGGCGCGACGTGGCGCCGAAATCGGCCTACGGCTATTTCAGCGAGCTGGAGGACAGCCTGCCCGAGGGGGCGCGCATCGCCACCGTCACCGGCCGCTATTTCGCCATGGACCGCGACAACCGCTGGGAGCGGGTGTCGGAGGCCTATGCCGCGATGGTGCGCGCCGAGGGGCGCAAGGCGGCCAGCGCACATGGGGCCGTGGACCACGCCTATAACCAGTCCGAGAGCGATGAGTTCATCGGCGCGACCGTCCTGCCGGGGCATGAGGGCATCCGGGACGGCGACGGGTTCTTCTGCCTCAACTTCCGCGCCGACCGGGCTCGCGAGATCCTGCGCGCCATCGGCGAACCGGGCTTTGCCGAGTTCGACGTGGGCGAGCGCCCGCAGCTGGCGGCGCTGCTGGGCATGGTGGAATATTCCGAGGGCCACAACGCCTATATGACCACCTGCTATCCCAAGGCGGCGATCGTCAACACGCTGGGGGCCTGGGTGGCCAAGCAGGGCAAGCGCCAGTTCCGTCTGGCCGAGACCGAGAAATATCCGCATGTGACCTTCTTCCTCAACGGCGGCAAGGAAGAGCCCGAGGCGGGCGAGGATCGCTACATGCCGAAATCGCCCAAGGTGGCGACCTATGATCTGCAGCCGGAGATGAGCGCGCCGGAGGTGACCGAGAAATTCGTCGAGGCGATCGGGGCGGGCTATGACCTGATCGTGACCAATTACGCCAATCCCGACATGGTTGGCCACACCGGCGATCTGGCGGCGGCAATCAAGGCCTGCGAGGCGGTGGACCAGGGGCTGGCGCAGGTCGTCGCCGCGCTGGAGAAGGCGGGCGGCGCGATGATCGTCACCGCCGACCACGGCAACTGCGAGGTGATGGTCGACCCGGAAACCGGCGGTGCCCATACCGCGCACACGCTGAACCCGGTGCCGGTGGCGCTGGTTGGCGGGCCGGAGGGGGCCCGCTTGCGGGACGGGCGGCTGGCGGATTTGGCACCGACCATCCTGGAGCTGATGGGGCTGGAGCAGCCCGAAGAGATGACCGGGCAGAGCCTGCTGTCATGAGCATGCGCGCGGCTTTTCTGTCGCTGGTTCTGCTGGCCGCGCCGCTGCGCCTGGCGGCGGATCCGGCAGAGGCTGCGCGCGAGGCGGCGGCGCAGCTGGAAGCCGCGTCGGTGCAGTTGCAACAGGCAGAGAGCTCCCGCGATCGGGTGAAGGCGCTGACCTCCACCGTGCAGGCCTTCGAGGCGGGGCTGGCGGCGATGCGTGACGGGCTGCGCCGGGTGGCGCGGCGCGAGGCGCAGTTGTCGGCGCAGCTGGCGGCGCGGCGGGACGAGGTCTCGGGGTTGCTGGGGATCATCCAGACGATCGAAACCTCGCCGCCGCCCGTGCTGATGGTGCATCCGTCCGGCCCCCTGGGGGCGGCGCGCTCGGCGATGATGCTGGCCGAGGTGACCCCGGCCCTGCATGCCCGCGCGCAGGAACTGAAGGCGGATCTGGAAGAGGTGCAGAGCCTGCGGCTGCTGCAACAGAGTGCGGCGCGCACGCTGGAGGAAGGGCTGAGCGGTGTGCAGGCGGCGCGGGTGCAGCTGTCGACGGCGATCGCCGACCGCACCAGCCTGCCGCGCCGCTTTACCGCCGACCCGGTGCGGACCGCGATCCTGATTTCCTCGACCGAGACGCTGTCCGGCTTTGCCGACGGGCTGGCCGATATCGCAGAGGGCGAGATTGCCGCCAGCAACGCCGACATCAGCGACCTGCGCGGCACCCTGCCGCTGCCGGTCGAAGGGCTGGTTCTGCGCGGCTATGGTGAGCGGGATGCGGCCGGCATTGCCCGTCCGGGGTTGCTGGTGGCGGCGCGTCCACGGGCGCTGGTCACCGCGCCGACGGCGGCCACCATCCGCTATCGCGGGCCGCTTCTGGACCTGGGCAACGTGGTGATTCTGGAACCGCAGCCGGACACGCTGTTCATCTTTTCCGGTCTGGCCGAGGTCTTTGGCGAGGCGGGGGAGGTGATTCCGGAGGGCACCCCCGTCGGGCTGATGAGCGGAGAAAATCCCAAGCCGGACGCAATTCTTTCACTAAGCGGTGAAGGGGGTGGAACTGACCGGACAGAAACGCTCTATATAGAGGTGAGAATGGACAACAGCCCGGTGGACCCGGAAACTTGGTTCCGCACTGGAAAAGGTGGATGAAGGCTTGATGAAAAAATTTGCGATGGCCGCCATTGGCGGCACGCTGGCAGGGATCGTTGCAACAACCTATGTCGCAGGCCCCTTGCTGGCGCAGGAGGGCGCGCGCGAGGCTAATGTCTATGAGCAGCTGGACCTGTTCGGCGACATCTTTGAACGCATCCGGGCGCAATACGTGGAAGAGGTCGACGAGAAGGAGCTGATCGAAGCGGCGATCGGCGGCATGCTGACCTCGCTCGACCCGCACTCCAGCTACCTGTCGCCGGATGACGCCGACCGCATGCGGGTGCAGACCCGCGGCGAATTCGGCGGTCTCGGCATCGAGGTCACCCAGGAAGAGGGCTTCGTCAAGGTCGTCTCCCCCATCGACGGCACCCCGGCGGATGAGGCCGGCATGGAAGCCGGCGATTTCATCACCCATGTGGATGGCGAAAGCGTGCTGGGCCTGTCGCTGGACGAGGCGGTGACCATGATGCGCGGGCCGGTGGGCTCGGAGATCGTCATCACCGTGGTGCGCGAGGGCGAGCCGGAACCCTTCGACGTGTCGATCATCCGCGACACCATCAAGCTGACCGCGGTGCGGGCGCGCACCGAGGGCGACACCGTGGTGATGCGGATCACCACCTTCAACGATCAGACCACGCCGAACCTGGAAGCCGGGCTGAAGAAGCAGATCGAAGAGGCCGGCGGCATGGACAATGTCAACGGCATCGTGCTGGACCTGCGCAACAACCCCGGCGGTCTGCTGACCCAGGCGATCAAGGTGGCGGATGCCTTCCTCGATTCCGGCGAGATCGTCTCGACCCGTGGCCGCAACCCGGAAGACGGCGAGCGTTTCAATGCCACGCCGGGCGACCTGGTCGAGGGCAAGCCGATCGTGGTGCTGATCAACGGCGGTTCGGCCTCGGCCTCGGAGATCGTGGCGGGCGCCCTGCAGGACCATCGCCGCGCCGTGGTGGTGGGGACACGCTCCTTCGGCAAGGGGTCGGTGCAGACGGTGATGCCGCTGAAGGGGGAAGGCGCGATGCGGCTGACCACGGCGCGGTATTACACGCCGTCGGGACGGTCGATCCAGGCGCTGGGCGTGAGCCCGGACATCGTGGTGGCGCAGCCACGTCGCTCTCCCGCGAATGAGGAGGAGGAGGACAATCCCCGCCGCTCCCGGTCCGAAGCAGATCTGCGCGGCAGCCTGAACAACGATTCGCTGAGCGAAGACGAGATCCGCCAGATCGAGGCCGAGCGCGAAAAGGCCGAGAAGGCGGCGGAGCTGCGCGAGCAGGATTACCAGCTGGCCTATGCCATCGACATCCTGAAAGGGATGGTGGCGCTGGAAACCAAGTAATCCGGCGGCATGCAGCCAGCAGCAAAGGGGCCGTCCGCAAGGGCGGCCTTTTTTCATGTTGGGCGAGGGGGCTGCCCTCGGGCGGTCGAAGGGTCCGGGTCGTTCCGCTGGTGGGCCGGTAAGGAAGGTGGCGGCGCCGCCGGGGGAGGTTGGACAGGCCCCCGCGGGGGCTGCTCGGACAAGCTGGCTTGTGCGACCCCCTTTTTATCGGGGCCGGTCTCCGGGTGTGTTGCGCAGGCAGCACCACAGATGCCTGCACCTGGTATCACGGCCGTTCGGCCATGGCGGGTGATCGATCGGCAGACAGTCTGGCACATGGGGATGAGGTTTGCGTGAAGCCGCCGTACGCCGGGGGCGCAACACGGGGGGGGGCGGAGCCCAGCCGCCGACCCGTGAGCGGGGGCAGCTGGCGGGAATTTGACAATCAACGCCCGATCTTCGGCGCACAGGTGGGGCAGGCGGGGCTATGCTGGGGGTATGATGTTTGACCTGCCTGATTCCCACACCCTGTACCACGCCCTGCTGGACCGCGACGACGCCTACGAGGGGCGCGCCTATGTCGGCGTGACCTCCACCGGCATCTTCTGTCGGCTGACCTGCCCGGCGCGCAAGCCCAAGTACGAGAACTGCCAGTTCTTCGCCACGCCCCGCGCCTGCATCGAGGCAGGCTTTCGCGCCTGCAAACGCTGCAAGCCGCTGGCGGCGGCGGCCGGGGATGATCCGATGGTGCAGGATCTGCTGGCCCGGCTGGAGTCGCGCCCCGCCTACCGCTGGGGCGAGGGGGATCTGGTACGGCTGGGGCTAGAGCCTTCGACCGTGCGGCGGGCCTTCAAGCGGCATTTCGGGATGACGTTCCTCGAGATGGCGCGTCAGCGCCGCCTGCGCGAAGGCTTCACCGCGCTGACCGCGGGCGAGCCGGTGATCGCGGCGCAGATCGATGCCGGGTTTGAAAGCGCCAGCGCCTTTCGCGCGGCCTTCGCGAAACTGGTGGGGATCGCGCCCGGCGCCTTTCGCCGCGATGCGCTGCTGCTGGTGGACTGGATCGACACGCCGCTGGGCGCAATGATCGCGATCAGCTGCAAGCACCAGCTGCATCTGCTGGAATTTGCCGACCGCAAGGCGCTGCCGCGCGAGGTGGCCAGGCTGCAGAAGGCGCAGCCCGGGGGGCTGGGCTTTGGTCGGCCGCCGCCGACACAGCAGATCGCCGCGGAGCTGCGCCGGTTCTTTGCCGGGGAAAGCGCGGAGTTCCAGACCCCGCTGGCGCTGCACGGCACCGCCTTTGAGCGCGAGGTCTGGCGCTATCTGCTGACCATCCCGGCGGGCGAGACGCGCAGCTATTCGCAGATTGCCTCCGATCTGGGGCGGGCCTCGGCGACGCGGGCGGTGGCGCGGGCCAACGGCAGCAACCAGCTGGCGCTGGTGGTGCCCTGCCACCGGGTGCTGTCGGCGGACGGGTCGCTGACCGGCTATGGCGGTGGGCTGTGGCGCAAGCAGCGGCTGATCGAGATTGAAACAGGCTACAGACAGAGGGTGTCCGCATGACATATTCCGACCGCGCCAGGGCCTTTGCGGCCCTGCATCAGCCGGGCGATCCGCTGGTGCTCTACAATATCTGGGATGTCGGCAGTGCCCGCGCCATTGCCGGCGCAGGCGCGCGTGCGCTGGCGACCGGCAGCTATCCGGTGGCGATGGCGCAGGGGTTCGCGGATGGCGAGCAGGTGCCGCTGGACTATGTGCTGGACAATGCGCGCCGCATCATCGCCAGCATCGACCTGCCGGTGACCATCGATTTCGAGGGCGGCTATGCCCGCGCGCCCCGGCAGCTGACCGCCAATGTGAGACGATTGGCCGAAACCGGCGCGGTGGGGCTGAATTTCGAGGATCAGGTGGTCGGCAGCGACCGGATCTACTGCCTCGAGGAGCAGGCCGAGCGCGTTGCTGCGGTGCGCGCGGGCCATGCCGACATTTTTGTCAACGCGCGCACGGATCTGTTTCTGAAGGAGAAGGACAGCAGCAAACATGCAGACCTGCTGACCGAAGCGCTGGAGCGCGCCGCCGCTTATGCCGAGGCCGGGGCTGATGGCTTCTTCGTGCCGGGACTGTCGGACCCGGACCTGCTGGCGCGGGTCTGCGAGGGCTGCGCGCTGCCGGTCAATGCCTTCATGCGCGGTGTCACGCTGGCGCAGGCGCGGCAGGCCGGGGTGGCGCGCGCCAGCTACGGGCCGATCCCGCATACCCGGCTGATGCAGGTGCTGGCGGAACATTTCCAGGCCCTGGAGTAGACCGAAGCAGGCCGTGGGCGGGGTCAGCCGGTTTCCTGGCAGTGGCGGCGGAAGGCGCGTTTCAACATGTCGAGTTCGGCGCGCAGCAGCTCCACCTCGGCGCGCAGATCGTCGCTCGCCGCGTCGCCCGCGATCAGGGTGAAATCGCCCAGTCGGGTAGAACTCGGTGCGTCGAAGACCACGAAGGATTGCACCCCGTCGGCAATTGCCTCCGCGGGGATCGGCACCTGCAGGATCCATTCTCCGGCGGCTTCGCCCTCGTGCAGCTCCACCCCCGGCACCGGCTGATCGCGGAACATCACCGAGATGTCCGGCCGCCCCCCAGTGCCCGGGGCGTTGCTGATCAACCCTTCCCAGATGCCATTGCGAAAGCGGATCTTGGTCAGTGTCAGGTCGCTCATCGGCAGGGTTCCTCAGATCGCGGCGCGTGGATGGCGCGAGAACGTCAGGTCGCGCAGGAGGACCTGATTCATGGCTGGGGCGTCAAAGATCAGGTCCAGCCAGGCCTTCTCCATCCGCTTTTCGTTCAGGTCCGAATAGGCCAGGTCGAACTCGACCAGGAGATTGCCGCGCTCGGCGGGCAGCTGGCGCACCATCTGTTCGGTGTTGGGGCCGTGCCGGATGTTGAGCCGGGCAAAGATGTCGATGGGCGCTTCGGTCTGCAGGATGCTGTCGACGCGCAGGAGATGCTCGCGGGTGAGCCCCTGCAGGGCGGCGGGCGGCAGGTCCACGACCAGCGACAGGAAAGAGCCTTCGAACTGGTACACATCCATCCGCAGGCCGAACGGTGCGAGGTCTTCCTCGCGGGTGTTTCTGATCTGGCGCAGGCTCACCTCTCCGGCAGCGCAATCGTGAAACAGCTTCACCTCGTCGCTGAGACGGGCCTCGGCCGGGGCCGAACAGAGACCCTGCACGGCCAGCGGGCCGCGCCACAGCTCGGGCCGCCAGGACCAGTCGGTGCCATGCGGGCGAGGAAAGAAGCTGGAGCCGATCTGCGGCAGCGCCAGGCGCCCCTCGGCGATGTGGATCAGGCGGTCCAGGTGGGTGCGCAATTGCCGCGCCTGGTTGCGTTGCAGGCGCAGGTCAGCCAGTGGCGCACGGGGCGCGGCCTCGGCAGCGCTGCGCCAGCGGCGCAGGCTGTGCAGGTGTAGCAGCCGGTCCAGTATCCTGCTCATTGCGCGCCCTCTTGCGAAACCCGGGTCTTCATCCCCCGGCGTTCTCGGGCCGGGGTGCCTGTGTCAGTGTAACCTTTGGCGGCTATTGAAATAAACCTGCAATCCGCTGCCCCAGGCCGCGTTTTTCGCGGGCCGTGTCGGCGCTCGCGGTCTCGGTCGTGCGCGCGGGGCGGTCGGGCCGCGACTGCGGGCGGGGGGCTTCCGCGGTGTCGCGCGACCGCGGCGCCGCCGCTTCGACCGGTTGCGACTGGACGGAGCTTTCGAGGCTGCGGTGTGTCAACTCGTTCAGCAGCGCCGCCCCCTGATGGCCAAGCGCCTGGCTGCCGTCCGGCGCGTAGAGCGCCAGCGCCACCAAATGGTCGTCCAAGATGAAGGCCCCGCGCCAGTGCTGGGCACTGGAGCCGGTGACCAGCGGGCCCGGCGCCTGCAGGCGCACCAGCGGCAGCAGCTGGTCCTCGCGGGTTTCCAGGATACGGGCGCCGGGGAACATCGCGGCGATGTCGCTGGCCTGCGGAGCGGCGACATTCGGGATGGCGGGACCGATGCTGGCGGTGATGACCGCGGCCCGGCGGGCGCCGAACCACCCGGCACCGCGCACCCGGCTGCAGTGGGCGATCAGGGCAAAGCCGCCCTGGCCTTCGATCCGGCTGCTTTCGGTGTCGAAGCAATATCCCTGCGGGGCGACGAGGTGCAGCCGACCGCCGGCAAAGGGCATCACCGCCCGCGCCGCGTCCGGGCGCTTGCGCCTCGAGGTTCGGGATTCGGGCGCATCGGGGGCGCTGGCCGCGCCGGGGGCCAGGGCGGCAAATCCCAGCTCGCTCGACATCTGGCCGCACCCGGTCAGCAGGGCGGTTGCCGCTGCCGCGATGAGGGTCCTCACCTGTCGTGCGGCCGGGGGGCTTGCGGGTTTGTGGTTGTTTGTCTTGCGCAATTTCAGTCCTGCCGCGGTTCCTTCAGGGCCTTGGCATAGGCGTTGACCCGCCCATCGGCAAGCGCCAAGCAAATCGCGGTGCTTGCCGCTTGCCTTGGCGTTGCAGCAATGCAAATGCTGTGCGGGCAGCTTTGGCATCCGCCACGGAGGACACATGCAGCAGCACCGCCGTCCGCCCCCCGGGGGCAGCTACCGCGCCCATGAGGCGCTGGTGCGCCCGGCGCGACTGCAGCCGCAACTGTGGCGCCTGCTGCTGGGGATGGCGCTGGTGACGCTGGTCAGCCTGACGGCAACCGTCGGCCTGCAGATGCTGCTGGTGGCGGTGGCGCCCGGAGCCTGGCTGGCGGAGCTGTCGCAGGGCAGCAGCCCCGGCGCGATGCTGGTCATGCTCGGCAGCTTTGGCTTTCTGGTGCTCGGGGTTGCGCTGGCGGCGCGGCTGTTGCACCGGCGGGGCCTCATCAGCGTGATCGGCGCGCTGCCGCCGCTGGTGTGGCAGTTCAGCCGTGTCAGCCTCTACCTGCTGGGGCTGAGCCTGCTGTTGCTGCTGCTGCCGCCCTACGACATGGGCGCGCCGATGGAGCCGAACCTGCGGTTCGGGCATTGGCTGGCGCTGTTGCCGCTGTCGCTGCTGGCCGTGCTGGTGCAGACCGGGTCGGAGGAGATCGTCTTTCGCGGCTACATCCAGCAGGCGCTGGCGGCGCGGTTTCGGCATCCGGCGGTGTGGATCCTGCTGCCCTCGGGCTTGTTCGCGCTGGGCCATTACCTGCCCGCCGAGGCAGGCGACAATGCGCTGCTGATCGCGCTCTGGGCCGGGGTCTTTGGCGTGCTGATGGCGGATCTGACGGCGCGGGCGGGCACCTTGGGGCCGGCGATGGCGGTGCATTTCTTCAACAACGTGGCGGCGCTGTTGCTGTTTGCCTCGCCCAGCAGCCTGAACGGGCTGGCGCTGTACCTGCTACCCTACGAGCTGGCGGATGTGCAGGGGCTGCGGCCCTGGATGGCGGTTGACTTCGCCACGATGGTGGTCAGCTGGCTGGCGGCGCGGCTTGCCATACGCCGCTGATTGCAATTGCCGTCAATGGGCCTTATCTGGGGGGCAAACCGCGCCCCCGGAGAGGCAAGCTACATGAACTGGATCACAAACTACGTCCGGCCCAAGATCAACTCGATCTTTTCGCGCCGTGAAGTGCCCGAGAACCTTTGGCAGAAATGCGATGAATGCGGCACCATGCTGTTTCACCGCGAGCTGAGCGACAATCAGAACGTCTGCACCAGCTGCGGTCATCACATGCATATCACCCCGCGCGACCGTTTCACCGCGCTGTTTGATGGCGGTGTCTTCACTGAGGTGGCGGTGCCGGAACCGCTCTCCGATCCGCTGAAGTTCAAGGATCAGAAGAAATACCCCGACCGGATCAAGGCCGCGCAGAAGAAGACCGGCGAAAAGGATGCGATGCTGGTCGCCGCCGGCGAGATCGGCCGCACGCCGATCGTCGCGGCCGCGCAGGACTTCTCCTACATGGGCGGCTCGATGGGGATGTACGTCGGCAACGCTATCATCGCCGCCGCCGAGGAAGCCGTGAAGCTGGGCCGCCCGCTGGTGCTGTTCTCCGCCGCAGGCGGTGCGCGCATGCAGGAAGGCATCCTGTCGCTGATGCAGATGCCGCGCACCACCGTTGCCGTGCAGATGCTGAAAGAGGCGGGGCTGCCCTATATCGTGGTGCTGACCCATCCGACCACCGGCGGCGTCACCGCGTCCTACGCGATGCTGGGCGACGTGCAGATCTCCGAGCCCAACGCGCTGATCTGCTTTGCCGGGCCGCGGGTGATCGAACAGACGATCCGCGAAAAGCTGCCCGAGGGGTTCCAGCGCGCCGAGTACCTGCTGGATCACGGCATGCTCGACCGGGTGATCCCGCGCACCGAGATGCGCGAGGAGCTGATCACCATCATCCGCATGCTGATGAAACTGCCGCCGCAGGTGGTGGGCGATCTGCCCTCGCCGCAGGACGCCGAGGCGGACAGCGCCGAGGCCGCGAACACATCGGCGGATGCCGCTGCCAGCGAAGAAGCGGCGCAGTAACCGCCCGTAGAAGAGGATGTCCGGCACCGCTGCCGGGCAGCGCCCGTCCCGCCCCCAACCGGGCGGGACGTTTTTGCATCAAGACCCCGACAACCGCCTGTAACCAGAGCTTGCCATGACCCAGACCTCCGACGCGATCCTTGCCCGCATGATGGCACTGCACCCCAAGATCATCGACCTGACGCTGGATAGGGTCTGGCGGCTGCTGGCGGCGCTGGGCAACCCGCAGGACAAGCTGCCGCCGGTGATCCATATCGCGGGCACCAACGGCAAGGGTTCGACCCAGGCGATGATCCGTGCAGGCCTGGAGGGCTGGGGCAAATCGGTGCACGCCTATACCTCGCCGCACCTGGCGCGCTTCCATGAGCGCATCCGGCTGGCGGGTGAGCTGATCTCCGAGCAGCATCTGACCGAGGTGCTGGACGAGTGCTATGAGAAGAACGGCGGCGAGAACATCACCTATTTCGAGATCACCACGGTGGCGGGGCTGCTGGCGTTCTCGCGCACGCCCGCGGATTACACGCTGCTGGAAGTCGGCCTGGGCGGGCGGCTGGATGCCACCAACGTGATCACCCCGGAACTGTCGGTGATCACCCCGATCTCGATCGACCATGAACAGTTCCTCGGCAACACGCTGGCCAAGATCGCCGCCGAGAAGGCGGGCATCATCAAGCGCGGGGTGCCGGTGGTGGTCGGTCCGCAGCCCGAGGAGGCGATGGAGGTGATCGAGGCCACCGCCGCCCGCCTCGGCGCGCCGCTGATCGCCCACGGCCAGCAGTGGCACGTCACGCAGGAGCGCGGTCGGCTGGTGTTCCAGGATGAACGTGGCCTGTTGGACCTGCCGTTGCCGGCCCTGCTGGGCGCGCATCAGGTGCAGAACGCTGGTGCCGCCTTGGCGGCGCTGCGCCACCTCGGCGCCGACGAGGCCGCCTGCGAGGCGGCGATGGTCAACGCCGAATGGCCCGCCCGGATGCAGAAGCTGAAGACCGGACCGCTGATCGAGGCGGCGCCGGAGGCCGAGCTGTGGCTGGACGGTGGCCACAACGCCGCGGCGGGCGTGGCGCTGGCAGAGGTACTGGCGGGGCTGCCGCCGCGCCCCACCCACCTGATCTGCGGCATGCTCAACACCAAGGACGTCAGCGGCTACATGACGCCGCTGGCCCCGCATGTGGCAAGCCTGACGGCAATTTCGATCCCCGACGAAGTGAACACGCTGAGCGCCGAGGAAACTGAAGGCGCGGCGCAGTCGGTGGGGATCGA
This sequence comes from Leisingera sp. XS_AS12, assembly GCF_041224635.1. Classification (NCBI taxonomy): domain Bacteria; kingdom Pseudomonadati; phylum Pseudomonadota; class Alphaproteobacteria; order Rhodobacterales; family Roseobacteraceae; genus Leisingera; species Leisingera sp. XS_AS12. Next base: position 503,006 of record NZ_JBGFGM010000128.1, read on the forward strand.
GGCCAGCACGGCGGACAGTACCCTTGCAGCGCTGCAGGCGATTGTCGCGCAGGACCCGCAGGCGCGGGTGCTGATCTGCGGCTCGCTATACCTCGCAGGCCATATTCTGCGCGAAAACGGCTGAGGCTCCGGTCCGCGGCGGGCGGCGGCGCGCTCCCGCCCGGTTTCGATCTGCCGATCTCAACCCGTTGGGCCGGGCGCCGCTGGCGCGGCGTGGCCTGCCGCCTTTCGTCTTTCCCTGAAATACTCCGGGGGTGAGGCCGCAAGGCCGAGGGGGCAGCGCCCCCTTTTGGCCCCTCTTGTCTGCCCGGCCGCTAGTCCAGGACGTGGTCCACCGGTGTCAGCCGCGGCGGCACCTCGCGCCCGAGGGCGTTGCAGACCGAGATTTCCATCACCCGGCACAGCGCACTCAGCGGCACTGCGTTGGCCTGTTTGCGAAACGGGTGTTCCAGCTCATGGGTGACCTGCGCCAGGCCGAAAAAGACGTAGGCCACCACCGCGGCCACCAAGGGTTCGAACCAGCCTGCGCTGTCCAGCAGGGCAAAGGGAAGCAGCAGGCAATAGAGATAGGTCGTGCGCCAGACCAGCAGCGAGTAGACGAACGGCAGCGGCGTGGTCAGCAGCCGTTCATTGCCGGCCTGGGCTGCCGGGAAGGCGGCCAGGCGCTCGGCCAGGGCGCGTTGGCCGAAGCCGTCTATGCGCCCGTCCTCTGCCATTTCGCGCAGCCGGGTGGCGATATCGCGCAGGGCGGCGTTGGGGCCGTTTTCCTGCCGCATCAGCTGCTCCGCCGCATCCGCGCCGACCCAGTGGCGAACGATCTGCGCCACCTCGTCCCCGCGCAGCTGGGCACGGTGCAGGTGGTGAAAGGCGAGGATCCGGGTCAGGATGAATTCTTCGTCCTCGCCCTTGCCCGCGAAGATCCGCAATTCCTGCGCCAGGCTGCGCACGTCGGAGACCATGCGGCCCCAGATCTTGCGCGCCTCCCACCAGCGGTCGTAGGCGGCGTTGTTGCGAAAGCCCAGGAACAGCGAGAGCGACAGGCCGAAGACCCCCATGGCGCCGATCGAGATGGTCGGCATTGCCATGACATAGCGGTCCAGGACCAGCACCAGAAGGGCCCAGAGGGCGGCGCCGATGATGTTGGGCAGAATCTGCGGTACCACCGATCCCTTCAGGATCAGGAACAGCTGCCAGCGGCTGGGCGTGTCGCGGACGATCATCGCGCCGCGGCTCCCCAATCCTTGTCCTGCATCTCGCGCAGGCGCGAGGCGGTGCGTTCGAATTCAAACGTGCCCTCGCCCTCGACATAGAGCATCTCCGGCTCCGCCGCGGCGGAGCAGATCAGCCGCACCTCGGCCTCATAAAGCGCGTCGATCAGGGTGACGAAGCGCTTGGCCTCGTTGAAGTTGTTGCGGCTGAGCCGGGGAATGTCCTCGAGCACCAGCACCTTGACCGCTTCGGCGATGGCAAGGTAGTCGCCCGGCCCCAGCATCTTGCCGCAGAGGTCATAGAAGCTGGCGCGCGCAACACCGTTGCGGAAGGCGGGCAGGACCACCTCGCGGCCCTTCACCTCCAGCGTCAGCGGCTGCGCCGGGCCGCCGGTGAGGTCGGTCCAGATTGCATCGATGCGGGCGCGGGCCTCGGCCCCGGCAGGGGTGAAATAGACCTGCGCCCCAGTCAGCCGGTTCTGCCGGTAGTCGGTCGGGCTGACCATTTCATGCACGTCCATCTGCGCCTTGATCAGGTCGATGAAGGGCAGGAACAGCTGCCGGTTCAGCCCGTCCTTGTACAGATCATCCGGCACCCGGTTGGAGGTGGTGACCACGGTGACCCCGGCAGCAAACAGCGCTTCGAACAGGCGGCCCACGATCATCGCGTCGGTGATGTCGGTGATCTGCATCTCGTCGAACGCCAGGAGCCGCACCGAGTCGGCCACTTCGGCGGCCACCGGCGCCAGCGCATCCTCGACACCGCGCTGGCGGGCTTCGTGCATCTTGGCGTGGATCTCCTGCATGAAGGCGTGGAAATGCACCCGCCGCGAGGGCACCCCGTCGAGGCTGTCGACGAAAAGGTCCATCAGCATCGACTTGCCGCGCCCGACGCCGCCCCAGAGGTACAGCCCCTTGACCGGCTGGTACTGCGCCTTGCGGAACAGCCCGCGTTTCACCGGCGGGGCCATCAGCCCCTCGGCGATACGGTCGAAATGGGGCAGAACGGCCTGCTGCGCCGGATCGGGCTGCAGCTCGCCTGCGTCGATTTTCTGCCGGTAGAGCGTGGTCAGATGGGTCATGGGGCAAGCCATAGCGCGGGGCGCGGGGGATGGGAAGCGGGTGCGTGCAGGCAAGCGCTTGCAATCGCTGGCTGAGTGGCGTCCATCGCATCAATTCTCCTTAACCGGCCGCGCAATAATCCTGATTTGACGGCGGCGGGGTTTTGCCTAAGGTCTGCGCAAACTTCAGGAGAGACCCATGGACCGTCCGGCGCCGCTGTTTACCCCCGTTCTGATCGTCGGCTGCATCATCATCATGGTGAGCTTTGCGGTGCGCGCCTCCTTCGGTGTCTTCCAGATCCCGATCGCCGAGGAATTCGGCTGGCTGCGGGCCGAGTTCTCGCTGGCGATTGCGATTCAGAACCTTGCCTGGGGCATCGGCCAGCCGATTTTCGGCGCGCTGGCCGAGAAGATCGGCGACCGCAAGGCGATCGTGCTGGGGGCGCTGGTCTATGCCGCCGGGCTGGTGCTGAGCGCGGTCTCGACCACACCGTTCGAGATGCAGGCCTATGAATGGCTGGTGGGCTTTGGCATCGCCGGCACCGGCTTTGGCGTGGTGCTGGCGGTGGTGGGCCGGGCCAGCTCTGACGAGAACCGCTCGATGTCGCTGGCGATTGTCACCGCCGCGGGCTCTGCCGGGCAGATCTTCGGCGCGCCGACGGCGGAGTGGATGCTGACCTTCCTGCCGTGGCAGACGATCTTCGTGGTCTTTGCCGGGGTGGTGCTGGCGCTGATCCTGACGCTGCCGCTGATGCGCGCGCCCGAGCCCGCCAGCCGCGCCGAGCTGGAAGAGAGCATGGGCACGATCCTGATGAAAGCCTTCAGGGATCCGTCCTACACGCTGATCTTCCTCGGCTTTTTCAGCTGCGGCTACCAGCTGGCCTTTGTCACCGCGCATTTCCCCGCCTTCGTGACCGAGATGTGCGGGCCGATCCAGCCGGGCGGCATGCTGCATTCGATGGGCATCACCTCGACTTCGGCGCTGGGGGCGGTTGCGATCTCGCTGATCGGGGCGGCCAATGTGGGGGGCACCCTGCTGGCGGGCTACCTGGGCAAGCGCTACTCCAAGAAATACCTGCTGGCGGCGATCTATACCGGGCGGACGCTGGCGGCGGCAGCCTTCATCCTGTTCCCGATCACGCCGCTCAGCGTCATCATCTTCTCGGTGGCGATGGGCTCTTTGTGGCTGGCGACGGTGCCGCTGACCTCGGGTCTGGTCGCCCATATCTACGGCCTGCGCTACATGGGTACGCTTTATGGCATCGTGTTCTTCAGCCACCAGCTGGGCAGCTTCCTGGGCGTCTGGCTGGGTGGGCGGATGTATGACGCCTATGGCGATTACACGCTGGTGTGGTGGATCGGCGTCGGCGTCGGGGCGTTCAGCGCCATCGTGCATCTGCCGGTGAAGGAACGCCCGCTGCCGCGCGCCGACGCGGCTGTTGCGGCGGGCTGAGGCCGACTGAAGCAGCGAAACCGGGGCGGCTGCTAGCCGCCCCCGACATATTCCCAACCGGACGGACGCCGCGGCTCAGGCGGCTTGTTCGGCTGTCAGCAGCCCGTGCTGCACCAGCCGCTGCGCAAAGGGGGCGGGGGTGGTGAACAGGTGGGTCTGCCAGCCGCGGCTTTCGGCGGCGGCGATGTTTTCCGGGCGGTCGTCGGTGAACAGCAAGCGCTGCGGCGCAACCCCGGTTTCGCGTTCCAGAATGGCATAGATCTCGGCATCGGGCTTGATGCATTTCAGATGCGCCGAGACGAAGGCGTGGTCGAACTCCTGCAGGAACGGATAGCGTTCGCAGGCGATGTCAAAGGTGTCGGCCCCGAAATTGCTGAGTGCAAAGACCGGGATGCCGCGTGCGCGCAGCGCCTGTTTCAGCCGCACCGTATGGGCGATTTCGCGCGGGACCATGTCCAGCCAGCAATCGTGCCACCAGCGGATCTCCTCGCTCCAGACGGGGTGTTCCGCGGCCAGATCCTCGATCGATTGCCGGAAGGGCGCGCCCCGGTCGATCTCGAGGTTGACATCGTGCAGCGGGACGTCGGCAAAGAGCTGCTGGCGGCGGTCTTCGCCGATGCGGCTGTCGTAGAAGGCTTCGGGCTCCCATTCGATCAGCACGCGGCCGATGTCAAAGACGACGGCGTCGATCGGGGCGGCGGTGGCTGCGGTGTCCGGGGTCATGATGGAGTCCTTATCCTTCTGCACGTGGGCGGGGACGGGTTGCGGGGCGGTTGCGGCGGGTCTCGCGCCAGAGGGAGACCAGCCCGGAGGCGACGATCAGGCTGCTGCCGATCCAGACCGGGGCGTCGGGCCATTCGTTGAAGATCAGCACGCCCCAGAGCACGGACATCGGCATGGCGATATATTCGAAGGGGGCGGCCAGGGTGGCCTCGTTCAGACGGTAGGCCTGGGTCACCAGGTAGCCGCCGACGGAGCCTGCGAGGCCGACGCCGATCAGATAGGGCCAGTCCTCGGGGGCAGGCCAGATCCAGGCCCGCAGGATGAAGTCGAGCGCCGGGCTGCTGCCGGTGGCATAGCGTCCGTCGCCGAACAGCAGCCCGGCGAGGGCGCTGACGATCAGAAAGCCCAGCATCGGGTAGAACGCCATGGTGGCACCGGCCTCGGCATTGCCTGCGCGGCGGGTCAGCACATGCAGCGCGGCATAGCCGCAGGCCCCCAGCAGGGGCAGCACGGCCGCCGCCTGAAAGGCGCTGGTGCCGGGGCGCATGATGATCAGCACCCCGAGGAAGCCCGCAAAGACCGCGCCCCAGCGCCACGGGCCGGGGCGTTCGCCCAGCAGCAGCGCCGACAGGGTGGTGACGATCAGCGGCGTGGCAAAGGAAATCGCCACCGCCTCGGCCAGCGGCATGATGGCGAGGCCGGTGAAGAAGAAGATATTGGCCAGCAACACCATGCAACAGCGCAGCAGGTGCAGGCGCGGGCGGTGGGTCCGCAACAGGTGGTAGCCGCCTTCCAGCGGCATGATGATCGCCAGCATCACGCAGATCGCCACCACCGAGCGGAACAGCACCATCTCGTAAAGCGGGTAGTCGCCGGACAGGAACTTGAAGATCATGTCGATGACGGAAAAGGCGATGCCGGCCCCTGCCGCGGCCAACAGTCCGGGGACGCTGATCCTGATCTCTGCGCTCATGCGGGCTCCGTTCCGGTTGTGCCGCCATCAGTGGCGCAACTGGCAAAACGGGGCAATGGGGCGGGGCGGAAAATTTCAGATTTTCCGCCCGTGCCGGGCGGCCACGGGGGACACTGCGGGCAAATGTCCGGGCAGCGGCCGCACAAAGCCATTGGGCATCGGCAGCGGATGCGGTAGAGGGCAGCGAGGCCCGCGCCTTTGATCTGAAAACTGGAGACCCGGACCAACGCCATAAGCGGCCCGCAGGCCGTCCGGCCGGGTACCCAAGACATAGGACCCAAAACGTCATGACTGACAGCAAACGCATCGTTCTTTCCAGCGACCACGCCGCCATCGAGCTGCGTCAGGCCGTTTCCGCCCATGTCGCTTCGCTGGGCTGGGAGGTCGAGGACATCGGCCCCGCCACCCCGGAAAGCACCCATTACCCCAAGCACGGCGAGGCCGCGGCGCGGCGTGTGGCTTCGGGTGAATTCCCGCTGGGCATCGTGCTGTGCGGCACCGGCCAGGGCATCATGATGGCCGCCAACAAGGTGAAGGGCATCCGCTGCGGCGTCTGCTCGGACACGTTCTCGGCCAAGATGATCCGCGCGCACAACAACGCCAACATGCTGTCGATCGGCGCGCGGGTGGTGGGCGAAGGCCTGGCGCTGGAGATCGTCGAAGCCTTCCTGTCCACCGAATTCGAAGGCGGCCGTCACGGCACGCGGGTGGAGATGATCTCCGAGATCGAAGGCTGAGCACAGCCTGTGTGTCGGGTCGGGCGCGCGTCAGCGCCCGGCCCTGCTAGCCTTGGCTAGCCCTGGGCCTTGGCGGCGCGCAGCTCGCGCTCCAGCGCGTCGAGGAACCGCGAGCGGTCGGCCTTGGTGAAGCCCTTGCCGCCGCCCTGCATGCCCAAGGGGTTGGCGGCGCGCAGGTCTGCCATCAGGTCGCGCATCGCCAGCTGCTGGCCGATATTGGCCTCGGTGAACCGTTCGCCGTTGTGGCGCAGCACGCGCGCGCCGGCCTCGATGCATTTGGCGGCGAGCGGAATATCCCCGGTCACCACCACATCGCCCGGCCCGCAGCGCTCTGCGATCCACATGTCGGCCACATCGGCCCCCTGATCCACGATCACGTTCTCCACCAGCGGATTGGCCGAGGGCCGCAGGCCGCCGTTGGAGACCACGAACATCCGCAGTTTGTGGCGGGTGGCGACCCGTTCGGCCTCGGCCTTGACCGGGCAGGCGTCAGCGTCGATGTAGAGCGCGCTCACTCCGCCGCCTTCTTCTCTGCCTTCTGGTCCGCCTTGTCCGTTTTCTCCGCCTTGTCGGCGGGCTTGGCCTTGCGGCTGGCCGGCTTCTTGACCCGGAATTCATCGGGGATCGGCATCCGGTTGAAGGCATCCAGACCGGCGATCTTGTAGGCCTCGGCCAGGGTCGGGTAGTTGAAGGTGTTCTGCACGAAGTAGTCCACCGTGCCTTGCAGGTTCAGCACCGCCTGGGCGATGTGGATCAGCTCGGTCGCGCCTTCGCCGACGATCTGCACGCCCAGAACGCGGCGGGTCTTCAGCGAGAACAGCATCTTCAGCATGCCATGCTCCAGCCCCATGATGTGTCCGCGCGAGGTTTCGCGGAAGCGGGCGATGCCGACCTCGTAGGGCACGCCGCGCTCCTGCAGCTCTTCCTCGGACATGCCGCAGGTGGACATTTCCGGCACCGAATAGATGCCATAGGGGAACCAGGGGCTTTCGGGGACCGTCGGGACATTCATCGCGTGGCAAGCGGCGACGCGGCCCTGCTGCAGCGAGGTCGAGGCCAGCGAGGGATGGCCGATCACGTCGCCGGTCGCATAGATGTGCGGAACCTTGGTCTGGTAGGTCTTGCGGGTCACCTCGAGCCGGCCGCGGTGGTCGGTTTCCAGCCCCACCGCCTTGAGGTTCAGCCGCTCGGTGTTGCCCATGCGCCCGGCCGCGAAGAGCAGCATCTCGCCGCGCACGTGGCGACCGTTGGCCAGCGTCACCTCGATGTGCTCGCCCTCGTCCTCGATCTTCTCGATCGCGGAGCCGAGCCGCAGGTCGACGCCGTTCTCGCGGATTTGATGGGTGAATTCCTGGATCAGGGTGCGGTCGATGAAATCAAGGAAGGTGTCGCGCGGCTCGATCAGGGTGACGCGCACGTCGAGCGCCGAGAACATGGTGGCATATTCCACCCCGATCACCCCGGCACCCACCACGATCAGCGAGCGCGGGATCTCCTCCATCTCCAGGAACTCGTCCCCGTCCACCACGGTCTTGCCGTTGAACGGCACGTAATCGGGGCGGTAGGTGCGGGTGCCGGTGGCGATGATGAATTTCTCGCCGGTGACCCGCGTGGTGTCGCCCGCCTCGATCTCCACCTCGACCTCGTTCGGACCGACGAAATGCGCCATGCCGGCCAGCATGTCGACGTGGTTGCGGTTGAACTGGTGTTCCAGCACGTCGACCTCGTGATCGAGGGTCATGTGCAGCCGCGCCTTCAGATCCTCGGCGCGGATCTGGTCCTTGACCCGGTAGGCGCGGCCGTAGAACGAGCGTTCGCGCCAGCCGGTCAGGTTCAGCACGGTTTCGCGCAGGGTCTTGGAGGGCACGGTGCCTGTATGCACCGACACCCCGCCGAGACGATCCTTGCGGTCGATCACCAGCACCCGGCGTTTCAGCTTGGCGGCCTGAATGGCGGCGGTGCGGCCCGAGGGGCCGGAACCGATGATGATCAGGTCATAGTCGAATTCGTCGCTCATGGGCCGCGGTCCTTTTCCCTAGGGTGCTTCAGTTCTGATACAACGCATCGGCATGGAAGGCGATGTGGTCCTCCATGAAGGTCGATACGAAGAAGTAGCTGTGGTCGTAGCCCGGCTGCAGGCGCAGGGTGGCCTGCTGGCGGCGCTCGGCCACGGCGGCGGCCAGCGCCTCGGGCTTCAGAAGATCGATGAACTGGTCGGCGGTGCCGGTGTCGACCAGCACCGGGCCATCAAAGCCTGCCTCGCGCATCAGGAGGCTGGCGTCATGCCTGGCCCAGGCGGCCTCGTCATCGCCCAGATAGGCGCTCAGCTGCTTGCGGCCCCAGTCCGACGCGGTGGGGTTGCAGATCGGTGCAAAGGCAGAGACCGATTTGTAGCGGCCCGGCAGGTTCATCGCCAGCGTCAGTGCGCCGTGGCCGCCCATCGAATGGCCGGTGATCGCCTGGCGGTCCAGGTCGATGGCAAAGTTTTCGCCCAGAAGCGCGGGCAGTTCCTCGGCGACATAGTCCCACATGCGGAAATGCGGGGCCCAGGGGTCTTGGGTGGCGTTGACGTAAAAGCCCGCGCCCTGGCCCAGGTCGTAGGCTTCATCGTCGGCCACGCCTTCGCCGCGGGGCGAGGTGTCGGGGAAGACGATGGCGATGCCCTGTTCGGCGCACCAGGCTTGTGCGCCCGCCTTGGTCATGGCGTTTTCATGGGTACAGGTCAGTCCCGAGAGATACCACAGCAGCGGGACCGGGCCGTCCTTGGCTTCCTCGGGCAGGAACAGGCCAAAGGTCATGTCGCAGCCGGTGGCGGTGCTGGCGTGTTTGTGCACGCCCTGGATACCGCCAAAGGCGGCATTTTCGGAGATGGTTTCCATGGTCAGGCTCCCTTGGATCGCTTTGCCCTATCGCTACCGCTTGCGCGGGCCGGGGTCCAGCAGCGGGGCGGCGGCTGTACCGGTTTTTGCGTCAGAAAGGGATGCGAAATCGCAAATCTGTCGCGGTGCGCCAGCTTCAGCCGCCGGAGGTGGCGAGTCCGGAGACCCAGGCAATGACGGCGGGCACGGTGACGATCGACAGCACGGTAGAGATCAGGATCGCCGCCGAGGCGCGCTGCGGGGCGACGCCATAGTGCTGCGCCAGCATGTAGACATTGCCTGCCACCGGCAGCGAGGCAGCGGCGATGGCGACCATCGCCGCATAGGGGCTGGCCGGGATCAGCCACAGCACGCATACCGCCACGCAGGTCGGGTGCAGGACCAGCTTGGCAAAGCTGAGCCAGCCCGCGATCTGCACCCGCTCGGCCGATTTCGAGGCCAGCGAGGCACCGATGGCAAACAGCGCGCCCGGTGTGGCGGCACCGCCGAGGATGGTCAGGAAATCGTTGACCGGCACCGGGATCGTCCAGGCGGAAGCGGACCAGGCGAGACCCGCCACGATCGACAGGATCATCGGGTTCTTCAGCAGCCCCAGCCCGACCAGTTTCAAGGTCGCCAGTCGCAGCCCCTGACCCCGACCGGCATTGATGAAGATGACGATCAGCGAGGAGAACACCACCAGGTCGACGCTCAGCACCACCATCATCGGTGCCACCGAGGCCGGGCCGAACAGGATCGCCATCATCGGCAATCCGAGAAAGCCGACATTGCCGATGGCGGCGCATTGCGCCTCGACCGCGGCGGTGGGCATGTCCAGTCCGCGCACCAGCGCCACCACGGTGACCAGCACATAGACCGCCAGAGTGCCTGCCAGGTAGCTGAGGATCAGGGTCGGGTTGAAGATCTCGGCAAAGGAGAGATTGGCGGCGAAGCGAAAGATCATCGCCGACAGGGGAAAGAAGAAGACGAATTTCGTCAGGTAGGCGGTGGCTTCCTCGGTGAAGAAACGGCTGCGCCCGGCATAATAGCCGAGGCCGATGATAGCGAAGAAGGGCAGGGTGCGAAAAAAGATCTCAGCCATTTGCGGATTGGTAACTGGATTTGACCAATTGGCAAAGGGCGTTTTTCACCCGGAGCTTGGGACGAGCATATGCGGACGGTTCTCGGGAACGGCGCAGGGGCGGGCCGTCGCCGACTGCCGCAAGGGGGGCTCCCGCCTGGTCCTGAACCTGCTGGCGCAGGCCCGTCTCAGTTGGGCGTGGCACCGTGCGGGGCACGGTGCGGGCCGCGCAAGGACGCCGACCGCAGCGCGCCAGCGCTGCCGGGCCCAACCGGGAGGGGCAGTCGGTGACTGCCGCCGCGCGGGCGGGAGCGCTTGTCTGGTCCCGTTTGTCGTCCTTGCCGCAATGCGCCCGCGCGGCAGGACGGGCCGGGGCTAGCCGCTGCCAATCAATGCGCCAGCGCCGAGCACCAACGCACCGCCCAGCACCACCTGCATGGTGGCCCGCCAGAACGGCGTCTGCATGAATCGGTTCTGGATCCAGGCTATTGCCCAGAGCTCCACGAAGACGATCAGCAGCGCCAGCGTGGTGGCGGTCCAGAACTCGGGGATCAGATAGGGCAGGGCGTGACCCAGGCCGCCCAGCGTGGTCATCACCCCCGATGCCAGCCCGCGTTTCAGCGGTGAGCCGCGGCCCGACAGCTGGCCGTCATCCGAGGCGGCTTCGGTGAAGCCCATGGAAATCCCGGCGCCGACCGAGGCGGCCGTGCCGACCAGGAAGGTGGTCCAGGTGTCCTGGGTGGCAAAGGCGGTGGCGAAGATCGGCGCCAGGGTCGAGACCGAGCCATCCATCAGCCCTGCCAGCCCCGGTTGCACCCAGGTCAGCAGGAACTGGCGGTGGGCGTCCTGGTCCTCCTGCGCCCGGCTTTCCGCGTCCAGGTGGCGATCCTCGAGACGGCCTGCGCTGGCCTGGTGGTCGGCTTCGGCGGCGGCGAGGTCGCCCAGCAGGCGGCGGGTGGCTGCGTCCTGGCAGCGGCGGGCGGCGGCGGCGTAGAACCGTTCGGCGGTGGCCTCCATCGCCTGCGCCTCGGCGCGAATGCGGGGCAGGCTGAGACCATCCAGTAGCCATACCGGGCGGCGGGTGTGAAACCCCGCCACATGCTCGCGCCGGATCAGCGGGATCTCGGTCCCGAAGCGGGCCTCATGCAGGGCAATCAACCGGGCGCGGTGGTCGTCCTCCTCGGCCGCCATGCCGTCGAACAAGGCGGCGCTGGCCGGGTAATCCGCGCGCAGCCGGGCGGCGTAGCTGCGGTAGATCCGCGCGTCCTCCTCCTCGGCGGAGATCGCCAGGGCGAGGACTTCCTGCTCTGACAGGCTGGCCAGGCGTCTGCGCTGGGTGAAGAGCTGCATCTGTTGCCTCATTCGCATCCAATTTAGAATTGTTCTAAATATGGCGTCAGATCGTCCCGACCGCAAGCGGTTGTCGCAGACCTGTTGCAATCGCCACGGCTGGATTACATTAGGGGCAGATCTGGATGCTGACCGTAGCCGTACTGACCGCCGCCTTAGCCCACCGACCACAGCCAAAGGACACGTGATGAATCATCAGACCGGCATTCTGCGCCGGGGCCGGAAATTCGACCAGGTCCTGGAGGGCGCCCGCGAGGTGTTTCTCTCTGATGGCTTCGAAGGGGCCGGCGTCGACAAGATCGCCAAGGTGGCTGGCGTGTCCAAGGCAACGCTCTACAGCTATTTTCCGGACAAGCGGGAGCTGTTCATGGAGGTTGTGCGCGCCGCCTGTGTGGAGCAGGCGGACAGCATGGTGTCGCTGGCGGCCGGCTGTCGTGGCCCGCGCGAGGTGCTGCGGATTGCGGGCGAGCGGCTGCATGCGGTGCTGCTGGGCGGCTACAGCCTGCGCCTGTTTCGGATCTTCGTGGCAGAGGCTGACCGGTTCCCGGAGCTGGGGGCGATGTTCTATCGCAACGGCCCGCTGGTGATGCAGGAGAACCTGCGCGATTATCTCGAACTCGCCGTCTCACGCGGGGAGCTGCGGATCACCGATGTCGATCTGGCCGCGGCGCAGTTTCTGGAGATGTGCAAGGCGGATGTCTTCCTGCGCTTTCTGTTCAAGATCGACGAAAGCTTTACCGAAGCCGAGCTGGCGCGGGTGATCGACGGCGCGATCGAGACCTTCATGGCGCGCTACGGCAGCTGACCGCCTGTCTGGTTCCGCACCAGTGCCCGGGCAGGGATCAGTGGGTGATGAAGCGGTTGGGCGTTTCCCGGTAGGTCTGGTGACAGCTGAGACAGCTTTGCATCAGCGTCGGCAGCGTGCGGCGCAGGCCGGTCAGGGACCGGGTGTTGAGGGCGCGGGCGGCCTTTTCGGCCCGCGAGGCGCGGATCTTGAAATCCTGCCAGCTGGGCCAGATCGTCGGGCGCGCGTGTGAGGCCGGGTCCAGATGCTGCTTGCGAAAGCGGCGGGGAATGGCCGCGGTGGAGCGGATCAGCTGGCGGCGGGCGTTGCGCGCTTTCCTGCGATCGAAACCGGTGCGTCCGGTGGTCATGCCGGTCAGCACTTCCATCGCCGCTTTCTGGGCGCTCATCAAAGCGATGCGCTGGCTGACAGGCGTGCTGATGGCATTGCGGGCGGTGACCGGCGTGGTGCTGACGGTGGCGAGCAGCAGCAGGAGCGCGAGCAGAAGTGTGCCGCGGTGTGGCAGGCGGCTCATCGGTGGGCCTCGGCGCGGATTGACCGAATCGTCAAATTGGAACAAAATAAGAACATAGCCTGCCATACCTCCACATCCGTTCTGCAAACCTGGCCTCGGCCACCCAGTTCTGCGCTTTGATTCATGTCTCACCGCCGTATCCTGTCGCTTTGGTTTCCGCGTCTTGGGGCGGAGCGCATCCTGCGGGCGGAGCGCGGCGATATTGCCGGGCCGCTGGTCGTGGCCGCAGAAGTGTCCAACAGTCAGGTTATCACCGCGTTAAATGCGGCGGCGGAGGCCGCGGGGCTGCATCCGGGGCAATCGTTGCGCGACGCGCATGCGATGTGCGCGTCGCTGCGGGTGCGGTCTCGCAACCCGGCGGCGGAGGCGGCCTTCCTGGCGGCGCTGCGGCGCTGGGCCGGGCGGTTTACCCCCTGGGTGGCAGAGGCGGGGGAGGACGGGTTGACCCTGGACATCAGCGGCTGCGCGCATCTGTTCGGGGGCGAGACGGCGCTGACGCAGGCGGTGGCGCAGGATTGCGCCGGTATCGGGCTGAGCCTGCACATGGGGCTTGCCGATACGGTGGGGGCGGCCTGGGCCCTGGCCCGTTACGGCGGCGCTGAGCCGCTGGCGGCAACCGGCGGCGGGCGCAGCGGTGACGCCATCGAGCAGGAGGCGCGCGCCACCCGCGCCCGGGCGCAGAAGCGGCGACACTGGAGCCGGGGCGGCCGTGCGCCGCAGGTGCACGTGCAGGTCGCAGGCGAAACCGCAAAAGGACCGCAGGCGCGGATTGCCGCGCCGGGCCAGACCCGTGCGGCGCTGGCCCCCTTGCCGGTGGCGGCGCTGCGGCTGGAGGCGGCCACGGTGGCGCAGCTGAACCGGTTGGGGCTGCGGCGGATCGGCGATCTTCTGGCGCAGCCGCGGTCCAGCCTGGCGCGGCGCTTTGGCCGCGGGCTGGTGGCGCGGCTGGACCAGGCGATGGGCAGTGCGCCGGAGCCGGTCTCGCCCGCGCGGGAGCCCGACCATTTTGCGGTGCGGCTGACCCTGCCGGAGCCGATCGGGCTGATGGAGGACCTGCTGGCGGCGCTGGACCGGATGCTGCCGCGGCTCTGCGCCCGGCTTGCGGCGCGCGGCAAGGGCGCGCGGGTGCTGCGGCTGGAAGCGCATCGCTGCGATCAGGCGATGGAGGCGGTCAGCACCGGCCTGGCGCGGGCCAGCCGGGAACCGGACCGGATCCGCCCGCTGCTGGCGATGAAGCTGGAGCAGATCGACGCCGGTTTCGGCATCGACATGCTGCGGCTGGAGGTGACCCGGGCCGAGGCCATCCACACCCGCGCGCCTGTTGGCCATCTTCAGGCGGGGGCGGCGGCCCGGGCGCGCCAGCAGGGGCAGCCGGACGGCGTCGCGCTGGAGGACCTGGTTGGCCGCCTGGGCGCGCGACTGGGGCTGGAGGCGATCACCCGCCTGCATCCGGCAGACAGCCACATCCCCGAAAAGCGCTTTAGCGTGCAGGCGGCGGCGTGGAGCGAACCGGCGGCGGAGCCGTGGCCGCGGCCGCTGCGACCGCGGCCGCTGCTGCTGTGGCCCCCCGAGCTGGTCAGCGCAGCTCCGCGCCCCGACTTGCCGTCGGAGTTCCGCTGGCGCGGTCGCAACTGGCAGGTGGCAGCGGCAGAAGGCCCGGAGCGGATCGCGCCGGAGTGGTGGCTGGAAGATCCGAACTGGCGCAACGGCGTGCGCGATTACTGGGTGGTGGTGAGCTGCTGCGGCGCCAAGCTGTGGCTGTTCTTCGCCCATGGCGCGGCGCTGTCACCCGGCTGGTTCTGCCAGGGCAGCTTTGCCTGAGGCGCACGCTTCGTTCCGCAGCGAAGGGTTTTTGTTGGGCGCCGCCACGCAGCTCGCCTAGGGTAGGGGAATGACCACACCTCGTTTCGACATTCTGGGCCAGGCCCTCGCCGACGCCAGCCGCACCCGCATGCTGTGCGAGCTGATGGAGGGGCGTGCCTATACCAACAAGGAGCTGGCTGCGGCTGCCGGGGTGACGCCGCAGACCGCCAGCGCGCATCTGCGGCTACTGCAGCATGCCGGGCTGGTGCTGGCGGAAAAGCGCGGTCGCTGCGTCTATCACCGGCTGGCGGGGCCGGAGGTGGCGCAGGCGTTGGAACAGCTGGCGGCGATTGCACCGACCGAGAGCCTGCACCGCGCCCAGCGGCGCAAGGCGGGTGGGCTGGCCGAGGTGCGCAGCTGTTACGATCACCTGGCCGGTCCGCTGGCGGTGGCGATGACCGACGCCTTGCTGGCGCGCGGCCTGCTGGTCGAGGACCAGGGCGCCTTTCGCGCCGTTCCGGCGGGCGACTGGTCAAAACTGGGGGTGGTGCTGCCGACCGGCTCGGGCCGCCAGCCGTTTGCCCGGCCCTGCCTGGACTGGACCGAACGACGGCTGCATGTGGCCGGGCCGATGGGGCGGCAGATGCTGGATCATGCGCTCGCAGCCGGTTGGTTGAAACGGCAGGCACAAAGGCGCGGATTGCAGCTGACGGCGCCGGGGCGGCGGGCACTGGAGCAGATTCTGGGGGTGCGCTGTGACGACCTGCTGGCCGGGGTCGCAGCGGGCTGAGGGCAGCGCGCGGCCTGCCCGATGGCGACGGGTCGGCAAGGGAAACCGATAAATCCGCCGTGACGGGGCTTGATTTGCCGCCCAATCGGCGCAACCTTTTAAGTATGAGCTTTGATCAGGTGCAGCCTTTCCCCGGATCTCCCGTCCCGCAGCAAGTTTCCTTTGACCGGCGCGAACTGTCGGTGATCCTGTCGTTGTACGGGCGCATGGTGGCTGCGGGGGAATGGCGGGACTACGGGATTTCCTCGCTGCGGGACCTGGCGGTGTTCTCGGTGTTCCGGCGCACGGCGGAGCACCCGCTGTACCGCATCGAGAAGCGTCCCAAGCTGCGCAACCGGCAGGGGCAATATGCCGTGGTCGGCATGGACGGCCACATCCTGAAACGCGGTGCCGACCTGAAAACCGTGCTGCGGGTGCTGGAGCGTAAGCTGATCCGCCCCATCGACTAGCCGCGCCGCCGCGCCGCAGCGGAGGGGCAAGGCTCTCCTGCAGCCGATGCCACTCTGACGCCTGTGACCTCTCCGGACCTCGTTGGGAAAAGGCGGATGGGACCGCCCGAGGTGTCAGCCCAGCCGTTTGTGCGCGGTGACCGGGCCGTCGCCCTGTTCCTCGATCCGGGTGATTGCGGCGGCAATGGGCTCAACCGCCACGGCCATGTCATGCGCGTTGGCGTGGATCAGAGTCTGTGCGTCCCGCACCATGGCCACATGCCCCTTCCAGAACAGCAGGTCGCCGCGCTGGTGGTCCCCGCCGGGGACGGAGGTGCCCAACTCGGCCTCCTGCATGTCGCTGTCGCCGGGGCAGGGGATGCCGCAGGCCAAGAGGGCGGCCTGCACCAGACCCGAACAATCGATACCGAAGCGGCTGTTGCCGCCCCAGAGGTAGGGCGTGCCGAGAAACAGCTCGGCCACCGCCACTGGATCGTTCATGTGCGCGCCAAGCGGTGACAGATGGCGGGCCGGCAGGAAGCCGAGGTTGGTCTCCACGAACCGTCCGCTGCCGCCCAGCACCTGCACCCGGCTGCCATGGCTGAGGGCACTGGTCTCGGGGGATTTGAAGTCATCCGCCGTATAGACATGGGTGGCGGCGGCGCTGACCCAATGGCTGGCCTCGAAGGCGGCACCCAGGGCCGATTGGGGCAGGTAGCCCACGTAGCCGTCCTTTGCCGCCTGAACGAAGGCCCAGCCGTCCCGGGTTTCAAAGACCGTCACCGGTTCGCCGTAGATGAGCTGCCGGTCGCGAGGCCCCTCCGGCGCCCGCAGCAGGTCGACCACTGGCTGGCTGACACGGGCGGGGCTGCCCTCGACGCGGGTCAGCCCCGCGGGCACCTCGGCGAGACTGGCGGCGGCAACACGGCCGTTGACGGGGGTGCGGCGGCGGTCCGGCATGGGATTTACACCTCCAGCAGCTCAGGCAGCGCGGCAAACAGCGCGCGGGCGCCTTGCAGGGCGCCGCCCTTGGCGCGGCCGGGGGCGGCGCTGGGGGTCCAGCCGTAGATGTCGAAATGCATGTACCGGGTTTCATCGACGAAACGACGCAAAAACAGCGCCGCGGTGATCGAGCCGGCAAAGCCGCCCGCAGGCGCGTTGTCGAGGTCGGCGATGCCGGGTTCGATCATCGGCTCGTAGGGGGCGTGGAAGGGCATCCGCCAGACCGGGTCCGCCTGGCGCGCGGCGCTGGCGGCCAGGGCCGCGGCATCGCTGTCGTGATCCGTGTAGAACGGCGACAGGTCCGGGCCGACCGCCACCCGTGCCGCGCCGGTGAGCGTGGCCATGGAGACCAGCAGGTCGGGCGCCTCTTCGGTGGCTAGGGCGAGGGCGTCGGCCAGCACCAGCCGACCCTCGGCGTCGGTGTTGTTGATCTCGACCGTCAGCCCCTTGCGCGAGGTCAGGATGTCGCCGGGGCGGAAGGCCGGACCGGAGACGGCGTTTTCCACCGCCGGGATCAGCACGCGCAGCCGCAGATTCAGCCCGGCCGCCATGATCATCTGCGCCAGCCCCAGCACATTGGCCGCGCCGCCCATGTCCTTTTTCATCAGCGCCATGCTGTTGCCCGGCTTGAGGTTCAGCCCGCCGGTGTCGAAGCAGACGCCCTTGCCCACCAGCGTCAGCCTGGGGCCGGTGTCGCCCCAACGCAGGTCAATGAGACGCGGCGCACGATCCGAGGCCCGGCCGACGGTGTGGATCAGCGGCAGGTTCTGTGCCAGCAGATCCGCGCCCTCGATGGTCGAGACATCGGCGGAGTAGGTCGCGGCCAGGGCTTCGGCGGCGGCCTGCAACTCGGCCGGTCCCATGTCGCTGGCCGGGGTGTTGATGAGATCGCGGGTCAGGCATTCGGCCGCCGCGAGCGATTCGATCGCCGCGGCATCCACGCCTTCGGGGGCGATCAGCTGCGCGGCGCTGGGCGAAGCGGCCTTGTAGCGGTCAAAGCTGTAGCCGGTCAGCAACCAGCCCAGGCATTCGGTGGCCGCGTCCTCGGCCGACAGGCCGGACATGATGCGATAGCTGCCCGCGGGCAGCTTTGCGGCGGCTTCGGCCAGGACGAACCGGCGCCGGGCACGCTGGCTGGCGTTTCCGTAACCGGCCAGCGCCAGTTCCGGCGTTCCGTCGGCACCGGGCAGCGCGATGGCCTGACCGCAGGCACCGGTGAAGCGCTGGGCGGCGGCCCAGGCCTGAACGCGCTGCGGCTGGCCCGAAAGCCAGCTGTCGACATCGTCGCTTGCGATCACATGCAACGGGCAAGCGTCTGTTTCAGGGGCGGAAAAGACAGGCGGCATCGGCAGGATACTCCGGTTGCGGATCGTAATTGAAACGCCAGAGTAGCGGCCGCGGCACCACCTGCAAGCCCTGAAGCTTGTCAGACCGGGGATTGCCCTGCCGAATCGCCTAGATAGTCACGTCCTGCTGATCCCAGACCGCGGTCAGAGACCGTTCGCCAACCCGCATCAGCCGGAACAGAATCGCGGCAATGGCCGGATGGTCCTTGGCGTCGATCGCGCGCGTCACGTCACCGGCGATCGAGGCCAGCGCGGTCATTCCGATCTGGTCTGCAATCGCGATCAGGGAACGCGCGCTCTTGCGCAGGCTTTCCATGTCGTCCTGTCGCCACAGACGCTCACAATGCGTCAGGCGAACGGCCATTTCCTCGACCGCGCGACATACGACATCTTCGGCTCCGGCCTCCCCCAGCTGATCGTAAAGCGCTGTAAGTTTGTCCGGATCAAGGCGCACTGTCTCAGAGTGCATCACTGTTAGAATATTAGCCACCACTATCACCCAATGTAATCATGCCCCCACGGCACAGCAGCCAATTTGCGACGTACAGGTTTTCAAAAGGTTTCCAAACTTGGCGCAAATCACTCGAATTTACGGACAATGCAGGGTAACACATCCGTCAACGCGCAAACGATCGGAGGATTCGACAATGGAATTTGCCAAACCTCTCCCCAGTTATCTGGTGACCCGCTATCACGGCTGGAAGGCCACATCCTATGAGGAAAACCAGGGCTGGTACCGCCGCCTGGCCACCGAAGGTCAGCGCCCGCGAGCGATGGTGATTTCCTGCTGCGACAGCCGGGTGCATGTGACCTCGATCTTCGGGGCCGACCAGGGCGAGTTCTTCATCCACCGCAACATCGCCAACCTGGTCCCGCCCTATGCGCCGGACGGCGATCACCACGGCACCTCGGCCGCGGTGGAATATGCGGTGACCGCGCTGAAGGTGTCGCACCTGATCGTGCTGGGCCATTCCCAGTGCGGCGGCGTGCAGGGCTGCATCGACATGTGCAAGGGCCACGCGCCGCAGCTGGAAGAGAAAACCAGCTTTGTCGGCCGCTGGATGGAAATCCTGAAGCCGAAGTTCGAGGGCGTCGCCGCGATCGAGGATCCGGTCGAGCAGGCCCGCCAGTTCGAGCGCCAAGCCGTTGTGGCTTCACTGGAAAATCTGATGACCTTCCCGTTCATCGAAAGCGCGGTGAAGGCCGGCCAGCTGAGCCTGCACGGTCTGTGGACCGATATCGGTGAAGGCGGTCTGGAATGCTACGACCCGAAGACCGGTACTTTTGCCGAAGTCTGATGTCGGTCTGACGTCAGCCGGGCGCCCCCCGGGGATGGCCCGGCCCAGTCTGCCGGGAATCAAACGCAGCCGCCATGTTGGCGGCTGCTTGCGTATAGCCCCCCGCCGCCCCATCGACGAAATGCACGTGGTCATCGCGCACCACCGAGGGCACGATGCAGGTGACCATGACGGCGTCCTGTTCGTGCAGGCCAAAACGCACCACCCCGTCCTCTGCCGCCCGTTGCAGCCGGGCCCGGATGCGGTCGCGCACGTCGGGTGAACAGTCGAGCGTCAGCTTCAGACCGTCGTCGAACTTGCGAAAATCCGAGTTGTTGCGCAGCATCGACAGGTAATGGACCGGGTCGAAACCGCCCACCGGCCGACGTTGGCGCAGCAGAATCGCCGCCAGCGCCGACAGGCCGAAAAGGTAAACTTTCCTGAAAATCAGGGGGATGTGCCGCGGCATGTTGCGGGCCTCGAGCGCGAGACCGGCGGGCGGAAAGCGCAGCCGCGGCCCGGATTCGGGAATCGGATGGCCGTTGCCTCCCAGTTCTGCGGCCAGCGTCAGCAGTTCCGATGCGAGCTGGGCAAAACGGGGGCCTTCGGCGCTTGAGGCGGGTTCGGCCACCAGCGACAGGATGATGCCATTGCGGGCGGGGGTGTTGCTCCAGCGACAGGAGAGGCCGGTGAGGTCCGGCTCCGGCGCCTGCGGATCCGGCGAGATGGCAAAATGCCCGGCTTTCATCTGCGCCTCGGCCCAGGCCAGGCCGCCGCCGCTGAACATGGCGAAATCCGCGTGTTCGGAGACCGCATAGCGGGCGACGCGCACATCCGGTCCGGCGTTGCGTATCTGCGGCACCGACAGGATCGCGGCGCGGAGGCCGACGTCGAACTCCTCCGCCGCCCAGCGGCGCAGACCGGCGAGCACCCGGGCGGCAAGCGCCCGGTGGCGGTCCGGCACGGCAAAGGCGGCACCGTCACCGCCGAAAATATACGGAAAGGACTCCCCCGACAGGGCATTGCGCATGGCCGCGATCACCGCCGCTCCGATCATGTTCACGGTCTTGTAGCGACCGGCGGCCACGAGACCGGTGGAATCAACGATATCGGTGCAACACAGGTGCCAGTCGGGGGGCAGCGGCGTAAAGGCGTCTGGCGCGGTCAGCCGGGAGAATTCACGAACCGGGGGCAGGCTGGCGTAGAAACTGCTGCTGGTCATCTTGTGCGCGCCCCTTCGCGTCCCGCTACGATCTGTCGGATATGCCTAAACAATTTGTACCGCAGCGCCAAACATGCAAGCTGTGCGCCGCAGGATGTGATCCGAGGGGAGGCGGGGAATGCAGGCTGGATTGATTGTGTTGTGCCTGGCTTACGTGCTGAGCCAGTTCTTCCGCGCGTTCCTGGCGGTGCTGTCCGGGGTGCTGGAGCAGGAGATCGGTGCCGCGCCCGATGACCTGGCCTTTGCGTCGGGCATGTGGTTCCTGTCTTTCGCGGTGATGCAGTTGCCGGTGGGCTGGGCGCTGGACCACCTCGGTCCCCGGCGGAGCGCCTCGGTGCTGTTGTTGCTGGGCGGCGGCGGTGGGGCGGCGCTGTTCGCGCTGGCCACCTCTCCGCTGCATGTAAGCCTTGCGATGTTCCTGATTGGCATCGGCTGCTCGCCGGTGCTGATGGCGTCCTACTACATCTTTGCCCGTCAGTATCCGCCGCGGCGGTTTGCCACCCTGGCCGCGTTGATGCTGGGCGTGGGATCGGTCGGCAACCTGGTGGCCTCCTATCCGACGGCGTTGGCGGTCGACCTCTTCGGCTGGCGCGGCACCCTGGCGGGACTTGCCGCAATCTCGACCGCGGTGGCGGTCGGGATCTTCCTCACGGTCAGCGATCCGGAGCCGCCGGAAGATCCGCAGAAAGGGTCGGTCCTGGATCTGCTGAAAATGCCGGTGATGTGGGCGATCTTTCCGCTGATGCTGGTGGCCTATGCGCCATCGGGGGCGTTGCGGGGGCTGTGGAGCGGGCCGTATCTGACGGATGTCTACGGGCTCAGCACGCAGCAGGTGGGGCTGGCAACGCTGGTGATGGGGGCGGCGATGATCGCGGGCACCTTTGCCTATGGGCCGCTGGACCGGGTTCTGGGCACCCGCAAATGGGTGATCCTGATCGGCAACCTGCTGGGCTGCGCCAGCCTTGGCGGATTGATCCTGGTGACCGGTGGCCCGGTCTGGATGCCGGTGGCGATGATGGCGGCGGTGGGATTCTTCGGGGCGACCTTTCCCGTGATCATGGCGCATGGGCGGGCCTTCGTGCCGCCGCATCTGGCCGGGCGCGGCGTCACGCTGCTCAATCTCTTCGGCATCGGCGGAGTGGGAATCATGCAGTTCGCCACCGGCCGCATTCATGAAACCCTGGCCGGAGCGGAGCCATCCTTGCCCTATACGGGCATTTTCGCCTTCTTTTTGGTGTTTTTGGGGGCTGGTTGCGCGATTTATCTGCTCAGCCGCGACAGCATGGACTGATCCGCCCCTTTAAACTTGGCTTCAGAAGCTTTATCACACCGGCGCCGGCCATGAGGCCGGGCAAAACTGGAGAAACAGATAAATGGGTTACCGCATCGTCGTCGTTGGCGCCACTGGCAACGTGGGCCGCGAAATGCTGAACATCCTGGCCGAGCGCCAGTTTCCTGTGGATGAGATCGCTGTGCTGGCCAGCCGCCGGTCTCTCGGCACTGAAGTCAGCTTTGGCGATAAGACACTCACTACCCAGGATCTGGACACATTCGATTTCACCGGCTGGGACATGGCGCTGTTCGCCGTCGGCTCCGCCGCGACCAAGGATTACGCGCCCAAGGCCGCTGCGGCGGGCTGCGTGGTGATCGATAACTCGTCGCTGTACCGCTACGACCCGGACATCCCGCTGATCGTGCCGGAGGTGAACCCGGAAGCGGTGCATGGCTATTCCAAGAAGAACATCATCGCCAACCCCAACTGCTCGACCGCGCAGATGGTGGTGGCGCTGAAGCCGCTGCATGACCGCGCCAAGATCAAGCGCGTCGTCGTGTCGACCTACCAGTCGGTGTCCGGCTCGGGCAAGGAAGCGATCGACGAGCTGTGGGACCAGACCAAGGCAGTCTACAACCCGACGCAGGACGTGCCGCCGAAGGTCTACCCCAAGCAGATCGCCTTCAACGTCATTCCGCACATCGATGTCTTCCTGGACGATGGCTCCACCAAGGAAGAGTGGAAAATGGTCGCCGAGACCAAGAAGATCGTCGATCCGTCGATCAAGGTCACCGCGACCTGCGTGCGGGTGCCGGTGTTCGTCGGCCACTCGGAATCGATCAACATCGAGTTCGAGGACTTCCTCGACGAGGACGAGGCCCGCGACATCCTGCGCGAGGCACCGGGCATCATGGTGATCGACAAGCGCGAGGACGGCGGCTACGTGACGCCGGTGGAATGCGTCGGCGATTTCGCCACCTTCATCAGCCGTATCCGCCAGGATTCGACCATCGACAACGGCCTGAACCTGTGGTGCGTCAGCGACAACCTGCGCAAGGGCGCGGCGCTGAACGCTGTGCAGATCGCCGAGCTGCTGGGCCGTGAAGTGCTCAAAAAAGGCTGAGGCTTATATCCTTTTGGACAGGGGGGCGCTTCGAAAGAGGCGGCCCCCTTTTCTTTTGCCCGGCTGTCTGGACAGTGGCGTCCGGGGTACCTTGGTTGCACAGTCAAGACAAAGGACCGCCGCCATGATCGCACTTGAGGACTTCGCCACGACCGCCACCGCCGCACCGCGCACGCCGCAGGCCGTCTGGTCCGCGGGAATTACGCGGCAGGCGACGCCTCGGGCACAAGCTGCCAAGGCCGCCAAGACCACGACGCGGCGCACGCAGCTGGCGGGCCGGTTCCGGGCTGCGAGCGATTGGTTCTCTCTGTGCCAAGGGCTGCGCTGCATTGGCGCCTGCCTGAAGCTTCATCAGGGCGTGCTGTGGGTTTGCGATGCGCTCAGCGGCAGGCCACTGATTTCCAGCGCCGGACTGGGATTTGACCGGGACGATCTGGAGCTGCGCTTTGGTCCGCTGCAGCCACAGCGCCAGGCGGCCTGAGCGTTTGCGTCACTTCGCCTTCCAATGGGCTGCCAGCTCCCGGGCGTTGCGGGCAAGGATCATGACGTCCAGTCCCACGGCAAGGAATTGCGCGCCCATGTCGGCGTAGCTTTGCGTCGCTTCCTCCGTGGTCCCGAGGATGCCGGGCGCCTTTCCGGCAGCCTTGATGCGATGCAGGGCATTGGCGATCACCGCGCGCACCTCGGGATGGGCGGAATTGCCCTGGAACCCCAAGTCGGTCGAAAGGTCCGCTGGGCCGATGAAGACACCATCGATGCCCTCAACCTCCAGGATCTCGTCCAGCGCCGCGATCCCGGCGCGGTTTTCCACCTGCACCAGCAGGCAGATTTCCTGATCAGCCGTCTGAATGTAGTCGCTGACAGTGCCAAAGCCTGTCGCCCGCGCCGCCGTGGCTCCGACGCCGCGCACGCCCTTGGGCGGGTAATGGCAGGCGCGCACCAACTCGCGGGCCTGTGCGGCGCTTTCCACGATTGGCACCAGGATCGTCTGTGCGCCCGCATCCAGCACCTGTTTGATCATCCAGGTTTCCCCGACAGGCAGCCGCACGACAGGGTGGCTGGTCGAGTTGGCCAGCGCCATCAGCTGATCCCGGATGGAGCGAATGTCGTTGGGGGCGTGTTCGCCGTCGATCACCAGCCAGTCAAACCCGCAGGTGCCCATGATCTCGGCTGTCGACGCCTCGGCAAAGCAGAGCCAGCAGCCGATCTGGCGCTTCCCCTCGGCGAGGGCCTGTTTGAAGGTGTTCTTGGGCGCGGGCATTTGGGGCCTCCTGTGTCAGGCGAAGGGAATTGTAACAGAGCCTAAAGCGGCGATTTTCGCGCCCGGCAGGCGTGTGATCGGACGGGGGGAAGGCGCTTGGGGTCACGGTATCCGCCCCCGTATTCCTTTGTCCATATTCGACCCTTCCTGGCGCTTCCTCGGGACGGCGCCGCAGCGCCATCCCGTCAGCCGTAGCTCACGGCACAGGAAAGCCGGTTTATGCCAGGTTTCTCGCAATGTCGGTGATGACCTCGAAGGCCATCATCACGTCGGCTTCGGTGGTCTCGAACTGGCCAGCCTGAAAGCGGATCACCAACTGGCCGTCGACGCGCGTCTGGGTCAGATAGATGCGGCCATCGTCGTTGATCGCATTGACCAGCCGCAGGTTCAGCGCATCGAGGTCGGTCGCGCCATCAGGGGTGTAGCGGAAGGTCCAGAGCGACCACATCGGCGGGGTCACGATCTGGAAATCAGGCTCTAACTTGAGTTTTTCGTGTAATTGGCTGGACCAGTTCACGTGGTTACGCAGCCGCTGGCGCAGCCCCTCGAGCCCGTAGGTGCGGATCAGGAACCAGATCTTCAGCGCGCGGAAACGGCGGCCCAGCGGCACCGACCATTCGGAATAGTTGATGATGCCGTCGTGGCCGTGGGTCTTGAGGTACTCCGGGCTGATGGCGAGGGTCTGCACCAGATCATCCGGGTTCTTGAGGAAATGGGCCGAACAGTCGAACTGCACGCCAAGCCACTTGTGCGGGTTGAAGACGATGCTGTCGGCGCGCTCCACGCCGGGCCAGTAGTGGCGGTATTCCGGGCAGATCATGGCCGAGCCGGCCCAGGCGGCATCGACATGGGTGTAGAGACCGTATGTCTCGGCCACGTCCAGCAACTGGTCCACCGGGTCGGTGGCGCCGGTGCCGGTGCCGCCGACGCAGAGGATCACGCCGGCGGGCTGGTGGCCTGCGGCGATGTCTTGTTTGATGGCGGTCTCCAGCGCGGCCGGGTCCATGCCGCGCCAGTCGCCCTTGATCGGCACGCGGACGAGGTTCTGCTGGCCGATGCCCGCAACCCAGATGGCGCGGTCAATGGAGGTGTGAACCTCGGACGAGCAGTAGATTCGCAGCTGCTTTTGCCCAAATAGACCCTGATTGTTGCCCTGCCAGTTCAGCGCCTTCTCCCGCATGGTCAGCACCGCTGCGAGGGTGGCGGAGGAGGCGCTGTCCTGGATCACCCCCTGGAATGCCTGCGGCAGGTCGAGCGCCTGGCGCAGCCAATCCATCATCCGGGTTTCCATCTCGGTCGCGGCGGGCGAGGTCTGCCACAGCATGCATTGCGGCGCGATGGCGGAGGCGAGGAACTCGGCCAGTACCGAGGGCGCGGCGGCGTTGGAGTTGAAATAGGCAAAGAAGCGCGGGTGCTGCCAATGGGTGATGCCCGGCAGCACGGTGGATTCAAAATCGGCAAAGATCGTTTCCATCTCCTCGCCCTGTTCGGGCGGGGTCTGGGGCAGGGCGTTCAGCACCTCGCCGGGGCGGGTCCGGGCGCGCACCGGGCGGTCGCCCACGGTCAGGTGATAGTCCTGTGCCCAGTCGGCGACCCGGCGCCCCCATTCGGAGAATTCATTCCATTTCATCGTGTGTTCCTCAGGTCGGTGCCGGGGGTGTGGTCAGCGCAAGGCAATCCCCCGGGAGGGCCTTTCACGCCGCTCCAGGGCCAGAGACTGTCCTGTGTTGCCGCTGGGTGCAATGAGCGGTTGTGAATTCCCTGGGTTGGCGTTGGGATCAGCGGCAGCTTCGCGAGGCCAAGAAGCTGCGCAATGAGATGATTGCCCTGATTTAGAGCCTGTTTCTTCCGCGAGGGCTGGGCGTGCGGGAGAGTTCTGGGCTGCTCTGCTGCGTCATGGTCTTGCCCCGGTTGGCGTTCCGGCAGTGCCGCAACGGCTGTTGCAGCGCCGGGGGGTGCTGTTCGCGACCTGCCGACCGTTGGCGGCAATTGCTATTTTGCGGGACGTCAACCCGCAGAAAGCGAGGCAGCAATTGCGTTTATCCCCAAGCGGGGCGATAATCGGGTATGACCAAGATGATGCCGTCCACCGACCGCTCCCTGCCTATTGCCCTGCTGCGCGCACGCGAGCGGGTGATGGGGCCGATCCGCGCGCTTTTGAGCGGCGCGGACATGACTGAACAGCAATGGCGCGTGTTGCGGGTGGTCGAGGAAAGCGGCCCGATCGATCCGACCCAGATCGCCGAAAAGGCCTGCCTGCTGCTGCCCAGCCTGACGCGGATCCTGCAGAAGCTGGAGGAAAAGCAGCTGATCAGCCGCACCCGCGATCAGGAGGACCGCCGCCGCCAGGTGGTCGAGATCACCGAGGCGGGGGCGCAGGTCATTGCCGACAACATCGACGCCAGCCTCGAGTTGATCGACCGCACCCGGCAGCGCATGGGTGCGGAGCGTTACGAAGCATTGCTGGACCTGCTGAACGAGCTGGACAAGATCGATCTTTCGGAAACCGAGTAGGTTTTGTGGTCCCGCGCTGCCCTAGGGGCGGCGCAGAAAGATCTGCACGTCCGCCACGTTGGTTCCGGTCCCGCCGGTGTGCAGCAGCGCATTGGCGGCGGCCAGCGCGGCGTGGCTGTCGTTGTTGTCCAGCAGGGCCTGCGGGTCCTGTCCCGCATCGGCGATGGCCTGCCAGGTGGAGCCGGTGACAATCCCGCCTGCAGCCTCTGTCGGGCCGTCCCGGCCGTCGGTGCCGCCTGACAGGAAGAGCCAGTTGCCCTCCAGCTGCTGCGCGCCCAGTCTGGCGACGCGCAGGGCCAGTTCCTGGTTGCGCCCGCCCAGTCCGCTGCCGCGCAGCTGCACGGTCGTCTCACCTCCGAAGATCAGCGCCACGGGCCGGTCCGCAGGCGCTTGCCGGGCGGCGGCAACCACGGTTTCCGCGGCATCCGCCACATCCCCGACCAGCTGGTCGCTGACCAACTGTGCCTCCCAGTCGGTGCTCGCGGCCTCGAGCACCGCCTGCAGGCTGTGCCGGTTGGAGCCGATCAGCGTGTTGGTGACTTCGGCGGGTGCGGTCTGCGCCGCTTCGGCACTGCCCAGATGGTGCCGGACGGCATCCGGCAGGCGTGCCCAAAGGCCGGTTTCCTGCAACAGCTCGCGCGCTTGAGCGCGTGTTCCGATCGGTGACACGGTGGGGCCGGAGGCAATGGCGCGCAGATCGTCGCCGATGACGTCGGACAGGATATAGGCCCGGACCTCTGCCGGGGCGGCATGGCGCAGCAGGCCGCCGCCCTTCAGGTCCGAGAGCTGTTGCCGGATCAGGTTCATCTGGTTGATTTCCAGACCCGAGGCGAGCAGCAGGTCATTGACCGCCGCCTTGTCCGCCAGGGTCAGGCCGGGGGCCGGGGCCACCATCAGTGCCGAGCCGCCACCCGAAATCAGCGCGATCAACCGATCCTGTGCGCCAAGGGAGCCGACCAGTTCCATCACTGCCCGGCCCGTCGCGGCGCTGCTGTCATCAGGCACCGGATGGGCACCACAGATGACAGTGGCGCCCTCCAGCGTGACGCGGTTTTCCGGATTGGTGACGACCAGTGCCTGGCTGGCGTGCGGGAATTGTGCCAGGGCCTCCCGCATCAGCGGCACCGCCGCCTTGCCAACCGCCAGCAGCACGTCCCGTCCCCCGGAGGCAACCTCGGGCAGCGGGTTCTGCGAAAGCTCTGCCCGCAGGGCGCGAGCGGGGTCGGCGCGGTCGACTGCGGCCTGGAACAGGCTTTGGGCTGCGTGCTGCAATTCGGTCATCTCTGTCTCCGTGTCGGCGGTGCCGTGATGGGGCCGCGGCCAAGTAGGGGCCGTGGCGGGGCTGTCCGGCTGTCCGTCGTCTGTTGTTATGGCCCCAAATGCTTGCGCTAACTTGTGCCCGACAGGGGGCTGTGTCGTCAATCGCGGGCTGGGTGGCGTATTTGTGGGTGTTTGCGGTATCTTTGTGGGGTTTTGTGGGTTTTGCCTTGCTGTGAGCGTAGATTTGTTATCTACCTGATAGGGAAGGCCAGAAGCGGGTTGGAATTTGACGGATCGTTTTTCTCATTCGCGTCGCGAGGTGGAATTGCTGGAGGCGCTGCGGCGCCTGGGTGGGTCCGCGCGCAGTGCCGAGCTGACCAAGATGCTGGATGTTTCCGAGGAAACCGTGCGGCGCACCATCAAGGCGCTGCACAAGGCCGGGGCGGTGCAACGTGTGCATGGCGGTGCCTATCTGGCCGGGGCGCAGAGCGGCAGCGGCTTTGCCCGCCGGATCGGCGAGCATCAAAAGGAGAAGACCCGCATCGCCGCGGCGTTGGCGCGGCGGGTGCGCGACGGGATGGCAGTATTCCTGGACGTGGGCTCCACCACGGCCTTTGTCGCCGAAGCGCTGCGGCGGTACTCCGGGTTGGTGGTGGTGACGAATGCGCTGGGCGCGGCGCAGGCCCTGGCCGGGCACAACGGCAACCGGGTGCACCTGCTGGGCGGGGAGCTGGAGAGCAACGAGCGCGGCACCTTTGGCTTCGTGACCGAGCAGCAGCTGCGCCGGTTCGCCCCGGACCTCGCGGTGCTGTCGGCGGACGGGTTCTCGGCGCGGCGCGGGATCCTGTACCACAGCGCCGCCGAGGCCCAGCTGGCGGGTCTGGCCGCCGAATGCGCCGACCAGGTGGCGGTGGCTGTCACGCATCCCAAGTTCGACGAAAGTGCGCCGCACTGCGGCCCCGATCCCCGGCGCATCGACGATGTGTTCACCGATCACCCGCCGGGCAAGAAACACGGCGCGGCCCTGGCCGACTGGGGTATTCGCCTGCATGTCGCGGCCGAGGATGAGCAGGAGGGCTGATTGATGCAAGACGAGAACAGTAGACCCCTGGACCGCGCTGCCTTTGAAGGTGGCGGTAAAAATTCGGTAGGCGAGACCTGACATGGCAATTCTGACGTTTCTCATCAGCCTGGCCGGTGCCACGATGCTGCTGCTTTATGCGGTGCGGATGGTGCGCACCGGTATCGAGCGCAGCTACGGCGCCTCGTTCCAGCGCTTGCTGACCGGCAAGCAGAGCCATCTGCAGGCCGGGGCCATGGGGCTGCTGCTGGCGATCGTTCTGCAAAGCTCGGCGGCGGTGGCGCTGTTGACCTCGGGGTTTGCGGCGAGTGGCTACCTGACCTTCCCGGCCGGGCTTGCGATCGTGCTGGGAGGCGACCTGGGCTCGGCGCTGATCATTCAGATCCTGTCGTTCAAGCTGGACTGGCTGGTGCCGGTGCTGCTGGCGCTTGGTGGCTATCTTTTCGTCAAGACCGAAGCCAAGAAAGCGCGCCAGCTGGGGCGCATCCTCATGGGGATCGCCTTCATCCTGATTTCGCTCCGGTTCCTGCGCGAGGCGATGGATCCGATCCGCGACAGTGCTTTCCTGCCCGCGGTTGCGGGCTACCTGGCGCGCGACTACATCACCGCCTTTCTTGTCGGAGGTGCCTTGGCCTTTGTCATGCATTCCTCGGTGGCGGCGATCCTGATGTGCGTGACCCTGGTGCAGATCGACGCGCTGCCCTTTGCCGCCGGGTTGTCGCTGGTGCTTGGCGCCAATTTCGGGTCGGCCTTCATTCCGGTCTGGCTCAGCCGGGGGCTGAACCTGCCGGCCCGCCGCATCCCCTATGCCAACCTGGCGTTGCGGGGCAGCTGGGCGGTGATCTGCCTCTTTGGCGCCAACCTGGCGCTGCGGCAGGGCTGGCTGGGAGATCCGCAGGGCGGGCAGATGCTGGTCAACGCCCACCTGGCCTTCAATGCTTCGCTCCTGGTGCTGGCGCTGCCGGTGTGCACCCCGCTGGGTGATCTGTTCTGTCGTCTGTTCCCGGATCCGGCACCGTCTACGGTGATCCAGCCGGGGCGGCCTATCAGCGCTCTGGAGCCGGGTAACTACGGCTCACCGGCCTTGGCGATCTCCAACCTCAAGCGCGAGCTGTTGCGCATGTCGGACCAGGTGGGGGCGATGTTCCGCCCGGTGCTGGACCTGTACGAGGAGGGGACCAAGGAGCAGATCCGCGCGGTGCAGAAGATGGATGAGGAGGTCAACGCCTGCCTTTCGGGGATCCGCAGCTATGTGGCCGCCATTCCCGAAGATGCCTTTGACCGGGAGGAGTTGAAGACCGCGCGCAGCTTGATGGAATATGCCATCCGGCTGGAAACCGCAGGTGATGTGGTGGCGCGACGGCTGGCGGTGCTGGCGGGGGATCTGAACCGCAAGAACCTGCGCTTCTCGCGCGAGGGCTGGCTGGAAATCACCCGCATGCACGAGGCCATCCTGGCCAACATGCAGCTGGCTTCGAACGTGCTGATTTCGGACGACCTGGAAAGCGCGCGGCTGTTGAGCCTGGAGAAGACCGAGGTGAAGCGGATGGAACGCGACAGCCGCAAGCGCCACCTGAGGCGGCTGCAGAACGGCGCGCGCGACAGTTTCGACACCTCCGACATTCATCTGGAGACGCTGCGCGCCCTGCGGGAGTTCAACAGTCACATCGCCGCTGTGGCCTATCCGTTGCTGTATCAGAACGGGCAGTTGCTGGAGACCCGCCTGATCAACGATCTGCAGCAGGAAGACGCGGATTGACCCCTCGTATTGCCGCGTCGGCATGAAAGGCCCCCAAAACCATGACGCCCTTTGTCATCGCCATTATCCTGTCGGCGGCATTGCTGCATGCGGTCTGGAACGCCATCGTCAAGACGGCCGCTGACCGCACGACCACCCTGGGCCTGGTGGCGCTGGGACATGTCATTCCCGGCGCCGCGATGGTGGTGCTGCTGCCGCTGCCGTCGGCCGAGAGCTTTGTCTACATCCTGCTGTCGACGGTGGTGCATTTCGGCTATTTCTTCATGCTTGGGCAGGCCTACCGGCATGGCGATCTGAGCGTCGTCTATCCCATTGCCCGCGGGATCGTGCCGGCACTCGTGGGGCTGTGGGCGCTGCTGTTCGCGGGTGAGCGGCTGCCGCTGCAGGCCTGGGGTGGAATCGCGGTCATTGCTGTTGCGATCCAGCTGAGCAGCTGGAAGGCGCTGCGGTCAGGGGTGGGGCGTGCGGCGCTGGGGTTTGCCGCGGGCACGGGCTTGTGCATCTCCGTCTATTCGGTGGTCGATGGGATCGGCGTGCGCCTGTCGGGCAACACGCTGAGCTACTGGGCCTGGGGCGCGTTTTTACATCTGTTCATCGCGGGCTTTGTCGGCTGGCGCAAACGGGACACGCTGACCCGCCTGCCTGCGCGCGTCTGGTTGCTGGGGCTGGCCGGGGGAATGGTGTCGATGACGGCCTACGGGCTGGTGCTGTTTGCCAAGAATTTCGCGCCGCTGGGTGCGGTGTCGGCGCTGCGGGAAACCTCGGTGATCTTCGCGGCGCTGATCGGCTTTGTCTTCCTCAAGGAAGGCAACTGGATGCGGCGGCTGGGCGCGGCGGTGCTGGTTGCGCTGGGCGTAGCGCTGATCGGACTGGCGGTCTGACCGGGACGGTCGGGTCGCAGGGCTGCGGCGGGGGAGGGTCAGGCGCTGGCGCGGGGTGGATCGAGCCAGACCGGGTTCTCGTTCTGCGCGGTCGCCAAAGTGTGCAGCAGCACCGTCTTTTTCACCGGCTTGGTCAGGAAGTGGTCCATCCCGGCCTTGAGGCAGGCGTCGCGGTCGCTGGAAAACGCATTGGCGGTCAGCGCGATGATCACCGGTTGCACGATCGGCAGGTCGCGGATTTCCCGTGTCGCAGCGAGCCCGTCGAGTTCCGGCATCGACATGTCCATCAGGATGATGTCGGGGGGCTGCTCCCGGCATATCTCCACCGCCGCACGACCGTTTTCGGCCTCCACAAGCTCGACCGGCTGGCCACGCAGGAACTTGCGGATCAGCAGCCGGTTGGTCTGGTTGTCTTCGGCCAAGAGGATGCGGCATGGCCGCAGGCTGGTGCGGTTGTCGGGCAAGTGCAGCGTCTGCGGCCCGTCCATCGTGGCAGCAGGGGCCATCTGCACCTCGAGACGGAAGCAGGAACCTTGGCCGGGGGTTGACTGCACCGAGATCGTGCCCCCCATGCGCCGCGCCAGCATGCTGGAGATCGTCAGCCCCAGCCCGGTGCCGCCAAAAGCCTTGGTGGTGGCGCCGTCGGCCTGGGTGAACCGGTCAAAGATGTGTTGGGCCTGGGTCGGCGATACACCGATTCCGCTGTCTTCGACCTCCACCACCAGGCGGCAGGGATCGGTCGCGGCGTGGGACACGCGCACGTCGATTCGGCCGTGATGGGTGAATTTCACCGCATTGCCGATCAGGTTCACCAGAATCTGCCGCAGGCGGCCGTCGTCGCCGCGCAGGCGTTCGGGCAGCCCCTCGGCAAAGGTGATGTCCAACGCCAGCCCCTTTTCGATGGCCTTGGGACGGAACAGGCCCGCCACGCTGCTCAGGCAGTCGTGCAGGTCGAAATCTTCTTCCACGATCGAGAACTTCCCGGCCTCGAGCCGGGACAGGTCAAGAATGTCGTTGATGATCTTCAGCAGTGCCTGTGCCGAGCTGCGGATCACTTCCACGTTCTGGTGGTCATCCGCGGCCAGGTCCGCCTCTGCCAGCAGTTCGGCCATGCCGATGATGCCGTTCATCGGGGTGCGGATTTCGTGGCTCATGTTCGCGAGGAACTCGGATTTGGCGCGGTCGGCCTTCTCGGCGGCCAGCTTGGCTTCGGCCAGTTCACGTTCACGTTGCTTGCTGCGGGTGATGTCGCGCTCGATGCCAATGATGAGATCGACCTTGCCGTCCGGCCCGGTGACTGGAACGATGTTGGTGTCCATCCAGATCTCATCACCGGATTTGGTATAGCTGAGCACCTCGGTGTGGTAGCGCTTGCCCATGGCCTTGTGGCGGTTCAGCTCGCGGATCACATTGGGGTCGGTGTTCTTGCCGTCCAGAAGCTCCGAGGGGGTGCGCCCGATGGCTTCGGCCGGGAAGTAGCCGGTGGCACGCGTGAAGGCCTCGTTCACC
Organism: Leisingera sp. XS_AS12; assembly: GCF_041224635.1. NCBI lineage: Bacteria > Pseudomonadati > Pseudomonadota > Alphaproteobacteria > Rhodobacterales > Roseobacteraceae > Leisingera > Leisingera sp. XS_AS12. The sequence goes on from NZ_JBGFGM010000128.1 coordinate 536,298, forward strand.
CACAGAATGCGTTTGTCGGCGTCGGTCAGAATGATGCTGTCCGAGGCGTGTTTGGCCACCAGCGACAGGCGGTGCAGCTCGGCCTGCTGCTTCTGCAGCGCCGCATGGGCGGCTTCCAGGGCCTGCTTGCCGGCATTCAGCTCCTTGTTCTGCTGGGACAGCGCCTCGTTGGCGTGGATCAGCTGTTCGCGCAGGCGCACGTCCTCGGACACATTCCAGTTGACGCCGATGATCCAGTCCTTGCCCTCGGGATCGGTGAAACTGCTGGCGAGGGCGCGGATATGCTTGATCGAACCGTCATCCATGATGATGCGGAATTCTTCGGAAAACTGGGTCTTGTCGGTTTCCGCCCGCTGCCAGGACTGGGTCACGCGCTCCCGGTCCTGAGGGTGAAGGCGCTGTAGCCAGTCGTCCCCGGTGATCGCGCCGATCTTCTGCTGAACGCCATAGAGCTCGTGCATGCGATCGTCCCAGGTGTAATGCGCGTCCTGGGCGCTGCATTCCCAGATCCCCACTCGGGACGTCTTGACCGCGATCTCCAGTCGCCGGGAGACCGAGGCCAGCTCGCTTTCGCGGCGGCGCAATTGGCCGATGACAGTTTGCCGGGCGGCGGAGAGCTTGCCGGCAAGGAACGTGGGAAAGACAATCAGCATGCCGGCCGCCAGGAGGCCAAGCCTCAGCCGCCACAGGTTGTCGGGGCGGGTCTCCCAGCCGTCCGTCGGTCGCGCGGCTAGCTGTCAGCTGCCGACCGGCAGGTTGATGTCCAACAGGACCGGGTCGCCCGCGAAGACCGCGCTGTCGCCAAAGAACTGGCCGCCGGCGGTGCCGGTGCCGTCCTGCCCGTTGAGCGCATATTCGATGCCGTCGCTGTCTTCCAGCAGTCCCGCGGCGGTGTAGAGCGTGTTTGTTTCGGTGACCGCGGACAGGATGCCCCAAAACGCCCGGCCTTCCGGCGCATCGGTGAAGATCGGCAACCGGTAGATGAAACCGGTGCCCCCCTGAACCAGGTTCACCGGACCCGCCAGCACCATGTCGCCGCTGACGCGCACCCGATAGGCGGCGGCGCGCTGCTCGTCGTTCTTGTTGTAGTCCAGCCCGATGGCGCGAGCGTTGCCTTCCATCGGGTGGACCAGCGACACAACAAGGTCGGGGGCGGCCGCGAAGTGGCGGATGGCGGTCTTGCCCTCCAGCACGTGGCTGGCGATCTGGGCAAACCGCTCCTGGGACATTTTCGGCTCTGTGGCCAGCATGGCCGCGAGCCCCCGCATCCGCTGGTAGTCGCCATTCAGCTGCGCTTCGAGGCGGGACTTGATCAGGCCCGCGGCCTGCTGGACCTGCGCGCGCATCGATTGTTGATGAATGGTGCGGTTCTGCTGCTCGGCGTAGAGCACGGCGACACAGACCACCACGAGGGCGAGAATGGTTGGCAGGTAGGCGCGGTTTTTCAGGGCCAGAAGCCAGCTCGGCAGGGTACGGGGTGCGTCCATTTAGCTTCCTTCGCGCGTTCCGGGTGGTGCCCAGAACGTCTGAGCTGGCAGTTTTGTGCGTGCGTTTTCACCAAAAGCGGTATTTCGCGATGAAAAAGCAACCATTCTGGGCCCGGCAGTGTGCGCAATGCGATCATGGCTTGCAGCAGGGTCACAGGTGCCTGCAAAGGTCTCGGGACGACAACGCCGGGACCGCTGCGCCTGAGGCGCGGCAAGGAACCGGCCAAGCGGCCGTCGTGAGGTCTTCGGTTGGGTCATTTGGGTCGGGCTCCCATCACCTGTTAACCGTTCGGTGCTGTCGTCCACTTGCGGGAGGATTGGCACCAGCCGCTGACCAGTTTCTGGTGCGGATAAGGATAAATTCTGGCGGCATATCGTTACAGCACCGTTAATGCCTTGAAAGTTGATGCGCACTGCTGGCGAAAGGCGGGCGGTGTGCGGGTGCCGAGGAAGGTGGGGCGCAGGACTCCGACACGTGCGGAGCCGTCCTGGCAACACGTAGTGCAGGCCTGGCGACGTCGAAGCCCCCCGGACGGCACCGGGAAGCGGGCGGGGCAGGACGGGCTTGCGTTGAGGTGGCGCGCGGTGGTCAGGCGACTTTCCTGGAGCTGGAGGGCGCCGAGGGCGCGCTGATCCCGGTGTGCAGCGTGGCGCGGAAGTCGTTGACATGCGACGGCAGCGACCGGGTGCGGGAGTATTCCGCCACCGGGGCTCCGTACTGGCTGCGGCTGTCACTGAGGGTTTCAATGCGGGCAAAGCCCGGGAAGTCCGCGAACAAGGCTGCCCGGGACTGCGGTGTCAGGCCACCGAGGGCCATGGGGCCGGGATAGAAGCTCTCGGCGGGAAGCCCGTTGGCCCAGACCAGCTGATGCGTTTCGAACAACAGGTGGAAGTAGTGCACCTCGCGACAGCCGTTCATGACGCGCACCGCGCCGCCGCGCAGCTGGGCAAGGTGGCGGGCGCGGACCAGCTGGTCGCGGCCATCCGGGCCGGTCAGCAACAGCCCATGTTGCGGCGACAGGATCAGCGGCGCGTCCTGGCCGAAGGCGCCGGCCTCGATCCGGATCGGGCGCTGGTCAGGTCCGGCCTGCAGTTCGGCCGCGTCAAGCGCCCGGCAGGCCACCCAGAGCACCGGTTGTGGGCCGTTGTCGCGGGTGGTCACCAGATCGCCCGGGCGCAGGGTTTCCACCGGCACTTCGCCGCGGGGCGTCAGGATCATGGTGCCGCTGGTGAAGCAGGGGATACCCGAGGCGCGCAGCTGTGCTTCGCTGGTCATGTCGCTCGGGGCCACGCCGTGGAGCACGACGGTTTCGCCCTCGGGGAAGATCAGCTTGGCATTGCCGTGACCGTCATCGGAGACCCGGACGTCGCGCCAGGTGACCTTGCCGAGATAGCCGGTGCCGCCCTTCAGGTTGGAGACGTCGAACTGGTCGTTCCGCAGGCCATTCCCGTCGCTGTCCGCGGTGTCATAGTCCTTGATGGTGTCCGAGCCGCCACCGGACGTCAGGATATAGGTGTCGTCGCCAGCGCCACCAATCAGGGTGTCGGAGCCAAGACCGGTGGTGATGGTGTCATCGCCTGCGCCGGCGTTGACATTGATGCCGGTGAGCGCGGCCGAGCCGTCAAACGTGTCGGCGCTGGAGGTGCCGTTGACGCGTTCGATTTCAGAGAATGTGACGTCGTTGGTGCCGCTGGTGGCGGTACCCGCCTCGCCGCTGGAATAGACGACATTCACCGGGCTGGAGACATGCGAAAAGTCCAGGATGTCTCGATCGATGCCGCCTTCGCCGCCAACAACGGTATCGTGCCCGAAGTTGTCCTCGATCACGAAGATATCGGCATCGTCACCGCCGGTCATGCTGTCGTTGCCTTCGCCACCGTACAGCACGTCGTTGTCGGCGCCGCCGTGCATGGTGTCGTTGCCGGTGCCGCCCTTCAGCGTGTCGTTGCCTGCGGTGGCAGTGATGCTGTCGTCGCCGCTGCCGCCGACCAGGCTGTCGTTGCCGGAGGAGTTTTGCAGCGTGTCGTTGCCCGCACCGCCATACAGCGTGTCGTGACCGGTGCCGGTGGTCATGTAGTCGTTGCCGGCACCACCATACATCAGGTCGTTGCCGGCGCCGCCGGCCATGATGTCATCACCATCCTCGCCATAGAGCAGGTCGTCGCCGTCGCCGCCCTCCATGGTGTCGGTGTTGATGCCGCCGTACATGGTGTCATTGCCGAGACCGCCGGCCATGATGTCCAGCCCCTCGTCGCCGTACATCAGGTCATGGCCCGCGCCGCCAAGGAGGCTGTCATTGTCCAGGCCACCGATCAGCGTGTCATTGCCATCGCCGCCCTCGAGCGTGTCGTTGCCCTCGGTCGCGACGATGCTGTCATCGCCGGTGCCCCCGACCAGGCTGTCGTCCCCGGCCGAGTTCATCAGCGTGTCGTTGCCTTCGCCGCCCAGCAGGGTGTCGTTGCCGAGGCCGGTGCGCAAGAGGTCGTCGCCTTCGCCGCCGTCGATGAAGTCGTTGCCGTCGCCGCCCATCAGGGTGTCGCCGCCGCTGCCGCCGAACAGGGTGTCATCGCCGACATCACCGGTCAGGAAGTCGGCGCCATCGCCGCCGGCCAGGCTGTCGTTGCCCTCGCCGCCGTCGATCAGGTCGTCACCGCCCTGACCGAAGATGATGTCATCGCCAAGTCCGCCCTCAAGCGTGTCATTGTCCTCTTCGATCTCGGTAAAGACGGCGCCCGCGATCACGGCACCGGAGAGGGTAAAGCCCGAGCTGGAGGTCCGGCTCTCAAGGTCGAATTCGATGAACGTGCGGTCCTCGAACCGGGCCGAAAACCAGGCTTCTTCCTGATCCGGGTTGTTGGAGGTGGTGCCGGTAACGGAAACGGTCGATCCGTCCTGGCTCATGTCCAAATTGCTGTTCGCCGCGGTGCCGACCGCGGTAAAACTCTCGGCGTCCAGGTGAACGCCTTCGTGGTTGTTGCCGCCGTTGCTATCAATATCGTTAAAGGTGGCCATCGAGTTCAGCGCTACGGGTTCCCCGGTGGCGGGATCGAAGAATTCCAGCCGGAACTTGGCGGTGTCGCCTGTTCCCCAGCCCTGCATCAGGATTTCATAGCCGCGCCCACTGGCCAGATCGACGGACATCCATGGGTCCGACTTTTCCACCAGAACCAGGCGGCCGCTGATCATGCGGCCGTCAGCCAGCTGAGCGACATTGTTGTAGATCGCCCAATCGCCCTCGTGCGCCTCGGTGCCTTGGTAGGATTGGCTGTGCAGGTTGTTGATGTTCAACGTCAATGGGTCGGCATGCTGGCCCACACCGGCCCCTTCTGCGCGCCCGCCAAAGATCACGTCGTTGCCGGTTGTGCCGCTGATGGAATCATTGCCGCCTTCGCCGGAGGCGAAATTCTGATCGCCGGCCAGCTCAATATTGTCATCCCGTTCAGAGCCGCGGAGTAGCCGGTTCAGAAAGCCGAATGCATTTCCGTTCGCTTGGCTTGGAAGGATTTCGATGGGCATGGTCGGCTCTCCGGCAGCAGGATCGATAACGGCAGCTCGTCTGCGCGGCGCCAGCAGTTGGGCCACGAGTCGAATCCGCTCCACCCTAAAGCCAAGGGATTAAGACAGCGTAAGCGGTGGTTGCCGCGCGAATCCGGCGGGCGGTTAAGCCTTTTGTGAGGGTTTGACGCTACTTCGCTTCTGCATCCGGGAACCCGCTATGTGGAGATGCTCTTTGTTTTTCAGAAGTAAGGCCGCCAAGACGTCCAGTGAGCGCAGCAATGCCGAGATCCTTGCCGAAATGGTCGACCGCACCCAGGCGACCATCCAGTTCAAACCCGACGGAACCATCCTGCAGGCGAACCAGAATTTCCTGAACGCGCTTGGCTATCAACTCGAGGAGATCGTCGGCCAGCATCATTCGATGTTCGTCGATGCGGAGCTTGCCGCCAGCGCCGAATACGCGCAGTTCTGGGCCGATCTGGCGGCGGGGAAGACGTTTACGGATCAGTTTCCGCGGCGGACCAAGGCCGGTGCGACGATCTGGATCCAGGCCACCTATGCGCCGGTCCTGAACGCGGAGGGAGCGGTGGAACGAGTGGTCAAGGTGGCCACGGATGTGACCGTCCGGCGGCTCGGGTTGCAGGAAATCGCCCGCGGGCTCGAGGCGATGAGCCGCGGTGACCTGGGGCAACGGGTGGAGCTGTCGACGCAGCCGGATATTGCCGCCCTTGGCGAAGCCTTCAACCGGTCGGCCGAACAGCTGCAGGCCGCGATCGGCGCGGTCAGCCGTGTGACCGGTGCGGTGGGGCGGACCGCGGACGAGATTTCGGCCTCCTCGGCCAACCTCTCCCAGCGTACCGAGAGCCAGGCTGCCACGCTGGAGGAAACGGCCGCAGCGATCGAGGAGCTGACCGCCACGGTCCGGTCATCCGCCGAGGGCGCGCGCAAGGTGGAGGCCATCGTCAGTGACGCCCAGGTGGCGGCCGAGCGCAGCGGCCATGTGGTCAGCGACGCGGTTGCCGCGATGGCGCAGATCGAAGCCTCTTCCGAAGAGATCGCCAAGATCATCGGCATGATCGACGATATCGCCTTCCAGACCAACTTGCTGGCGCTGAACGCCGGGGTCGAGGCCGCCCGCGCCGGCGAGGCCGGGCGGGGCTTTGCCGTGGTCGCCTCCGAAGTGCGGGCCCTGGCCCAGCGATCCGCCGGTGCGGCGGGGGAGATCAAGCAGCTGATCGGCCAGAGCAAGCAGCAGGTGGCCAGCGGGGTCGACCTCGTGGGGCGCACCGGGGCGGAGCTGAAGCAGATCATCGACAGTGTCGGCAATATCTCGGCCCATATCGGGCGCATCGCGGCCGGTGCCAATGAGCAAGCCACCGCGCTGGGCGAGATCAACCTTGGCGTATCGCAACTGGATCAGGTGACCCAGCAGAATGCCGCAATGGTGGAGGAGACCTCGTCGGCCAGCCAGCAGCTCGCTGAGGATGCGAGCCTGTTGACCCGCGAGGTGTCCCGGTTCCAGGGTGGCCAGCCCGGGGGGCAGGTCGGCGGCCAGGCCGAGATCGTGCCGTTTCAGCGTCCCGGTGCGGCGACCCCAGTGGCAACGCCGCCCGCCGCCGCGGCATCAGCGGGCTGGCAGGATTTCTGAAGCCACGACCGGCTGCTGCGGATGACGGCTGCCCTGCCCGGCACGATCCGTGGCAGGCGGTCCTGCGATCAAGGGTAGGCGTGTCGGCGGCTCAAGAGTCTCTGACGGGCACGATTCCCGAGGCGAGGAGGCTGGTTCGGCGAGTCGCCCCTGTCTGGAGTCTTGTGCCCAATGTCGCCCGCCCCTCTATATCTAGTGGGGAAGTGAGCCCGCTTTGTTTTGTGGATTGCGCAGCCTTCACCAGCCCCCCTCAAAAGAGCAGGGAGGACGTCTTTTGTGCGGGGGTTAAGTCATTGCTATATTTGATATTTCAGACTTTCTGCGTGGAAAGTCATCAGAATGTCAAAAAAGGGGTTGCGACTCTTCGGCGCTGATCATAGAACACCTTTCACCGGCGGCGCTGAGGCGCTGCTGACACGCCGGAGAGACGGTGGGACGCGCTGGAGAGACGGCGGCATCTGTTGGATGGAACGAGGCGGGCGCGCTGTGAGAATGGCGCAACGGTCCTGTTTTTGCCTCCGGGTGTATGCTCTTTGACATTGATGGATAACTGAAGAGATATGTGGGCGGTTT